>NZ_JBIBSG010000012.1:0-81122 GCF_043077235.1 Streptomyces sp. NPDC016309 | reverse complement strand
GACCACGGCCGGGGCCACGCGGCGCGGCCTTACGGGACCGAGTGCTGTGACCGTGCCCCCGCGCCCGCCACGAGCGGGTGACCGCGACGGGGCGCCCGCGACGAGCGGGCGACCATGACGGGCGGGCGCCCATGAGGGGCGGGCGGCGACGGCCGGTGACCGGGATGCGGGCCGCCGGTGGAACGGCGGCAAGGGTGCCGGTCACGACAGGGGACCGGTCAGCGGGCCGCCGTGCGGCGCAACGGCTCCGCCGCGCCGCTCGCGGTGCGCGGAGCCGGAAGTATCTCGTCGGCGGAGGCGTCCGCGAGGTTGCCGGGCGGAGAGGCCGAGTGCGGGCTCCGCCCGCCACGGCCCTCGCCCAGCACCTGCCAGCCGCCGCGGGTCAGCGTGATGTACGCCCCGCAACGGAGCCCGTGCAGCGTGCAGGCGTCCCGCAGCCCCCACATCCAGGCGCCGTCCTCCTCCGTCCACCGCTCGTCGCCGTCCCGGCAGTAGAGCAGGACGGCGGTACGCGCCGGGGTGCGCCGCCGCAGGTCGTGCGGGATGACCCTGCGGAGGTGCGCCAGCAGGGAGTTGCGGAACTCCCACCCGTCCGCCGGCACGGCACGGCGGGTGAACGAGGCGCTCGCGGCCAGCCGCTCCTCATGGTCGAGGACGGCCACGACCGCGGTGCTGGGCGTCGGGCGATGGCGGGCGTGCAGGCCGCTGACGACCTCGCGCGGGTTGCGCAGCAGCGGGATGCCGGCCGCCGCCCACTCGGCGGGTTCGAGCATCCGGGCGAGGCGGCTGGCGGAGTCGGCGGGCGTGCTGATCGAGGTGGCTGCGGACGGAGCGAATCCGAAGGTCACGGTCCTCCCTTCGCATACGCGCCCACAGAGCGGGCAGGGTCGAGTGAGGGACGCACCGGCACAGCCCTTCTGGACCGCGAACGGGCCGTGCGGGGAGCGGATTCCAATTCTTGCTGGCGGAACGGGCAAGCGGCAACGAGCAATTGAGGCTGCTGACTGGAATGTTCTGGTATGGCACTCATATCCTTCCCCATCGGCCCGGAATGACGCGTCCCCTCACCCCTGGACGGCGAGGACCAGCGGAAACGCGCCCGCCGCCCCGGCCCTTCGCAGCAGCCGGGCCGCCACCGCCAGCGTCCAGCCGCTGTCCGAGAGGTCGTCCACCAGGAGCACGGGCCCGCCCGCCGCGGCCAGCTCCTCCGCCAGCGCGGGGGGAACCTCCAGCGCCCGGTGCAGCCCCAGCACCCGCTGCGCGCTGTTGGTCCGCGAGATCCTGACGTCCGCCGCCTCGGGCACGTACTCGACCGCGCCGAGCAGCGGCATCCTGCCCACCTCGGCGATCCGCCGGCCCAGCGAACCCACCAGCCGCGGCCTGCTGTGCGAGGCGACCGTGACCACGCCCACCGGGCGGGGCGGGGCGTCCGCCGCTCCGGACGCCCAGCCACCCGGGCCCTTCGCCCAGTCGGCCAGCACGCGCACCACGGCGTCCACCACGTCGTCCGGCACCGGACCGTCCGGCGCACCGGGCGCCAGCATCGGACGCAGCCGGTTGCCCCACCCGATGTCCGACAGCCGCCCGAGCGCACGCCCCGGGAAGCACAGCTCCCCCGCGGGGATACGGCCCTTGAGATCGACCCCGGCCGCCGGCAGCCCGGTCGGCCACATCTTGCGCGGCTCGACCTCCACCCCGGGCCGCCCCAGCTCACCGCGCGCGGCGTCCAGCGCGGCCGCCGACACCTTCGCGTCGAACCGGGGCCCCGAGCAGTTGTCGCACCGCCCGCACGGGGCCGCCTCCTCGTCGTCCAGCTGCCGCCGCAGGAACTCCATCCGGCACCCGGTCGCGGACGCGTACTCACGCATGGCCCGCTGCTCCGCCTCCCGCTGCCGGGCCACCCAGGCGTACCGCTCCGCGTCGTACACCCACGGCTGCCCCGTGGCGGTCCAGCCGCCCTTCACCCGGCGTACCGCGCCGTCCACGTCGAGGACCTTGAGCATCGTCTCCAGACGGGTGCGGCGCAGCTCCACCAGCGGCTCCAGGGCCGGCAGGGACAGCGGCCGGTCCGCGTGCGCCAGCACGTCGATGGTGCGCCGCACCTGCTCCTCGGGCGGGAAGGCGACCGACGCGAAGTACTGCCAGATCGCCTCGTCCTCCTTGCCGGGCAGCAGCAGCACCTCCGCGTGCTCCACCCCTCGGCCCGCCCGTCCCACCTGCTGGTAGTACGCGATGGGGGAGGACGGCGAACCCAGATGCACCACGAACCCGAGGTCCGGCTTGTCGAACCCCATGCCCAGCGCGGACGTGGCCACCAGGGCCTTCACCCGGTTCGCCAGCAGGTCCTCCTCGGCCTGCTGGCGGTCCGCGTTCTCCGTGCGGCCGGTGTAGGAGGCCACCGTGTGGCCGCACTGGCGCAGGTGGGCGGTCACCTCCTCGGCGGCGGCGACCGTGAGCGTGTAGATGATCCCCGAGCCGGGCAGCTCCCCGAGGTGGTCGGCCAGCCAGGCCAGGCGGTGCGCCGCGTCCGGCAGCCGGAGCACACCGAGGCTGAGGCTCTCCCGGTCCAGCGGGCCGCGCAGCACCAGCGCGTCCGTGCCCGCCCCCGTGCCGAGCTGTTCGGCGACGTCCGCCGTCACCCGCGCGTTGGCCGTCGCGGTGGTGGCCAGCACCGGGACGCCGGACGGCAGCTCGGCGAGCATGGTGCGCAGCCGCCGGTAGTCCGGCCGGAAGTCATGGCCCCAGTCGGAGATGCAGTGCGCCTCGTCGACCACCAGCAGGCCGGTGGCGGCCGCCAGCCGGGGCAGTACCTGGTCACGGAAGTCCGGGTTGTTGAGCCGCTCGGGGCTGACCAGCAGCACGTCCACCGCGCCCGCGGCCACCTCCTGCTGGATCGTCTCCCACTCCTCGGGGTTGGCCGAATTGATCGTCCGGGCCCGGATACCGGCCCGAGCCGCCGCCTCGACCTGGTTGCGCATCAGCGCGAGCAGCGGCGAGACGATCACGGTCGGGCCGCTGCCCCGCTCCCGCAGCAGTGACGTCGCCACGAAGTACACGGCCGACTTGCCCCAACCGGTGCGCTGCACGACCAGCGCCCGCCGCTTGTCGGCGACGAGCGCCTCGATCGCCCGCCACTGGTCCTCCCGCAGCCTGGCCGTACCGCTCTCGTCCCCGACGAGACGGGCGAGCACGGCGTCGGCGGCTGCGCGGAGGGTGCTGGGTCCTGCGTTGCTCGTCTGCTCCATGCCCCCATGCAACAGCACGGGTCCGACAACGGGCGAACCGACGGCCGAGCGGCGGTACGGATACGTCGCGCCGCGCGCGTCTACCACTCGCGGGCCGGCGGCGCCAGCCGGCCACCAGGCCTGTGGACAGGGGCGATCCGCGCCGGCCGGCGGTTTTCCACAGGGGTCGACGGCCGTCGCCGACCGCGGGACCGTCGTGACCATGAACAAGCACCGCGACACCACCGGACCCGCCGACGACCAGCAGCAGATCACCCTGCGCGGCCCCGCCGAACTGGCCGACGCGCTGCCGTACATGATGGGGTACCACCCGACCGACTCGATCGTGATGGTCGCCCTGCACGGCGACCGCGGCCGCTTCGGCGGCCGGCTCAGGCTCGGCATCCCGGGCTCGCCCCGCGAATGGCCACCGGTCGCCGAGCAGCTCGCCGAATGCCTCGTCGAGGGCTGCGAGCGGCGCGGCTCCCGCCCCGACGGCATCGTGGTCTTCCTCTGCCAGGACCCCGCCGAGGGCGAGACCGGCCGCCGCGTCATGGAGCGGCTCCGGCCGCTCGCCCAGCGGCTGCGCACCGCCTGCGGCACCCTCGACGTGCCGGTGTACGAGGCGCTCTGCATCTCCGACGGCCGCTTCTGGTCCTACTGCTGCCCCGACACCCGCTGCTGCCCGCCCGAGGGCAACCCCCTGGCCCTGCCCGGTACGTCGGTGATGGCGGCCGCCGCCGCGTACGCCGGCATCCAGGTGCGCGGGTCCTTGCGCGACATGGAGCAGCGGCTGCGCCCGTGGCCCGACGGGACGGCGTCCTCGGCCGGGCAGGTGCGGGCGCTCGACTCCGCCGGCGCCGCCCTGGTGCCCCGGATCCTGGACGCGGTGGGCCGTGACGGCGTGCGCGCGGAGACGATCCGGCTCGCGGAGACGCTGGTGGAGCGCCTCGCCGGCAGCCCCCGGATCATGGACCCGGCGAAGGCCGACGCCCAGGACGACGCGCTGATCGGCGACGACGAGGCGGCCGCGGTCGTCCTGGGCCTCCAGGACCGGGAGACCCGGGACCGGGCGGCGGAGTGGATGGAGGGCGACCGGGCGGCCCCCGCCCTGCGGCTCTGGCGCGCCCTGGCCCGCCGTTGCGTCGGCGCCTACGTCGAGCACTCCGCGGCGCCGCTGACGCTCGCCGGCTGGGTCGCCTGGTCCACCGGCGACGAGCCCGCCGCCCGGGTGGCGCTGGGACTCGCGCTGGACGCCGACCCGGAGTACGTCTTCGCCAGGCTGCTCCACCAGGCCTGCAACGAGGGCCTCGACCCGGAGTCGCTGCGCCGGTGCCTCCGCCGGGAGCGCGACGCGCGGGCAGCGGCCGGGGCGCGGGCCGCGTCCGGGCTGCGGGCGCGGTTCGGCGTCCGGGCGGGGACGCCCGGAGCGGGCCGCCGCACCAGGCGCCGCCCGCGGTCCTCCGCCGGGAAGGACACGGGGCCTGGGTCCCCCGGCACGGCCCGGTCCGAGGGGCCCGCGGCCCGCCTCCGCCGCGGTGCGGCCCGCCCCGGCGGAGGGCGCCGGAGCAGGAGCGGGGAATGACGGGCGTGACCCGGGGCCGGGTGGCGCCGTTCCCCTCAGTGGCGGCGTCGTCCGACCCGTGCCGTCGTACCTCCAGCGGCTGTCCGGAGCGCACAGAAGGCTCAGCACATCCACCATGGACCTCACCGTCCCCTCCCGTAGCCCCCTTCCGCCGTTCCGGCAGCCACCGGCCGCCGGCCCGGCGGCCCCGGCCCCCGGTCGCCCGGCGGACCTGCCGCCGGTGCACGACGCCCTCGTCTGCGTCGCCCTGCCCGCCTTCGCCGTCTCGGCACGGCAGGGGCAGCTCACCGGCCAGGGACTCGAGGGCGTCTACCACTCCGGCCGCCGGGTCCTCTCCCGCTGCCGGCTCCGCGTGGCCGGCCGCGACCCGGTCGCCGTGCAGGGCAGGCTCGAGTCCGCCGGCCGGGCGCGGTTCACCTCGGTCGTGCGTACCTCCGCCGACCCCGGACCCGATCCGGGCGTCGCCGTGGAGCGGGTCCGGGAGGCGGACGGCAGCGAGCGCATCACCTTCCGCAGCTTCGTGGGCCGCTCCCTCCGGCTTCCCGTCGAACTCGTCCTGGGCACCGACCTCGCCGACCTGGGCGCCGTCGCGTCCGGGAGGCCCTGCCCCGAACTGCGGGCCACGGTCCATGACGCGGGCCTCCGGTGGTCGGCACCCGACGGCGGCCGTGCGACCGTCACGGCGGACCCGCCGCCCAAGGACACCCTGGCCGCCACCGGACTGCTGCGCTGGGAGCTGGACCTCCACCCCGGCGTCCCCCGCACCATCGCCATCGACGTACGGGCCCGCTTCCCGCACGCCGCACGGCCCGTCGGCAGGCCGGGTTCCCTCGGCGTCCCCGACGCCCGCGCCGAGGGCGACGACCCGCGCGTCGCGCGGTTCCTCCGCACCGGCCTGGCCGATCTGCGGGCGCTCCTCGTGCGGGACCCGGAGCATCCGGCCGGCCTGCACGTGGCGGCGGGTGTGCCGTGGCGCTGCGGTCCGGCACCCGCCGAGGCCCTGTGGGCCGCCCGCATGGCCCTTCCGCTCGGCACCCGGCTCGCCGCCGCCACGCTCCGCACCCTGGCCCGTACGCAGCTCACCGGCCCGGTCCCCGGCGCCGGCCGCATCCCCGGACCGCTGCGCGACACCGGCCCCCACCTGCCGCCCAGCTGCACCGGCACGGAAGCGACCCTCGCCTTCCCCGCCCTGCTGGCCGAAGCCCGGCGCTGGGGCCTGCCGGACCAGGACCTCGCGGAGCTGCTGCCCGCCGCCGAGCGCTGTCTGCACTGGCTGCGTGCCGCCGCCGACGACAGCTGTCTGCTGCGCGAGCCCGGCCCCTCCGGCCTCCGCCGCGCCGAGACGCAGGCCCACGCCCATCGGGCCGCCCTGCTCGGCGCGGACCTTCTGGAGGCGTGCGGCCGTCCCGGCGCGGACGACTGGCGCGACCGGGCCCACGCCATGCGCCACCGCTTCCGCGAGGAGTTCTGGCTCGACGACCCGGGCGGGGGACGCCCCGTCGCCGCGCTCACCCCCGCCGGCCGGCCGCTGCCGCACCTGGGCGGCGGTGCCGCGCACCTGCTCGACACCGGTCTCCTGGGCGGCGGGCGGATGGCCGAGGGGCTGCTCGACAAGGTGCAGACCGAGCAGCTGGCGCGCCTGCTGGGAAGCCCGGCCATGGACAGCGGCTGGGGCCTCCGCAGCCTCGGCGCCAAGGAGCCGGCCCACAACCCCTTCGGACACCGCTCCGGCGCGGTCCGGGTCCACGAGACGGCCGTCGCGGTCACGGGCCTGGCCGCCGCCGGGTACGAGAAGGAGGCCACCTCCCTGCTGCGCGGCCTCCTGGACGCGGCCGAGGCCTTCTCCTACCGGCTGCCCGAGATGTACGCGGGGGACCAGCGCACCACCGGCAGTGCGCCCGTCCCCCACCCGGCGGCCTGCCGTCCCGCCGCCGTGGCGTCGGCCGCCGTCGTCCACCTGCTCACCGCCGTGGCCGGGATCCGCCCGGACGTGCCGGCGGGCACGGTCGCCCTGCACCCCATGCGCGGAGCCCCGCTCGGGGAGGTCCGGCTGTCCGGGCTGTGCGTGGCGGGGGAGCCGTTCGCCGTGCGGCTCAGCAGGCTGGGGCTGGGCATGGTCGAGGAGGCCGCCCCCGGCCTCCAGCTCGGCGTATGACCCGGTGCCCCCCGGCGTGCCGCGCACGGCGCACGGGGTACGGACCGTCGCCGGGAAGCACCCGCCCGTGGACGCGGGGCGACGCGGGCTGGGGACGGGGGAAGAGGTGACCGTCGAGAAGGCCGGAGGACGTGTTTATCGTCAGGAAGACGACTATGATCGCCGCATGTCGCCCTACGACCCCTCGGCCTTCCCGCCCTTCGCCGTGACCGTCGACCTGGTGGTGCTCACCGTGCGCCGCCACGCGCTGTGCGCACTGGTCGTCCGCCGGGGAGAGCCGCCTTTCCAGGGGCGCTGGGCACTGCCGGGCGGGTTCGTGCGGCCCGACGAGGACCTCGGCGCGGCAGCGGCACGCGAGCTGGTCGAGGAGACGGGCCTGTGCGCCCACGATCCGGGCACCCCGCTCCCCGAAGCCGGCAACGGCGCCCACCTCGAACAGCTCGCCACCTACGGCGACCCCCGGCGGGACCCGCGCATGCGCGTGGTCAGCGTCGCCCACCTCGTGCTCGCCCCCGACCTTCCGGCGCCCCGGGCCGGCGGGGACGCCAACAGCGCGCGCTGGGCCCCGGTCGACGAGCTGCTCGACCAGGAGGGCGGTGCCGGGCGGGAGGACGAGCAGCCCGCCCCGCTCGCCTTCGACCACGCGCGCATCCTGGCCGACGGGGTGGAGCGCGCCCGTTCGAAGATCGAATACTCGTCGCTGGCCACGGCTTTCTGTCCGCCGGAGTTCACCGTCGGCGAGCTGCGCCGGGTCTACGAGGCGGTGTGGGGGGTCGCGCTCGACCCGCGCAACTTCCACCGGAAGGTGACGGGTACGCCGGGCTTCCTGGTCCCCTCGGGCGGCACCACGACGCGTCAGGGCGGCCGTCCCGCCCAGTTGTTCAGGGCGGGAGGAGCGACGCTGCTCAACCCGCCGATGCTGCGCCCGGAGGTCTGACACCTCGGGCGCCCGCCCCAACCCTGCGCCAAAAGTCCCATATGTCGCGTTATCTTGCTGCGGTACCCGCCCTGCCGCCGAGCGGTTTCCTCTACCGCGGGAGAAGCGATGCTCCAGGCAATCGGACTGACCAGCACCCCCCGCCGAGACCGTCCGCCCGCCGTGGACGATCTGACCTTCGAAGCCCGCCCCGGCGGTGTCACCGCCCTGCTCGGCGCCACCGGCGCGGGCAAGACCACCGCCCTGCGCATGATGCTCGAACTCGAACCGGGCCGCGGGGTCACCTACTTCCGCGGCCGCCCCCTCCACCGCATCGCCCACCTCGCCCGCGAGGTCGGCGTCCTCCTCGGCGACGTACCCGGCCACCCCGCCCGCACCTGCCGGGGCCAGCTGCGCATGCTCTGCGCGGCCGCCGGAGTACCCGCCTCCCGCGCCGACGACATGCTCGACATCGTCGGCCTCGCCGGCCTGGCGCACCAGCGGCTCGGCACCCTCTCCCTGGGCATGGAGCGCCGACTCGGCCTCGCCGCAGCCCTGTTGGGTGACCCGCACACGCTGCTCCTCGACGAGCCGGCCGCCGGACTGTCCCCGCGCGAGAACGGCTGGCTGTTCGGCCTGCTCCGCGCCCACGCCGCCCACGGCGGCACCGTGCTCTACACCACCGGCGACCCCAAGGAGGCCGCCCGCACGGCGGACCACGTCGTCACCATCGACGAAGGGCGGCTGGTCGCCGACCAGGACGTGACCGCCTTCGCCCGCACCCGGCTGCGCCCGCGTGTGGCGGTCCGCACCCCGCACGCCGCCCGGCTCGCCGCCGTCGTCGGCCGCGAGGCACGCGCCGCGCAGCGTTCCGTCGAAGTGGTCGCCGAGGAAGGCAACCGGCTCTGCGTGTACGGCAGCGACTGCGCGGAGATCGGCGAGACCGCCTTCCGGCACGGCGTCCTCCTCCACCAACTCGCGGACGAGACCGGCGACACCGGACCGGCGCCCGCCGCGGGCACCGCCTCGGGCACCGCCTCAGGTACCACCGCGGGCACCGCCTCGGGCACCGCCTCAGGTACCACCGCGGGCACCGCCTCGGGCACCGCCTCAGGTACCACCGCGGACAGCGCCTCGGGCACCGCCTCGGGCACCGCCCCCGTACCGCCGCCGGCCTCCCGCCCGGCCGCCGGGAGCCCGCACCCCCTGCCGCCCCCGCTCGTCCCCAGGCCCGTCCGCAGTCCGCTCCGCCCCCTCCGGTACGAACTGCGCCGGCTGACGGGCGTGCCCGTCACCCCGCTGGTCGTCGCCGCCGTCCTCGTCGGCTCCGCCGTCCTCGCCGCGTTCCTCGCTCGCACCGGCGCCGCCCCGCTGCCCGCCGCCCTGGCCGCCTGGCCCGGCCTCCTCCCGCTCCCGCCCGCCGCCCTCGGCGCCGGACTGCTGGGCGCCCTGTCGTTCGGCGAGGAGTACCGCCACCCCGTCCTGGCCTCCGGCCGCGGCACCGTCCCGCGCCGCCTCGGCCTGCTCCTCGCCAAGCTCGCCGTCACCTCCGCCACCGCCCTGCTGCTCGCCCTGCTCGTCGCGGCCGTCGACTTCGGGGTGCTCCGGCTCCTGTACGGCGCCGGCGCCATCCCCGTGCCGGAGAACTGGCCGGGCCTCTGCGTCGGCTGGGCCGGGCTCTCGGCGGGCTGCGCCTGGGCCGGGCTCCTGGCGGCCGGGGTCTTCCGGGCGACCGCGGCGGGCGTCGCCGCCGTCCTCGCCGTACCGGTGGTCGTCGCCCCCCTCGTGCAGAAGGCGCTGGTGGGCCCGTCGGTGCGCTCGATCGCCGGACTTCCGGGCCGGTTGAGGGAACTGGCCTGGGGACAGTGGCCGTACGAGACCGACCGCTGGCTGCTGGCCGCGGCGAGGGTGGTCGCCCAACCCGTCGGCACCGCCCTGGTGTTGTCCGTGACGGCTCTCACGTGCGCTTATCTGTTCACCGGGTTGCGCCGCCGGGCCCGTTGGTAGCCCCTTGAGGAGCCGATGGTGACCGAGCGGTGACCATAGCGCTGCAAACGGTCACAACTCCCTTGGAAATTGCCCGGTTCCTTCCGATAAGGCGTCAATTACCGAGCGAGCGCCGATCACCCTTTCGTGTGCTTTTCACCAAAGACCTCAAGGGCGGTGGAACGCGCGCCGACAAAGGATGCGTGAGTACCCTTGCGCACACCATGATGACCGCCGCCCGCCCCATGGAGACCGGCCTCTCGGCTCCGGGCGGACTGGACCGCTACCCCTACGCGGAGGCTTCCGTCGCCGACCGCGTCGGGCTCCCCTCCTGGGAGGGCGCCGACACGGAGCTGGGCCGGGTGGGCCGGCGGTCGGCCGGCAGTCGCGGCCGCGGCCTGCACGGCCAACTCGTCCAGCAGCTCGGCCAGATGATCGTCTCCGGCGACCTGGGCGCCGACCGGCCGCTCGTCCCCGAGGAGATCGGTCAGCGCTTCGAGGTCTCCCGCACCGTCGTGCGCGAGTCCCTCCGCGTCCTCGAGGCCAAGGGCCTGGTCAGCGCCCGCCCGAACGTCGGCACCCGGGTCCGCCCGGTCAGCGACTGGAACCTGCTCGACCCGGACATCATCGAATGGCGGGCCTTCGGGCCGCAGCGCGAGGACCAGCGCCGCGAGCTCGGCGAGCTGCGCTGGACGATCGAGCCGCTGGCGGCGCGCCTCGCCGCGGGGCACGGCCGCGAGGACGTCCAGCAGCGGCTCGGCGACATGGTCGAGATCATGGGCCATGCCTTCGCGCAGGGTGACGTGATCACGTTCTCCCGCGCCGACGCCGAGTTCCACAGCCTGCTGATCCAGCTCGCCGGCAACCGGATGCTGGAGCACCTCTCCGGCATCGTCTCCGCCGCCCTCCAGGTCTCCGGCTCCCCCACGACCGGCTGTGACCGCCCCAGCGAGCCCTGCCTCGCCCACCACGCGCGCATCGTCGACGCCCTGGCCGCCGGCGACGGTCCGGCCGCCGAGGCGGCCATGCGCCAACTGCTGATGGTCCACCCGGAGGTGGAGCGGGTCGTTCCCGCGCCGCGCGAGCACTGACCGTCCACAGCGCGTCGAACCTCGCGCACGTGGCGTACATCGCCGGGCCCCAGGCACTGTCCGGGGGGCCCGGCGCGCCCGGACCGCGCGCGACGGCGTACGTCGTAATCCCCCGTGCCGGCCCCCGCCGGCCCACGGGTGAGGCCGGTGGCGTACCCGGGTGAACGGCGGATTCGGTGGCGGACTGGGGGGTGACATCCCGGTCTGGGGGTATTTGGACGTATACGGGGTGTGACTCGGGCCACGCGGATTGGGCGTAACGCTCTTCGAAGCCCTGCGATGACCTAAGAGGTGACAGCCGAGGAGGGAATACAGCCGCCGGTTCACGGCGCTGTCCACTTCCGAGGTTCAGCCCGCGTCGTCGGCACATTCCCAGCCGGCGGTCGTCGGCTCCGGCCCGATCATGGGCGGGGCCGGAAGCCGTTTCCATCGTTCCGAGAGGTTGTTCGTGTCGGCCAGCACATCCCGTACGCTCCCGCCGGAGATCGCCGAGTCCGAGTCTGTGATGGCGCTCATCGAGCGGGGAAAGGCTGATGGGCAGATCGCCGGCGATGACGTGCGTCGGGCCTTCGAGGCTGACCAGATTCCGCCAACCCAGTGGAAGAATGTTCTGCGCAGCCTCAATCAGATCCTCGAGGAAGAGGGTGTGACGCTGATGGTCAGTGCAGCGGAGTCGCCGAAGCGCGCCCGCAAGAGCGTCGCAGCGAAGAGCCCGGCAAAGCGCACCGCCACCAAGACCGTCACCGCCAAGACGACCGTGACGAAGTCCGTCGCGGCCGCCGCGGCTCCGGCGGCCCAGAGCGCGGACGCGCCGGCCGACGAGGCCGGTACCCCTGCCAAGAAGGCGGCCGCCAAGAAGACCGCCGCCAAGAAGACGGCGGTCAAGAAGACCGCCGCCAAGAAGACCACCGCCAAGAAGGCCACGTCCAAGAAGGACGCCGACGAGGTCATCGAGGGCGAGGAGCTGCTCGAGGACGTCGCGCCCGGCAAGGGCGAGGACGAGGAGGCCGAGGGCGAGAACAAGGGCTTCGTGCTCTCGGACGAGGACGAGGACGACGCGCCCGCGCAGCAGGTCGCCGTCGCCGGTGCCACGGCCGACCCGGTCAAGGACTACCTGAAGCAGATCGGCAAGGTCCCGCTCCTCAACGCCGAGCAGGAGGTCGAGCTCGCCAAGCGCATCGAGGCCGGTCTGTTCGCCGAGGACAAGCTGGCGAACTCCGACAAGCTGGCCCCGAAGCTCAAGCGCGAGCTGGAGATCATCGCCGAGGACGGCCGCCGCGCCAAGAACCACCTGCTGGAGGCCAACCTCCGTCTCGTAGTCTCCCTGGCCAAGCGCTACACCGGCCGCGGCATGCTCTTCCTGGACCTGATCCAGGAGGGCAACCTGGGTCTGATCCGCGCGGTCGAGAAGTTCGACTACACCAAGGGCTACAAGTTCTCCACGTACGCCACCTGGTGGATCCGTCAGGCGATCACCCGCGCCATGGCCGACCAGGCCCGCACCATCCGTATCCCGGTGCACATGGTCGAGGTCATCAACAAGCTCGCGCGCGTCCAGCGCCAGATGCTCCAGGACCTGGGCCGCGAGCCCACCCCGGAGGAGCTGGCCAAGGAACTGGACATGACCCCCGAGAAGGTCATCGAGGTCCAGAAGTACGGCCGTGAGCCCATCTCGCTGCACACCCCCCTCGGCGAGGACGGCGACAGCGAGTTCGGTGACCTGATCGAGGACTCCGAGGCGGTCGTGCCGGCCGACGCGGTCAGCTTCACGCTCCTCCAGGAGCAGCTCCACTCCGTGCTCGACACCCTGTCCGAGCGCGAGGCGGGCGTGGTCTCCATGCGCTTCGGCCTGACCGACGGCCAGCCGAAGACCCTGGACGAGATCGGCAAGGTCTACGGCGTGACCCGTGAGCGGATCCGCCAGATCGAGTCGAAGACCATGTCGAAGCTGCGCCACCCGTCGCGTTCCCAGGTGCTGCGCGACTACCTCGACTGAGGTCGGACCGTACGGTCGTCCGTAGGCGGAGGGCCCGGTTCCCGAAGGGGAGCCGGGCCCTCCGGCATGCCCGGGCCGGGTCCCGGCTGGGGTGCGGGCCACGGCACGCTGGCCGACTCTGGGTGAAGCTGGTTCACCGGAGAGTCAGGAGACCGCATGCGTCGTCCCATCAGCCGGAAGCGGACCGCGGCCGTGGCCGCCCTCATGGCCACGGCCGTCCTGCCGCTCAGTACGCCCGCGCCCGCCGCCGCCGACAGCGTCGTCGTCGGGGGAGAACCGGTGCGAGCCGCCGACAGTCCCTGGGCCGTCGCTCTCTCCAGCCGTGACCGGTTCGGGGGTACGCGCTCGGGCCAGTTCTGCGGCGGTGTGGTCGTCGCGCCCACCAAGGTGGTGACCGCAGCCCACTGTCTCGGGCCGACGGTGCTCGGCACGGACGTCAAGGAGCTGAGCGACCTCAAGGTCATCGCGGGCCGTACGGAGCTACGGGAGGCCGGGGGGCGGGAGATTCCGGTGACCGGGGCGTGGATCAGTCCCCGGTACGACGCCGAGACCCAGTCCGGCGACCTGGCGGTGCTGACGCTGGCGAGCGCGCTGCCGCGCACGTACGTCATCAGGACCGCCCCGCAGGGCGACCCGGCCTACCGGCCCGGGACGAGCGCGGCGGTGTACGGCTGGGGCGACACCTCGGGCAGCGGCTCGTACGCCTACACGCTGCGGGCGGCGAACGTCCAGGTGCTGCCCGACGGCGTGTGCGCGAAGGCCTACCCCGCGGAGGCGGGCGGCGGGGGGTACCTGCCCGCCACGATGCTGTGCGCGGGCGATCCCGACGGCGGCAGGGACGCGTGCCAGGGAGACAGCGGGGGGCCGCTGGTGGCCCGTGGGCGGCTCATCGGACTGGTGTCCTGGGGGAGCGGCTGCGGCGAGGCGGGGAGCCCGGGGGTCTACACCCGTGTCTCGGCGGTGCTGCCGCCCCTGTGACGGCCCCGGCGGGGCCGGGCGGGAGGACCGTGAGGAGCCCGGCCAGGGCCGGGCGGCCCGCGCGGAGCGGCGGGAACGGGGCATGAGAACGGGCGACCGCCCCCTGGTGGTGGGGGCGGTCGCCCGCCGGCCGGTCCGGGACCGGCCCCTGGCTCGTCGTGGATGCGAGTGTCAGCGGTCCTCTTCGACTGCGTTCGGCACGGTGGTGAGCCGGTCCGTCTCATCCTGTATTTCCGCGGCGATCTTCTTGAGTTCCGGCTCGAACTTGCGCCCGTGGTGGGCGCAGAAGAGCAGTTCACCACCGCTGGTCAGCACGACGCGCAGATATGCCTGGGCGCCACAGCGGTCGCAGCGGTCGGCGGCCGTCAGCGGGCTCGCGGGGGTCAGAACAGTAGTCACGTCGCCTCTTCTCTAGCTCGACGAGCTGTCGTACCAGGGTCAACATCCAACCAGGCCGAAAACGTTCCCGCTCGTGGCTTTTCCTTGAAACTTCTTCCAAGGAGGCTGTCTGCTGCCGGTTGGCGGCGAATGAGCCGTATTGCGGTGCTCTACGGGTTTCGCGTTGCTTGTCTCGTTCAGTCTCGTTCAGCCCTCCCGGCGGATGCCGGTTGTTCATGAGGACGTGCCCGGAGCCTAAATGGTTCATGCCTCGAAGGGAACGTGATGTCCACGTCACTCCATCGAGGGATCGAACACCCTTGCGACTCTGGACTAGCATGAGTTTTCACGTGGGTGGCGTGACAACGGCTCTACCAGGCCTCTGTACCCTCTGACCGGTGACAGACGCCGGGCCTTTACCCCCACAGGCCACTTTCCAAATTCAGCGAGGAGCGAACCGCGTGACCGCCGATACGTCCGTGCCGTCCAGTGCGCTGCTGACCGCAGACCGTGACGGTTCCAACTACACCGCGCGGCACCTGCTCGTCCTTGAGGGGCTCGAGGCGGTTCGCAAGCGGCCCGGCATGTACATCGGGTCCACCGACAGCCGGGGCCTGATGCACTGCCTGTGGGAGATCATCGACAACTCGGTCGACGAGGCCCTGGGCGGGTACTGCGACCACATCGAAGTCATCCTCCACGACGACGGCTCGGTGGAGGTGCGGGACAACGGCCGCGGCATCCCCGTGGACGTCGAGCCCAAGACCGGCCTCTCCGGCGTCGAGGTCGTCATGACCAAGCTGCACGCCGGCGGCAAGTTCGGCGGCGGCTCGTACGCGGCGTCCGGCGGCCTGCACGGCGTGGGCGCCTCCGTGGTGAACGCGCTCTCGGCCCGGCTCGACGTCGAGGTCGACCGCAGCAGCTCCACCCATGCCATCAGCTTCCGCCGCGGCGTCCCCGGGATCTTCACCGAGTCCGGCCCGGACGCCCCGTTCGACCCGGGCAACGGGCTGCGCAAGACCAAGCGCGTGCCGAAGGCCCGCACCGGCACCCGCGTCCGGTACTGGGCGGACCGCCAGATCTTCCTCAAGGACGCCAAGCTCTCCCTGGAGAACCTGCACCAGCGCGCCCGCCAGACCGCCTTCCTGGTGCCCGGCCTCACCATCGTCGTCCGCGACGAGCGCGGCCTGGAGGGGGAGGGCAAGACCGAGGAGACGTTCCGCTTCGACGGGGGCATCAGCGAGTTCTGCGAGTACCTGGCGCAGGACAAGGCCGTCTGCGACGTCCTCCGGCTGACCGGCCAGGGCACCTTCAAGGAGACCGTGCCCGTCCTCGACGAGCGCGGCCACATGACGCCCACCGAGGTCACCCGCGAGCTCGGCGTCGACGTCGCGCTGCGCTGGGGCACCGGGTACGACTCGTCGGTCAAGTCGTTCGTGAACATCATCGCCACCCCCAAGGGCGGCACCCACGTCACCGGCTTCGAGCGCGCGGTCACCAGGACGATGAACGAGGTCCTGCGCTCCGCCAAGCTGCTGCGCGTCGCCGAGGACGACATCGTCAAGGACGACGCCCTGGAGGGCCTCACCGCCGTGGTGACCGTCCGGCTCGCCGAGCCGCAGTTCGAGGGCCAGACCAAGGAGGTCCTCGGGACGTCGGCAGCCAACCGGATCGTCGCCAACGTGGTCGCCAAGGAGCTGAAGGCCTTCCTGACCTCCACCAAGCGCGACGCCAAGGCCCAGGCCCGTGCGGTGCTGGAGAAGGCCGTCGCCGCCGCCCGTACGCGGATCGCGGCCCGCCAGCACAAGGAGGCGCAGCGCCGGAAGACCGCCCTGGAGTCCTCCTCGCTGCCCGCCAAGCTGGCCGACTGCCGCAGCGACGACGTGGAGCGCAGCGAGCTCTTCATCGTCGAGGGCGACTCCGCGCTCGGTACGGCCAAGCTCGCCCGCAACAGTGAGTTCCAGGCGCTCCTGCCGATCCGCGGCAAGATCCTCAACGTCCAGAAGTCGTCCGTCTCCGACATGCTCAAGAACGCCGAGTGCGGGGCGATCATCCAGGTCATAGGGGCGGGGTCCGGCCGGACCTTCGACATCGACGCCGCGCGGTACGGCAAGATCGTCCTGCTCGTGGACGCCGATGTCGACGGCGCGCACATCCGCTGCCTGCTGCTGACGCTGTTCCAGCGCTACATGCGGCCGATGGTCGAGGCGGGCCGCGTCTTCGCCGCCGTACCGCCGCTGCACCGCATCGAGCTGGTCCAGCCCAAGAAGGGCCAGGACAAGTACGTCTACACGTACTCGGACAACGAGCTGCGGCAGACACTGCTGGAGTTCCAGCGCAAGGGCGTCCGCTACAAGGACTCCATCCAGCGCTACAAGGGCCTCGGTGAGATGGACGCCGACCAGCTCGCGGAGACCACGATGGACCCCCGGCACCGCACCCTGCGCCGGATCAACATCGGTGACCTCGAGTCCTCGGAGCAGGTCTTCGACCTGCTGATGGGCAACGACGTGGCGCCCCGCAAGGAGTTCATCACCAGCTCCGCCGCGACGCTGGACCGCTCGCGCATCGACGCCTGACCCGCGCCGGCGCCTACGCGCGCCGCTCCCCGGCGGTCCGCCCGACCGACGTCCCGGCTCCCCCCCCATACCGTACGGAGCCGGGACATGGGGCACGACATCACCTGATGGGGTGAAGAGCGGAAAGAGAAGAGTCCGGGATGTTCCCGGTCTGCCCATCCTTGTCTACGCGGCCGAAACGGTTCGCCGACAAGGAGAGTTGACCGGTGGAGAACAGGGAAGGGCTCGATCCCGCCACAGCGCGGATCGATGACCCGTGGTACGACGCACTGGCCTCCGGCTGGGGCGAGACGGACGGCGCCGGGACACCGGCGCCGGTGGTGCCCGGCCCCACGCGGCCGCCCCACGAGCGGCCCGCCGCGGCCGACATCTACCTGGAGGTGCAGCGCAGCGCCGCCTTCCAGGAGGTCCGCGCCCGCTACCGGCGCTTCGTCGGCCCGGCGGTCCTGGCCTTCCTCACCTGGTACCTGGCCTACGTCGTGGCGGCCACCACGGCGCCGCAGTTCATGTCCCGCCCGGTGGCCGGAGCGGTCAACGTGGCGATGGTCGCCGGACTCGGCCAGTTCCTCACCACCTTCGCGCTGACCTGGGCGTATGTACGCCACGCCCGACTGCACCGGGACCGCGCGGCGCTCGATCTGCGCTGGACCGTGTTCGACCAGGAGCGGGGCCGGGGCCTGATCCGAGGGGCGGTTGAGCGTTGACCGGAGACCACCAGGCCCTCGCGCTCCTGCTGTTCAGCGCGTTCATCGCCGGCACGCTGGCGATCACCACCTGGGTCAGCCGCCACCGGCGCGGCTCGGCCGAGGAGTTCTACGCCGGAGGGCGGCTGTTCTCGCCCATGGAGAACGGCTTCGCGATCTCCGGCGACTACATGTCCGCCGCGTCCTTCCTGGGCATCTCCGGCCTGATCGCGCTCTTCGGCTACGACGGCATGCTCTACTCGGTCGGCTTCCTGGTCGCCTGGCTCGTCGTGCTCCTCCTGGTCGCCGAACTCGTCCGCAACTGCGGCCGCTTCACGCTCGCCGACGTGATCACGGCACGGATGCGCGAGCGGCCGGTCCGGATCGCCACCGGGACGTCCTCGGTGACCGTGTCCGTGCTCTACCTGGTGGCGCAGATGGTGGGCGCCGGCAGCCTGGTCGCGCTGCTGCTGGGCGGCACGAGCGAGGCCGCGCGGTCCTGGACCGTGATCGGTGTCGGCGCCCTCATGGTCGTCTACGTGTCGCTGGGCGGTATGCGCGCCACCACCTGGATCCAGATCGTCAAGGCCGTACTGCTGATGGCGGGCGCGCTGGCGCTCACCGTGCTCGTCCTGCTGCGCTTCCACGGCGACGTCAACCAGCTCCTCACCGCCGCGGCCGAACGCAGCGGGCACGGGCGGGACTTCCTCTCGCCGGGGCTCAAGTACGGCGGTGACCCGGTCGCCCGCCTGGACTTCATCAGCCTCGGCCTCGCCCTGGTGCTGGGCACCGCCGGGCTGCCGCACATCCTCGCCCGCTTCTACACCGTGCCGACCGCGCGGGCCGCCCGCCGCTCGGTCGTCTGGGCCATCGGCCTCATCGGCAGCTTCTACCTGATGACCATCGTCCTGGGCTTCGGCGCGGCCGCGCTCGTCGGGCCCGAGGAGGTACGGGCGTCGAACGCCGCGGGCAACACGGCCGTCCCGCTCCTCGCCCTCGACCTGGGCGGGGGCGCGGGCACGACCGGTGGGGCGGTGCTGTTCGCGGTGGTCGCCGCGGTGGCCTTCGCCACGATCCTCGCCGTCGTCGCGGGCATCACCCTGGCGTCGTCCGCGTCCGTCGCCCACGACCTGTACGCCTCGCTGAAGCGCCCCGGCGGCAAGCGGCGGTACGGAGAGGTCGCGGTGGCACGCGTCGCCGCGGCCGGCGTCGGGGCGGTCGCGATCGCGCTCGGCCTGCTGGCCCGCGACCTGAACGTGGCGTTCCTCGTCGGGCTGGCCTTCGCGGTCGCCGCCTCCGCGAACCTCCCGGTGCTGCTGTTCTCCCTGTTCTGGCGGAACTTCACCACGCGCGGGGCGGTCTGGTCGGTGTACGGGGGGCTCGTCCCGGCCGTCCTGCTGGTGCTGCTCTCGCCCGTCGTCTCGGGCAGCCCCGAGGCGCTCTTCCCCGGCGTGGACTTCCAGGTCTTCCCGCTCCAGAACCCCGGCATGGTCTCCATTCCGCTGGGCTTCCTGGCCGGCTGGCTGGGTACGGTCACCTCGCCCGAGGCCCCGGACGAGGCCGGGCACGCCGAGACCGAGGTACGGGCCCTGACGGGCGCGGGCGCGGTCTAGGGGAGACAACCCGGGGCGGGTGCCGGAAGTCCCGTCCGGCCGGGGTCAGGAGGTGGCCCAGGTGTAGCGGTGCTCGGGACGCCCGGTCTCCCCGTACCGCAACGACAGGCGGACCCGGCCCGCCCGCTCCAGCAGCTTCAGATACCGCTGGGCCGTCTGCCGGCTCACCCCCGCCCGCTCCGCGATCTCCTGCGCGGACAGCGGGCCGTCGGCGGCGAGCAGCACCTGCCGTACGAGCTCGGCCGTGGTGGGGGAGTGGCCCTTGGGGAGGTCGGGCGCGCCCGAGGCGACCGAGAGGGCGCCGAAGATCCGGTCCACCTCCGCCTGCTCGGCCTCACCACCGCCCTCCAGGGCGCTGCGCAGCGCCGCGTACGCCTCCAGCTTGGGGCGCAGGCCCGCGAAGTTGAACGGTTTCACCAGGTACTGGAGCGCGCCGTGGCGCTGCGCCGCCCGGACGGTGGCGACGTCCCGGGCCGCCGTCACCATGATCACGTCGGTCTGGTGCCCGCGCCGCCGCAACTCCCGTACGACCGCCAGGCCGTTGCCGTCCGGCAGGTAGTGGTCGAGCAGGATCAGGTCGACCGCCGTGTCCTCCACCCGTGCGAGGGCCTCGGCCGCCGTGTGGGCCGACGCGACCACCCGGAAGCCCGGCACCTTGGCGACGTACGCGGCGTTGATCCGCGCGACCCGGACGTCGTCGTCCACCACCAGCACGCCGATCACCGGGCACCCCCCGGCCCCGCCGGCCGGCCCTCCGGGTGCGTCCCGGCCCCGGGCGCCGTCCCACGGGCCGCGGGAACCGCGGGAGCGTCCCCGTGCGGCGGGTCCCCGGCGGGGCCGCCGCGCCCGGCCCGGTCACCGGCGGCGGGAGCGGGGTCCGTCAGGGCCTCGGGGAGCACCACGGTGAACTCCGCCCCGCCATCCGGGCCGGCGGACACCCGGGCGCTGCCGCCCCGGCGCTCCGCGAGCCGGCGCACCATGGCCAGACCCAGCCCGCGGCGCCCCCCGTGGGCGGGGAGGTCCTTGGTGGACCAGCCCTCCGTGAAGACCAGCTCCCGCCGCTCGGGCGGCACACCGGGCCCGCTGTCGGTGACCCGCAGGACGGCCGTACGGCCCTCCGCACGCAGCTCGGCCTCCACGAGCGGCCGCTCGGAGCCCGCCGCCGCGTCGACCGCGTTGTCGACGAGGTTGCCGACCACGGTCACCAGCTCGCGCGGCTCCACCACCCGGTCCGGCAGCAGCGTGCCGGGCGTCAGACGCAGCGAGACGCCCCGCTCGGCCGCCACCGTGGCCTTGCCCACGAGGAGTGCGGCCAGCAGCGGGTCGTGGACCTTCTCGGTGACCTGCTCGGCGGTCGCCCGGTGCACGCCCACCACCTCGGTGACGTACTCCACCGCCTCCTCGTGCATACGGAGCTCCAGCAGCCCCAGCAGCGTGTGCATCCGGTTCGCGTGCTCGTGGTCCTGGGCCCGCAGCGCGTCGATCAGGCCCCGCGTGGAGTCCAGCTCGCGCCCGAGCCGCTCCAGCTCGGTCCGGTCGCGCAGTGTCGCCACGGCGCCGCCGTCGTCCGTCGGCATCCGGTTGGCGATCAGCACCCGGTGCCCGCGCACGGTCAGCAGGTCCTCGCCGGCCACCCGTCCGGCCAGCACGTCGGCGGTCCGGCCCGGGCCGAGCGCGTCCTCCAGAGGGCGTCCGGTGGCCTCGGGCCCCACGCCCAGCAGCCGCTGCGCCTCGTCGTTCAGCAGCCGGATCCGCCCGTGGCCGTCCAGTGCCACGACCCCCTCGCGAATGCCGTGCAGCATCGCCTCCCGCTCCGCGAGCAGCGCCGAGATGTCGGAGAAGGCCAGGTCATGGGTGCGGCGCTGGAGACGCCGGGAGATCAGGTACGCGGCCAGCGCCCCGACCGCGAGGGCCCCGCCGGCGTAGGCGAGCAGGCCGGGGATCGCGGCCAGCAGCCGGGCGCGGACACTGTCGTACTCGATGCCGACCGACACCGCGCCGACGATCCCGCCCGTCGCGTCGCGCAGCGGGACCTTGCCGCGCGCGGAGCGGCCGAGCGTACCGCTGTCGATCTCCATCACGTCCCGGCCCGCCAGGGCCTCGCTGGGGTCGGTGGACACGACCTTGCCGATCTTGAGGGGGTCGGGGTGCGACCACCGCACCCCCCGCCGGTCCATGATCACGACGTATTCGGCGCCGGTGGCCCTCCTGATCCGTTCGGCCTCCGCCTGGACGGGCCCGGCGGCGCTCGGCGGCGTGTCCGTCAGCTCCTCGGCCACCCGGTCCGAGGCGGCCGTCCCGGCGATCGCCAGGGCCCGGCGCATCGCCTGGTCATCGAGCTGGGCGCTGAGCGGGGCCAGGAACAGGCCGGTGGCCAGCACGGTGACGCCGGTGACGATGGCCAGGTGCATCAGCAGGACCTGGGAGAACACCCGCCGCGGCCGGCCGGACCACCGGCGCCGGGCCTCCGCGCGGCGCGGGGGCGGCGTCGCGGGGGTGGGCGGCGGGGGCGCGGCGGGGTGCATGCCAGGAACCGTAAGGGGAGCCCCGCCCTTCGCGAAATGTCCGCCGTCACGCCCGCCTATCCTGGGGGCCGCCGAGTGACGGCCGCCGGGCGCCGACCGCCGACGCCGATGGCCGACCGCCCAAGCCGATGTCCGACCACCGCTGAGGCCGACCGCCGGCCGCCGAACGAGAAGGGTGCGCCTTGAGCAGCGTGCAGCAGATCCCCGTAGTCGTCCTCGCGGGCTTCCTGGGGTCGGGCAAGACGACCCTGCTGAACCATCTGCTGCGCAGCGCCAGAGGCACCCGCATCGGCGTCATGGTCAACGACTTCGGCTCGATCGAGATCGACGCCATGACCGTCGCCGGGCAGGTCGGCTCCACCGTCTCCCTGGGCAACGGCTGCCTGTGCTGCGCCGTCGACGCGAGCGAGCTCGACACCTACCTGGAGACCCTCACCCGGCCCTCCTCGCGCCTCGACGTCATCGTCATCGAGGCGAGCGGCCTCGCCGAGCCCCAGGAACTGGTGCGGATGATCCTCGCCAGCGACAACGAGCGCGTGGTGTACGGCGGGCTGGTCCAGGTCGTGGACGCCGCCGAGTTCGACGCCACCCGGGAGCGGCATCCCGAGACCGACCGTCACCTGGGCATCGCCGACCTCGTCGTCGTCAACAAGGCCGACCGGGTCGACCCGGGGGAACTGCGGCGCGTCCACATCGCCGTCACCGGCCTCGCCGGGCGTGCCGCGGTGATCGACGCCGCCTACGGCAGGGTCGACCCCGAGCTCCTGTTCGACCGCGCCGCCCGCACCGACGACGACGGCCCGCGCCAGCTCACCTTCGAGGACCTGGACGAGCTGTACGTCGTGCCGGAGGTCCACCCGCACGCCGGCTACGACACGGTCTCGTTCACCGCCGACGCGCCGATGCACCCGCGGCGGCTGCTGGACTTCCTGGACTCCCGCCCGGACGGTCTCTACCGGATCAAGGGCTTCGTCGACTTCGGCACCCTCGACCCGGCGAACCGCTACACCCTGCACGCGGTCGGCCGCTTCCTGCGCTTCTACCCCGAGCCCTGGCCGCGCGGGGAGCAGCGCCTCACCCAGCTCGTCCTCATCGGCTCCGGCACGGACGGCGACGCCCTGCACAAGGCCCTCGACGACTGCCGCGTCACCGGCCCGCGGGACACGCCCGAGGAGCACAGCATGTGGGGCGTCCTGCGGTACGTACCGGACCGGCCGGACCCGGGGACGGACCAGGACCGGCCGGAACCGGACGGGTACCTACCGGACCGGCCGGAGCAGTAGCCGCGGTTACGACGCCGGGCCGGCCAGCACCTCCACCTGCTTCGCGAGCGGTGTGCCCGAGCCGTCCCGGCGCGGGTCGATCTCCGGCAGGTCCACCGGGGTGCCGTTCTTCTGCGCCGCACGGGCCGGCGCGGCCCCCGCCCAGGCCAGGACCAGCACGTCCTCGCCCTTGAGGAAGCGCTGGCAGCGCACACCGCCCGTCGCGCGGCCCTTGCGCGGGTACTGGTCGAACGGGGTGAGCTTGACCGAGGTGGCCGCCGTCGGGTCCAGGGCACCGGACGAGCCGGCGGCCGTGAACACCACCGCGTCCTGCGCCGGGTCGACCGCGGTGAACGAGAGCACCTCGGCCCCCGCCGCCAGCTTGATGCCGGCCATGCCGCCCGCCGGACGGCCCTGCGGCCGCACCGCCGAGGCCGGGAACCGCAGCAGCTGCGCGTCGGAGGTGATGAAGACCAGGTCCTCCTCGCCCGTGCGCAGCTCGGCCGCGCCGACGATCCGGTCACCCTCCTTGAGGCCGATGACCTCCAACTCCTCCTTGTTCGCCGGATAGTCCGGCACCACCCGCTTGACCACGCCCTGGAGGGTGCCGATGGCCAGGCCCGGCGAGGACTCGTCGAGGGTCGTCAGGCACATCACCGCCTCGTCCTTCTCCAGCGTCAGGAACTCCGACACCTGCGCCCCGCCCGACAGGTTCGGCGCGGACGCCGTGTCCGGGAGCTGCGGGAGGTCGATCACCGACAGCCGCAGCAGCCGCCCGGCGGACGTCACCACGCCGACCTCGCCGCGCTGCGTCGCCGGCACCGCCGAGACGATCACGTCGTGCTTGGTGCGCCTGCCGCCGCTGTCCGGGAGCGGCTCCCCGCTCGCCGTGCGGGCCAGCAGCCCCGTCGACGACAGCAGCACCCGGCACGGGTCGTCCGCCACCTCCAGCGACGCCGCCGCGACCGGCGCGCCCGCCGACTCCAGCAGGACCGTGCGCCGCTCCGTACCGAACTTCTTCGCCACGGCCGCCAGTTCCGAGGAGACCAGCTTGCGCAGCTCCGCGTCCGAATCCAGGATCCGGGTCAGTTCCTCGATCTCGCTGTTCAGCCGGTCCCGCTCGCTCTCCAGCTCGATCCGGTCGAACTTGGTCAGCCGGCGCAGCGGCGTGTCCAGGATGTACTGCGTCTGGATCTCGCTCAGCGAGAAGCGCTCGATCAGCCGCTCCTTGGCCTGCGCCGAGTTGTCGCTCGACCGGATGACCCGGATGACCTCGTCGATGTCGAGCAGCGCCACCAGCAGGCCCTCGACCAGGTGCAGCCGGTCGCGCTTCTTGCCGCGCCGGAACTCGCTGCGCCGCCGGACCACCTCGAAGCGGTGGTCCAGATAGACCTCCAGCAGCTCCTTGAGACCCAGCGTGAGCGGCTGCCCGTCGACCAGCGCCACGTTGTTGATGCCGAAGGACTCCTCCATCGGCGTCAGCTTGTAGAGCTGCTCCAGCACGGCCTCCGGGATGAAGCCGTTCTTGACCTCGATGACCAGCCGCAGCCCGTGCTCGCGGTCGGTCAGGTCCTTGACGTCCGCGATGCCCTGGAGCTTCTTGGCGGCCACCAGGTCCTTGATCTTGGCGATCACCTTCTCGGGACCGACCGCGAAGGGCAGTTCGGTGACGACCAGGCCCTTGCGGCGCGCCGTCACGTTCTCCACGGACACCGTCGCGCGGATCTTGAACGAGCCGCGGCCCGACTCGTACGCGTCCTTGATGCCCGACAGGCCCACGATCCGGCCGCCGGTCGGCAGGTCGGGGCCCGGCACGTACCGCATCAGGGTGTCCAGGTCGGCGCCCGGGTGCCGGATCAGGTGGCGGGCGGCGGCGATGACCTCGCCCAGGTTGTGCGGGGGCATGTTGGTGGCCATGCCGACCGCGATCCCGGACGCGCCGTTCACCAGCAGGTTCGGGAAGGCGGCGGGCAGCGCGGCCGGCTCGCGCTCCTGACCGTCGTAGTTCGGGTTGAAGTCGACCGTGTCCTCGTCGATCGACTCCGTCATCAGGGACGTCGCGTCGGCCATCCGGCACTCGGTGTACCGCATCGCCGCCGGCGGGTCGTCGTTGCCCAGGGAGCCGAAGTTGCCGTGCCCGTCCACCAGCGGCAGGCGCATCGAGAACGGCTGCGCCATGCGCACCAGGGCGTCGTAGATCGACGCGTCGCCGTGCGGGTGGAGCTTGCCCATCACCTCGCCGACCACCCGGGCGCACTTCACGAAGCCGCGCTCGGGCCGCAGCCCCATCTCGTTCATCTGGTACACGATCCGGCGGTGCACCGGCTTCATGCCGTCACGGGCGTCCGGCAGGGCCCGGGAGTAGATCACCGAGTACGCGTACTCGAGGAAGGAGCCCTGCATTTCGTCGACGACGTCGATGTCGAGGATCTTCTCCTCGAAGTCGTCGGGCTGCGTGGTCTTCGTGCTGCGGCGGGCCATCGCGGCTGCGGCTCCTTCACCAACAAGGTTGATCTGACGACGCCCATTGTGGACCGTCCCACTGACAACGCCGACCGCGACCCGGAAGAGGGACGCGACGGGGATCCGGGAACTCCACCGGGTGTCAGTCCGCTTGCATACAGTGGCAGGACTTCCACAGCGGTCCACGGCAGGTCGCGAGGGCCGCATACAGTGGCAGGACTTCCCAGCGGCCCGCAGCTGGATCTTTCCCCCATAGCGATCGAAGGGACGTACATGCCCATGGGTCACACGGCCACAGCCCAGGCCGGCTCCGGCGGCCTGACAGCGACCGAGCACCGCCTGGCCAACGGCCTGCGCGTGGTGCTCTCCGAGGACCACCTGACCCCGGTCGCCGCGGTCTGCCTCTGGTACGACGTCGGCTCCCGCCACGAGGTCGAGGGCCGCACCGGCCTGGCCCACCTCTTCGAGCACCTGATGTTCCAGGGGTCGAAGCAGGTCCAGGGCAACGGCCACTTCGAACTGGTGCAGGGTGCCGGCGGCTCCCTCAACGGTACGACCAGCTTCGAGCGCACCAACTACTTCGAGACCATGCCCGCCCACCAGCTCGAGCTGGCGCTGTGGCTGGAAGCCGACCGGATGGGCTCCCTGCTCGCCGCGCTCGACGACGAGTCCATGGAGAACCAGCGGGACGTCGTCAAGAACGAGCGCCGCCAGCGGTACGACAACGTTCCGTACGGCACGGCCTTCGAGAAGCTGACCGCCCTCGCCTACCCCGAGGGCCACCCGTACCACCACACCCCGATCGGCTCCATGGCGGACCTGGACGCCGCCACCCTGGAGGACGCGCGGAACTTCTTCCGCACGTACTACGCGCCCAACAACGCCGTCCTGTCGGTCGTCGGCGACATCGACCCCGAGCAGACGCTCGCCTGGGTCGAGAAGTACTTCGGCTCCATCCCCTCCCACGACGGCAAGCAGCCGCCCCGGGACGGGACGCTGCCCGAGGTCATCGGCGAGCAGCTCCGTGAGGTCGTCGTCGAGGAGGTGCCGGCCCGCGCCCTGATGGCCGCCTACCGGCTCCCGCACGACGGCACCCGCGAGTGCGACGCCGCCGACATCGCCCTCACGGTCCTGGGCGGCGGCGAGTCGTCGCGGCTGCACAACCGCCTGGTGCGCCGCGACCGCACGGCCGTGGCCGCCGGCTTCGGCCTGCTCCGTCTGGCGGGCGCCCCCTCGCTCGGCTGGCTGGACGTCAAGACGTCCGGTGGCGTCGAGGTCCCCGACATCGAGGCGGCCGTCGACGACGAGCTCGCCCGGTTCGCCGCCGAGGGCCCCACGCCCGAGGAGATGGAGCGCGCCCAGGCCCAGCTCGAGCGCGAGTGGCTGGACCGGCTCGGCACGGTCGCCGGCCGCGCCGACGAACTGTGCCGGTTCGCCGTGCTGTTCGGCGACCCCCAGCTCGCCCTGACCGCCGTCCAGCGCGTCCTGGACGTCACCGCCGAGGAGGTGCAGGCGGTGGCCAAGGCCCGCCTCCGCCCCGACAACCGGGCGGTGCTGGTCTACGAACCCGCCGGCACCGACCACAGCGACCAGGTAGAAGAGGGAGCCGACCAGTGAGCGACGCCGCTGTGTCCCTGACGTCCATGGAGTTCCACCCGCAGCCCCAGGCGGGCACGCCCAAGCCGTGGGCCTTCCCCGCGCCCGACCGCGGCACGCTGGACAACGGCCTGACCGTGCTGCGCTGCCACCGTCCCGGCCAGCAGGTCGTGGCCGTCGAGATCTTCCTCGCCGCCCCGCTGGAGGCCGAGCCCGAGGGCCTGGACGGCGTCGCCACGATCATGGCGCGGGCCCTCTCCGAAGGCACCGACAAGCACTCGGCGGAGGAGTTCGCCGCCGAGCTGGAGCGCTGCGGCGCCACCCTCGACGCGCACGCCGACCACCCCGGTGTACGCGTCTCCCTGGAGGTCCCCGTCTCCCGGCTCGGCAAGGCCCTCGGACTGGTCGCCGAGGCCCTGCGCGCCCCCGCGTTCGCCGACAGCGAGGTCGAGCGGCTCGTCCGCAACCGGCTGGACGAGATCCCGCACGAGATCGCCAACCCGGGCCGCCGTGCCGCCATGCAGCTCTCCAAGGAGCTGTTCCCGGCCACCTCCCGCATGTCCCGCCCCCGCCAGGGCACCGAGGAGACCGTCGCCCGGATCGACGCGGCGGCCGTGCGCGCCTTCTACGAGGCGCACATGCGTCCCGCCACCGCCACCGCGGTCGTCGTCGGCGACCTCACCGGCGTCGACCTCGACGCGGTGCTCGCCGACACCATCGGCGCCTGGACCGGCGACTCGGCCGAGCCCCGCCCCGTGCCGCCCGTGACGGCGGACGACAGCGGCCGGGTCGTCATCGTCGACCGCCCCGGCGCCGTGCAGACCCAGCTCCTCATCGGCCGGATCGGCCCCGACCGGCACGACCGGGTCTGGCCCGCCCAGGTGCTCGGCACCTACTGCCTGGGCGGCACGCTCACCTCCCGCCTCGACAAGGTCCTGCGCGAGGAGAAGGGCTACACCTACGGCGTACGGGCCTTCGGCCAGGTACTGCGCTCCGGCCCGGACGGCGGGGCCGCCATGCTCGCCATCAGCGGCTCGGTCGACACCCCGAACACCGGCCCGGCCCTCGACGACCTGTGGAAGGTGCTGCGTACCCTCGCCGCCGAGGGACTGACCGACGCCGAGCGCGAGACGGCCGTGCAGAACCTGGTGGGCGTCGCCCCCCTCAAGTACGAGACGGCCGCCTCCGTCGCGGGCACCCTCGCCGACCAGGTCGAGCAGCACCTCCCCGACGACTTCCAGGCGCAGATGTACGCCCGGCTCGCCGAGACGGGCACCGTGGAGGCCACCGCGGCGGTCGTCAGCGCCTTCCCGGTGGACCGTCTGGTCACGGTCCTCGTCGGGGACGCCGCTCGGATCAAGGAGCCCGTCGAGGCGCTCGGAATCGGCCAAGTGACCGTGGTCACCGGCTGATTGACGCTGTCGCCCCGCTTCCGCGACCGCTCCCGGACCCCGGCGTCCCCCGACGCCGGGGTCCACCCGTGTCCCCCTCCCGGATGCCCGGCCAAATGTCCGGTTTGTTGCGGAGATTCGGTGTCTGCCCTGTGGCGTGCGCTACAAAAAACCGTGTCTGTTTGGTGATTGAAAGATCGGCCGCTTAGCGTCTGATGGGCTGTCCGACCGGTACCCGCCGCACCCGCGGCACCGGGCAGCCATCGCCGAGTCCCCGTCAGGCGCGAGCCAGGGGAGCCGGGGACCCATGAAGTCCCTGGGGTGAATCGGACGCCTTCGCAGCCGCGGAGGGGCCCGTAGGAGACCTTCCTGCTCCGAACCCGTCAGCTAACCCGGTAGGCGAGAAGGAAGGAAAGGATCAGCCACTTCATGGCGTTCACCCGTGCCACCGGGAAGCACCGTGCCCCGAGCCGCCTGAGCCGCAAGAGCGCACACGTCGCCGGAGTCGCGGCCCTCGCCACCACCGGCGTCATCGGAACCCTCGCTTCCCCGGCGCTCGCCGCCGCCCCGGACGCCGCACCCGGCTCGCTCGAGGACACCGGCCTCAACCAGGCGGTCATCACCGACACGCTCGCCGAGCAGATCGACGCCCAGGCCGAGGCCCAGGAACTGGAGGCCCAGGAGACGGCGGCCAAGGCCGCCGCCCAGGCGAAGGCCGAGGCCGAGGCGAAGCTCAAGGCCGAGGCCCGGGTGAAGGCGGCCCGCGACGCCAAGGAGCGCGCCGACCGCGAGGCCGAGCGCAAGCGGCTGAACTCCTTCCAGGCGCCCATCGCCGGCAGCTACGTCAGCACCGGCTACCAGACCGGTGGCGCCATGTGGTCCTCCGGCAGCCACACCGGCGTCGACTTCCACGCCGCTTCCGGCACCACCGTCGTCTCCGTGGGCGCCGGCACCGTCGTCGAGGCCGGCTGGGGCGGCGCGTACGGCAACAACATCGTCATCCGGATGAACGACGGCACGTACACCCAGTACGGCCACCTGGCCTCGATCAACGTCTCGGTCGGCCAGACCGTGATGCCGGGGCAGCAGATAGGCCTCTCCGGCTCGACCGGCAACTCGTCCGGCCCGCACCTGCACTTCGAGGCCCGCACGGGCGCCGACTACGGCTCGGACATCGACCCCGTCGCGTACCTCCGCTCGCACGGCGTCAACGTCTGACCGCCTCCGCTCCTCCGACAGGCCCCGGTTCGGGACACGAACCGGGGCCTTCGTCGTGTCGCGTCCCGCACGAGGCCGAAAAGAACTCCATGGATTCCGGGCGACTGTCGGAATTTTCGGCCCGCTGCAATAGAGTCATCGCACAAGCGTCAAGCGTTTGAATTTCGCGCGGTTCACAGGGGGTTCTGGTATGCGCATTCCAGCGCACTCGGTATGCACGGCGATCCGCGACGACATCGTCAACGGCGTGTTCGAGCGCGGCAGCCGGCTCACCGAGGAACACCTGGCCCGCCGCTACGGCGTCTCCCGCGTCCCGGTCCGCGAGGCGCTGCGCACCCTGGAGTCGGAGGGCTT
Source organism: Streptomyces sp. NPDC016309 (assembly GCF_043077235.1). Taxonomy (NCBI): domain Bacteria; kingdom Bacillati; phylum Actinomycetota; class Actinomycetes; order Kitasatosporales; family Streptomycetaceae; genus Streptomyces; species Streptomyces sp. NPDC016309. Next base: position 51,129 of record NZ_JBIBSG010000012.1, on the reverse strand, counting down.
CGTCACCACCCGCCGCCATGCCGGCGCCTGCGTCGCCGAACCCACCGAGCAGGAGGCGGCCGACCTGCTGGAGATGCGCACGCTGCTGGAGCCCCTCGGCGCCGCCCGTGCCGCCCAGCGCCGCACCGAGGCCCACCTCAAGGTGCTGCGGGGCCTGGTCAGGCTGGGTCAGGAGCGGGCGCGCGCGGGTCGGACGGAGGACCTCCGCTCGCTGGGCGGGTGGTTCCACGAGACGCTCGCCCAGGCGTCCGGCAGCCCCGCCCTGACCGCGCTGCTCACCCAGCTCCGGCACAAGACCACCTGGATGTACGCGGTCGAGACGCCCGCCCGTCCGGCGGACGCCTGGGCCGAGCACGGCGCGATCGTGGACGCCGTGGCCCGGGGCGACGCCGAACGCGCCCGCACGCTCACCGCCGTCCACGTCGAGCGCTGGCTCGCCACCCACCGGTTGCGGCGCTCCCCGGCACGCCAGGCGGGCGCGTACGTGAGGACTTCGCAACACCGCGTAAACACCGCGGGCATCCCTCATTAACGGCGGTGCCGTATACAAACAGGGGGAATTATCGCCCCGCATTTCCCTCGCCGGAATTGGCGTGTGCCCGTTTCCCGTGACCGGACGGAAAAGGCGGAGCCGTTCCCCCGGTGTCTGGGGAACGGCTCCGCCCGAAGCTGTCGTGCGTGGTGCGCGACCGAGGGGGTCAGACCGTCTCGGGGAGCTCCTCGAGCCCCTCGGCGACCAGCTTCGCCAGACGGTCCAGGGCGGCGTCCGCGCCCTCCGCGTCCGAAGCGAGCACGATCTCCTCGCCGCCCTGCGCGCCCAGGCCCAGCACCGCGAGCATCGACGCGGCGTTGACAGGGTTGCCGTCGGCCTTGGCGATCGTCACGGGGACGCCGGCGGCCGTGGCGGCGCGGACGAAGATGGAGGCGGGGCGGGCGTGCAGGCCCTCGGCCCAGCCGACGTTGACGCGGCGCTCAGCCATGGTGTTGCCCTTCGAGTCTCGGAGGTTGTCTAGACCAGTTGTCGCAGCCAGTCTCTCATGTCCCGCAGGGTGCTCGAACCGGCCTCGCGGGCCCGGACCGCCGCTCGGCCCGCCTCACCCTGCGTTGTCCACAGCACCTCCGCGACCGGCGGCCCGCACCGTACCCTGGGGCCCATGCGGACCCCGTCGGATCAGCCGGAACACGTGTACCCCGACCACTGGGAGGCCGACGTCGTGCTGCGGGACGGCGGCACCGCGCGGATCAGGCCGATCACCACGGATGACGCCGAGCGCCTGGTCAGCTTCTACGAGCTGGTCTCGGACGAGTCGAAGTACTACCGGTTCTTCGCACCCTACCCCCGGCTCTCCGCCAAGGACGTGCACCGCTTCACCCACCACGACTACGTGGACCGGGTGGGCCTGGCGGCCACGATCGGCGGCGAGTTCATCGCCACCGTGCGTTACGACCGGATCAACGAGCAGGGGCTGCCCGCCTCCGCCCCGGCGGACGAGGCCGAGGTCGCCTTCCTCGTCCAGGACGCCCACCAGGGGCGGGGCGTGGCCTCCGCGCTCCTCGAACACATCGCGGCCGTCGCGCGCGAGCGGGGCATCCGGCGGTTCGCGGCCGAGGTCCTGCCCGCCAACAACAAGATGATCAAGGTGTTCACCGACGCCGGGTACACCCAGAAGCGCAGCTTCGAGGACGGTGCCGTGCGCCTCCACCTCGACCTGGAGCCCACCGACCGCTCCCTGGCGGTCCAGCGCGCCCGCGAACAGCGCGCCGAGGCCAGGTCGGTGCAGCGGCTCCTCGCCCCCGGCTCCGTCGCCGTCGTCGGCGCCGGCCGCGCGCCCGGCGGGGTCGGCCGCACGGTCCTCCGCAACCTCCTGGAGGCCGGCTACACGGGCCGGGTGTACGCCGTGAACCGCGCCCTTCCGGAGACGACGACCTCCCTGGACGGCGTGCCCGCCTTCCGGTCGGTCGCCGACATCGGGGAGCCGGTCGACCTCGCGGTCGTCGCCGTACCCTCCGAGCGGGTCCCCGAGGCCGTCGCCGACTGCGGCGAACACGGCGTGCGGGGCCTGGTGGTCCTCACCGCCGGGTACGCCGAACAGGGCGCCGACGGCAGGACGCGCCAGCGGGAACTGGTACGCCAGGCGCGTTCGTACGGCATGCGTATCATCGGCCCCAACGCGTTCGGGATCATCAACACCGCGCCCGGCGTCCGGCTCAACGCCTCGCTCGCCCCGCACCCCCCGGCCCGGGGCCGGATCGGGCTGTTCACCCAGTCCGGAGCCATCGGCATCGCCCTGCTGTCCGGACTGCACCGGCGCGGAGCCGGCCTGTCGTCCTTCATCTCGGCGGGCAACCGCGCGGACGTCTCCGGCAACGACATCCTCCAGCACTGGTACGACGACCCCGACACCGACGTCGTCCTGCTCTACCTGGAATCGATCGGCAACCCCCGCAAGTTCACCCGGCTCGCCCGGCGCACGGCGGCGGTCAAGCCGGTCGTCGTCGTCAAGGGAGCCCGGCACAGCGGCAGCGCACCCCCGGGGCACGCCGTACCGGTCACTCGCATCCCCCACACCACGGTGTCGGCGCTGCTGCGCCAGGCGGGCGTGATCCGCGTCGACACCGTCACCGAGCTGGTCGACGCCGGACTGCTCCTGGCCGGGCAGCCGCTCCCGGCGGGGCCCCGGGTGGCCATCCTCGGCAACTCGGAGTCGCTCGGCCTGCTCACCTACGACGCCTGCCTGACGGAGGGGCTGCGGCCCCGGCGGCCGCGCGACCTGACCACGGCGGCCACCCCGCAGGACTTCCGGGCGGCCCTCACCGAGGCCCTCCGGGACGACGGGTGCGACGCGGTGGTGGTCACGGCCATCCCCTGGGTCGGTGAGAACGGGGTGACCGAGTCCGGGGACGGCGAGGTCCTGGCCGAAGCGCTGCGGGCCGCCTCGGCGGAGGCCCCGGCCAAACCGGTGCTGGTCGTCCACGTCGAGATGGGCGCCCTCGCCGACGCCCTCGCGGCGGCCACCAGCACGGCGCCCACCGCCCCCGCCCCGCCCGCCCCGGGCGCACCCCCGGCCCCCGAGCCGCCGGCCGCCGCCGGGGCCACCGCCGCCGAGGCACCCGCTCCGGAGGCGCCCGCCGCGTCCGGCGTCCCCGCCGACGGACACCGGATCCCCGCCTACCCCGCCGCCGAGCGGGCCGTCCGGGCGCTGGCCGAGGCGGTCCGGTACGGACAGTGGCGCCGCCAGGTGGCCGACCCGGGGCGCGTACCGGAGTACGAGGGCATCGATGAGCCCGGAGCCGCCGCCCAGATCGAACGCGCCCTCTCGGAGGACGTGGACGAGCGGGGCGTCACCCTCGCCCCCGGCGCCGCCCGCGAGCTGCTCGGGCGCTACGGCGTCCCCGTACACCCCACCCTGCCCGCGCCCACCCCGGACGAGGCCGCCCGGGCCGCCGCCGGCCTCGGCTACCCCGTCGCCCTCAAGACCACCGCGCCGCACCTGCGCCACCGCCCCGACCTCGGCGGCGTACGCCTCGACCTGGCCACCGAGGAGCAGCTCCGCACCGCCTACGCGGAGTTGACCGAGACCCTCGGCAAGCCCGAGGAGCTCCAGCCGGTCGTCCAGGCCATGGTCCCGCGCGGCGTCGACACCGTCGTACGGGCCGCCATCGACCCCGCCGTCGGCGCCGTCCTGTCCTTCGGGCTCGCCGGCGCGGCCTCCGAGCTGCTGGGCGACACCGCGCACCGCCTGGTCCCCGCCACCGACCGGGACGTCGCCGAACAGATCCGCTCCCTCCGCACCGCGCCCCTGCTGTTCGGCTGGCGCGGCTCCGCCCCCGTGGACACCCCCGCCCTGGAGGAGCTGCTGCTCCGGGTGTCCCGGCTGGTCGACGATCACCCGGAGATCGTGGCCGTCGCCCTGGAGCCGGTGGTCGTCGCCCCGCGCGGCCTCTCGGTCCTCGGCGCGACCGTCCGGCTCGCCCCACCCCCCGCCCGCACCGACCTCGGCCCCCGCCGCCTCCCCAGCTACTGACCCGCCCCGGGGCCGCCCCCCGCCGCGCCCGGGCGACCGCCTCGCCCGGGAGCCGCCCCCTCCCCGCAACCACACCGGGCTCCACAGCGTCCCGCGCAGTCACCGCGCCCCCGTAGGATGGAGCTCATGGCGAAGACCGGTACGACCACCCAGGGGCTGCGCGCGGCGATCGAGCGCAGCGGCTACTACCCGGCCCTCGTGGCCGAGGCGGTCGAGGCCGCCGTCGGCGGCGAGCCGATCGCGTCGTACCTGGTCCACCAGGAGACCACCTTCGACGCCAACGAGGTGCGCCGCCACGTGACGGTCCTCGTCCTGACGGCCAACCGCTTCATCGTCAGCCACACCGACGAGCAGAACGCCGACACCAGCTCCCCGACGCCCTACGCCACGACCTCCACCGAGTCGGTCAAGCTCGGCCGGATCTCGTCCGTCGTCCTGAGCCGCGTCGTCGCCAACCCGGAGTCGTACACGCCGGGCACCCTGCCGCGTGAGGTGGTCCTCACCATCGGCTGGGGCGCCGTCTCCCGGATCGACCTGGAGCCCGCCGCCTGCGGCGACCCGAACTGCGACGCCGATCACGGCTACACCGGCAACTCCACGGCCGACGACCTGAGCCTGCGCGTCAGCGAGGCCGGCGACGGCCCCGAGACGGTCCGCCAGGCGCTCGCCTTCGCCCAGGCGCTGTCCGAAGCCACCGCGGCCACCCGCTGATGGTCCAGCCCGCACACATGGCGTCCACCTGGCCCGACGAGCCGGCCCCGCTGGCGCTCGACACCGCGCCCGTGCCCGAGTACGGCTCCGGCTCGCTCGCCGACCTGCTGCCGACCCTCGCCGCCGGCCTCGGCGTCCCCGGGTGCGAGCACCGCATCACCGAGCTGACGCCCGCCGACCGGAACTGTGTGTTCCTGATCGACGGCCTGGGGTGGGAGCAGATCAAGGCCCACCCCCAGGAGGCCCCCTATCTGACCTCGCTCCTCGCCGGCTCCCGGGGCGGCACCGGCCGGCCCATCACCGCCGGCTTCCCCGCCACCACCGCCACCTCGCTGGCCTCGGTCGGCACCGGCCGGCCGCCGGGCGAGCACGGCCTGCCCGGCTACACCGTGCGCGACCCCGCGATCGGCGCGCTGATGAACCAGCTCCGCTGGAAGCCCTGGACGCCGCCGCACGCCTGGCAGCCGTACCCGACCGTGTTCCAGCTCGCCGACGCGGCAGGCGTCCACACCGCGCAGGTCTCCTCCCCGACCTTCCGGGACACCCCGCTGACCAAGGTCGCGCTCAGCGGCGGAACGTTTCACGGGCGGCTCACCGGCGAGGAGCGGATGGACCTCACCGCCGCGCAACTGGCCGCCGGGGACCGGTCCCTCGTCTACACGTACTACAGCGAGGTCGACGGCAGCGGACACCGCTTCGGCGTCGACTCCGACGCCTGGCGCGGCCAGCTCATGTGCGTCGACCGGCTCGTCCAGCGCCTCGCCGAGCAGCTACCGGACCGCAGCGCGCTGTACGTCACCGCGGACCACGGCATGATCGACATCCCGTTCGACGAGCGGTCCCGCATCGACTTCGACGAGGACTGGGAGCTGCGCGCCGGGGTGGCCCTGCTCGGCGGCGAGGGCCGGGCCCGCCACGTCTACGCCGTGCCGGGAGCCGCCGCCGACGTACTGGCGTGCTGGCGCGAGGTGCTCGGCGAACAGTTCTGGGTGGCGAGCCGCGACGAGGCGATCGACGCCGGCTGGTTCGGCCCGGCCGTCGACGAGCGTGTCCTCGGCAGGATCGGTGACGTCGTCGCCGCCGCCCACGACGACGTCATCATCACGGCGTCCGTCAACGAGCCGAACGAGTCCGCGATGGTCGGCGTGCACGGCTCGATGACGCCCGTGGAGCAGCTCGTCCCGCTCCTCGAAGTACGCGCGTAACCGCCCGCAGCGGCCCTCCCTTCCCGCCTGACCCGAAAGGTCGTCACTTCCCCATGCCCGAGCTGGTGTTCTTCTCCGGAACGATGGACTGCGGAAAGAGCACCCTCGCTCTGCAGATCGAGCACAACCGGTCCGCGCGCGGTCTCCAGGGCATGATCTTCACCCGTGACGACCGCGCCGGCGAGGGCAAGCTGTCGTCCCGCCTCGGCCTGGTCACCGACGCCGTCGAGGCCGCCGAGGGCTTCGACTTCTACGCCTACCTCGTCGCCCACCTCTCCAAGGGCGGCCGCTGCGACTACGTGATCGCGGACGAGGCGCAGTTCCTCGCCCCGGAGCAGATCGACCAGCTCGCCCGCGTCGTCGACGACCTCGAACTGGACGTCTTCGCCTTCGGCATCACCACGGACTTCCGCTCCAAGCTGTTCCCCGGCTCCCAGCGCCTCGTCGAGCTCGCCGACCGGGTCGAGGTGCTCCAGGTCGAGGCCCTGTGCTGGTGCGGGGCGCGGGCCACGCACAACGCGCGCACCGTCGGCGGCGAGATGGTCGTCGAGGGCGCGCAGGTCGTCGTGGGCGACGTCAACGCCGGTGACGAGGTCGGGTACGAGGTGCTGTGCCGCCGCCACCACCGGCGCCGTATGACGGCCGCCAGCGCCCGCGCCGCCGCGCTGTCCCCGGATGTCCTCCCCGTCCCGGCCGAGTAGCCGGCGGGTCGCCCGGTACCGCCGTCCCCGCGACCACCGTCACCTCTCCGCCGCCGGGCGCCCGGCCGCGGACGACCGCACCAGAGTGAAGACCGCGCCCTCCGGGTCCGCGACCGTCGCCACCCGCCCGGCCGGCTCGTCGTGCGGGCCCACCAGCACCCGGCCCCCGAGCCCGGTCACCCGCCGCGCCGCGTCATCGGTGTCCGCCACCTCGAACCAGGTCATCCAGTGAGCGCCCCGGTCGCGCGGCAGGGAGGTGCCGACGCCCCGCAGGGAGGCGACCGGCCGGTCGCCCACCCGCAGCGTCACCAGGTCCGCCTCGGCCGAGTCGACGGGATCGAGCTCGTACCCGAACACCGTCTTGTAGAACTTGCCGACCGCCTCGGTCTCCTGCGTCAGCAGTTCGTTCCACACGGGCGTCCCGGGCACGCCCCCCACGGTCGTGCCGAGGTGCGCCGCGGCCTGCCAGACCCCGAAGACCGCCCCGGTCGGATCGGAGCAGATCACCAGCCGTCCGGCGTCGCCCGCGGTGAGCGGACCGACGGCGACCGTGCCGCCACCGCAGCGGATCGCCTCGGCGGTCGCGCCGGCGTCGTCGGACGCCAGGTACGTCGTCCAGGCGGTCGGCAGGTCCCGGTCGGCCGGAAGCTGGCCGATACCCGCCACTTCCTCGCCGTCCAGCAGGCCGCGCACGTACGGACCGAGCTGCTGCGGGCCCGGTTCGAACCGCCAGCCGAACAGCTCCCCGTAGAACCGCTGCGTCGCGTCAAGGCGATGTGCCATCAAGCTCACCCAGCAGGGTGTACCGGGTTCGCGCCGAGCCGCCTCGCTCATCGTCATTCTCTCCTCGGACCATCGTCGTGGCCGTACGGGGACCCGGCGCTGCCGTGCCGGTGCGGCGGGGCCGTCGCGGTGGCGGCCACGGGCCGTGGGCCCGGCCGTACGCCCCGTCAGATGCTTGCACCATCGGCCGCGCGGTGGGCCCCGGCCGCGCCGTGGAATGGCGCGATTCCGCAGGAGGATGCCCAGAATTCCGTTTCCCATCCCCGCCGCGACCGGCCCGGTCCTCCCGGCTCGTCCGCGACGGCCCGCGTCTGCGCGAGGATGGCGTCATGAATCCCATCATCTCGGCATCCGATCTGGTCGATGAGCTCACCGGCGCGCGCCCGCCGGTCCTCCTGGACGTCCGCTGGCAGCTCGGCGGCCCGCCCGGCCGGCCCGTCTACGAGGCGGGGCACATCCCGGGCGCCGTGTACGCCGACCTCGACACGGAGCTCGCGGGGCCGCCCGGCGCCGGGGGCCGCCACCCGCTGCCGGACGTGGCGGAGTTCGGCGCGGTGATGCGCCGGGCCGGGGTACGCGCCGGCTGGCCGGTCGTGGTGTACGACGGCGGCCAGGGCTGGGCGGCCGCCCGTGCCTGGTGGCTGCTGCGCTGGACGGGACACCCGGACGTGCGGGTGCTGGACGGCGGCCTCGCGGCCTGGCGGGGCGAACTGACGACCGAGGAGCCCACGCCCGTGGTCGGGGACTTCACGCCCGAGCCGGGTGCCCTGCCGCTGCTGGACGCGGACGCGGCGGCGGCGCTGGCGCGCACGGGCCTGTTGCTGGACGCGCGGGCGGGGGAGCGGTACCGGGGCGAGGTGGAACCGATCGACCCCGTGGGCGGGCACATCCCGGGCGCGGCCTCGGCCCCGACGACGGAGAACGTGGACGAGGACGGCCGCTTCCTGCCCGCCGAGACCCTGGCGGCCCGCTTCAAGGCCCTGGGCGCGACCGACGCCCCGGAGGTCGGCGTGTACTGCGGTTCGGGCGTGTCGGGCGCCCACGAGGTCCTGGCCCTGGAACTGGCCGGCATCCGGGCCGGGCTGTACGCGGGGTCCTGGTCCGAGTGGTCCTCCGACCCGGCCCGTCCGGTCGCCAAGGGCCCGTCCCGCGGCTGATCGGGCCGCCCGCAACCCGCCGCCCGCCGGTCACCGAAGCCACCGGCCACGCACACCGCCGCCCCACGCCCCGGACGGTACCGGGGACGTGGGGCGGCGGTTCACGCGCTCACGCGTCACGCGTTCACGCCAAGCGCCTACGGAGCCTGGCCGCTCCGGCCGCTTCCGCTGCTCCCGCTACTCGTGCGCTACTCCTGCTTCTTGCGGCGTGTACCGAAGACGATCTCGTCCCAGCTCGGGACCGCCGCCCGGCGGCCGGGGCGGACGCCGTCCGCTTCGGCCTGGCGGTCGGTCGTGCCGGTCAGGCGGTCGCGGTGACCGCTCACCGCGCGCGGCATCAGGACGTCCGCGTACGCCGAACCCGCGCCCGCCGAGGCGGCCGGGGCCGGGGGCTCCTCGGCGTCCGGCTCCTGGTCGGCTTCGGCCGCCGCCGCGGGTTCGGCGGCCGGGAGCTCGGGCACGACCATGTCGCCCCGGAAGCTCGGCACCGCCTCCAGCAGGCTGGTCAGCGAGTCGCGCTCGGGCTCGTCCTCCGACTCGGGGGCCGGAACGGGCGCCGGGCGGTCGATCTGCCGGTCGAGTGCGCGGTCGAGCGGCCGATCGCGGGGGAGGCGCGCGATACGCGGTACGAACGGGAAGCTCGGTTCCTGGACGGCCACCGCGTCGTCGGTCTCGCCGATCAGCGCGCGCGCCTCGTCGTCCACGGCCTGGACGAGCCGGCGGGGCGGGTCGTACGTCCAGCTCGCCGAGTGCACCTCACCCGCGACCCGGTAGACCAGCAGCACTTCCCAGGTGCCGTCGTCGCGGCGCCAGGAGTCCCAGACCACGGTGTCCTTGTCGGCGCCGCGCAGCAGCAGCCGCTCCTGCACCGCCTCGCCGAGCTGCGGACCGGTGTTCTCGCCGGGCCGGCGGACGGGGGTCTTGCGGGCCCGCTCGGCCATGAAGGCGCGCTCGGCGAGGACGGGGCCCTCGAAGCGTCGTACCCGCTCGACAGGGATGCCGGCGAGCTGGGCGACCTCTTCGGCGGAGGCACCGGCGCGTATACGCGCCTGGATGTCCCGGGGCCTGAGGTGGCTCTCCACCTCGATCTCGATCTGGCCGAGGCGGGCGCGGTCGTTGCGCACGGCGGCGCGCAGCCGCTCGTCGATCGGAAGCGTGTACTCCGTGCTGTCAGCAGCCTTCAGCACCAGTCGTGTGCCGTCGTTGGAGACGGCCACGACACGCAGTTCGGGCATGGGGACCTCCCGGGTGGTGCCTGCCGACGTCACCTGCGTCGCTGCTTCCGCTAGTCGAGTGTGGCCTGCCCGGGTGCAGCCTGCCACAACCTTGCCGTGTTGCCCGGCGTGTCGGGCGTGGGCCCTGAACGCCGTTATGGCACGGTTACCTGTTCGCCACGCAGGGTGACCGTCGAGGTCACTCCGTGCAGCAGGCGGCCGTGCGGTGCTGCGGCGCCGCCGGAACGAGTGCCGCTTTTCGGCCCCCTCCCGTTGGTCCCGGACACCCGAAAGGGATCGGGGCCCAGGGCTCGCCACAGTACTCCATTCGGGCCACCTGGGTGGACCGGCGCGCCGCCGAAGTTCTCCAGGCGTACGGCAGTTGGGCTCCCTGACCGGCCGTCACCCGTGGCCTCGTGCATGGAATCCGTAGAAATGGAACTATTCGCTTCTCCTAAAGGTCTCTTCTCCTTGCATGTTGGGGCAGATGGGTGAACAGAGAGTAGAGAGGGACGAGAGGGTGTACACGCGGAAAACCGGTACAGAAGGGACGGGGCGACGGCCGGTGGACGGTCAGTCGCCCAGCACCCGTCGCAGATAGTCGTTGCCGAACACCCGGTCCGGGTCCAGACGGTCACGCAGCGCGGTGAACTCGCCGAACCGCGGGTACACCTCCGCGAGGTACGCGGCGTCCCGGGTGTGCAGCTTCCCCCAGTGCGGCCGTCCCCCGTGGGCCGTCATGATCCGCTCCGCCGCCGTGAAGTACGCCCGGTGCGGCGTGCCCTTGTACATGTGGACCGCGATGTACGCGGTGTCCCGGCCCGAGGCCGTCGAGAGCGTGATGTCGTCCGCGGGCGCCGTCCGCACCTCCACCGGGAAACTGACGCGGAGCGGCGACCGGTCGACCATCGCCTTCAGCTCGCGCAGCGCGCCCACCACCGCCTCCCTCGGCAGCGCGTACTCCATCTCCACGAATCGCACCCGGCGTGGACTTGTGAAGACCTTGTAGGGGATGTCCGTGTACGTACGGGCCGACAGGGCGCGGCTGGAGACCTTGGCGATCGCGGGGACGGCCGCCGGAACCGCCCGCCCGATCGAGTTCACCACCTGGAAGAGCCCGTTGGAGAGCAGTTCGTCCTCGATCCAGCCGCTGACGCGCCCGGGCGGGGCCGCCGGGCCCGCGCTGCGGTTGTTGCGCTTGGTGTTGCAGTTGCCGGTGTGGGGGAACCAGTAGAACTCGAAGTGCTCGTTCTCCGCGTGCAGCGCGTCGAACTCCGCGGTGACCCGGTCGAAGGTCATCGGCTCCTCCCGCGCGGTCAGCAGGAAGACCGGCTCCACCGCGAAGGTGATGGCCGAGACGACCCCGAGCGCGCCCAGCCCGATCCGGGCGGCCGCGAACACCTCCGGGTTCTCCTTCTCCGAGCAGGTCAGCACCCGCCCGTCGGCCGTGACCAGCTCCAGCTCCCGGATCTGCGCGGCGATCGACGCCGAGTCACGGCCCGTGCCGTGCGTACCGGTGCTGACGGCGCCCGCCACCGTCTGCTCCATGATGTCGCCCATGTTCGTGAGCGACAGGCCCTCCCGCGCCAGGGCCGCGTTCAACCGCTTCAGCGGTGTGCCCGACTCCACCGTGACGGTCAGCTCACGCCGGTCGATCCGACGGATGCCGGTCAGCAGGTCCGGGCGGACCAGCACGCCGTCGGTGGCGGCGATGGCCGTGAACGAATGACCCGTCCCGACCGTCTTGACCCTCAGACCCTCTTCCGCGGCGCCCCGCACCGTGTCCGCCAGCTCCTGGACCGAAGCGGGACGCGCCTCCCGTACGGGTGTGGCGGCCACGGTGCCCGCCCAGTTACGCCACGTGGTGCTGCCGCTCCGGCTGTTCCGGGTCCTGCTCACGCTGCCCCTCCCACGTCGGCACCGGCTTGCGCAGCCGGCGGTACCCCAGGAACGCCACCGCGGCCGCGAGCACTCCCGCGACGCCGGGGACCGCGTACCCCGCGGCCGCCCCGTGCGCGTCGACCACCCAGCCCGCGGCCGAGGAGCCGAGCGCCACGCCGACCGCGAGCCCGGTACCCGTCCAGGACATGCCCTCGGTCAGTTTGGTGCGCGGTACGTGGGCCTCGACGAGGGCCATGGTCGTCACCATCGTCGGTGCGATGGCGAGGCCCGCGACAAAGAGCGCCACGGCCAGGAACGGCAGGCTCCCGGCCAGTTGGAGGGGGATCATACTCACGGCCATCGCACAGACACCCAGAACCCACCTGCGCGACGGCTCGCCCTTCAGATGCAGCAGCCCGAAGACCGCGCCCGCGAGGCACGAACCCAGCGCGTACACCGCCAGCACCAGGCTGGCCGCGGCCTTGTGGCCCTCCTCCTCGGCGAACGCCACCGTCACCACGTCCACCGCGCCGAAGATCGTGCCGGTCGCGACGAACGCGGCCACCAGCACCTGGAGGCCGGGGGAGCGCAGCGCCGAGCCGCCGGTGTGCTGCTCGATCGGGTGCGGCGTCGGCTCCGTGCCCCGCTGCGCGGTCAGCCACCAGACGCCGGTCAGCAGGAACAGGGCGGCCAGCAGCGGCCCCGCCTCCGGGAACCAGACGGTCGACAGGCCGATGGAGACGATCGGGCCGAAGATGAAGCACACCTCGTCGACGATCGACTCGAACGAGTACGCGGTGTGCAGCTCGCGCGGTGAGCCCCGGTAGATCGCCGCCCAGCGCGCCCGGGTCATCGCCCCGATGCTCGGCACGCACCCGGCGGACGCCGAGAACACGAACAGCGTCCACTCCGGCAGCCCCTGCTGGGCGCAGACCAGCAGCCCCGCGACGGCCACCACCGTGATCAGGGTGGCCGGGCGCAGCACCCGGCGCTGCCCGTACCGGTCGACCAGCCGGGAGACCTGCGGGCCGAGCACGGCGGCCGAGACGGCGAGCGTCGCGGACAGCGCGCCGGCCAGCCCGTACCGGCCGGTGACCTGGGAGATCATCGTGACGATGCCGATGCCCATCATGGCCAGCGGCATCCGGCCGAGGAAACCGGCGGCGGAGAAACCGACGGAGCCGGGGGCGGAGAAGATCGCGCGGTAGGGACTGGGCAAGACGGTCTCCGGCCAGTGAGCATGGGGCGCCTGCGTAAGGCGTATGGGCAGCCTTCACAGGTTACGTCCGAACGGGTGACGGCGCACGGCGGTTTCCCGGCTGTCGGACCCTGGTGGCAGGATCGATCCCATGTCCGATGCCATGGCCGATCAGCGCGATCCAGCCCCGTACGACGCCCTGCTGCTGCTCTCCTTCGGCGGCCCCGAGGGCCCCGACGACGTGGTCCCGTTCCTGGAGAACGTGACCCGGGGGCGGGGCATCCCCAAGGAACGCCTCAAGGAAGTGGGGCAGCACTACTTCCTCTTCGGCGGCGTCAGCCCCATCAACGACCAGAACCGCGCGCTGCTGGCCGCGCTGCGCAAGGACTTCGCGGACGCCGGCCTCGACCTGCCCGTCCATTGGGGCAACCGGAACTGGGCGCCGTACCTCACCGACGCGCTGCGCGAGATGGTCACCGACGGGCACCGCCGCATCGCGGTCCTCGCCACCAGTGCCTACGCCTCGTACTCCGGCTGCCGCCAGTACCGGGAGAACTTGGCGGACGCCCTGGCCACGCTGGAAGCGGAGGGCCTGCCGCTGCCCCGGGTGGACAAGCTGCGGCACTACTTCAACCACCCCGGGTTCGTCCGGCCCATGATCGAGGGCGTCCTGAAGTCGCTGGCCGAGCTCGACGAGCCGGTCCGCGCGGGCGCCCACCTCGCCTTCACCACGCATTCCATCCCGACCGCCGCCGCCGACACCTCCGGCCCCGCCGGCGAGCACGGCGAGGGCGGCGCGTACGTCAGGCAGCACCTGGAGGTCGCCCGGCTCATCGCCGACGCCGTACGGGACGAGACCGGGATCGACCACCCCTGGGAGCTCGTCTACCAGTCGCGCAGCGGCGCCCCGCACATCCCGTGGCTGGAGCCGGACATCTGCGACCACCTGGAAGCCCTGCACGGCGCCGGGGCACCGGCGGTCGTCATGGTCCCGATCGGGTTCGTCTCGGACCACATGGAGGTCCTGTACGACCTGGACACCGAGGCCACCGCCAAGGCCGCCGAGCTCGGCCTGCCGGTACGCAGGTCGGCGACGGTGGGCGACGACCCGCGCTTCGCGGCCGCCGTCCGCGACCTGCTCCTGGAGCGCGCGGCCGCCGAGCGGGGCACCGCGGTGGAGCGCTGCGCGCTGGGCGCCCTCGGCGCCTCGCACGACCTGTGCCCGGCCGGCTGCTGCCCGGCCCGCGCCGAGCGGCCCGCGGCGGCCGGCGCCGACAGCCCGTACGCGTAAGGAGACGCTGTGACCGACCCGCGCGACCCGCTCCTCACCGAGCTCCTGGACCTCGCCCTGGAGGCCGGGCGCCGGGCCGGTGCCCTGCTGCGCGACGGCCGCCCGGCCGACCTCGGCGTCGCGGCGACCAAGTCGAGCCCCATCGACGTCGTCACCGAGATGGACATCGCCGCCGAGAAACTGATCACCGCCTTCCTCGCCGAGCACCGCCCCGACGACGGCCTCCTCGGCGAGGAGGGCGCCGCCATGGACGGCACCACCGGCGTCCGCTGGGTCGTCGACCCCCTGGACGGCACGGTGAACTACCTGTACGGCCTGCCGACCTGGGCGGTCTCCATCGCCGCCGAGCGGAACGGCGAGACCGTCGTCGGGGTCGTCGAGGCCCCGATGCGCGGGGAGACCTTCCGCGCGGTGCTCGGCGGCGGCGCCTTCCTGAACGACCGGCCCATCCGCTGCCGGCCCGCCCCGCCGCTGGACCAGGCACTGGTGTCGACCGGCTTCAACTACGTGGCCGAGGTCCGCGCCCACCAGGCCGACGTGGCCCGGCGCCTGATCCCCCGGCTCCGCGACATCCGGCGCAGCGGCTCCGCCGCGGTCGACCTCTCCGACGTCGCCGCCGGCCGCCTGGACGGCTACTACGAGCGCGGGCTCCGCCCCTGGGACCTGGCGGCCGGTGCCCTGATCGCCCGCGAAGCCGGCGCCCTGACCGGCGGCCGCCCCGGCACCGCCCCGTCGGGCGAACTGACGGTGGCGGCGTCCCCGGGCGTCTTCGCACCGCTCCAGGCCCTCCTGGAGGACTTCGGCGCCTGGCACGACTAGGACCCCGCCCAAGCCCCACCCGGACCCCACCCGGACCGCGCCCAAGCCCCACCCGAGCCCCACCCGGACTCGGGCCGCGCCCCGGGCGTACGAAAGGCCCCGGTCGCCGCGGGGTTCCGCGGGGGCCGGGGCCGGTGGGCTGCGCGCCCTTCGTGTCGTGTCAGGCGTGCGCGGGGGTGACGTCCACGCCGTGTTCCGCGGCGAGCCGGCGGAGGTCGTCGAGCTCCGCCTGCTCGACATCGGCCAGGAAGTCGTCTCCCGTCTCGCGAGCCCGCGTGAGGTCGGTCTCCGTGGCCCTTATGCGCTGCAGCAGTCCTGCGGTGAAAGCGTCCATCGTGCGCCCCCTCGTCATGGGTCGGTGGCACGGGGGTGTGCCGAGGGTTGTCGTTCGATCACGCATTGCACCCTCTGGGAGACAGAGCGGTTCGTGGCGCGCCACATACGCGGCGTGATCTCGGGTGTGCAGTCGTCCTCCCCAATGGCTTCCTCACGGAAACCTCAACTGCTCCGGGAATTCCGTCGATTCCCGCGCCGCCCCGCCGGGTCCGTCGCTGCCGCAGGCCGCCTTACAGCCGGTTTACGCGCGTAAGGGGCAGGATGGACACCCGCACACTCCGTGCGGAAATACCTGCCCGGAAACCGGGCTCGGAGGAAGGAACAGCGCCGTGCGCGTACTCGTCGTCGAGGACGAGCAGCTGCTCGCCGATGCGGTGGCCACCGGTCTGCGCCGGGAGGCCATGGCCGTCGACGTCGTGTACGACGGGGCGGCCGCCCTGGAGCGCATCGGGGTCAACGACTACGACGTGGTCGTCCTCGACCGCGACCTGCCGCTCGTCCACGGGGACGACGTCTGCCGCAAGATCGTCGATCTGGGCATGCCCACCCGGGTGCTGATGCTGACCGCCTCCGGGGACGTCAGCGACCGGGTGGAGGGCCTGGAGATCGGCGCCGACGACTACCTGCCCAAGCCGTTCGCGTTCAGCGAGCTCACCGCCCGGGTGCGGGCGCTCGGGCGGCGGACGACGGTGCCGCTGCCGCCGGTGCTGGAGCGGGCCGGGATCAAGCTCGACCCGAACCGGCGCGAAGTCTTCCGCGACGGCAGGGAGATCCAGCTCGCACCGAAGGAGTTCGCCGTCCTGGAGGTACTGATGCGCAGCGAGGGTGCCGTCGTCTCGGCCGAGCAGCTTCTGGAGAAGGCCTGGGACGAGAACACCGACCCCTTCACCAACGTGGTGCGCGTCACGGTGATGACCCTGCGCCGCAAGCTCGGCGAGCCGCCGGTGATCGTCACCGTGCCTGGCTCCGGTTACCGGATCTGACCCGTGGCCGCGACCCCCGCGCCGCCACAGGCGCCCCCGAAGCCGACCTGGGACCCCCGGGAGCCCGTCCGCCCCTGGCTGCGTCCGACGATCCGCATACGGCTCACGCTGCTGTACGGCGGCATGTTCCTGATCGCCGGCATCCTGCTGCTGTCGATCATCTACCTGCTGGCCGCGCAGGCCCTGCACGTCGGCAGCGAACTCCCGTTCAAGATCGTCAACGGCCAGGTGGCGAGCAACGTCTGCATCTTCCCGGTCGAGGCCGGTCCCGACGAGTTCAACCGGGCGATGAACTCGTGCGTGAACGAACAGCGCCAGCACGCCCTGGACGATCTGCTGCGCCGTTCCCTGTTCGCGCTGCTCGGCCTGAGCGTCATCGCCTTCGCCTTCGGGTACGCGATGGCCGGCCGGGTCCTGTCGCCGCTGGGCCGGATCACCCGTACCGCCCGCAACGTGGCCGGTACGGACCTCTCCCGCCGGATCGAGCTGGACGGGCCGGACGACGAGCTCAAGGAGCTCGCGGACACCTTCGACGACATGCTGGACCGCCTGGAGCGGGCCTTCACCGCCCAGCAGCGCTTCGTCGCCAACGCCTCGCACGAGCTGCGCACGCCGCTGGCGATCAACCGCACCCTGCTGGAGGTGCACCTCTCCGACCCCGGGGCGCCCGTGGAGCTCCAGCAACTGGGCAAGACGCTGCTGGCCACCAACGAGCGCAGCGAGCAGCTCGTGGAGGGCCTGCTGCTGCTGGCCCGGAGCGACAACGAGATCGTGGAGCGCAAGCCCGTGGACCTGGCGGAGGTCGCCTCGCGTGCCCTCGACCAGACCCGGGCCGAGGCCGGGGCGAAGGGCGTGGAGATCCGCGGCGAGCGGGCGCCCGCCGTCGTCCAGGGCAATGGTGTGCTGCTGGAGCGGATCGCCCTGAACCTGGTCCAGAACGCGGTCCGGTACAACGTGGACGAGGGCTGGGTCGAGGTCACCACCGAGACGCAGCACGGCCAGGCGGTCCTGGTCGTCTCGAACACGGGACCAGTGGTTCCCGCGTACGAGATCGACAACCTCTTCGAGCCGTTCAGACGCCTGCGACAGGAGCGGACCGGCAGTGACAAGGGGGTCGGACTGGGCCTGTCGATCGCCCGGTCGGTCGCGCGGGCCCACGGGGGCCGTATCATCGCGGAGCCCCGCGAGGGCGGCGGCCTCGTCATGCGTGTCACGCTTCCGTTGTGACACGCCGGTCGAGCCGTCCGAGCTGTTCGCTTTGCGCGGAATTCTCGTGACCTGTTCACGAGAGTTACGTGTGTGATCGATCACAAGGGAATCGTTCCGGCCATCTACTCTCCGTGATCAAGAATTCCCCCGGAAAACCAGGAAAAGTCCGGGTTTCCGGGGGGTGAGATCACGGGAAGTACAGGGGGTGGCGCCTGTAGGGCGCGGCTCCCGGACCGTGTACGGTCCCGTTCGCCATCCAAACCCGATCACTCTCGAGGGGTCCGGTTGGGTGTCGATTGAGTAACAGACCTTGATGTGAGGCAAAATCTCCGCCTCAGGTCGGGCACAAGTCCGGCCTCTCACGCGTTACGTGCGCTGGAGACACCGCAACCACCCAGAGGGGGAGAGCGACATGGCAACGGATTACGACACCCCACGCAAGACCGACGACGACGTCGACTCGGACAGCCTTGAAGAGCTGAAGGCCCGGCGCAACGACAAGTCGACCTCGACCGTCGACGTCGACGAGTTCGAGGCGGCCGAGGGCCTGGAGCTGCCCGGCGCGGACCTCTCGAACGAGGAGCTGGCCGTCCGGGTGCTGCCCAAGCAGGCGGACGAGTTCACCTGCATGAGCTGCTTCCTGGTCCACCACCGCAGCCAGCTGGCCCGCGAGAAGAACGGTCAGCCGATCTGCCGAGACTGCGACTGAGGTCCGTCGGCCGTGGCAGGCGACACCCCGTCTCGGAAGCGACGCTTCCGGCTCCATCGGAAGCCGGAGGCGTACCAGGGCGGCACAGGCCCGGCACCAGGCGCACAGGACGCGCCCGCCGAGTCCTCCGCCCTCCTGCCCTCCCCCGGCGCGCGTGAAGACGAGCGAGGCCCCTCGGCCTCGCTCGAGGCGGCCGGAAGGGCGGGGGCGCCGGTCGACCTGACCGCCACGTCCGCCCCGTCCACCGGGGCACGGCGCATCGACGCCGTCCGGCGTGGCGTGCTCAAGAGCCGTGACGGTGCCAAGGCGGGCCTCGCCCACCTCGCCGACCGGCTCATCGAGAACGCCCCGCGCGTTCCCGTCCGGGACCTGGCCACGTTGCGCCGGCAGTTCCCGGGCCTGACCCCCGAGCAGCTCGCGGACAAGCTGATCGCGGGCGCCGCCAACGCCACCTCCACGGTGGGCGCCGGCGTCGGCGCGGCCGCCATGCTGCCTGTACCGCCCGCGATGCCGGCCGAGATGGCCGCCGAGATCACGGGCGTCGCGGCGATCGAGCTGAAGCTCATCGCCGAACTCCACGAGGTCTACGGACAGCGGCCCCCGGGCAACCTCAAGGAGCGTGCGACGGCGTACCTGACCTCCTGGACGGAGGAGCGGGGCATCGACGTCACCAAGCCCGCCACCGTCAACGCGGCCCTCGGCGGCCGCATGAAACGCGAACTGCGCCAGCAGATCATGAAGCGCATGGTCCGCAACCTGCCGAACCTGATGCCGTTCATGGTCGGCGCGGCCGTCGGTGCCGTGATGAACCGGCGCGACACCAAGAAGCTCGCCGAGCGCATCCGCAAGGACCTCCGCACCCGGCAGGTGCCCTGGGACGCGCTCCCCGCCCTGCCCCCGCTGGAACAGCCGGACAACCCCAAGGAGCTCGGCCTCTAGGGGGTGTCTCGCCGATCTTTCCGGACACTCCCTCGCCCGCCCCCGGGACCGCCCCCGGCTCACGCGCGGTCGCCCGCCCGGGGAAACGCCCCCGCGCGGTCGCCCGCCCGGGACCTACGCCTGGGCCCGTACGGCGGTCAGCGCCGCCGCCAGGGCCTCGGGGTCGCGGCTGGAGAGGTACACGTACGGGGTCGGATCGTCCGGGTCGGTGACCTCGACGCGCACCGCCGCCGGAACGTAGCCGCGCATCAGCATGAACGCGCGCGTGTCCGCCTTGTACGTCCGCCAGGCCCGCGCCTCCTCGGCGTCCAGCACCTCGGGCTCGCCCAGCGCCGACACCGGGATGCGCGCGTCCCCGGCGACCAGCGAGCCCGCCACCACCCGGATCCGTGCCGAGCCGTACGAACTGACCGCCATCGCCGCCAGCGCGCCCCCGACGATCAGTCCGCCCAGCGTGGGCAGGGTGCCCAGCGGCATCGTCATCAGCGCCCCCGAGACGCCGACCAGGGCGGCCAGCAGCCACCAGGAGCGGGGAGCGGTGAGACGCTCGTCGTACTGCGGGGCGGAGGCCGGAACGGAAGCCGCTGCGGAAGGCTGCATACACCCAAGCTTGGCACGGCGCGACCGGTGCTCCGCCGCGCGGGTAAGGTCTCCCGCTGTGAGCACTGCACTGACGCCCCCGGCCGACGCCATACCGCCGGCACGGCACCCCGACGCGCCCGCCCCCGGCGAGCTCCTGGGCGCCCATTACGAGCACTGCTTCGGCTGCGGCGGCGGACAGCCCCACGGGCTGCACCTCGCGGCCAGGGCGGGCGAGGGCGTGACCGTCACCGCCGAGTTCACGGTCACCACCGACCACCAGGGCGCCCCGGGCCTCGCGCACGGCGGCATCCTCGCCACCGCGCTCGACGAGACGCTCGGCTCGCTGAACTGGCTGCTGCGGGTGATCGCGGTGACCGGCCGGCTGGAGACCGACTTCGTGCGCCCGGTGCCCGTCGGCACGGTCCTGCACCTGGAGGCCGAGGTCACCGCCGTACACGGCCGGAAGATCTACTCCACGGCGACCGGCAGGATCGGCAGCCCCGAGGGGCCCGTCGCCGTCCGCGCCGAAGCCCTCTTCATCGAGGTCAAGGTCGATCACTTCATCGACAACGGGCGCCCGGAGGAGATCCGGGCGGCCATGGCCGACCCCGACCAGGTCCGGCGCTCCCGCGCCTTCGAGGTGAACCCCTGATGCGTAACCCTGTCGACGTCCTGATCCGCCGCGTGGACCCGGAGGTGCCGCTCCCGTCGTACGGGCACCCGGGCGACGCGGGCGCCGATCTCGTCACCACCGAGGCCGCCGAACTGGCCCCCGGCGAGCGCGCGGTCCTGCCCACCGGGGTGTCCATCGCGCTGCCCGACGGGTACGCCGCGTTCGTGCACCCCCGTTCGGGTCTCGCAGCTCGTTGCGGAGTGGCCCTCGTGAATGCCCCAGGGACGGTGGATGCCGGGTACCGTGGGGAGATCAAGGTGATCGTGGTCAACCTGGACCCGCGCGAGAGCGTGCGGTTCGAGCGGTTCGACCGGATCGCCCAACTGGTCGTTCAGCAAGTCGAGAAGGTCCGTTTCCACGAAGTGGCGGAGCTTCCCGGCTCGGCGCGGGCCGAGGGGGGCTTCGGGTCCACCGGCGGTCATGCCGCCACGGAGGGCTGGACGGGTGGGAATCGATACGCTTCGGTCGTATCCGACCGGGAAGGACAGTGACGTGTTCGGACGTCGCAAGAAGAGCGGTGCCGCTGCCGACGCGGCGGGCGAGGCCGAGCAGGTCGTCGACGAGGTCGGCACTGACGACGCGGCGGACAGCGAGCCGCGCCGGGTGAACCTTCCGCCGGCGCCCCGGCCCGACGGCCCCTGGGACGTCTCCGAGGTCTCCCGGCCCGAGGAGGGCCGCGTGGACCTGGGCGGCATGTTCGTGCCCGGGGTCGAGGGCATGGAGCTGCGCGTGGAGGTCGCGGGCGACGCGATCGTCGCGGCGACGGTGGTGCTGCGCGACAGCGCCGTCCAGCTGCAGGCGTTCGCGGCCCCCAAGAAGGAGGGCATCTGGGGCGAGGTCCGCGAGGAGATCGCCTCCGGGATCACGCAGCAGGGCGGCATCATCGACGAGGTCGAGGGCCCGCTCGGCTGGGAGCTCCGGGCCCAGGTGCCGGTCAAGCTGCCGGACGGCACCGGCGGCGTACAGCTCGTGCGTTTCGTCGGCGTGGACGGCCCCCGCTGGTTCCTGCGCGGGGTCATCTCCGGCCAGGGCGCGGTCCAGCCGGAGGCCGCGGGCCTGCTGGAGCAGATCTTCCGGGACACCGTCGTCGTACGGGGCGAGGGCCCCATGGCGCCCCGTGACCCGATCGTCCTGAAGCTGCCGAACGACGCGCAGATGGTGCCCGAGGGCGTCCAGCAGGAGGACCAGGAGTCGTCGCGGTTCTCCGGCGGCATGGGACAGCTCCAGCGCGGCCCGGAGATCACCGAGGTCCGCTGACCCCTCTCTCCCGCACGCATGATGGGCCGTACCCGTACGACGGGTGCGGCCCACCGCGTTGTCCCCAGGCGGAACCGGGCGACGCCACCCCGCCCGCCGGCGGCATCGGCCCCCGACCGCACCCCGCACCCGCCTGCCGGCGTCGGCCCCCGACCGCACCGCCGGCCGCATCAGAATCCCGTCAAGACGCCCGGGAACCCCCCCCGCGTCCGGTTCGCCGCCACCACCGGTCGTAAGGTCTACGCACAAGCAGTCGAACGACAAATGACGACAATGAGGCCATGGGACGCGGCAAGCTACGGATCTACCTGGGTGCGGCACCGGGCGTCGGCAAGACGTACGCGATGCTCTCCGAGGCGCACCGCCGCGTCGAACGCGGCACCGACTGCGCCGTCGCCTTCGCCGAGCACCACGACCGCCCCCGTACGGAGGTGATGCTGCACGGACTGGAACAGATACCCCGCAAGGAGCTCGCCCTCGACGGCGCCCACCACGCCGAAATGGACGTGGACGCGGTCCTGGCGCGGCGCCCGGCCGTCGCCCTGGTCGACGACCTGGCCCACACCAATCTCCCCGGCTCGCGCAACGCCAAGCGCTGGCAGGACGTCGAGGAACTGCTCGCCGCCGGCATCGACGTCATCTCCACCGTCAACATCCAGCACCTGGAGTCGCTGGGCGACGTCGTGGAGTCCATAACCGGCGTACGGCAACGGGAGACCGTGCCCGACGAGGTCGTCCGGCGCGCCGACCAGATCGAGCTGGTCGACATGTCGCCCCAGGCGCTGCGCCGCCGCATGGCCCACGGCAACATCTACCAGCCCGACAAGGTCGACGCGGCCCTCTCCAACTACTTCCGCCCCGGCAACCTCACCGCCCTGCGCGAGCTGGCCCTGCTGTGGACCGCCGACCGGGTCGACGAGTACCTCCAGCAGTACCGCGGCGAGCACAACATCCGCACCACCTGGCAGGCGCGTGAGCGCATCGTCATCGGCCTCACCGGCGGCCCCGAGGGCCGCACCCTCATCCGCCGCGCGTCCCGGATGGCGGCCAAGGGCTCCGGCAGCGAGATGCTCGCCGTCTACATCGCCCGCAGCGACGGCCTGACCTCCGCCTCGCCCAAGGAGCTGGCCGTCCAGCGCACCCTCGTCGAGGACCTCGGCGGCTCCTTCCACC
Source organism: Streptomyces sp. NPDC016309 (assembly GCF_043077235.1). NCBI lineage: Bacteria > Bacillati > Actinomycetota > Actinomycetes > Kitasatosporales > Streptomycetaceae > Streptomyces > Streptomyces sp. NPDC016309. The sequence continues at coordinate 28,283 of NZ_JBIBSG010000012.1, read as the reverse complement.
ACGTCATCGGCGACGACGTGCCCTCCGCGCTCCTGGAGTTCGCCCGCGGCGTCAACGCCACCCAGATCGTCCTCGGCTCCAGCCGCCGCAAGACCTGGCAGTACGTGTTCGGCCCCGGCGTCGGCGCCACCGTCGCCCGGGACTCCGGACCCGACCTGGACGTCCACATCGTCACCCACGAGGAGGTCGCCCGGGGCCGCGGCCTGCCCGTCGCCCGCGGTGCCCGCCTCGGCCGCTCCCGCACCATCTGCGGCTGGCTGACCGGCGTCGCCGGCCCCGCGCTGCTGACGCTGCTGCTCACCCACATCGAGGCGGACCTCGGCCTCGCCAACGACATGCTGCTGTTCCTGTCGCTCACCGTGGCCTCCGCGCTGCTCGGCGGCCTGGCCCCGTCCCTGGCCTCGGCGGCCTTCGGCTCCCTGCTGCTCAACTGGTTCTTCGCCCCGCCCCTGTACCGGTTCACCGTCGCCGACCCCCGCAACATGGTCGCCATCGCCGTCTTCTTCGGCGTCGCCGTCTCCGTCGCCTCCGTCGTCGACCTCGCCGCGCGCCGCACCCACCAGGCGGCCCGGCTGCGCGCCGAGTCCGAGGTGCTGTCCTTCCTGGCCGGCAGCGTGCTGCGGGGCGAGACCGCCCTGGACGCCCTGCTGGAGCGGGTCCGCGAGACGTTCTCCATGGAGTCGGTGGCGCTCCTGGAGCGCGAGAGCGACGTCGAACCGTGGACCCGCGCGGGGAGCGTGGGCCGCCGGCCCGTGGCGCGCCCCGAGGACGCCGACGTCGACATGCCCGTCGGCGACCACATGGCCCTCGCCCTGTCGGGCCGCGTCCTGCCCGCCGAGGACCGCCGGGTGCTCGGCGCCTTCGCCGCCCAGGCCGCCGTCGTCCTCGACCGGCAGCGGCTGGTCGGCGAGGCCGAGGAGGCCCGCAAGCTCGCCGAGGGCAACAAGATCCGCACCTCGCTGCTGGCGGCCGTCAGCCATGACCTCCGTACGCCCCTCGCGGGCATCAAGGCCGCCGTGTCCTCGCTGCGGTCCGACGACGTCGAGTGGTCCGAGGAGGACCGCGCCGAGCTCCTCGAAGGCATCGAGGCGGGCGCCGACCGGCTCGACCACCTCGTCGGCAACCTGCTCGACATGTCCCGCCTCCAGACCGGCACCGTCACCCCGCTGATCCGCGCCATCGACCTCGACGAGGTCGTCCCCATGGCGCTCGGCGGCGTGCCCGACGGCAGCGCCGAGCTGGACATCCCCGAGAGCCTCCCGATGGTCGAGGTCGACAAGGGCCTGCTGGAGCGGGCCGTCGCCAACGTCGTCGAGAACGCCGTCAAGTACGGGCTGGGCGCCGCACCGGTGCTGGTGTCGGCCAGCGCCATGGCCGACCGCGTCGAGCTGCGCGTCGTCGACCGTGGCACCGGCGTGCCCGACGAGGCCAAGGACCGCATCTTCGCCCCCTTCCAGCGCTACGGCGACGCACCGCGCGGCGCCGGGGTCGGCCTGGGCCTCGCCGTCGCGCGCGGCTTCGTGGAGGCGATGGGCGGCACCATCACCGCCGAGGACACCCCCGGCGGTGGCCTCACCATGGTCCTCACCCTCAAGGCGGCCGCCCCCGCCGCTGTTCCCCCCGTCCCCCCGCTGGAGAAAGCAGGCCCCTCATGACGCGGGTGCTCGTGGTCGACGACGAGCCGCAGATCGTGCGCGCCCTCGTGATCAACCTGAAGGCACGCAAGTACGAGGTCGACGCGGCACCCGACGGCGCGACGGCGCTCGAACTGGCCGCCGGCCGCCACCCCGACGTGATCATCCTCGACCTCGGCCTGCCCGACATGGACGGCGTCGAGGTGATCAAGGGCCTGCGGGGCTGGACCCGCGTCCCGATCCTGGTGCTCTCCGCCCGCCAGACCTCCGACGAGAAGGTCGAGGCCCTGGACGCCGGCGCCGACGACTACGTCACCAAGCCCTTCGGCATGGACGAGCTGCTGGCCCGGCTGCGCGCCGCCGTGCGCCGGGCCGAACCGGTGGGCGGCGACGACGGCACCGTCGTGGTCGAGACGGCCGGCTTCACGGTGGACCTCGCCGCCAAGAAGGTCCAGCGCGGTGGACGTGACGTACGTCTGACGCCCACCGAATGGCACCTCCTCGAGGTCCTCGTCCGCAATGGCGGCCGGCTCGTCGGCCAGAAGCAACTGCTCCAGGAGGTGTGGGGACCCTCCTACGGCACCGAGACCAACTACCTCCGCGTCTACATGGCCCAGCTCCGCCGCAAGCTGGAGGCCGACCCCTCGCACCCCCGGCACTTCATCACCGAGCCCGGGATGGGGTACAGGTTCGAGCGCTGATCCGCCGCCAATGAGGGCCGGTACGCTTTCTGTATGAGTGCTGCACCGCGAACCGAGAAGCAGACCGGCCGTTTCCGCCGGATGCTCGACCGGCTCTCCAGCTCCCAGGGGGAGCTGGAGTCGGAGGAGCTCCGGGAGGACACGCAGGCTTCGGGGTGCATCCGTATCTCGGACTGCGACGACCGGCAGATCGTCAAGGTGACTGGTACCTTGCGGACGGTCACCCTGCGCCCGCGGGCCGGCGTGCCCGCGCTGGAGGCGGAACTCTTCGACGGCACGGCCCCGCTGGACGTGGTGTGGCTGGGCCGACGGTCCATCGTGGGCATAGAACCGGGCCGTAAGCTCATCGCCTCCGGCCGGATCTCCATGAGCCACGGCCGCAGGGTCCTCTTCAATCCCAAATACGAACTCCGACCGCTGGGACAGGAGTAGCCGGTGACGTCACTCGACAAGCCGACCCCCACCGACCAGGCCGCCGCGCCGGGCCCCGCCCACGGCGCGCACGACTCCAGGGCCGTGACGGAAGCGGCCCTGTTCGACGCCTTCGGCGGCGTGCGCGGCATGGTGGAGACAGTCCTCCCCGGCCTGCTCTTCGTCACGATCTACACGATCAACAAGGACCTGCACCTGTCGGCCCTCGCGGCGCTGGGCGTGTCCCTGCTGCTGGTCGCGGTCCGCCTGGTCCGCCGCGACACCGTCAAGCACGCCTTCAGCGGTGTCTTCGGCGTCGCCTTCGGCGTGGTCTTCGCGATGATGACCGGCAACGCCAAGGACTTCTACCTGCCGGGGATGCTCTACACGCTGGGCCTGGCGATCGCGTACATCGTCACCACCCTCGCGGGCGTCCCGCTGATCGGCCTGATGCTCGGCCCGGTCTTCAAGGAGAACCTCTCCTGGCGCACCCGCAACCCCGGCCGCAAGAAGGCGTACGCCAAGGCAAGCTGGGCCTGGGGCCTGATCCTGCTCGCCAAGTGCGCGATCCTCTTCCCGCTGTACTGGTGGGCGGACACCACCCAGCTCGGCTGGGTGCTGGTCATCCTGAAGATCCCGCCCTTCCTGCTGGCGGTCTACCTCACCTGGCTGTTCCTGGCGAAGGCGCCGCCGCCGATCGACGTGTTCGCGGAGATGGAGGCGGAGGAGCGCGCCGAGGAGGAGCGCAAGGCCGCCGCGGCAGGCCAGGCGCCCCCGCCCCACCCCCACCACGGCGACGTCTGACACCGCGCCGGACGCCACGGCGCGCTGCGCCGGACACACCGGACCGGTGTACGCGGAGGGGCCCTGGACCGTATGTGGTCCAGGGCCCCTCGCCGTACGGCACGGCCTCAGCTCGTGGCGTCCTCGCGGCGCACCGAGAGCAGATCCTCCAACTGTTCCTCGCGGGCCTGGGCCGCGACGAACAGCAGCTCGTCACCCGCCTCCAGGGTCTCCTCCGGGCCCGGCGTCAGCACGCGCGAACCGCGGATGATCGTCACCAGCGAGGTGTCCTGCGGCCAGGCCACGTCGCCCACCGACGTACCGGCCATCGCCGACTCCGGCGGGAGCGTCAGCTCCACGAGGTTCGCGTCGCCGTGGCTGAAGCGCAGCAGCCGGACCAGGTCGCCGACGCTCACCGCCTCCTCCACCAGCGCCGACATCAGGCGCGGCGTGGAGACCGCGACGTCGACGCCCCACGACTCGTTGAACAGCCATTCGTTCTTCGGGTTGTTCACCCGGGCGACCACCCGGGGCACCCCGTACTCGGTCTTCGCGAGCAGCGAGACGACCAGGTTCACCTTGTCGTCACCGGTCGCCGCGATCACGACGTTGCAGCGCTGCAAGGCGGCCTCGTCCAGCGACGTGATCTCGCACGCGTCGGCCAGCAGCCACTCGGCCTGCGGCACCCGCTCCACCGAGATCGCCGTCGGCGCCTTGTCGATGAGGAGCACCTCGTGCCCGTTCTCCAGCAGCTCGCCCGCGATGGAACGGCCCACCGCGCCGGCGCCCGCAATAGCGACCCGCATCAGTGACCGCCCTCCTCAGGACCTTCGGCGAAGGCCGCCTCGACCTTCTCGATCTCGTCCGTACGCATCATCACGTGCACCAGATCGCCCTCCTGGAGCACGGTCTGCGACGTCGGCAGGACCGCCTCGCCCAAGCGGGTGAGGAAGGCCACGCGTACGCCGGTCTCCTCCTGGAGCCGGCTGATCTTGTGGCCGATCCACGACGCGGACGTGTGCACCTCGGCGAGCTGCACACCACCGCTCGGGTCCCGCCACAGCGGTTCGGCACCGGACGGCAGCAGCCGCCGCAGCATCTGGTCGGCGGTCCAGCGCACGGTGGCGACGGTCGGGATGCCCAGGCGCTGGTAGACCTCGGCACGGCGGGGGTCGTAGATACGGGCGGCGACGTTCTCGATGCCGAACATCTCGCGCGCGACCCGCGCCGCGATGATGTTGGAGTTGTCACCGCTGCTCACCGCGGCGAACGCTCCGGCCTCCTCGATCCCCGCCTCACGCAGGGTGTCCTGGTCGAAGCCGACACCGGTGACGCGCCGTCCGCCGAAGCCGGAGCCGAGGCGCCGGAAGGCCGTCGGGTCCTGGTCGACGACGGCGACCGTGTGTCCCTGCTGTTCCAGGGTCTGCGCGAGTGCGGCTCCCACTCGCCCGCAGCCCATGATGACGATGTGCACGTCCGCTTACCCCGCACTCCTGGTCATCTTGCTGACCTGCGAAAACACCCTGCTCACTCTTCTCTCTCAGCCTGCGTGCGGTGTTGCCCGATGACGAGCTTATGCCGCCACCCCTCCGTTGCCCTCATCCGAGGCGGCAGACGCGGCCGCGGCACGTTCCGGCCACGGGCCGCCCGCACACCCCCGGCCCGGCGCCGGCCCTGCGGCCGGTGGCCCCGGTCACGCCCCTCTTCCGGTGCCGCTGAGCGATCACCCGGTACCGTCCCGTGCCGTCCGCGTTAAGGGATCGCAAGTTTCCTCGGCAAGCAGGGGTGGTGGGTGGGCGGGGCTCATTTCGAGCGCTTACGATCCTCTGCGTGTCCAAACTGACCGACGTGCCCAAACGGATCCTGATCGGCCGGGCGCTGCGCAGCGACAGGCTGGGAGAAACCCTTCTCCCCAAACGCATCGCGCTCCCCGTCTTCGCATCCGACCCGCTTTCCTCGGTGGCGTACGCGCCGGGAGAAGTCCTGCTGGTCCTCTCCATCGCGGGTGTGTCGGCGTACCACTTCAGCCCCTGGATCGCGGTCGCCGTCGTGGTCCTGATGTTCACGGTCGTCGCCTCCTACCGGCAGAACGTCCACGCCTACCCCAGCGGCGGCGGCGACTACGAGGTCGCCAACACCAACCTCGGCCCCAAGGCCGGCCTCACCGTCGCCAGCGCGCTCCTCGTCGACTACGTCCTCACGGTCGCCGTCTCCATCTCCTCCGGAGTGGAGAACCTCGGCTCGGCCGTCCCGTTCGTCGTCGAGCACAAGGTGTTCTCGGCCATCGCGATAATCGTCCTCCTCACCCTCATGAACCTCCGGGGCGTGAAGGAGTCGGGCAAGCTCTTCGCCATCCCGACGTACGTCTTCGTCGCCGGCGTCTTCATCATGATCGCGTGGGGCGCGTACAAGGGGCTCGTCCTCGACGACGCCATGAAGGCCCCCACCGCCGACTTCGAGATCCGGCCCGAGCACGAGGGCCTCGCCGGCTTCGCCCTCGTCTTCCTCCTGCTGCGCGCGTTCTCCTCCGGATGTGCCGCGCTCACCGGCGTCGAGGCCATCAGCAACGGCGTACCCGCCTTCCGCAAGCCCAAGAGCAAGAACGCCGCCACCACCCTCGCCCTCATGGGCGGCCTGGCCGTCACCATGTTCTGCGGCATCATCGGCCTGGCCATGGCCACCGACGTGAAGATGGCCGAGCAGCCCGCCCACGACCTGATCCGCGACGGCGTCCCGGTCGGCCCGGATTACGTGCAGAACCCGGTGATCTCCCAGGTCGCGGCCGCCGTCTTCGGCCAGGACACCTTCTTCTTCATCCTGCTCGCCGCGGCCACCGCGCTCGTCCTGTTCCTCGCCGCCAACACCGCGTACAACGGCTTCCCGCTCCTCGGCTCGATCCTCGCCCAGGACCGGTACCTGCCGCGCCAGCTCCACACCCGTGGCGACCGGCTCGCCTTCTCCAACGGGATCGTGCTCCTCGCGGGCGCGGCCATCCTGCTGGTGTGGCTGTACGGGGCGGACTCCACGCGGCTGATCCAGCTCTACATCGTCGGCGTCTTCGTCTCCTTCACCCTCAGCCAGACCGGCATGGTCCGGCACTGGAACCGCCACCTGCGCACCGAGCGCGACCAGGCCGCCCGCCGCCGCATGATCCGCTCCCGGGCGATCAACACCTTCGGCGCGTTCTTCACCGGCCTGGTCCTCGTCGTCGTCCTGGCGACCAAGTTCACCCACGGCGCCTGGGTCGCCCTGCTCGGCATGGTCATCTTCTACGGGACGATGACCGCGATCCGTAAGCACTACGACCGCGTCGCCGACGAGATCTCCGCACCGGACGAGCCCAGCGACGACACCGTCCGCCCCTCCCGCGTCCACTCCATCGTCCTGGTCTCCAAGGTCCACCGCCCCACGCTGCGGGCGGTCGCGTACGCCCGGCTGATGCGCTCCGACAAGCTGGAGGCGCTCAGCATCAACGTGGACCCGGCCGAGACCAAGGCGCTCAAGGAGGAGTGGGAGCGGCGCGGCATCAACGTACCGCTGAAGATCCTCGACTCCCCGTACCGCGAGATCACCCGCCCCGTGATCGAGTACGTCAAGAGCATCCGGCGCGAGAGCCCCCGCGACGCGGTGAGCGTGATCATCCCGGAGTACGTGGTCGGCCACTGGTACGAGCACCTGCTGCACAACCAGAGCGCGCTGCGCCTGAAGGGGCGGCTGCTGTTCACCCCGGGCGTGATGGTCACCTCCGTCCCGTACCAGCTCCAGTCCTCCGAGGTCGCGAAGAAGCGGGCGAAGAAGCGCCAGGAGTGGAACGCGCCCGGTTCGGTGCGCCGCGGCCCGGCGGTGGAGCGCCCCAAGGAGCCGACGGGGAAGAGCTGACCCGGGAGGCACGTAGACTGGAGGGCTGCCGCCGCCTGGCAGCCCCCCTCAGCCCTTGGAGTCACCCCCTCATGCAGAACGCACCCGAGTCCTCGTCGTCCTCGTCCCTGGTCGGGGACGAGTACGAGGTCGAGGTCGGCCCCGTCGCGCATGGCGGCCACTGCATCGCCCGAACCGACGAGGGCCGCGTGCTCTTCGTCCGGCACGCGCTGCCCGGCGAGCGGGTCGTCGTCCGCGTCACGGAGGGTGCCGAGGACTCCCGGTTCCTGCGCGCCGACGCGGTCCGCGTCCTCACCGCTTCCAAGGACCGGGTCGAGGCGCCGTGCCCGTACGCCGGGCCCGGCAAGTGCGGCGGCTGCGACTGGCAGCACGCCAAGCCCGGCGCGCAGCGCCGCCTGAAGGGCGAGGTCGTCGCCGAGCAGCTTAAGCGGCTGGCCGGCCTGACGCCCGAGGAGGCCGGCTGGGACGGCACCGTCATGCCCGCCGAGGGCGACAAGGTCCCGGCGGGCGAGGTCCCTGCCTGGCGCACCCGCGTCCAGTACGCGATCGACGCCGACGGGCACGCGGGCCTGCGCAAGCACCGCTCGCACGAGGTCCAGCCCATCGACCGCTGCCTGATCGCGGCGCCGGGCGTCGGCGAACTGGGCATCGAGCGGCGTGACTGGTCCGGCATGGAGTCCGTGGACGCCATCGCCGCGACCGGTTCCCAGGACCGCCAGGTCGTCCTGACCCCCCGCCCGGGCGCCCGCCTCCCGCTGGTGGAGCTCGACAAGCCGGTCTCGGTCCTGCGGGTCGCCGAGGACGGCGGCGTCCACCGGGTCCACGGCCGCCCGTTCGTGCGCGAGCGCGCCGACGACCGCACGTACCGCGTCGGCAACGGCGGCTTCTGGCAGGTCCACCCCCAGGCGGCCGACACCCTGGTGCGCGCCGTCATGCAGGGCCTGCTGCCCCGCAAGGGCGACACGGCCCTGGACCTCTACTGCGGCGCCGGCCTCTTCGCGGGCGCCCTGGCCGACCGGGTGGGCGACAAGGGCGCCGTCCTCGGCATCGAGTCGGGCAAGCGCGCGGTGGAGGACGCCCGCCACAACCTCCAGCACTTCGAGCGCGTCCGCATCGAGCAGGGCAAGGTCGAGCAGGCCCTCCCGCGCACGGGCATCACCGAGGTCGACCTCATCGTCCTGGACCCGCCCCGCGCGGGCGCCGGCAAGCAGACCGTCAAGCACCTGGCGGGCCTGGGTGCGCGGAGGATCGCCTACGTCGCCTGCGACCCGGCCGCCCTCGCCCGGGACATCGCCTACTTCGCGGAAACGGGCTACCGGGTGCGCACGCTGCGGGCGTTCGACCTGTTCCCGATGACGCATCACGTGGAGTGCGTGGCGATTCTTGAGCCTGCCGTAAAGGGCTCCTGACCTGCGGTCTTGTTGTTCGGGCGGGTTACTCGACCCGTTTCCCTCCGTGCAGCGGTTCGAGCGGGCGGATCGATCTTTGAGAGCTCTCTGACCTGCGGATTCGTGAGTGATGCGCTTGCCACGGCGACGCCTCAAGTGGCTCTTGCGGGGTTCTTGACGCTCGGATGACGCTCGAAATGGAAGTCTTCGGGCCTCCGCGGTTGCGATGCGCACGGCCGTCTGGTTCCACGCTCCGCGGAGCCGAGTGCGGCCCGACCGCGCCACTTGATACCGGACTGGTATCATCTCTGTATGGCGATGACACTTCGACTCCCCGACGACCTTGACGCGAAGCTCACCGAGCGGGCTCGCCGGGAGGGCCGCAGCAAGCAGGAACTTGCCATTGAGGCCATCCGTGATGCCCAGGACCGGGCCGAGCTGAAGGTCGATGACGTCCTGGCCGAGCTCATGGACAGCGATGCGGAGATCCTGGACTACCTGAAGTGACCGACGTGCGCTACATCCAGCTCGACGAAATCCTGGCCATCGCCCGTACGGTCAACGGTACGGAGCACAGCGTGCGTGACATGGGCCTTCTGGTGTCGGCGATCGAGCGACCCCGGACGAACGTGTTCGGAGCCGAGCTGTATCCCACGCTGCACGAGAAGGCTGCGGCGCTGCTGCACTCTGTCGCCCGCAACCATGCGCTGATCGACGGCAACAAGCGCACCGCCTGGCTCGCCATGCGTGTCTTCCTGCGGTTCAACGGCGTCAGCGCGAGTACCGTCCCGCCGCCCGTCTCCGTGGCCGGCCCGTTCGTCGAGGAAGTCGCGCAGGACAACGTCGATGTACCGGCGATCGCCAAGCGCCTCGCGACCTGGTTCCCCGTTTCCTGACGTTCGACGAGGCAAGGGCGCCTCATGTGGAGTGCGTGGCGATTCTGGAGCTTACTGCAAAGGGGATCTGACCTGCGGTTTTCGTGGGCTGCTCGGGCGTAGCCGGGCGGGCTCGACACCTGCGGTTCCAATCCCGGACGGGAAGGTGGGCGAGTGTTGCCACCGGTATTCACAGGGTCCGCGCAAGGCGGCCCTGACGCTCATGGGACATTGGCTTTGATAGGGCGTCAGCTTACTGATCATTTCAGAATGACTGTGGCTCCCTGAAAGGGGGGCTCACACCGGACCTTCGCCGGTCGACCGTGGCCGCCCCGGCAGCAAGCACCACTTGATCACCGACCGGCACGGAACACCCCTCGTCGTGTCGCTGACCAGCGGAAACCGACACGACGTCACCCAGCTCATACCCCTGCTGGACACGACCCCCGTATCCGCAGCCCGGTGGGCCGGCCCCGCCACCGGCCACAGCGGTTGTTCGCTGACCGCGGTTACGACTACGACAAGTACCGACGTCTGCTCCGTGGCCGTGGCATCACGCCGAAGATCGCACGCAAGGGCACCGTCCACGGATCCGGTCTGGACAAGACCAGATGGGTCGTCGAGCGGACCTTCGCCTGGCTCCACCAGTTCAAACGCCTGCGGACCCGCTACGAGATACGAGCCGATCTCCACCTTGGACTTCTCCAACTCGCCCGCAGCATCATCTGCTTGCGACGCCTCCGAACCTCATCCTGAAATGATCAGCCACCCTGTGGCGCTCCCTGCTGACGGGAACCGAGCCCACCTCGGCCGCACCGGTGGTGCTGCGTAGGCACGACCACCGCAGCCTGCGCGGCTGGGCCCAGCGCATCAACATGTTCCACACGGCAGGCGACACCAGAAATCCTGGTGGACCGCGTGACCTCCTCCGTGCTGCTCAGGGCTGAACAGACTGCGGCAACCGGATCATCCCGAGGGATCCGCCTCGCTCGCCCGCGAGACCGAGTGGCCCGACACCGACCCGGCACTGTCCGCCGTGACGCTCGTTTGACGCTCTGGGCCCCTTCAGGCTGCGCATCAAGCCGAGAAGGCGCCTCTGACCCAGCCTTTTCTGTGGCTTGCTCAGGCCGACACCTTTCCGATGACCTCGCACGTGGAGTGCGTGGCGATTCTTGAAAAGGCCGCAAAGGACGTCTGACCTGCGGTTGCGCGGCCCAGGTGGGTCGCTCGACCTGGTTTCCTCCGATCGGTCATGACGTCGTCCGGCCCCATCGGTGACGACGGAGCGCATGCCGGAGGAGTCTCATAGCCGCTCCCGGGCCGTCCGGTCGCGGACGCCCAGGACGTCACCCGCACGGACTCGGTGCGACTCGGTGCGCGGCACGTCCCGGGTGCTCCGATCCGCTTCAGCCGCCGATGGGCGTTACCCCCGAGGGAGCCGGGACCAGTCGGAACCCGCCGTCCTCGCGTAGCACGTGTCCGGCGGTCGGCGGCGGGAAGTGGCTCCCAAGCAGGAGAGTTGACGTACCGGCCAGTGAGCCGAGCACCTGGTTCCGGGTCCTGACCGCGAGTTCGGGAGCCACGTCCACACAGCTGCAGAGCTCCGGATGTGCCATCTGGACCGGGTGGTGGATGCTGTCACCGGTGACCAATGCGGTCTCGCCACGGCTGCTCAGTTCCACCGCTACCTGCCCCGGTGTGTGGCCGGGGGTGGGCAGCAGACGGATGCCCGGCGCGACGTCCGTGCCCTCGTCCGCGACATCGATGAGGTCGAACAGACCTGCTTCCCGGACGGGATGGACCGAGTCCCGGAACATCTGCCGACGCGCCTCCTCCATGTCGACACCCGCCCAGTAGTCCCACTCGGTGCGCGAGGTGAGATAGCGCGCGTTCGGGAAGGTGGGCACCCAGGCGTCGCCCTCGGCACGCGTGTTCCACCCCACGTGATCGGCGTGGAGGTGGGTCAGGACCACGAGGTCAACGCTCTCCGGCGCGAAGCCCGCCGCCCGTAGCCGTGCTTCGTAGTCGCTGTTCAGGTTGTGCCAGGCGGGGTTGGCGCGCCACTTCCCGTTTCCGATGCCGGTGTCCACCAGCACCCGCATGCCGTCCACCTCGACGGCGAAGCTGTGACTCGCCAGGCGCAGGACGCCTTGTTCGTCGGCGAACTCGGGGCTCAGCCAGGAAGTCCGGCTCACGAGGTCGGTGGTTGCCCCGGGCAGCAGCCACGGACCGGTCCGGGCGGGCAGGACCACTTCGTCGATGCGTCGTACGGTGTGGTTGCCCACCGTCCAGTCAGAGACGGGGGGAGTGATGGACTTGGTCGTTTGCGATGAGGTGAACACGGCCACTTTCCTTACCTGTTATGGGTCGCGAGGACGGAGATGTCTGGAGCGGGTGTGTCGGGTGAGGTGGATGAGTAGTTGTTCGCTGCCGGGCGGGAGTGGGTGTCCGGGGACGGTGCCCGGCGCCGACTGTGCAGCGACGCGGTCAGCGTCGCGACTGCGACGGTCGCCAGTACGGCCACGCAGCCGGCATAGGCCAGTGCTGCCGCACGCAGCCCGAAGCCGGCGGTGAGGGCGCCGGCGCCGATGGCGGGCAGACTCATCGCCAGGTAGCTGAGTACGTAATAGGAGGCGAGCGTGCCGCCCTTCTCCCGGGCCGGGACCGAGTCGACGACCGCGCGCAGCGCACCCTGGGAGACGGCTCCGAACCCGAACCCGGCCAGCGCCGCCCCGGCGAAGAGAAGTACGGAGCCGGCGGCGAGATGGAGGGCACCCAGGGGCAGGACGGCCGCCGGAATCACCGCGCAGCTCCCGAGAAGAGCGGAGACGTCGGCACGCATCCTGCGCGTGAAGTACACCGTCGGGACGGCGACGGCCGTCAGCGTGAAGAAGACCATGCCGCCGGCGTATTCGGGTCCGCCGGGGGAGATGAGCCGTGTGAAGCCCGGTCCCAGGGACGAGTAGAAGCCGCCGAGTGCCCAGACGGCGACGACGCCGGCGCCGTTGAGCAGGAGAGCGTGGGCGGCCGCCGACGGCAGCGCCAGGTCGGGCCGCGTCGAGCGCAGTGCTCCGGGACGGCGACGGACGGTCTCGGGCGTCGAGGCAAGGGCGATGGCCTGCGCGGCGAACACGGCGATCAGGGCCGCGTACACCGTGATCGTCGGAACGGGGGCGAAGCGCACCATGAGGGTGGCTGCCAGGACGCCGGCCGCCATGCCCGTCATTGGCGCGATGCTGTTGGCCAGAGCGGGGCGACCCGGCCGGGCGGGGTCTTCCAGGTCGAGGAGAGCCGCACCTGCTGCGCTGGTCGCCGCGCCAGTCGCGATGCCCTGCAGCACGCGGGCGCCGATCAGGGTGGTCAGGCCGCTGGCCGTCGCGAACAGTGCCATGGAGGCGACCTGGACCGCGAGCGCGCCCAGGAGCACGGGGCGGCGTCCGACATGGTCGGAAAGGGTTCCGGTCGTCAGCAGTGCGATCAGGAGCGCCAGGGCGTAGGCGCTGAAGACCACGGTGATGTCGAGGTACGACAACTGCCACTGAGCCTGGTAGTGGGGGTACAGCGGGGTCGGCGCGCTGGATGCGGCGAGCAGCGCGATCAGGATCGAGGCGTGCAGTGCGAACGGCAGGCGTCCGGATGGGGAGGTGCGGGGAGGCGCGAGGCCCACAGGGGCGCTCTGCATGAGGGTCCTTCCAGCGCTAAAAGCGATTCGTTTGCTTTAGACCACCGTAGGTCCTACGATCGACTAAAGCAAACGATTCGCTTTTACGGTGGTCGGAGGTCCTGTACCAGCCCGGCACGTCGCGCCGTACAGATCCGGAAGGAAGCCATGACCAGCGAACTCACCCCCCAAGAGGCAGCCCGAGGGGCGCTGCGGGCGGGGCTCCCCCTCGGGGACGGCCGACACGAGGGAGTGGCCATGACGGCCAACTACATCCACTCCGTGATCAGCACGTTGCGCGAGCTCGATTTCGGCGAGACCCCTCCCGCGTCCTCCTACCGAGCCGGACAGGGGAACGCCGATGCAACCGTTTGAGCTGTCGCTGACCGAAGCCTCCCGTGCGGTGCGCGCACGGGAGCTGTCCCCCGTCGAACTCACCGAATCGGTGCTCGCCCGTATTGCCGCCGTCGAAGGACGGCTGGGCGCCTACGTCACTGTCGCCGCCGACGCGGCCCTGGCCGCAGCGGTCCGCGCCGAACGGGAGATGTCCGGAAGCGGACCGCGCGGGCCACTGCACGGGATCCCCATGGCGCTCAAGGATCTGATCGACGCAGAGGGGATACCCACCACGGCGAGCTCGCACGTCCGGGCAGGGCATGTGGCGGAACGCGACAGCCGGGTGGCCGAGCGGCTCGGCGCCGCCGGGGCCGTCCTCCTGGGCAAGACGCACACGCACGAGTTCGCCTACGGCCTGACCACTCCGCAGACGAACAACGCCTGGGACCACAGCCGGGTTGCGGGCGGGTCGAGCGGCGGCTCGGCGGTAGCTGTCGCCGTCGGCGGGGCGACGTTCGCCATGGGCACGGACACGGGCGGTTCCATCCGGGTCCCCGCTGCCCTGAACGGCGTGGTGGGCCTCAAACCGACCTACGGCCTGGTCTCACGCACAGGCGTGACCTCGCTGTCCTGGTCCCTGGACCACGTGGGCCCTCTCGCCCGCACCGTCCAGGACGTCGCGCTGGTGCTGTCGGCGACCGCCGGCCACGACCCGCGCGACCCGGCGAGCGTGTCCGGCCCGATGCTGGACCGCTTCCCGGGAGGTGACCTGCGAGGACTGAAGGTCGGCGTACCGCGGAACCACTACTTCGACCGGGTCGCGCCCGAGGTCGAGGAGGCTGTACGCGGCGCGATCGAGCGGCTGGCGGAGCTGGGGGCGGAGCTCGTCGACGTCGAGATCCCGATGGCGCGTTACGTCCAGGCGGTTCAGTGGGGGCTGATGGTTCCCGAGGCCACCGCCTACCACGAGCGGCCGCTGCGGGCCACCCCCGACCTGTACGCGGCGGACGTTCGCATCCTGCTGGAGGCCGGCGAACTCACCTCTGCGGGCGACTACCTCCGCGCCCAGCGGGCCCGCACCATGATGCGAGACGCCTGGGCTCGCATGTTCGACGGAATCGACGTCCTCGCCGCGCCGACGGTGCCGATGACCGCCGCCGAGGCGGGGCAGGAAGCCGTCGAGTGGGCCGATGGCACGACCGAGGCCGTGTCGGACAGCTACGTCCGCCTCTGTGCCCCAGCCAACATCACCGGCGTCCCGGCCCTCACCCTGCCGGTCGGTCACGACCGCGCCGGACTGCCGATCGGTATGCAGCTGATGGCGCGCCCCTTCCACGACGCGACGGTGCTCCGTGTGGGCCGGGTCTACGAGGAGTCGGTGGCCGGCGCGGGGCGGCTTGCTCCCCTCGCTGCCTGAGGGAAGGCGGACGTTCCAGCCGGCATGCGGTCGCGTCCCTGCAGGGGCGTCCGCCGTGCTCGGCCGCCCGGACACGTAGCCCCGCGGGTCGCCGACGCCGGCCACCGCCTAGAAGCAACAAAATCGCATTAAGGTGGAACGCATGAGTCCCAAGCCCATGGTCCGCCCCGGCGGGCGCAGCGCACGCGTACAGGAGTCCGTCCATGCGGCGGTACGTGAACTCGTAGGGGAGGTGGGCCGCGACGCGCTCACGGTCCCGATGGTGGCCACTCGGGCGGGCGTGACCCCCTCCACGATCTACCGTCGTTGGGGCGACCTGCAGGAACTCCTGTCAGACGTGGCCGTCGAACGACTGCGCCCGGAAACGGATCCGGCCGATCTCGGAAGCCTGCGGGCCGATCTCGACGCGTGGGCGGAACAGTTCGTCGACGAGATGGCCTCGCCGCCCGGGCGCGCCTACATCCGGGACGCCCTGCTCGGCGACCCCGACGGAGCCAATGCCGGTCAGTGTTCGGCGTATGCCGCAGAGCAGATCGACGTCGTGTTGGCCCGTGCGGTGCAGCGGGGGGAGCCGGTGCCCGAGACGGAACTGCTGATCGACCGTGTCGTGGCGCCGATCATGTACCGCATCCTCTTCCGCCCTGGCCGACTGGACGCCGCATACGCGCGCGAGCTCGTGACGAACGCCGTGTACGCCCAGCAGACCGAGGCCGGCGGCGCTCGCTCCACCCAGGCCGCCGCCCCTCGGCGCTCGAAGAAGAAACCCGACAACTGACCACTTCGCTCATCGGGCGGTCTGGCCACTGGGCCGTGGAGGCCAAGTGGCTGGCTGTACTGGCAGGGGTCATGAATTCCCCAGCAATGACCGACCAGGACGTGGCCCTTGGGCATGACGCCCGTTTGACGCTCCGTGCGCACGAAGGGCCCTTCGGCGGAGCAGGAAATGGCTCCTGACCTGGTGTTATGCGAGATCCATCCTGCCGGGACACCTTTCCGATGACGCATCACGTGGAGTGCGTGGCGATTCTGGAGCCGGTGAAGTAGGACGCCTGGCCTGGGGTTTTGTGCGTGCGCATTATGTGCGTTGTGGGCGTTACGGGCGATATCTTGACGCTGAAATGACGCTCGTGACGCCCACTTGACGCTCTTTCTGATGGGACGTCAGCTGGCTGATCGCGCAGGTCACGCTGGTTGGGAGGCGCACCCGGGGGGCATGGCCTCGACCCGGGTGCGTACGGCGCTCACGTACTCCGTCAGTCGAGTGGCGCGGCGCCATGTCGCTTCCTGCGCTTCAAAATGCCTGACCGCGGTACGCCTCGGCTCTTCCACGGCGGCTTCCCAGCGGATGCGCTTCTGGCGTGCCGCTTCGATCTCGTCCAGGCGTCTGCGTTCGGCGGCTTCGCCGCGGAGGGTGACTTCTTGGGCGATCTCGGCGAGCTGGTCTTCGAGGGGGCGGCCGGGGGTGTCGGCCCATTCGCCCGCCCGGTGCGGTTGGCCGCCGCTGAGGACGAAACGGAGGCGTTCGGACGGGGTGTAGTCGAAGCGGGGGATCCTGATCCAGGAGTTCTTGGCCTGGGCGAGTTCCTTCTCGGTGGCGACGTGCTCGGTACGGTCTTGCTCCTGGAGGACAAGGAGCCCCACGGTCTGGCCCTGTGCCGTGATGGTGAAGTGGGGAGATGCCCCGCGGCGGCGATGAGACGGGGGCGCGAAGCCGGTCGGTCCTGCCGAACTGGAATGTCCATCGGCCTCGGCAGCGGTGATCAGCGCCTGGACGAGCCGGAGGGCACGTCCTTGGACGGGCTTCGTGAGGCCCAGTGGCTGTTGTTCGTTCTGCATGGCCCGGACCACGGTGTGCGGGCGCGTGAGCCGGGAGGGAACGGGGACGGGTTCGATGACGGCGAGGCGCCAGGCGGGGATGTCGACGAGCTTGATCTCGTACCCGCCCTGGCACCAACCCCCGTACAGCTCCTTCGTCTCCGGGACCCTTCCGGACCTGCGTGCCGCGGCGACGCGGGACGGCCACTTCTCCAAGTCCGGACCGCTGCCGCTCTTGACGATCCTGCTGCCGGCCTCCGCGAGCTCTTGCAGCAGTTGCTCCGTGAAGGTCACGCGAGGCTGTGATGGAGGGCTTGGCTTCCGCCCGGCGGCCGGAGTCTCCTGCGCTCGGGTGGACTGGGGCCGTGGAGCGACGGCCTGGGTCTTCCGCGGGCGCGACCCGCGAGGAGGGTACGTGCCGTGCGCCAGGTAGTGAGTTCGGCGAGGCCGCGTCGTCTCGAAGCGATGCCGACGTGGTCATCGGGCCCTCTGCCCGGGAGGTCTGGCCCCGGACGAGGCCGCACTGGTCGCCGCGCGCATCGCGCAGGGCGTTGGAGCCGCCATGAGAACCGCATGGATCCGGTCACTCCCGCGGGAATCGGACAGGTGCGTTCGTCCCTGCCGGTAGCTGCCCCGGGTGCGGGACAATGGGGGCGATGACCGTCACCGCCTCGGCCGATCCAGCTTCCGAGCCGGACGGATTCGGCCCCTTCGCCCACCTCACCGTGCCGAACACCCCGCTCTACCGCCAGGTGATGCGGGTGTTTCTCGTGGCCAAGGAGCGGTTCGCGGTCCATCTGCGCCCCGAGGAGGTGCATGCCGCGCTTCCGGCGGACATCCGCCCCGCCGAGCCGGAAACGGTCGCCGCCGCGCTCGACAGGCTCGTCGTCTGGGGCAATCTGCGAGCCGATCCGGACACCGCGCGGGTCACAGCCGTCGAGGACTTCTACCGGAAGCGGTTCATCTACCAGCTCACGCGCGAGGGGGAGGCCGCCGAGGCGGCGCTGTCCGCATACGACGAGGCGCTCGGCCGTCGTGGCGCGCTTCAGGCAGTCGCGCTGCACGACATCGTCACCCAGCTGCGCGCGCTCCTCGTCCTGGCCGCCGAGGACGAGCCTGACCCGGCCAAGACACACCTGACGCTCGACGCCTTGGCCAGCCGCTTCGCCGCGCTGGCCGACAACGCCCGGGCCTTCATGGGATCGCTCCAGAGGACCATCGACCTGCACGACGTCGAGGAGGAAGTCTTCCTCGCGTACAAGGACCGGCTCATCCAGTATCTGGAGCGGTTCATCCAGGACCTGATCACGCTGGGCGGGCGGATCGCCCGGCTGATCCTGGAACTGGAGGAGGGCGGCAGGGTGGATCCGCTGCTGAGGGCCGCCGCCGGACGCGAGGCCGCCGACGCCTCGCCGGAGGAGGCCGCCGCCGCCGAGCGCGAGGTGTACGAGCGGTGGGCCGCGCGCTGGGAGGGGCTCGGGGCGTGGTTCATCAGCAGGGACGGACGTGAGTCCCAGGCCCGGCTCCTGCGCGGCCGGGCACTGGGGGCGATTCCGCAGCTCCTGGCGGTCGTACGGGCGCTGAACGAGCGCAGGGCAGGGCGTTCGGACCGGTCCGCCGACTTCCGGACCCTGGCCCGCTGGTTCGCCGAGGCACCCGACGATGACGCCCGGCACCGGCTGTGGCGAACGGCTTTCGGCCTGTACTCGGCCCGGCACCTCACCGTCGACGCCGACACCCTCGCCGCCCGGGCGGCGAAGCCCGTGCCGGCAGCCACACCTTGGGCCGGGGCGGAGCCGTTGCGGATCAGTCCCCAACTGCGCCGCACCGGTAGTTACGAGCGGCGTGGCAAGCCACGCAAGGTCGAGGACCGTGAGGCCAGGCGGCGCGCTCTTGCTGAGGCGGCTTCCAAGCAGGCTGCGGAGACCGCCGCCGCCCGCGTCCGGCTCGTCACCGACGGGGTCACGCGCCTGTCCGAGCTCGGCGAGCTCGACCCGGCCTCCTTCGGCCTGTTCCTCCAACTTCTCGGCGACGCGCTGGCCAGATGGCGCCCAGGGATGAGGCACACCGTGGCCACCAGCAACGACGGCTCCATGGAGATCCGCCTCACCGCGCTCGCCGACGGCACCACCGCAGAGGTCCGTACGCTCGGCGGAGTCTTCAGCGGCCCGGACCATCTCATCGAGATCGTCGACCTGACGGACGCAGACGCCCTGACGGACAGGACCCCCGGCCGATGACTACTCCCCTCGCCGAAGTGCTGGACGGCCAGCACGCCGCCGACCTGCGCAAGGCAGCGCGCGCCTTGCTGAAACACCCCCTCCTCCTGGCGCGCGGCCGGTACGCCGACGAATTCCGCCTCGTCCGCCGGCACGCGCCCGAACTCCGTGAGTGGTTCGACCGCAACACCGGCTGGTCCCTCCAGGTGGACGCCGAGACGGCGCGGCTGCGCAAGATACCCGGCGTCCTCACCGACCCCACGCACCCGGCCCGCGAGGCGAGCCGCGGTACCGCCCCCTTCACCCGCCGGCGCTACGTTCTGCTCTGCCTAGCGCTCGCCGCCCTCGAACGCGGCGAGGCCCAGATCGCTCTCGGGCGCCTCGCCGACCAGATCGTCCTCGACGCCGCCGATCCCCGACTCGCCGCGACGGGGATCGAGTTCGCCCTGGAACGCCGCGACGAGCGCCTCGACCTCGCCGCCGTCGTACGGCTTCTGCTCGACCTCGGCGTGCTGCGTCGGGTGGCGGGCGAGGAGGAGGCGTACGTCAGCGGGGCGGGCGACGTCCTGTACGACGTCGAACGCCGGGTCCTCGCCGGACTTCTGGCCTCCCGCCGCGGCCCCTCCACCGTCCATGTCGAAACCCTCGACGACCGCCTCGCCGAGCTCGTCGCCGAAACCGCTCTGGACAGCGACGAACTGCGTTTCCGCGCCATGCGCCACTCGCTCACCCGCAGACTGCTCGACGACCCGGTGCTCTACTACGACGACCTGACCGACGCCGAGCTCGGCTACCTCACCCGGCAGCGCGGCTTCCTCACCGCCCGGATCACCGAGCTGACCGGACTGGTCGCGGAGGTGCGGGCCGAGGGGATGGCCATGGTCGATCCCGATGACGACCTCACCGACGTTCGCATGCCCGAACAGGGCACGCACGGCCACGTCACCCTGCTGCTCGCCGAGCACCTGGCCGGCGCCGGCAGACCGGTCACCCTCGACGAGCTGGCCCTCCGGGTCCGTGAACTCGCCGCCCAGCACGGCAGCTTCTGGTCGAAGTCCGCCCGGGAGCCGGGCATGGAGACCGAGCTCGTCGAACAGGCCGTCGCCCGGCTCACGGCGCTCGGTCTGGCCTCCCGTACCCCGGACGCGATCGCGGCCCGCCCCGCCCTCGCCCGGTACGCGGTCGGCGAGACCGTCATCCGCGAACCCGGCTTCGCCCCCATGCCTCCGCAGCGAAAGGCCACCTCGTGACCCGCCTCCCCACCCCGCGGCGTTCCCGCTGGCAGCCCCTGCGCGTCGGGCTCGTCGACCTGTTCCACTACGACGTGGAGGAGTTCCACTTCCGGGACGGGCGCCTGTTGCTGCGTGGCAACAACGGCACCGGTAAATCCAAGGTGCTCGCCCTGACCCTGCCGTTCCTGCTCGACGGTGACCTCAGCCCGCGTCGTGTCGAACCCGACGGCGACCCGGGCAAGCGGATGGAGTGGAACCTGCTCCTCGGTGGCGAGCACCCGCATTCCGAACGGCTCGGCTACACCTGGGTCGAGTTCGGCAGGCTCGACGACACGACCGGTGAGCAGCACTTCCGTACGCTGCTGTGCGGGCTCAAGGCCGTCAGCGGGCGGGGCATCGCCCGGCACTGGTACGCCGTCACCCGTCAGCGCGTCGACCACAGCTCCGTCGAACGTACGGAGGAGACCTTCCGGCTGCTCGACGCCACCGGCACGGCCCTGTCCCGGGACCGCCTCGCCGAGGCCGTCGCCGGGTACGGCATGGTGTACGACCAGGCCAAGACGTACCGCAGAGCGGTCGACGAAGGGCTCTTCGGCCTCGGCGAGCAGCGGTACGCCGCCCTGGTCGACCTGCTCATCCAGCTGCGCCAGCCCCAGTTGTCCAAGCGGCCCAACGAGGCGGCCCTCTCACGCGCACTCACCGAGGCGCTGCCGCCCATGGACCAGGCCGTCGTCGCCGACGTGGCCGAGGCGTTCCGTTCCCTGGACGAGGAGAAGGACGAGCTGGCTGCCGCGTCCGCCGCCGAGCGGGCGGCTTCTGCCTTCCTGGAGCACTACCGACGGTACGCCCGGGTCGCCAGCCGGCGCCGTGCCCGTCTTCCGCGCGCCGAGCACTCCCGCTACGAGCGCGTGCAGCGAGATCTGGCCGAGGTGCAGGAGCGGCGCACCCGCGCGGAGGAGAAGCGGGCGGCAGCCGAAGAGGAGATCGGCTCCCTGGCTGAGACCGGGGAACGCCTGAGGGCCCAGGAGACAGCGTTGCGCGAGGCGCCCGAGATGCGCGACGCCCGAGAGCTTGAGCATGCCGCGCAGGCCGTGACGCGAACGGCGCAGGCGGCGGACCGGGCGCGGGGGGACCGGGAGCAGGCGGACGCCCTGCACACCAAGGCGCTCGGGCGGCTCGGCGCCGCCGAGAACCGGCTGCGTGCCACGCGGCTCCGGGTCGAGGAGACCTTCGCCCACGCGCGGGAGCAGGCAGCCGCCGCGCGCGTCGTCCTGCCGGGGGGCGACCGGCTGCCCGAGCTCGAACTGCGGCGCGCCGTCGAGGACGCCGCGGCCCGCGCCCAGCGAGCCCTCGTCCACATCGAGGGCCTCCTCGAAGCCTCCGAGCGGGCCACCGACGCGCACCGCCGCGCCTCGGGCCGTCTCGACGAGGCGGAGACCGACCTCGCGCTGGCCGCTGAGACACAAGGTGAGGCGGAGGAAAGTGCGGCGCGGGCAGGCCGGACCCTCCTGGACGCCGTACACGAACGCGCCCGCGTCTGGAAGGAGCTGGCCTTCTCTGACGAGACCGGTCTCCTGGACGAACTCCAGGAATGGACCCATCACCTCGACGGCCCCTACCCGGCGCGGGTCCATGCAACCCGGGCACACACCGCCCGCTCGGCGGACCTCGCCGACCAGGCGGCCGAAGCCGCCCGCAGGACCTCGGAGCTGGCGGCGCGCACCGACGAGGCACGGTGCGAGCTCGCCGCGCTGGAGTCCGGCGGCGGACGCGAGCCCCAGCCCCCGGCGACGCGCACCCCCGGCCTGCGCGAACAGCTGCCGGGCGCGCCGCTCTGGCGCCTGGTCGACTTCCGTGACGAACTGGCCGAACCAGAGCGTGCAGGGCTCGAAGCGGCACTCGAAGCCTCCGGCCTCCTCGACGCCTGGGTGCTGCCCGACGGCTCCGCCCTCGCCGTCGACGGGCACGACATCCTGCTCTCCCCGTCGAACGGACCGGTCAGCGGCCCCTCGCTGGCAGACGTGCTGTGCCCGGCCGTGGACCACGGTGATGGGCAGGCCGCTGCCCTGGACGAGACGACGGTGACCCGCCTGCTCGCCGCCATCGGCCTCGACGGCGGGGGAGAAGCCGGGACATGGGTGGCACCCGACGGACGTTTCAGGGTCGGTGCACTCACCGGCGCATGGGCTAAGCCCGCCGCCACGTACATCGGCAAGGGCGCGCGCGAGGCGGCGCGCCGGGCCCGCGCCGCCGTGCTCGGCATCGAACTCGCCTCCCTGCGCGAGGAGTCGGACACACTCGCGGCTCGGTCCGAGATGATCGCGGCACGCCGTCGCACACTCGACGCCGAGCTCGCCGACGTCCCCGACGAGTCGCCGCTCACCAGGGCACACGCGCTCGTGAGCGCCGCCGCCGAGACCGTACGCAAGGCCCGCACGCGGTACGAGGAGCGTGTTGGCGAGGTCACTGAGGCAGCCGGGCACGCCGAGAGGGCCGCCGCCGAACTCGCCGAGGTCGCCGCTGATCTGGGACTGCCCGCCGACAGGGCCGGACTCACCGCCGTGCGTCACGCCCTCGGCTCCCTCGCCACCGCGCTGGCCGCTCTGTGGCCCGCGCTACGTGAACAAGGCGAGGCCGTACGACAGGTGGACGACGAACGCGCCGAGGCGGCCGAGGCGGAGCAGCGGGTCATCGACCTCGCCGAGCGGGCCGAAGACGCGGCGCGCGAGGCGGCGGCGGCCGGCGAGCGCCACCGGACCCTGCGCTCCACCGTCGGCGCCGCCGTCGCCGAACTCGAACGGCGACTCGCCGAGACCGCCGAGGCACAGCGGATCTGCCAGACCGACCAGAAGAACGCCCGACGGCGTCACACCGAGGCGGACCGGGAGGCCGGGCGGTCCGAGGGGCGGATCGAGCAGCTGGAGATGGACCTTGCCGAAGCCGTCGACGCACGAGCGGAGGCCATCGCCGCGCTCCAGCGCTTCACGGCCACCGGGCTCGTCGCGGTCGCGCTGCCGGAGCTCGCCATCCCCGGCTCGGACGACGGCCCCTGGGCCGCCACCCCGGCCATCGCGCTTGCCCGCGCCATCGACTCCGGCCTGTCGGCCACCGACGACACGGATGCCGCCTGGGAACGTGTCCAGCGACGGCTCGGCGAGGAACTCAAGACCCTGCAGGACACCCTCTCCCGGCACGGGCACAGCGCATCCGCCCGCATGGTCGAGGACGGCATGGTCGTCGACATCGTCTACCAGGGCCGCGAGCGGGCCGTACCCGAACTCGCCGACGCGCTCGCTACGGAGGTCGGAGAGCTCACCCGCATCCTGTCCGCGCACGAACGCGAGATCCTCGAAACCCACCTGATCACCGAGGTCGCCGGCACCCTCCAGGAACTCATCGGCACCGCTGAACGGCAGGTGCGGGACATGAACACCGAACTGGAGGACCGCCCCACCTCCACCGGCATGAAGCTCCGCCTGATGTGGCGGGCCTCACGCAAGGCCCCGCCCGGACTCGCCCAGGCCCGTGACCGGCTGCGCCAGTCCGCCGACGCCTGGACGGCCGAGGACCGCACGGCGGTCGGCGAGTTCCTCCAGGCCCAGATCGCCCGCCAGCAGTCCGACGACGGCTCGGGCAGCTGGCTCGAACACCTCACGGCGGCTCTCGACTACCGCTCCTGGCACGAGTTCGGTGTCGAACGCCACCAGCACGGGCGGTGGGTTCCGGCCACCGGCCCCGCCTCCGGCGGCGAACGCGTCCTCGCCGTGTCCGTACCGCTGTTCGCCGCAGCCTCCTCGCACTACGCGAGCGCCGGCAGCCCGTACGCGCCCCGCCTGGTCACCCTCGACGAGGCGTTCGCCGGCGTGGACGACGACTCCCGCGCCAAATGCCTCGGCCTGCTGAACGCCTTCGACCTCGACGTGGTGATGACCAGCGAACGGGAGTGGGCCTGCTACCCGCAGGTGCCCGGCATCGCCATCGCCCAGCTGTCCCGGATCGACGAGGTGGCGGCGGTCCTCGTCACCCGTTGGGAGTGGGACGGTACGCGACGGCAGCGCCGCGAGGACCCCGTACGGGACGCGCCCCAGGACATGCCCGGCGTAGCGGAGTCCGAGCCGCTGTGGAGCTGACACACGGGGCTGAGCCTGAGAACGGAGCGATCGACGGCCCGCGTCTCGCCCGGCTGCTCGGCACACCGGACCTCGCCTGGCTCGTCGAACGAGCGCGCCGACGTCTGGTGACCGGGCAACCCCTGACCGGTTCCGTGTCTCTGGGCGATCCCACTCCGGCCCAGCGGGCGGCGGTCGAACGGCTACTCGCCCGAGCCCCCGGTGCCGGCAGGTCCCTGACCGTACGGCTGGACGCGGTCGACGCCGTACTGCGCCGCTCGGGCGCCAGCCCTGACGGCCTCGCCGTCGCCGTCGAAGCGCTCGTCGGCCCCGTAACCCCGCTCGCCCAGGCCCGACACGAGGAGGAAGCAGCATGGGAGCGGGCGCACGCCCCCCTTGACGAACTCACCGCGTCGGTCCCTCCACTGGCGGACTGGGCCGCCCGGGTACGGGCCGATGGCCTCGCGCGACGCCTCGGCCGTGCCCCCGACACCACGCGAACCCTGCTCGCCGGGGCGTGCGCCGCTCTGCGGGTACTTCCCGCCGATCCGGCCGTCTCGCTGCCCGCCTTCGCCGCCCATGTCCTCGGCTCGGCCCACGCACTGGACGACGGCACACCGCTGGCCACGCTCACCCTGTCCGGGGCCCGCGCGCTGACCGGCTTCCCCGACGGCCAGGGCGCCGAATGGCGACGCGAGGCGTGGGCCTCGGCGGGACTGCTCCGCGACGAGCTGTCCTCGACCGTCCTGACTCTGAACCTGCGTGGCACCCCGGCCCTGGACCGGATGGCCGAAGGGGGCGAACCGTTCGTACTCACCCTGCGCCAGCTCACCCGCCGGCCGCCGAAGTTCGCTCCTCCGACGGTGTGGATCTGCGAGAACCCGACCGTCCTCGCGGCGGCGGCCGACACCCTCGGCCCCGCGTGCCCGCCCCTGGTCTGTCTTCAGGGTCAGCCCTCCTCCGCCGCCCTCACGCTGCTCCGTGGACTGCACGAACACGGAGCGACCCTGCGCTACCACGGTGACTTCGACTGGGGCGGGCTCCGGATCGCCGGCGTCCTTCACCGCCGCGTCCCCTGGCGGCCCTGGCGCTACACGGCTGCGGACTACCGCGCAGCCGTGTCCCGCAACGCCTCACCTCCGCTGTCACCCCTCGTCGGCACCCCGACGGAGACCCCCTGGGAACCCGCGCTCGCGGCGGCCGTCGCGGAACTCGGTGTACGCGTTGAGGAGGAGAGGGAGCTGGAGTTGTTGTTGTCCGACCTTGCGTGAGGTGGACGGGCACTCGGGGACAGGCGTTGCGCGGGCCCGGCGTGGCGTTGTGAGTCAAATCTTCTCGGCGATCACGCGTGGGTGGTCGGTGGTGAGCATGGTGATGTCCTCGACGTCGGACGTCAGGATCGTGACTCGGCCCGGCTGAGTGAGGGCGGTGGCGCAGAGCATGCCGGCGATGGCGTACGTGTGACCGGGCAGCCCGGCCGCGCGCAGCAGAGCGGTGGCGGACTGGGCGAGGGCCTGGGTGACCGGCTCGACTCGGAGCCGGGACAGCGTCCACTTCAGCGCGGCGTCATTGACCCTGGGGTGGATCACCTCGAGGAGCACCGCGGCTGAGGTGCTGACGGGCAGGTCGGCGTCGCGGGCGGCGGTGAGCCATTCGTGGACCTCGGGGTCGCGCTGCACGGCCTTGGCCAAGCTCTCGCTGTCCAGGATGAGGGCGCCGCTCACGCGGCAGCCCCGGCCCCGGTGGAGGAGCTGCCGGTGAGCTTGGCCCGCTTGGAGGCCGCCGCTTCGGGATCGGCGGGGCCGTTGGTCTTGTCGAAGTCGGCGATCAACTCGTCCAGGTTGTCGCGCTCGATCTGCCGTTGCGGGGCCTTCTCCAGGTACGCGGACACACCCCGCTTGCCGGCCCGCTCACGGATCGCTCGGAGGGTGCCGGCGGTTAGGGAGACAGAGATGCCGCTGCTGGGGCCGCCGCCGAGAAGGAAGTCGGTGTCGTCGTCAGCCATGGCACGAGGATGGCATTTTAAATGCCATACGGCGGGATCCGTGCTGGATCTCCGTTGTCGCCGAGCCGGGGTTGCTGCGAGCAACGGGGCGGATTTGACGCCCGACACGGTGATTCAGGCGGCGACAGCCCTTCTGGCCGGTTCCGGCTGCCCGCCCTCGGGCGCCGCAGTTCAACCGTCGAGGTTGTTGTTGGCTTCCGGTGATGAACCAGACCCCGGCATCCTCATCGGCCTCCCGAGCGCCGCTTCTGGCCACCGGACGGCATGCCGGCCGTCCGGCTCCCCTGATGTGACCCTGCGTCAGCCGCCTAGGGGTCCGGACCGCGGGCAGATCAGAGCTGGAACTCGGCGGGAGACACTCCCAGCACGGTGCAGGCATCCCGGATGATCATTTGCTCGGCCTGGGAGAAGTCGCCGTCGGCCCCGGCGATGACGATGCCGGTCTGGATCACCGCCCTCGCCTCGGTCGGCTTTTTGGCGGTCTTGGCGATGTCCTGCATCGCCTCGGCCTTGCCCTGCTGGAAGTTGTGCGTCAGCTGGTCCACATGCTTGTTGAAGCGCTGGCGCAACTGCTCCGGCGGAAAGTTCTGCAGCACCTCATTGCTGAGGATCATCGACTCGACGTGCTGCCGCTCGGCCGGGTCCACATGCCCGTCCGCGGCCGCGACCAGTGCGCACATCGCCATGCTCGCGTCCCGGTACGCACCGCTCTTCAGCTCGGTCTTGAGGGAGCCGAGCTGCGTCTTCAATGTGCTTACCAGCTGGGCGCGTGGTCCACCGCCGGACCCTGCGCCGCGGCTCGGTCCGTGGGTCGCACCGCCCCCGCGCTGGGCCTGCTGCAGATTCTTGGCCTGGTCCTTGAGTCGGTCCCACATAGCCATCGACGTCACCTCGGTATTCCTCTGAGCCATCGGTCGCGATTCCGCTCGCGCGTTCACCTGACCAACGGCTGCCTCCGGGCAAAGGTTCCGCAAAATGCACTGGCCCCCGCCCCTTGCCGGCTTCAAGGCAGTAAGGAACCGGGCGGGCAAGTCTGGCAGGCAAAGGATCACTGCCGTTTCCTGGGAGCCGCGGCCAGGTCCACTCCGTCGAGAGCCCGACCGCGATCGATGTGGAGCTGTCGTGCTGTGGTGATCGCCGAGGACAACACCTTGACTGCAGGAGGGGCTGGTCCTGCTGCTCACCTCGGCGGGTCACGAGGTCGTGGCCGCCGTCGGTACCGTGCACGAGACCTGCCCGCGCCGCTTGCCCACCGCCCGGACGTGGCGGTGCTGGATGTCCGAATGCCGCTCGGGTTCCGCGACGAGGGACTGCGTGCGGTGCTCGGGCTGAATAATATCTGCGCTCGCGAGGGGGGAGTTTAACGGACCGTACAGTGAGAGTCATTGAAGCAAAGGTCGGAGGGCATCAAGCCCGAACCGGTCACCGGTGAATCGGTAACCATCGGCCGCCGTCACTACCCCGTCGAGCAAGTCGGCCAGGTCATCACCCGCCAGGACCGCCGTGACTTCAGCGCCGCCGAAGTCCTCCGGGCCATGACTCGGCTCGGTTTCACGTGCCGCTCCCTCCCCACGGCCGCACCCGTACGGATCCTCAGCTCGCTCCAGCAGGCTTCCGCGATGCTCGGCACCCCCGCATCCGTCTGACCGAGGGGACAGGCACAGGCCGACACCTGAACAGCAGTGTGGGGGGGGGCCGGGGCGCGGGGGGGCCCCCCCCCCGGGGGGGGGGGGGGCGGGGGGGGGCGGGGGGCGGGGGCGGGGGTTGTGTAATGCGCCCAGGGCCCCGCCGGGGGCGGGGGGGTCGGGCGCCGGGGAC
>NZ_JBIBSG010000011.1:0-241830 GCF_043077235.1 Streptomyces sp. NPDC016309 | reverse complement strand
GCACGCTGTTGAGTTCTCAAGGAACGGACGCTTCCTTCGTACTCACCCTCTCGGGCTTTCCTCCGGGCGCTTCCCTTCGGTCTTTCGTGTTTCCAGCTTAGCAGATCCGTTTTCCGTTTCCGCCACCCGCTGGAGCGGGCTGCCGGGCCGTTCTTCGCTTTCGCGTTTCCCTTTCCGGCGGTTCCGACTCTATCAGATCCTTTCGGGCCTGATTCCCAGTCAGCGGGGTTTGTCTTTCCGGCTGTTGGGCCGTTCCGACGTTTCAAACCCTAGCGGATTTCCCGGGCGACTCATAATCGAGTCTTCGAAATGTATTTCGGCACGCCGAAATACGTCCCGGTCGGGAGTCCGTGCTGAGTTTGGTTGCCGCTGCTGCGGCGGGATCGGCTGCCGCAGAACCGTTACGGCTCCGTGGCAACCCGAAGAACTTTACGGATCCGGGAGGGGTGTGTCAACCCCGCCCCGAGGGCGGCTAGTCCAGGTCCGTGAGCCGGCCGCCCGCGTCCGGCTGGGCGTGCTCCACGCGGCGCAGCAGGCGGATCAGCATGTCGCCCAGGGCGCCCCGCTCGTCGGGTGAGAGGTCCTGGAGCAGGTCCTCCTCGAAGGCGGTGGCCATGCGCATGGCCTCCAGCCACTTGGTGCGGCCCTCGTCGGTCAGTTCCACGATCACGCGTACCCGGTTGTTCTCGTCCCGGTCGCGGGTGACGAGGCCCTCGGCGGCCATGCGGTCGATGCGGTGGGTCATGGCGGCGGGGGTGAGACCGAGGCGCTTGGCGAGCTCGCCGGGGCCGAGGCGGTAGGGCGCGCCGGAGAGGACGAGGTGCTTGAGGACCTCCCACTCGGCGTTGCTGATGCCGAGCTCGGCGACCTGGCGGCCGTACGCGACGTTCATCCGGCGGTTCAGCCGGCCGAGGGCCGAGACCACCTTCTCGACCTGGGGGTCGAGGTCGCGGAATTCGCGCTGGTAGGCGGCGATCTGCTCGTCGAGGCTCGGTTCCTGCGTGTCGGACATGCGGGGAGTATCCCATGGCACTCGTTGGCGTTGAAGTCCTTCGATGTGTACAGTTAAGCATCGAACTTTAGTGTTGAAGTCTTCAGGACTGAGTCCTCCGGTTTCGAAGTAGGTGAGTGTGACCAAGGCGATGGGCGCTGCGATGCGCCGGATCCAGGCGGGGAACGTGCTGAGCGCGTTCGGGCTCGGGTTCACCGTTCCGTATCTCTATGTGTATGTGGCTCAGGTGCGGGACCTGGGCGCCGGTACGGCGGGGGCCGTGCTGGCGGTCTTCGCCATGGCCGCTCTGGTGGTCCTCCCCTTCACCGGGCGGGCCATCGACCGCCGGGGCCCGCTGCCCGTCCTGGTGGGGGCCGCGCTGCTGGCCGCCGTCGGGGCCCTGGGCATGGGGCTGGCGGGCAGCGTCCCGTCCGTCGTCGGCGCGGCGGCACTGCTGGGGGCCGGTACGGCCGTGATGCAGCCGGCGCTCGCGACGATGATCGTCTGGTGCTCGTCCACCGCGACCCGGACCCGCGCGTTCGCCATGCAGTTCTTCCTCCAGAACCTCGGCCTCGGCATCGGCGGCCTGATCGGCGGCCAGCTCGTGGACGAGAGCCGGCCCGGCAGCTTCCTGCTGCTCTTCTCGATCGAGGCCGCGATGTTCCTGGTCCTCGCCGGGATCGCCGCCACCGTGTCCATGCCGCGTACGCCGTCGATCGGTCAGGCACCTACGGCGGGCAGGGCCGCCGGCGGGCTGCGGGCCCTGCTCGGGCACCGGGCCATGGTGCAGCTGTGCGTCCTGGGCTTCGTGTTGTTCTTCGCCTGCTACGGACAGTTCGAGTCGGGTCTGGCCGCGTACGGGACCGAGGCCGCCGGTATCGAGCCGTCGGCGCTCGGCATGGCCCTGGCGGCGAACACGGCCGTCATCGTGGCCGCGCAGTTCCTGGTGCTGCGGTTCGTGGAGCGGCGCCGGCGGACGCGGGTGATCGCCTGGGTCGGGCTGATCTGGACCGTGGCGTGGCTGTGCGCGGGGTACGCGGGGCTGGGGCACGGCAGCCGGACGATGGCGACGGCCGCGTTCATCGTGACGTACGGCCTGTTCGGGCTGGGCGAGGCGATGCTGTCGCCGACCGTGGCGCCGCTGGTCGCCGACCTGGCGCCGGAGTCGATGGTCGGGCAGTACAACTCGGCCTTCGCGCTGGTCAAGCAGCTCGCGCTGGCGGTGGGGCCGGCCGTGGGCGGGCCCATGGGGGCCGCGCTGCACGGGCCGTACATCGTGACGTTCGTCCTCTTCTCGCTGGGCATCACCCTGCTGGCGGTGCGGCTCGGCAGGCGGCTCACCCCGGCGCAGGACCACCCGTACCTGGTGGCCGGGTCGCGGGTCGTGGCGCAGCGCACGCCGGAGAGGGCCGTGGAGGCTGCCGCCTGACCTAGCCCGGCAGGGCGAACTCGCACCAGACCGCCTTGCCGCCGCCCGGGGTCCGGCGGCTTCCCCAGGACGAGGCGATCGTGGCGATGATCGAGATGCCACGGCCCGCCTCGTCCTCCGTTTCGGCGCGGCGGCGGCGCGGCAGGTGGTCGTCGCCGTCCGTCACCTCGATGATCAGGCGGCGGTCGGTGCGGCGGAGTCTGAGGCGCATCGGCGGGGTGCCGTGCTGGAGGGAGTTCGCCACCAGCTCGCTGGTGGCGAGCACGCCCAGGTCGCGCAGCTCGACGGGGAAGCGCCAGCTGGAGAGGACCCCGGACGCGAAGGCACGCGCGCGTGGCGCCGCTTCGATGCCGCCGAGCAGGTCGAGGGCGGCGTTGTGGAACAGCTCGGCGTCCGGGCCCGACCGGGACGGGTGCTGGCAGACCAGGACGGCGACGTCGTCGTCGTGCTCGGCGGTGACGCCGAGGGCCCGCAGCAGCCGGTCGCAGACGACCTGGGGGGTGCCGTCGGCACCGGACAGGGCGCGCTCAAGGGATGCGACGCCCTCGTCGATGTCCTCGCGGCGCCGCTCGACCAGGCCGTCCGTGTAGAGGACGGCGGTGGAGCCGGGCGGGAGGGCGATGGTGCCGGAGGTGTGGAGCCAGCCGCCGGTGCCGAGCGGGGGGCCGGTCGGTTCCTCGGCGCGGCGGACGGTGCCGTCCTCGTCCCGGACGAGGATCGGGAGGTGCCCGGCGGAGGCGTAGACGAGGCGGCCCTCATTGGGGTCGTGGACGGCGTAGACGCAGGTGGCGATCTGGCTGGCGTCGATCTCGGCGGCGAGGCCGTCCAGGAGCTGGAGCACCTCGTGGGGAGGCAGGTCCAGGCGGGCGTAGGCCCTGACCGCGGTGCGCAGTTGACCCATGACGGCGGCCGCGCGGACGCCGCGGCCCATCACGTCGCCGATGACGAGCGCGGTGCGGCCGGCGCCCAGGGTGATCACGTCGTACCAGTCGCCGCCGACGGCCGCGTCCGTACCGCCCGGCTGGTAGGTGGCGGCGACGCGGAGGTCGTCGGGCTGTTCCAATTCCTGGGGCAGCAGTGACCTTTGCAGGGTGACGGCGGTCTCGCGGTGGCGGCGCTCGCTGGCCCGCAGCCGCTCGGCCGCCTCGGCGTGGTCGGTGACGTCCGCGGCGTGGACGAGGACGCCGGAGCCGGTCGTCCCCCGCAGGCCGACGGGCAGGCAGGTCACCGTGTACGAGCCGCCCGCGCGGGTGCGGCGGGACTTGACCGTGCGGGGCCTGCCGCTGCGCAGCACCTGGTCCATCAGCGGCGGCAGGCCCAGCTCGGCGAGCTCCGGGCAGGTGGTGGCGACCGTCGTGCCGGCCGGGCGGGGGCCGAAGGCGGCGGCGTAGGCGTCGTTGACGTACGCGACGCGGTGGTCGGCGCCGTAGGTGAGGGCGACGAGCCCGGGGAGGCGGCCGAGGAGCTCTCGTACGGAGAAGTCCTCCAGGGCGGGGACGTCGTCGGGCACGGGCTCCAGCCGCTGGTCGGACTCACCTCGCGCCGCGGGTACGGAGTCGCCCCGCTGCGCCGGCGGGACCCCGGGGTCGGTGCCGCGCGCGGCGGCACGGCGCTGCGTGCCGGGGAGCCGGGCGCTCCAACGCGTGAAGTTCACGGATCTTTATGCCTCATGGTGTCGTTGCCGTGCTGAGTCACTCTGTGCAGGTGTGAGCCCACCTATGGTCACACGTCCAGTGTGACCGACCGCACTGACAGCGGGCGTCTGTCGTCACTCCGCCTCGTCGGTGGCGCCCTGTCGTCAGGAGCGGCCCGTTGCCGCTCCCCTCAGTCGGACTTGGCTCCGCCGTCGGCGGTTCCGCCCTTCGACGCCTCGTCGTCGGGTTCGGGTGGCGGCGGCCCCGCGGCGAGTTCGAACTCGGCGCGCGGATGCTCCAGGGAACCGAGGGAGACGATCTCCCTCTTGAACAGGCCGGCGAGGGTCCACTCGGCCAGCACGCGCGCCTTGCGGTTGAAGGTGGGGACGCGGCTGAGATGGTACGCCCGGTGCATGAACCAGGCGGGGTAACCCTTGAGTTTGCGTCCGTAGACGTGGGCGACGCCCTTGTGGAGGCCGAGGGAGGCGACGGACCCGGCGTACTTGTGGCCGTAGTCCTTGAGGGGCCGCCCCTGGAGTGTGGCGACGAGGTTCTCGGCGAGGACCTTGGTCTGGCGCACGGCGTGCTGGGCGTTGGGCGCGCACTCCCTCCCCGGTTCGTCGGCGGTGATGTCGGGGACGGCGGCGGAGTCGCCGGCCGACCAGGCGTGCTCGACCCCCTCGACGGCGAGGCGGGCGGTGCACTTGAGGCGGCCGCGTTCGTTCAGGGGCAGGTCGGTGTGGGCGAGGACGGGTGCGGGTTTGACCCCGGCGGTCCACACGACGGTACGGGTCGGGAAGCGGCTGCCGTCGCTGAGGACGGCGACCCGGTCCTCGCACGACTCCAGGCGGGTTTCGAGGCGGACGTCGATGTTGCGGGCGCGCAATTCGCGCACGGTGTACTTGCCCATGTCCTCGCCGACCTCGGGCAGGATGCGGCCGGTCGCCTCGACGAGGACCCATTTCAGGTCCTGTGGCTTGATGTTGTGGTAGTACCGCGCGGTGTAGCGGGCCATGTCCTCCAGCTCGCCGAGCGCCTCGACCCCGGCGTAGCCGCCGCCGACGAAAACGAAGGTGAGGGCGGCGTCGCGGATGGCGGGGTCGCGGGTGGAGGAGGCGATGTCCATCTGCTCGATGACGTGGTTGCGCAGTCCGATGGCCTCCTCGACGGTCTTGAAGCCGATGGCGTACTCGGCCAGGCCGGGGACCGGGAGGGTGCGGGAGACGGATCCGGGCGCGAGGACCAGTTCGTCGTAGGTGAGCTGGACCGGCCCGGCGCCCTCCTCGTCGGTGGCGAGGGTGGTGACGGTCGCCGTGCGCTTGGCGTGGTCGACGGACCTGGCCTCGCCGATGACGATCCTGCACTTGTCGAGGACCCGGCGCAGCGGGACGACGACGTGCCGTGGCGAGATGTTGCCGGCGGCCGCCTCGGGGAGGAAGGGCTGGTACGTCATGTACGGGTCCGGTGTGACCACCGTGATCTGGGCCGTGCCGCTTCTCAGCTCGGCCTTGAGCAGCCGTTGGAGGTGCAGCGCGGTGTACATCCCGACGTAGCCACCGCCGACAACGAGAATGCGCACAGGTTCGGTCACCCTCCCATGACGCAACGGGCTTCGGGGTTTGTCCACAGGCCCGGCACATCATGTGACCGGAGGCAGGGCGGGGCGCGGGGTGGCGCGGAGGGTGGGCACGGCGAAAGGCCCGCAGGTCAGGGGGCGGGAGAGGGGTGGCGGGAGGGGGCAGAATCGGGAGTCTTCCGGTCCTTGCTCCGATCGGGGGGCGCACCGGTCGGAACTGCCCCTTCTGAATTGACCTCGACTCAACTATGTTCGTATGTCGTCGGGGAGTCGGGTCACTGCGCATGACCTGAGCGTGTGGACCGGTCCCCGGTTGTCAGGGTGGGGGAGTCTCCGGGGGGAGACACATCATTACCGGGGGAACATTCATGCATATTCAGGATTCGCGTTGGTCGACCGCCGTCGCATCGGCGTCCACGTCCCCGTCCGCGGACGGGCTGGGCGGCGGGATGAGCGGCCGGGTCGGAGCGGGCGGGCCGTCGAGTCGTACGGCGCCGCTGCGGGTGGACGCGCAGCGGAACCTCGAGCACGTGCTGCGGGCGGCTCGGGAGGTGTTCGGCGAGCTCGGGTACGGGGCGCCGATGGAGGACGTGGCGCGCAGGGCGCGGGTCGGGGTCGGGACGGTCTACCGGCGGTTCCCGAGCAAGGACGTGCTGGTGCGCCGGATAGCCGAGGAGGAGACCGCCCGGCTCACCGAGCAGGCGCGTACGGCCCTGGGGCAGGAGGAGGAGCCGTGGTCGGCGCTCTCCCGGTTCCTGCGGACGTCCGTCGCCTCGGGCGCGGGGCGTCTGCTGCCGCCGCACGTGCTGCGCGTGGGCGTGGACGAGCCGGGCGAGGCGCCGGTGGCCGTCGGCGTGGCCGAGGAGACGACGCGGGTGCCGCAGCAGCGTGCGGGGTCCGCCGTCCCGGCGGTCGGTGGGCAGCCGGAGCTGCGGGTGGTCCCGCCGCGTGCGGTGCCGGTGGCCGAGCTGGACGACGCGGGTGCGTCGGAGCTGCTGGAGGTCGTCGGCCAACTGGTCGACCGGGCCCGGGAGGCGGGCGAGCTGCGCGGTGACGTGACGGTGGCGGACGTGCTGCTGGTCATCGCCACGGCGGCGCCCTCGCTGCCGGACGCGGCACAGCAGAGCGCCGCGTCGGCACGGCTCCTGGAGATCCTGCTGGAAGGGCTCCGCTCCCGGCCGGCGTGAGCGCGGGGCGTGGGGGTGGCCCGGGGAGGCGGGTCACCCGAACGGGGCAGCTCCGGTTCCGGCGTTCGGGTCGTTTCCACGGACGGGTGGTTGACGGGCGCTTGCCCCCGGCGAGGCCGGTTCCCTGTGGCACTCTGACCCCTGTCCGGGTCTGAGGCAGTGGTACGGGGGCTTCCGCGATGAGCGGTGACAGTCGCGACGAGCCGTTCGGCGGCGGGGCCACGGAGGCGGACGGGTTGTTGCCGTCGGCGTCCGGGCCGTCCACGCCCGCGGTGGGGGCCTCGCCCAAGGTGCCGAGTCAGGGCGGGCCCGGCGGTGCCCCGGCGCCGCCCGCGCGGGACGACGTCGAGGCGCCCGTGCCCGCGCAGCGCGAGCACCGGTCGGCCGGGAGCGCCGGTTCGGTGCTGCCGCCGCCCGTCGAGCGGCCCCCGTCGGACGCCGAGCTGGTCCGCCGGACGCGCGGCGGTGACGACTCCGCGTACGAGGAGTTGTTCCGCCGGCACGCGGAGGCGGTGCGGCGCTACGCCCGGACGTGCTGCCGTGACGCGCACACCGCGGACGACCTGACGGCGGAGGTGTTCGCCCGGACCCTCCAGGCGGTGCGCGGCGGAGCGGGGCCCCGGCAGGCGGTGCGGGCGTACCTGCTGACGACGGTGCGGCGGGTGGCCGCCTCGTGGACGAGCACGTCCCGGCGGGAGCAGTTGGTCGAGGACTTCGCGGTGTTCGCGGCGGACGCGGTGCGCGCGTCGGCCGTGTCGGACGCCGCCACGCTGGAGCTGGGCGCCGACGTCCGGGCCATGCACGAGGCCGAGCAGTCGCTCGCCATGCGGGCGTTCCGTTCGCTGCCCGAGCGGTGGCAGGCGGTGCTGTGGCACACCACGGTGGAGGAGGAGTCGCCGAGCGAGGTGGCGCCGCTGTTCGGGCTGACCGCCAACGCCACGGCGGTGCTGGCCAGCCGGGCCCGTGAAGGGCTGAAGCAGGCGTACTTGCAGGCGCACGTGAGCCGGTCGCTGACCGCGGGCGGGGACTGCGCGCGGTACGCGGACCGGCTCGGGGCGTACGCCCGGGGCGGGTTGCGGATGCGGGCGGAGCGGGGCTTGCGCCGGCACCTGGAGGAGTGCGCCCGGTGCAGGCTGGCGGCGGGTGAGCTGGAGCAGGTCAACGCCGGGATCCCGGCGCTGCTGCCGGCCGCCGTCGTCGGCTGGTTCGCGGCCGGGTACTCCGTCAAGGCCGCCGGGCTGGCGGCCGGTGGGGCGGCGGGCGCGGCGGGTGCGGTGGGCGCCGGTGCGGGAGCGGCGGCCGTGACGGGTGGTGCGGGTGGTGCGGCGGCGGGGGCCGGTGGAGTGGCCGGTGGCGCCGCCGCCGAGGGGCTCGGTGCCCCGGCGAAGGCGGGTATCGCGGTGACGGTGGCCGTCACCGCCGTGGCGGGCTTGGTGTGGGCCCTGTCCGGCAGCCCCGGACCCCCGGCGGGCCCGGAGGCGCGGCCACCGGCCGTCGGGCCCGCCCCGCCGCGGCCGGTGGCCGAGCCGGGCACCCCGGCCCCGCCCCCGGACCCCGCGCCCGCGCCGGAACCAGTGGCCCGGCCGGGCGCCCGCCCGGCGGAACCGGCGCCGGCCGGCCCGTCCGCCCCGGCGCCCGTACCCGCGTCGCCGGCCCCCGCCGCACCGGAGCCCGCGCCCACGCCGCCGCCCGCGCCACGCCCCGCGCCACCCGCCCCGCCGGCCCCGGTGCCCGCCCCTCCGACGGCGCCCGTGCCGCCCTCCCCGCCGCCCGCCGTGTACCGGGTCGACCGGCTCGGCTACGACCTCCAGGGCGACCACACCGGGCCGGAGGTCCGGCTCGGGGCGTCGAGCTGGATGTGGCAACGCTGGGGGATGTCGATCGGCGGCCGGCGGTACGGGCACGGCGTGACCGTGCGCGCCCGCTCGTCGCTGACCATCGACCTGCACCGCCCCTGCTCGTCCTTCCGGGCGTTCGCCGGTGTGGACGACATGGCGCTGGGGCTCGGCGCGGTGCGGTTCTCCGTGTACGGGGACGGGGCGCGGCTGTGGCGCTCCCCGGTGCTGCGTGGCGGCGACGCGGCCGTACCGGTGCGCGTCCCCGTCACCGGGATCGGCACCGTCCGCCTGGTCGTCGAACCCGCTCCCGGCGCCCCCCTCGGCGCGGTGGCGCCCGTCGGCTGGGCGGAGTCGCGGATCATCTGCGGCTAGGTCGTGTCCGCAAGGTCTCGCCTGGCCCTTCGCCGTACGTCAACGCCCCGGTGCCGCACCGGGGCGTGCGCCCGGCGGTCAGGAGCGGAGGGTGGGGCGCGGGGGGACCCCGCCGGCCACGGCGCGCTGCCGGGGGGCCGCCGAGCCGGTCCAGCAGGTGCCCCGGCGGGCCAGCAGGCGGCGCAGCCACAGTTCCGTGGAGACCAGGTCGGCGAGCCCGTCCAGGGGGACCGGCTCGCCCTCGGTGGCGGCGCGGAGGGCCTTGCGGACGACCCGCGCCTCGATGAGGCCCGCGTCCGCGAGGAGCGGGGCCTCGAAGAGGGCCAGCAGCCCAGGCAGCGCGGCCCGCAGCCCGGCCCGGTTGGCGGCGGCCGTCGGGGCGTGGGAGGTGGCGCCCCAGCCGGGCGGCAGGTCGTGAATGCCGGCGCCCGCGAGGACGGCGCGGAGGATCGCCGCGCGGGCGCCGGGCCGGACCCGCAGCGATTCGGGCAGGTCGCGACAGGCCCGTACGACCTGGTTGTCGAGGAACGGCGAGTGCAGGCGCTGGCTGCGGACCTCGGCGGCCTGCTCCAGGATGCGGTGGTCCGCCGCGTACCGGGCCAGGGCCGCCCGGGCGCGTGCCTCGCCGGGGCGCTGGACGGACGTGGGTCTGGTCGCGGCCTGGTTGAGGCGAACCGATACTTCCGCGAGGGCCTCACCGGTGAGCCAGCGGGCGGCGGGCCCGGGCCGCGCCCAGGTGAGGGCGGCGAGCGAGGCGCCGAGCGGCCCGCCGGGGGCGCCGGGGCTGCGGTTGGCCTCCAGGAGCCGGTCGGCGGCCGATTCCAGACCGGCGCGGTAGGGCGTACGGGCGAGTCTGCGGGCCGCCCGGTAGACGGTCAGCGGAACGAGCAGGGAGCCGGCGGAGGGCCCGGTGGCCTTGGCGAGGGCGGTGACGGGCCGCAGCAGGTGGCGCCGTCTGCGGTCCATCAGCAGGTCGGCCAGGCGCGCG
Source organism: Streptomyces sp. NPDC016309 (assembly GCF_043077235.1). Lineage (NCBI taxonomy): Bacteria > Bacillati > Actinomycetota > Actinomycetes > Kitasatosporales > Streptomycetaceae > Streptomyces > Streptomyces sp. NPDC016309. The sequence continues at coordinate 231,815 of NZ_JBIBSG010000011.1, read as the reverse complement.
GGGTGGGCGTCGAGCACCTGCCGTGCGCCGTGTCCGGTGAAGTGGTCGGCGCTGCCCGCCGCGAGGCGCCGCCGGTGCCGTTCGGCGGTCACCAGGGAGGGCCCGGGCTCGTCGGTGAGGGGGCCTTCCAGCTCGGCGTACGGCAGGGCCTCCTCGGACGCGGCGACGACGACGTGGTGCAGGCGCGGGTTCTCGGCGATGGCGCGGGCGCGGGTCCGCTCCGCCTCGGCGTCCCGCCCGCCGGTGGCCAGATCGTTGAAGGTGACGGCGAGCAGCCGCTCGCCCGCGCCGGTGCCCTGCCCCAGGATCGTGCCCGGTACGCCGGGCAGGCCGGCCGCCAGCAGCGCGAGCGTCCCGGACGCGCTGCCGCCGGACAGGTCGGCGCCGATGCCCGGGACGGGGGCCCCGCGGGCGGCGCGCCGCTCGGCGGGGCCCATGCCGGGGACGGGGCCGGGGTCGGGCGGCAGGGTCTCGGGGGCGTGCCGGGGGGCGGTGAGGCGCGCCCGTACCGCCTCGACCAGCGCGTCCTGTACGCCGTCCACCGCCCGGTCGGGGTCGACCTGGGGCGCGGCGACGGCGAGGGAGGCGACCGGTTCGTACCCGGTGATCTCGCGGGAGCCCTCGCGCAGCACCAGGGCGTGGCCGGGCGGGACGCGCCTGACACCCACGTACGGGGTCGAGTCGCTGAGCGCCTCCGGGGTTTCGGGGCAGGCGAGCAGGGCGGCGAGGTGCCCGATGTCGAGCTGGGCCTCGATGAGGTCGGCGAGGGGCAGGGCGGCGGTGGCGTACGCGGTGCCGCCCGCCCAGGGAGTGTGGAAGACGGGCCGCGCGCCGGCCAGGTCGCCGGTGACGATGATGCGGCGGCCGACCTGGACGACGGCGGTGTAGCTGCCCGGCCAGGCGGTGAGGTGGCGCATGGCGCCGCCGCGCGCGGCGAGCAGCCCGAGCCTGAGCTGGTCGTCGTCGGCGGCGCAGCAGCCCAGGACGGCGAGGCGGGCGACGGGGGCCCCGCCGTGGGAGCCGCCGTTCGCACCGCCGTGGTGGTGGCCGCCGTTCGCACCGCCGTAGTGGTTGCCGGGGGTGCTCCCGGGGAGGCGGGAGCCGGGGTCGAGGCTGACGAGGCGGATCTCGTCGGGACGCCAGTCGCCGACCGCCCACAGCGGATCGGGGTCGCCCCACAGCAGTTGGGCGCCGACGGGGTGCACGGTGCGGTTCTCGTCATCGCCGCCGACGGCCCCGGCGGCGGCGAAGCCCGCACCGAAACTCGCGGCGATACTGCTCCACCCCACCAGCCACCGCATCGCCGCCTCCACAGCCTGTGGACAACTCAGCACTCTTGATGGAGACATGCTGCCACGACAACGGCGTGCGGGAGGGACTACGGGGCGCGCCCCGTCAAATGGGAACGCGCCCCTGGCATTGGCCACTTGGCGCCGGAACGGGCGAGGGTTCGACGAGCTGAACGAGGGGCATCATTCAGCCAACTTTCGTGACCGCCCGAACCGTACAAATATTGACAGAGTTACCCACAAGCTCAGTCCGGGAGGCGCTGTCCGCCTCCCGGACCGGTCCGCCACCCGCGGGGATTGAGGCGGCGGTGTCCCCCAGCCCACCGCTTCCAGTACGGCGGGCCGACCCACGCAGACCCATGGAAGCGCTCCCCCACGCCACGAGCCAGAGCGCACGGACAGGCGCACGGCCACACACCCGGAGCACGGCGGGGGCGCGCCCCCGCCGGCCCGGGGCGCGCGCCGTCCGCCGGCCGCCACCGGCGGGCCGTGCGACCCGGCCGCGCAGCGCCCGCGCACCCTTCGGGCGCCGCCGGGCGGTGTGCCCCGTTCGCGCACAACAATCTCGCCATACGGAACACCGCCCCTTAACGGTGGGGATGCGGCGAACTACGCTGGGTTTACGAATGCCGCGCGCCTATGCATGGCGTCTCGGCGGCCGTCTGTGGGTCGAGGGGTGGCGCATGTCCAGGGAGCAACGCGGGCCGAACGAGAAGCTCGGCACCGTTCTCGCCCTCGCGGGAATCAGCAACGCCGGCCTGGCCCGGCGGGTCAACGACCTCGGGGCGCAGCGCGGTCTGACCCTGCGGTACGACAAGACGTCGGTCGCCCGGTGGGTGTCCAAGGGGATGGTCCCCCAGGGCGCCGCGCCGCACCTGATCGCGGCCGCGATCGGGCAGAAGCTGGGCCGCCCGGTGCCGCTGCACGAGATCGGCCTCGCCGACGCCGACCCCGCTCCCGAGGTGGGGCTGGCCTTCCCGCGCGACGTGGGCGAGGCGGTGAGGTCCGCCACCGAGCTGTACCGGCTGGATCTGGCCGGACGGCGGGCCGGTGGTGGCGGGATCTGGCAGTCGCTGGCCGGATCCTTCGCGGTCAGCGCCTATGCGACGCCCGCCTCGCGCTGGCTGATAACCCCCGCCGACTCCTCGGTGGAACGGTCCGTGCACCCGGCACCGGACGGCGCCGCCGACGAGGCCGGTGCGGTGCGGGTGGGGCACAGCGACGTGGCGAAGCTGCGGGAGGCGGCGGAGGACGCCCGGCGCTGGGACTCCAAGTACGGGGGCGGTGACTGGCGCTCCTCGATGGTGCCCGAGTGCCTGCGGGTGGACGCGGCGCCGCTGCTGCTCGGCTCGTACTCGGACGAGGTGGGCCGGGCGCTGTTCGGGGCGACCGCGGAGCTGACCCGGCTGGCGGGCTGGATGGCCTTCGACACCGGTCAGCAGGAGGCCGCCCAGCGCTACTACATCCAGGCGCTGCGGCTCGCGCGGGCGGCCGCCGACGTGCCGCTCGGCGGGTACGTGCTGGCGTCCATGTCGCTCCAGGCGACCTACCGGGGCTTCGCCGACGAGGGCGTCGACCTGGCGCAGGCGGCGCTGGAGCGCAACCGCGGCCTGGCCACCGCCCGGACCATGTCCTTCTTCCGGCTGGTGGAGGCGCGGGCGCACGCCAAGGCCGGGGACGCGGCGGCGGCGGGGGCGGCGCTGCGGGCCGCGGAGGGGTGGCTGGAGCGGTCCCGGGAGGGCGACCCGGACCCGTCCTGGCTGGGCTTCTACTCCTACGACCGGTTCTGCGCGGACGCCGCGGAGTGCTACCGGGACCTCAAGGCACCGCGCCAGGTGCGCCGCTTCACGGAACAGGCCCTGTCGCGGCCGACGGAGGAGTACGTCCGCTCGCACGGTTTACGCCTGGTGGTGAGCGCCGTGGCCGAGCTGGAGTCGGGCAACCTGGACGCGGCCTGCGCGGCCGGCACGCGCGCGGTGGAGGTGGCCGGGCGGATCTCCTCGGCGCGGACGACCGAGTACGTGAGGGACCTGCTGCACCGCCTGGAGCCGTACGGGGACGAGCCCCGGGTCGCGGAGCTGCGGGAGCGGGCCCGCCCGCTGCTGATGGCTCCGGCGTGAGCCGTGTCCCACCTGGTTTAAGGCCATTGTCAGTGGGCCAGTGCACTATCTGGGGTGGGAGGTGGCACAGGTGTCCGCGTTCGGCGATGGCAGATTCGACTGCGACGTGCTCGTGATCGGCGGCGGAATCGTCGGTCTGTCGACGGCGTACGCGATCACGCGCGCCGCCCCGGGGACGCGCGTGGTGGTGCTGGAGAAGGAGCGGGGCCCCGCGCTCCACCAGACCGGGCGCAACAGCGGCGTGATCCACAGCGGCATCTACTACCGGCCCGGCTCCCTCAAGGCGCGGTACGCGGTGCGGGGCGCCGCGGAGATGGTGAAGTTCTGCGCCGAGTACGGCCTGCCCCACGAGGTCACCGGCAAGCTGATCGTGGCGACCGAGCGGGCCGAGCTGCCCCGGCTGCACGCGCTGGTCCAGCGGGGCCGGGAGAACGGCATCCCGGTGCGCGAGCTGGGCCCGGCCCAGATCACCGAGTACGAGCCGCGGGTGCGGGGCCTGGCGGCGATCCACGTCGGTACGACCGGGGTGTGCGACTACGGGGCGGTGGCCGCCCAGCTCGCGGAGTCCTCCGGTGCCGAGGTCCGGTACGGGGCGGAGGTCACCGCCGTGGACCGGCGCCCCTGGGGCGTCGCCGTGCGGACGGCCGGCGGGGCGATCGTGCGCAGCCGGGTCCTGGTGAACTGCGCGGGCCTGCACTGCGACCGGGTGGCCCGGCTGGCGGGTGACGACCCGGGCATGCGGATCGTCCCCTTCCGGGGCGAGTACTACGAGCTGGCCCGGCCGGAGCTGGTCCGGGGCCTGGTGTACCCGGTGCCGGACCCGGCGTTCCCGTTCCTGGGCGTGCACCTGACGCGCGGGATCGACGGGGGCGTCCACGTCGGGCCGAACGCGGTGCCCGCGTCGGCCCGCGAGGGGTACCGCTGGTCCGTCGTCCGGCCGGGCGAGCTGGCCGGGACCCTGGCGTGGCCGGGCTCCTGGCGGATCGCCCGCCGCCACTGGCGGTACGGGGCGGGGGAGGTGCACCGGTCGGTGTCCAAGCGGGCGTTCACGACGGCGGTGCGGCGGCTGCTCCCGGCGGTCGAGCCCGGGGACCTCCACCGCGCCCCGGCGGGCGTCCGCGCCCAGGCGGTGCTGCGGGACGGGACCCTGGTCGACGACTTCCTGATCCGCGAGGCCCCGCGGACGGTCCACGTGCTGAACGCCCCGTCCCCCGCGGCGACGGCGTCCCTGCCGATCGGCCGCGAGGTCGCCCGGCGGGCCCTGACGCACCTGGGGTGACCCCGGCGGCCGCCGGTGGGCCGCCGGCCGGGGCGGCGCGCCCCGGGGGCGCCGTAGAATCGGGGCATTGTGTCTGAGTCCCGTGAAACCGCCGTCCCCCGCCGACCCAAGGGCGAGCCCCGCTTCCCCGAGGGCCCCGCGCCCGACCCCGCCGGGTCGCACTTCGAGCGGCGGATCCGCAGCTTCCAGCCTCGGCGCAGCCGCGTCACGCCCGGGCAGGGCGACGCGCTGCGGCGGCTGTGGGGCGCCTGGGGGCTGGACATCGACGGGCAGCGCACGCTCGACCTGGACGAGATGTTCGGCGGGCTCCCGGTCGTGCTGGAGATCGGCTTCGGCATGGGTGAGGCCACCGCGCAGATGGCCGCCGACGATCCGTCGACCGGCATCCTCGCGGTGGACGTGCACACGCCCGGCCAGGGCAACCTGCTGTCCCTCGCCGAGAAGGCGGGCCTGACGAACGTACGGGTGGCCAACGGCGACGCGATCATCCTGCTGCGCGAGATGCTGGTTCCGGACGCCCTCGACGGCGTACGCGTCTACTTCCCCGACCCCTGGCCCAAGAAGCGGCACCACAAGCGCCGGCTGATCCAGCCCGAGTTCCTCGGCCTGGTCGCCACCCGGATGAAGCCCGGTGCCGTACTGCACTGCGCCACCGACTGGGAGCCGTACGCCGAGCAGATGCTGGACGTGCTGACGGCCCACCCCGACTTCGAGAACACCATGCCCGACGGGGGGTACGCGCCGCGCCCCGCCTTCCGGCCGCTGACCCGTTTCGAGGGCCAGGGCCTGGACAAGGGGCACGTGGTGCACGACCTGCTGTTCGCCCGGGCGCAAACCTGACCGCGCGCCGCGCCGCACCGGACGGCGCGAGCACCCGGGCCTGACGCCCGGACGGTGTGGCGTCCAGGCCGTGGCCGATGTCGTCGCGGACTGTCGGTGGCGGTCGTTAGGGTCGATCACGTGTCCCCTTCGCCTGCGCAAGCCCACTCGCCGTATCCGGCCGTCCCGGCGTACGAACCACGACCGTCGTTCGACGCCGTGCCGGAGCGTGCCCGCTGGCGCTACAAGCCCCGCCGCGCGTTCTGGCGCAGCAAGGTGGTGCGGGCTTCCGCGGTGGTCATCGTGCTCGCCCTGTGCGGGCTGGTGATCCTCGCGCTGGTCCGGGAGCAGACCGGCACGGAGGGCTTCCTGGTCGGGCTCGGCCTCGCCCTGCTGCCCGTTCCGCTCCTCATGGCCGCGTTCCGCTGGCTCGACCGGGTCGAGCCGGGTCCGTGGAAGAACCTGCTGTTCTCCTTCGCGTGGGGGGCGTGCGCCGCGGCACTCGTCGCCATCGTCGCCAACACCTTCGCGACCCGCTGGATAGCCACCGCCACCGCCGACCCCGCCTCCGCCGACACGCTCGGCGCGACCGTCATAGCGCCGGTCGTGGAGGAGAGCGCGAAGGCCGCCGCCGTGCTGCTGGTCTTCGTCTTCCGCAGACGGGACTTCACCGGGATCGTCGACGGCGTGGTCATCGCCGGGTTCACCGCCACCGGCTTCGCCTTCACCGAGAACATCCTGTACCTCGGCAACGCCTTCGGCGAGGACCAGGAGTTCGGGACGTCCGGCTTCGCGTCGGTCACGGCCGCGACCTTCTTCGTGCGGATCGTGATGTCCCCGTTCGCCCACCCGCTGTTCACCGTGCTCACCGGCATCGGTTTCGGCATCGCCGCGCTCACCGCGCGCCGCCGGAGGATCCGCCGCGTGGCGCTGCCGCTGCTGGGGCTGGCCCTGGCGATGGGCATGCACGCGCTGTGGAACGGGTCGGCGGCGTACGGGCCGTGGGGGTTCTACGCGGTGTACGGGGCGTTCATGCTGCCCGCGTTCGGACTGCTGACGTGGCTGGCGATCTGGTCGCGCCAGCGCGAACTGCGCACGGTGTCCGGCGAGCTCCCGGCGTACGCGGCGGCGGGCTGGCTCTCCCCCGCCGAACCGCTCGCGCTCTCCTCGATGCGGGCGCGCGGGCTGGCGCGCGGGTACGCGGCGCGCTGCTTCGGCCCGGCGGCGGCCCGCGCGGTCGGCGAGTACGAGGCGTTCGCCACATCCCTGGCGTTCCTCCGCCACCGGGCCCGCCGGGGCGCGGTGGGCGCGGACTTCGCGGCCCGGGAGCAGGAGCTGCTGCACCACCTGTGGCAGCGCAAGGAGGTCGCCGGACCGGCGCTCACGTACGCCGCGCAGGCCACCGGCCGGGTGTGGACGCCACCCCCGCACCTCGACTACGGCGGCTACAACCCGTACCGCTTCTGACCCCGCCCGCCGGCCGTCAGGCCGAGGCGGCCGTCAGGCCGAGGCGGCCGTCAGGCCGAGGCGGCGGTCAGGCCGAGGCGCGGCGGCGGGGCGCGGCCCGTCAGGCCGAGGCGGCCGTCAAGCCGAAGCGGCGGTCAGCGTCGCCAGCTCGTCGGGGGTGAGCTCCAGCTCGGCGACCGCCAGCAGGGCGGGTAGCTGCTCGACCGTACGGGCCGAGGCGAGCGGCGCGGTGACGGTCGGGCGGGCGGCGAGCCACGCCAGGGCGACGGTGGCGATCTCGGCGCCCCGGGCCGCCGCGACGGCGTCCAGCGCGGCGAGGACTTCGCGCCCGCGCTCGCCGTCCAGGTGCTTGGCCGCGCTGCCCGCCCGCGCGCTGTCCACCCGGGCGCCCGGCCGGTACTTGCCGGTGAGGAAGCCGGAGGCGAGCGCGAAGTACGGCACGGCACCGAGGCCGGCGCGCTCGGCGGTGTCCTGGAGAGCGCCCTCGTAGGTGTCGCGGGAGACCAGGTTGTAGTGCGGCTGGAGCGCGACGTACTTCGCCAGGCCCTCGCGCTCGGCGAAGTCCAGCGAGGCCCGGAGGCGCTCGGCGGAGATGTTGGAGGCGCCGACGGCGCGCACCTTGCCGTCCCGCACCAGTTGGTCGAGGGCGGTGACGATCTCCTCGACCGGCACGGACGGGTCGTCGAAGTGCGTGTAGTACAGGTCGATGTGGTCCGTGCCGAGGCGGCGCAGCGACTCCTCGGCCGCGGCCTTGATGTTCGTGGCGCCGAGTCCCTTGAAGTCCGGGTGGGCGCCGACCTTGGTGGCGACGACGATGTCGGACCTGTTGCCGCGCGCGGCCATCCACCTGCCGATGACGGCCTCGGACTCGCCGCCCTCGTTGCCCGCGGCCCACGCCGAGTAGCTGTCGGCCGTGTCGACGAAGTTGCCGCCCGCCGCCGCGTACGCGTCGAGGACGGCGAAGGACTGCGCCTCGTCGGCGGTCCAGCCGAAGACGTTGCCGCCGAGGGCGAGGGGGAAGACGTGGAGGTCGGACGTGCCCAGGGTGCGCAGAGAGGTCATGGCGTGGATCAACGCGGCGGCCGGACGGGATATTCCGGGTGTTCGGCCACGAAACCGGCAGCCCTGGCGTCGGGGGGTCGCCGCCAGGGCTGCCGGGGACGGGTGGTCCGGAGCGAGCGCTCGGACGGGTCAGACGGTGAGGCCCTTGTCCCGCAGCCACGCCATGGGGTCGATGCCCTCGCCGCCCGCGGTGTGCACCTCCAGGTGCAGGTGCGGTCCGGTCACGTTGCCGGTGGCGCCGACCCGGCCGATGGTCTCGCCGGTGCCGACCTGCTGCCCGGCGCCGACCGTCATCGACGACAGGTGGCAGTACCAGACCTCCGTGCCGTCCTCCAGCTCCAGGACGATGCGGTAGCCGTACGAGCCCGACCAGCCGGCCGACTTCACGGTGCCGCTGTGGACGGCCTTGGCGGGCGTGCCGGTGGGAGCGGCGAGGTCGAGGCCCGTGTGGTAGCCGGAGGACCACATGCTGCCGGCCTGACCGAAGGTCGAGGTGATGGTGTACGAGGAGGTCGGCAGGGACCAGCTCGCGGCCTGCTCGGCCAGCCGGGCCGCCTCCGCGGCCGCCTCGGCCGCCTTCGCCTTCGCGGCGGCCTCCGCCTCGGCCTCCGCCTCGGCCTCTGCCTTCGCCTTCTCCTCGGCGGCCTGCTTCTCGGCGGCGGTCTGCTGCGCCTTCGCCTCGGCGGCCGCCTGCTCGGCCGCGGCGGCCTCGGCGGCGGCCTTCGCCTCGGCGTCGGCGGTGGCCTGCTGCTGCTCGGCCTGCTGGAGGATGCGGGCGCGCAGCGCCTCGCCGGCGTCCGCGCCGCCGCTCCCGTCCGCGTCGGCGGCGGGGGTGGTGAGGGAGGCGGTGGTGAGCGCCCCGTCGTCGTGGCGGTCCTCGCCGGATCCGGAGTCGTCGGACATCAGCGAGCCGATGCCGGGCAGGGACTCGGCGTCCGGCAGGTGGTCGGTGATGACGTCCGGCAGGGATATGGAGACCGCCGGCTTGTCCTGCGCGGTGGCCATGCCGCCCGCGCCGACCGCCGCGATCACGCCGACACCGAGGACGGTGGAGCTACGGGCGAGTCCGCCGCGCTGCTTGGCCACCCGGTGCCGGCCCCGGACGGGGCGGACGGTCTCCTCGGTGGGGTTCCATTCCTCCCACTGCCCGTTTACGGGTGCGGCGTCCGGGATACCCGAAGACTGGAACGAGGCGGGAGAGCCGTATGGAGCTTCGGGGGCAGGCCTGTTGGACGCCACGGAGGCGCACTCCTTTCCTTCCTTCTCGCCTACCGGGTTAGCTGACGGGTTCGGAGCAGGAAGGTCTCCTACGGGCCCACTTCGGCCCGATTCACCCCAAGGTGGTGGTTCCCCGGTTCCCTTGCGGAATTCGGCGCACGCGCGCGGTGCCGTCTCTTGCGACGACTGGGACGACCGCGCTGCGTTATCGAACGTTAATAGACGGGGGCTCCGGATTCCAAGCTGTTCCTACTGATCATTAACCGCCCGGCCCCCGGATATACCGGACGACAACCGGGCACATACGGGCGAGTTGACCATGCCTCAGAAACATGCACCGACCACACTGATACTGACGGACCGTCACGTCATCCGCGCTGCGACACCCACCGACTACGCAGCGTGCCCACGGAGCGAAGGGGTGCACACGTCCCGGGAAAGGCGCCACGGGAAAGGGCCGGGCACGACGAAGGCCCGGTGCGCAATGCACCGGGCCTTCGCCTTCAGTAGCGGGGACAGGATTTGAACCTGCGACCTCTGGGTTATGAGCCCAGCGAGCTACCGAGCTGCTCCACCCCGCGTCGGTGAACACCACCTTACGCCATCCGGCGCACGATCCCTAACCAATATCGCTGGTAGCCGCCCGGAGAGGACGAAACACCCTCGGGCGCCCTCCCACCGGAACCTCGTTGCCGCCCTCCGACAGGGGTGACATGGTCACGTCCATGTCTTCCTTCACCGCCGACGACGGCACCACGCTGGCCTACCGCGTGTCCGGAGCCGGCACCCCACTGATCTGCCTGCCCGGCGGCCCGATGCAGGCCTCCGCCTACCTCGGTGACCTCGGCGGCCTCACCGCCCACCGCCGGCTGGTCATGCCGGACCTCCGGGGCACCGGGCGCTCGGACGTGCCCGCCGACCCCGGCTCCTACCGGTGCGACCGGCTCGTCGACGACGTGGAGGCCCTCCGGCGCCACCTCGGCCTGGAGCGGATGGACCTGCTCGCCCACTCGGCCGGGGCCAACCTGGCGGCGCTGTACCTGACCCGCCACCCCGGGCGCGTCGGCAGGCTCGCGCTGGTCACGCCGAGCGTGCTGGCCGTGGACGTCCCCATCACCGGCGACGCGCGTCTCGCCACGGCGGCACGGCGCCGGGACGAGCCGTGGTTCCCGGCGGCGTACGCGGCGCTGGAGGCGATCGTCGCCGGAAGGGGGACCGCCGACTCGTGGCGGGCCATGGCGCCGTTCACCTACGGCCGCTGGGACGCGGCCGCGCGGGCCCACCACGCCGCCGGTGACGAACAGCGCAACGACGAGGCCGCGCGGGTCCACGCCTCCGAAGGCGCCTTCGCCCCGGACACCGTCCGTGCCGCGTTCGCCCGCCGGACCTCACCGGTGCTGGTCCTCGCCGGCGAGTTCGACGTGGCCGCCCCGCCCGGCGCCATGGCCGCCTACGCCGCCCTGTTCCCGGACGCCGACCTCCGCGTCCAGCCGGGAGCCGGGCACTTCCCCTGGCTCGACGACCCCGCCCAATTCACCGCGACGGCGGCGGCGTTCCTGTCCTGACCGGCCGGGGCACCGCGGACGAGCCGCCCGGCCGGTGCGCCCGCCCGGACACGCACCGGCCCGGGAACGACGACGGCCCCGGTCCGGAGGATCTCCGGACCGGGGCCGAGTGCGTAGGCCGTGTGGGACTCGAACCCACAACCAACGGATTAAAAGTCCGCTGCTCTGCCAATTGAGCTAACGGCCCTCGACGAGTCACCCCTGAGCATAGCCCCATGGCGCCCGCCGTCCGATCGGGTATCGGGGGAACCGGCGCCGTCGCGCCGCCCCGGCGGCCCTCCCGCCCCACCGCCCCGCGCCCCGCCCCGTACGACACGGCAGGGCCCGTACGGCACGGAGAACACGCGCCGTACGGGCCCTGCCGGACACGACCTAGAACAGGCCCTTGTAGCCCTGCCAGCCGGTACCGATCCTGACCGTGGAGCCGAACGACCCGGCCCCGTTGCCGCTGTTGCGCAGCAGGTCACCGGCGGCGTTGCGGGAGACCAGGTCCGGCTTGCCATCCTTGTTCAGGTCGCCGACGCCCACGAAGGCGTTACGGCCGGTGGCCCAGTTGCCGCCGAACACCAGGACGCGCGCCTTCACCGTGCCGGCCGCGGTGCCGTCGAACCGCCAGAGGGAGTTGGCGCCGTCCACCGCCAGCAGGTCGCCGGCCCCGTCGCCGTTCAGGTCGCCGGCGCCGAACACGGCCCGGTAGCCCTTCCAGTTCGTCGCGATCCGGCCCCGCGCCTTGAGCTTGCCGGCGCCGTCGTCCGCGTACAGGTACAGGTCACCCGTGGTCGTCTGACGCGCCACCAGGTCCGCCCGGCCGTCGCCGGTCAGGTCGCCGGGTGACGTCAGCACGTTGAACTGCGCCCAGGTCGTGCCCAGCGAGGTGTACGGGGTCGTCGTGGCCGGCGCCTTGCCGCAGCCCGGCCGGTAGGCGCGCAGTTCGCCGCCCAGCCGCACCAGCAGGTCGTTGCACCGGTCGCCGCTCAGGTCCCCGAAGGGCACCACCAGCGCGGACGTCGACCAGCCGGTGGCGGTCGTCGCACCCGCCAGGGTGCCCGTCCCGCTGCCGTGCCGGAAGGCGAGGGAACCGGTCCCGCTCAGCGACACCAGGTCGCCCACGGCGTCCGGGCCGGCCGGGCCGGCGTGGTCGCGCCGCACGGCGGCGGCACCGGTCAGGTTCACCGTGCCGGACGTGGTCAGGGCGCCTCCCCGGCCGTCCACCGGCTGCGCGGTCAGCGTCCACGCGTACCCGCCGTTCGCCACCAGCCGGCCGGCGGCGTCCTTGGCGTCCCAGGCGGGGGCGACCACGGCCCGCGCCGGACCGCCGCTCAGGGTGCGCACGACGGTGCCGGTGGTCGCGCTCCTGAGGGTGAGCTGCCACGAGGTGCTCGGCGTGGACAGCCACCAGCGGGGCCGCCAGGGCGCCGCGCCGCCGTTCACCGCCTGCGTCGCGGACACGTCGGAGTCGACGACCGCCGGCGCGGACGGCGCCACGCCGCTGCCGACCAGGTGGACGGCGCTCCCGGTGTCCGCCCAGGCGACGGAGCCGGTGGCCGGGTCGACCGCCCACGGGTCGTAGGAGCGGCGTCCCTCGGTGAGGGTGTGCACCGTGCCGCCGTCCCGCAGGTCCTTCAGCTTCAGGGCGCTGCCGGCCGGGTAGACGACGAACCCGTCGCCGAGCCGGGCGCCCGCCCCGGGACCGATGCCGAGCGGGGTGTCGGTGCGGGTCTCGAGGTCGTACACGCCCTCGTCGTTCCTCGACCCGGTGCAGTTCCAGTGCAGCCAGCGGCCGACCACCTCGACGCCGCCGAGGAAGCACCCGGGCAGGAACACCTCCTTCGTCCGGGCACCCGTCCTGACGTCGTACCCCACGACCTCGTCCTTGCTCGCGGCGGTCCACAGGGTGGTCCCCGACAGGGAGAGCCCGTACACCGGGAGCGTCCTGGTCACCTTGCCGGTGTCGAGGTCGACGATCCGCGTGACACCCGCCCCGTCCACGGTCGCGCGGACCGCCGCCCAGCGGCCGGAGCTGCCGATGAAGCCCGCGTAGCCGGCTCCGGTGTCGATCCGGGTGGCCGGGAGCCGGGCGCCGTCGTCCAGCCGGTGCAGGGGCACGACGGGCTCGCCCCAGATGCGCATGGTCCCGCCGTACGCGACGCGCCCGTCGCCGGTGTCCACGAAGGTGGGGCAGTAGCCCTGGAAGCAGGCCTCGGGCTGGTCGGGCACCCAGCCGCGGTCCATGCGCTCGCCATGGACGGGTACGCCGCCGGACTGCCCGGCGGTACGGCTGTACAGACCGGCCTGGCCGGCCGCCGCGACCGCCTCCACGCTGGTCAGCCGCCCGTGCTGGAACGACAGCTGGTGGATCGCGTTCGGTACGGCCTTCACCGGGACCGCCGCCTCGCGGGACACCACGGCCCGTCCCGCCGCGTCGGCCCGCAGCGCCTGGACGCCCCACTCGGCCATGCTCGCGCCGCCCAGGACCAGCACCCCGCCGTCGGGGGTGAAGGACGCCCTGCCGCTGGACCGGGCCAGCAGGGTGCGCGCGGCGCTCCCGTCCAGCGGGCGGGCCTCGACCCGCCACACCGGCAGGTCCTCGTCGAGCCGGCCGAGCGCCGGGTCGTGCCGGGCGACGACGAGCTCGCCGCCCACCAGGCCCAGCAGCCGCACGGCGGCGCTCTCGGGCAGCGGCACCACGCGCTCCGGCGTGGTGAGGTTCCCCCGCCCGAAGACGGACACCTGGCCGCCCGACCAGACCAGCAGCCGGTCCGGGGTGAGGGCGTAACGTTTCGTCGCCAGCTCGGCGTCGGTCCTGATCGGCACGATCCGCCGCTGGGTCACGTCCATCCACACCGTGCCGGCCCCCGGCAGGTCGATCACCAGACCGCCCGCGTCCCCCAGGCCCGGCAGGACGGCGTACCTGTGGACGCCCGTCGGCACGCCCTCGACGAGCCGGTCGCGCACCTGCCCGGTCTCCGTGTCGAGCACGTGGAAGCGCATGCCGTCGCCGGGCGAGTCGTAGGTGAGCACGTTCCGGCCGAACGCCCCCACGTAGGTGTGCCCGGCCGGCAGGGGCACGGTGACGGTCCCGCCCGCGACCATGTCGCGCAGCTCGACCCGCTGCGGCGACTCCAGGAGCCGGGCGACGACGTCCGAGCCCGTGCCGCGCTGGAAGTTGCCGCCGTCGTACTCCTGGACGCTGTCGACCTGGACGTCGGTCCCCGCGCCGTAGGCCCGCCACAGGGTGCCGCGCCCCTGCTCGTGGCGCAGGAAGCCGTGGGGCCCGGTGTCGAGCAGCGCGCCGCGCACGGGCAGGGCGCTGGTGGTGGCCGGGATCACCACGTCCGTCGTGGGTGCCGCCTGGGCGGTGGACACCGCCGGACCGGCGATCGCGGCCGACGCCAGGACGACGGCGGCGGCGATGACTCGCAAGGGTTGCTTGCCGTACACGGAACTCCGCACTTCTCGATCGGATCGATCGGGCCCACGGGGTGGCGCTCACCGGTGCGCGGCTCTTGGCGCGGCAAGTGACATGCCGCGTACGCGTCGAGATGAACCAGAGCCCCCCGGCCCCGCCCCCAGTGCCCCCCACTGCGAGGTGGACGGATCGTAACAGCGCCCGGCGACAACGGCGCAGGGCCCGTCCCCCTCGTGGGAGGAACGGGCCCTGCTCGGTGGACTACGCGTCAGCCGTTGCGCTTCCAGCGCGGCTTGTCGTCGCGGCGCCCGAAGGAGGAGCCGGAGTTCGAGCCACCGCGGTGGTCGTCACGGCGGCCGTAAGGACGCTCGTGGCCGCCGGAGCGGAAGCCGCCGCCCGCGGGACGGTCGTCACGACGGTCGCGGTTGAACGGACGGTCGCTGCCGCGGTGGCCGCCGGTGGGGCGGTCGTCACGGCGCTCGTCGCGGCGGAAGCCACCGGCGGGACGGTCGTTGTCGCGGCGGAAGCCACCGGCGGGACGGTCGTTGTCACGGCGGAACCCGCCGGCCGGACGGTCGTTGTCACGGCGGAACCCGCCGGCCGGACGGTCGTTGTCACGGCGGAAGCCACCGGCCGGACGGTCGTTGTCACGGCGGAACCCACCGGACGGACGGTCGTTGTCGCGGCGGTCGTCGCGACGGAAGCCGCCACGGTCGTCACGGCGCTCGAAGGAGCGGCCACCGCGGTCGTCGCGGTCACGGCGCTCGTAGCCGCCCCGGTCGTCCCGGCGGTCACGGCGCTCGTAGTTGCCGCGGTCGTCGCGGCGGTCACGGCGCTCGTACGAGGACGAACGGTCGTACGACGGACGGTCGTCCCGGGACTCGCGCGCCGGCTGCTCCGGCACGGACGCGACCGCGGCCTGGACCTCGGCCTCCGCGGCCTCCGTCACCTCGGCGACGGCGGTCTCGGGGTCGTCGCCGCGCTCGCGGGCGGCACGGGCGACCAGGCGGTCGGCCTCCTCGCGGAGCTCGACGGCCCGGCGCTGGAGCCGCTCAAGCTGCTTGGTGAGGTCGGCGACCTCGCGCTCGGCCTGCTTGGCGGCGTTGTTGGCGGAGTCGGCCTGCACCTCGGTCAGCGACCGGGCGCCGGTGATCTCGGCGACCTCCGGGTCGAAGGCCCCGGCACCGCCCACGATGTGGCGCGTGGCGTCGACGCCCGCGTCCTCCATGAGGCGGAAGATCTGGCGGCGCTGGTGCGGCAGGGCCAGCGAGACGACCACGCCGGACTTGCCCGCGCGGGCCGTACGGCCGGAACGGTGCAGGTAGTCCTTGTGGTCACCGGCCGGGTCCACGTTCAGGACCAGGTCGATGCCGTCGACGTGGATGCCGCGGGCGGCGACGTCGGTGGCGACCAGGGCGTTGACGTAGCCCTTCTTGAAGTCCTCCAGGACGCGGGTACGGGCGCCCTGCGTCATGCCGCCGTGCAGGGCGTCGGCCTTGACGCCAGTGTCCTGGAGCTGCTCCGCGATGCGGTCGGCGCCAAGCTGGGTGCGGACGAAGATGATGGTGCGGCCCTTGCGGGCGGCGATGGCGGCGGTGACCGGCGCCTTGTCCTTGGGCTTCACGACCAGGACGTGGTGGGTCATCGTGGTGACGGCACCGGCGGACGGGTCGACCTCGTGCGTGACCGGGTCGACCAGGTAGCGCTTGACCAGGCTGTCGATCTCGTTCTCCAGCGTGGCGGAGAAGAGCAGGCGCTGGCCGCCCTCGGGGATCTGGTCGAGCAGCTCGGTGACCTCGGGCATGAAGCCCAGGTCGGCCATCTGGTCGGCCTCGTCGAGGACCGCGATCTGCACGGCCTCCAGCGAGCAGGCGCCGCGGTTGATGATGTCGCGCAGCCGGCCCGGGGTGGCGACGAGGATGTCGACGCCGCGCTCCAGGGCGTAGATCTGGTTGCCCATCGACGTACCGCCGCAGACGACCTTCATCTTGAGGCCGAGGACGTCGCCGTACGGCTGGAGGGCGTCCGCGACCTGCATCGCGAGCTCACGGGTCGGGGTGAGGATGACGCCGCGGGGCTTCTTCTTCTCGGTGTGGCCGCCGGCCAGGGTGGCGAGCAGCGGCAGGCCGAAGGAGAGGGTCTTGCCGGAGCCGGTGCGGCCGCGGCCGAGGATGTCCTTGCCGGCCAGGGCGTCCGGGATGGTCGCGGCCTGGATCGGGAAGGGGGCGGTCACGCCGTTCTGGGCGAGCTTGCGGACGATGCCCTCGGGCAGGCCCAGGTCGCCGAAGGTGACCTGCGCCTCGTCCGCCGCCTCCTGCTCGGGGGCCTCGGGGGCCCCGGCGGTGTCGGCGGTCTCGTCGGCCTCGAGGTCGGCGCCCACGACGACGGTCTCGTCGAGGTCGGTGTTCTCGGGCATGACGGCGTGGTCAGGACTGAAAATGGACATGCGAAATGCGAAACCTTCCGGAGTCTCGGCACGCGCCCGTCAACTCCGTGTTTCGCAAAACGACCGCCTCGATGCGGTCAGCCACGGCAAGGGAGAGTACGCGCCACACGCGGCGCTCTCGGTAGTGGCGCCGGGCAAAGGGGAACATGGGATCAAACGATCTACCACCATACGCACTCTCCCCCACTCAGCGCAAACCGGTCCACGTCCCCCCGCGTGTGACGTCCGCCTCAACGGGCCGCCCACGGGCCGCCCACCGGCCCCGCCCGGCCCGCCTCGACGGGCCGCCCACCGCCCGCCCGCCGGCCCCCGCCCGGTCCGCCCCCCGGTCCCTCACGCGGGGGCGACCTGCGGGGATGCCGCCGGTTCCGCTCCCGGGCCGTCCCAGCGTCGCTCCGGGACCCGCAGCGTCTGGGTACGGATGTCGGCGGCCGGCGAGGCGGACGGCGGGTCGGACGGGTCCGGGCTCGGCTCTGCCGGCGGCGTCGCGGGGGGCGACGACGCCGGGGGCGGCGTGGGCTCCGGCGGCGCGGGCGGCTGGCTCGGCGAGGAACCGCCGCCGCCCGCCTCTCCGCCGCCACCGCCCCCGTCCCCGGACGGCGAGGGCGCCGGCGGCCGCGCGGGCCGCGCCCCGGGCTTCCCGTCCGTCGGCGGCTTGCCCGAGGGCGCCGCGGACGGCTTTGCCGCCCCGGCCGGGCCGCTCGGCTCCGGCGATGCCCCGTCCTCCTCGCCGGGCGCGCCGGCCTGGCCGTCCGCCCCGTGCGCCGTACGGACGTCGTGCCCGCCGCCCGGCGCGTCGGCGACCACGTCCGGCTCGGCCGCCGCGGCACCGGACGGCCCGGCGGACCGGGCGGGCCCCGGCCCGGCGCCCGCGTCGGAGACGCTCATGCAGCCGCTGACGGAGCCTGCGGAGGCCGCTACCGCCAACGCGGTGACGGCCCATCGGACGGGGGCGGGCAGATGGCGCACGAGGGCACCTCCATGGGTGCGGGACCGGGTTTCCCTGCCCAACTCCCCAGGCCCCACAAGGACACGCCCGCCTCCGGCCCGGTATCGGCGGGCCCGTCAGCCGTAGCCGAGCTCGTGCAGCCGCTCGTCGTCGATCCCGAAGTGGTGGGCGATCTCGTGCACCACCGTCACCTCGGTTTCGGCCACCACGTCCTCCCGCGAGTCGCACATCCGCAGCGTCGGCCCCCGGTAGATGGTGATCCGGTCCGGCAGCACCCCCGCGTACCACTCACCCCGGTCGGTCAGCGGAGTCCCCTCGTACAGCCCCAGCAGGTCCGGGTCGTCGGGCGACGGCTCGTCCTCCACGAACACCGCGACGTTGTCCATCAGCCGCGTCAGCTCCGGCGGGATCCTGTCCAGCGCCTCGGCGACCAGTTCCTCGAACTCCTCGCGCGTCATCTCCAGCACGGGGCCATTGTCACGGATGGCCGGGCATAGTGGCCCGTCCACATGGGCATACGGCGCCCATGGCCGCCCGAGCTGCCCTCCGCACCACCCACGCCCGCCTTCTGCGCCACTACCGCTCCCGTCGCGTCAGCCCCACCCTCACCCTGGTCCACACCCCGCACCCGTACGTCCGGGCCCTGGGGCTGCTCACCGTGGTCCTGCTGGGCGCCTGGCTGGGCCTCCTGATCGTCGGCAGCGTCCGCACCCCGGTGGGGCCGATGGACACGAGCATGACCCTGCGGCCCTCCCTGAACGGCGGAACGAAGATCAACGTTTCGCCGCTGGGCGCGCTGGAGCTCGACTCGCACATCGCGCCCGTCCGCCTCGACGTGGACGTCGACCAGCTCGACCCGGTCCGCGCCCAGGCCCTGGTGGAGCACCCCGAGCGGATCACCGGCCTCCAGGACGAGATCACCCAGGACGTCGCCGACGGCACCCGCGAGCTGGCGCTGCGCTCCTGCGTCGCCGTCGTGTCCGGCGCCACCGCACTCGGCCTGGCCGTCTACCGCCGCCCGCGCCGCGCCCTCGCGGCGGGCGGGCTGGCGCTCGCGCTGCTGGGGGCGGCCGGCGTGTCCGCGTACGCCACGTGGAACCCCAAGTCCGTGCTGGAGCCCCGCTTCTCCGGGCTGCTGTCCTCCGCCCCCTCGGTGGTCGGCAACGCCCGCTCGATCGTCAGCGAGTTCGACGTCTACCAGAAGGAACTGGCCCGCCTGGTCACCAATGTGACGAAGCTGTACGACGCCGCCTCCACCCTCCCGACGTACCAGCCCGACCCGGGCACCATGCGGGTGCTGCACGTCTCGGACATCCATCTGAACCCGGCCGCGTGGGAGATCGTCCGCTCGCTGGTCGAGCAGTACCGGGTGGACGTGATCATCGACTCGGGCGACACCATGGACCACGGCACCGCCGCCGAGAACGGCTTCCTCGACGCCGTCCCCGACCTCGGCGCGCCCTACGTCTGGGTGCGCGGCAACCATGACTCGCAGGTCACCCAGCGGTACATGTCCGGCCTGCGGAACGTCCACGTCCTCGACGGGGGCCGCGCCGTCACCGTCGCCGGCCTGCGGGTGGCCGGCACCGGCGACCCGCAGTTCACCCCGGACCGCTCGGTGCTGGCGGCCGGCGACGACGCCGAGCGGGCGGCCGGGGCCCGGCTGGCGGCCGCGCTGCGCGCCCAGGCCGCGGCGGGCACGCCCGTCGACATCGCGGTGGCCCACAACCCGGTGGCCGCCCAGGAGACCGACGGCCGGGTCCCCCTGGTGCTGGCCGGCCATGTGCACCGCCGCGTGAACAAGCTGCTGCCGGGCGGCACCCGCCTCAAGATCGAGGGCTCCACCGGCGGCGGCGGCCTGCGCGCCCTGGAGAAGGAGGAACCGGAGAAGGTCCACGCCTCGGTCCTCTACCTGGACCGGGACACCCGCCGGCTCCAGGCCTGGGACGAGATCACGCTGGGCGGCCTGGGCCTCACGACGGCCGAGGTCAGCCGCCACGTCCCGGAGGAGAACACCCCGGCCGGCCCCGCCGGGGACCACTCGACCGGCCCTGCCAGGACCCCCTCCGCCACCCGTTCCCCTTAACCGTTTTGGCGAACGGTCGCCGCATCCCATATGCTTCTCACGTCCCCGACGCGCTGACGAAGCGCCCAGGCGGGCCAATTAGCCCTCATCGTCTAGTGGCCCAGGACGCCGCCCTTTCAAGGCGGTAGCACGGGTTCGAATCCCGTTGGGGGCACGCATCACCGTGTGCGAGACTTGTTCTCGCGCATCGCTTGGTCCTGTGGAGCAGTTTGGAGTGCTCGCCACCCTGTCAAGGTGGAGGCCGCGGGTTCAAATCCCGTCAGGACCGCTGCGGCTCGCAAGAGCCGCGTGGCTGGGTAGCTCAGTTGGTACGAGCGTCCGCCTGAAAAGCGGAAGGTCGCCGGTTCGACCCCGGCCCCAGCCACCGCAGCCCATCAGGGCGAACGGCCCCACCGATGATCATCGGTGGGGCCGTTCTCATGTCCGCGCGCCGACGGTCGGCGAGACACGACCTAGCCGCGGGTGTAGGTGAGGAACGCCGCCCCGCTCTCCAGGACGGTGTGGGCCGTCAGGTCCCAGACGCGCGGATCGAACGCTGCCGTGCGGCCGAAGAGGGGGATGCCGGTGCCGATGGTCAAGGGGCCCAGCTTGACGATCAGCCGGTCGATCTCGGGGTAGAGGGCGCCCGCCAGTTCGCCGCCGCCGATCAGCCAGAGGTCCTTGCCGTCCTCCTGCTTCAGCTCCCGGACCTTCGCCAGCGGGTCGGTCGCGACCAGTTCCACGGCCGGGTCGGGGCTCTCGGTGAGAGTGGTGGAGAACACCAGGTGCCGCAGGTGCGGATAGGCGTCGGTGAGGCCGGCCCGGAGGCCGATCTCGTACGTCTTGCGTCCCTCCAGGACGGTGTCGAAGTGGGTGCCCGCCGCGGTGATGGACAGGGCCTGCCTGGCCGGGGCGGGCAGGGTCTCGGGGTACTCCGCGGCCAGGTACCGCACGTAGTCGGCGGGGACCGGCCAGAAGCCGTCCGGACCCGTGGGGTCGGCGCCGTCGGGCCCGGCGATGAAACCGTCGACGGTGGCGGCGATGTAGTAGACGAGCTTGCGCACGGAGACTCCCTGGAGGATCGGTGGCCGGGTGGCGGTGGGGGGTAACGGGTGGCGGTGCGTACGGGGCGGATCGGGCGAGGGCCCGGGATCTCCGCGCGCCGGAAGGGTCAGCCGTGCTCGGGAGCGGCCCACTCGACGAACTGGACGATCACCCCGCTCGGATCGGTGACCTGGAACAGGCGCTCGCCCCAGGGCTCCTCGCGCAACGGCAGGGTGATAGGAACCCCCGCCTCACGCAGCCGCTCCTCCTGCTCCCGCAGACCCGAGGCGACGGTGAAGGCGAGGATCAGACCACCGACGCGCTGATCCCGCTGCTCGGGCGGCAGCACCTCGGTGCCGCGGGCGAGCAGGATGACGTCGAAGGCGTCGTCGTGCGACAGGGCGACGAAGCCGTCGGCGGCCTGCCGGACGGAGTAGCCCAGGTGGGTGGTGAAGAAGTCCTGCGAACGGGTGACGTCGCCGACGGTGAGCGAAACGGTGGAGGCGGTGAACTGCACGGGACTCCCTGGATGCGGTGCGGGACGGTACGGACGGACTCCGCGGCCACGGCGGCGCACGCCTGGGCATGCCCGCCGTCGACCGGCGTAAATTTACGACGATGGCAAAGTTAGCCCGAGCCACCGTTACTGTCAACATAAAAATGCTACGAGGGTAAGATTGCGTCATGGATACCCAGACGCCGGCCCCGGGGGCCGGACTTCGCGAGACGAAGAAGCAGGAGACACGGCAGCTCATCTCCGACCACGCGACACGGCTGTTCATCGACCAGGGATTCGAGCGAACGACCATCGCCGAGATCGCCGCCGCCGCCCGCGTCGCCAAGAAGACCGTCACCAACTACTTCCCGCGCAAGGAAGACCTGGCACTGGACCACCAGGAGCAGTTCGCCACCTCGCTGGCCCGGGCCGTCGAGGCCCGGCAGCCGGGCGAATCGGCGCTGGCCGCGCTGCGCCGCGCCTTCGCCGAGTCCGTCGCCTCCCAGGACCCGGTCGCCGGGTTCTCCGGCCAGGAGTTCGCCCGCATGATCGCCGACAGCCCCACCCTGAGCACTTGCGTGCGCGGCCTCCACGACCGGCGCGCGCACCACCTCGCTCAGGCGCTCGCCGAGGCCACCGGTGCCCGGCCCGACGACATCACCGTCCGGACCGCCGCCGAACTGCTGGGCACGGTGCACCGCATGCTGTTCCACCGCATCCAGGAGCTCACCCTCGCCGGACACCCCGGCGACCGGATCGCCCGGACCATCACCGCCGAAGCCGACCGGGCCTTCGGCCTCCTGGAACCCGCCCTGTCCGACTACGCCACCGCTTAAGGTCGTGTCCGGAAAGTCTCGCCTGGCCCGCCCTCCGGGCGGACGCCGATACTTTCCGGACACTCCCTAGGACGGCGTCCCGGGTCCGCTCGACGCGGTACACGGAGGAGCGCACCGCCCCGGGGGGCCCGGCCGGAGCCGGCCCCCCGGAGCGGTGTCAGGCCCGCTCGCGGCCGCGCCAGCCGCGTACGCCGAGGGTGACCGCGACCACCGCGACGACCCCCAGCAGCAGCGCCCAGTCCGGCACCACGCGTCCCACGCGGGACGCCCACTCCTCCGCCGCGTACGAGTCGTCGACCGACAGCAGGCCCGGCAGCGCGGTCGTACCGTCGAAGACGAGGAACAGCACGCCCAGGGTGACGAAGAACAGGCCCGACAGCAGCGACGTGCTGTGCGCCTCCCAGCGGCCCACCCGCAGCGCACGCCCCCGCAGCCAGCCGCGCCGCCCCAGGTCGTAGCGGTTCCAGAGCAGGGCCAGCACGAACAGGGGCACCGCCATACCGAGCGCGTACACCGCCAGCAGCAGGCCCCCGTACGCCGGGCTGCCGCTGAGCGCCGCGACCGTCAGGACGCTCCCCAGGATCGGGCCCGCGCAGAACCCGGCCAGCCCGTACACCAGGCCCAGGGCGTACACCGGAAGCGCCGACACGGGCCGGATCCGTCCGCTCACCTCGGTGATCCGGCGCGGGGCGAACCCCAGGCCGGCGGCCTGCGCCAGGCCCAGCGCGATGATCGTCCAGCCGCCGGTGGCGACCAGCAGGTCCCGGTGGCCGTAGAAGAGCCGCCCCGCGAAGGAGCCGGCCGCGCCGAGCGGGACGAGCGTGGTGGCGAGACCGGCATAGAAGATCCCGGTACGGGCGAGGAGCCGGGCCCGGCCGTCGATCGAGTACGCGAAGAACGCCGGCAGGAGCAGTGCGCTGCACGGGCTCAGCAGCGCCAGCAGCCCGCCGAGGAAGGCAGCCAGGTAGCCGATGTCCGTCACCGTCCGGCCTCCCGCGCGGCGGCCTCGATCGCACTTGTGAACGTTTCCATGGGCTGTGCGCCCGCGATCGGCCGGCCGTTCACGAGGAACGACGGGGTGGACGTGGCGCCCAGGGCGTACGCCTGCTCCCGGTCGTCGGCGACGGCCTCGCGCGCCGCCGCGCTGTCGAGGTCGCGGGCGAAGCGGCCGAGGTCGGGGACGCCCGCCGCCCGGGCGAGGGCGGTCACCCGCTCGGGGCCGAAGCCCTGCTCCTTGGCGCCCTCCGCGAAGGCGGCCCGGTGGAACTGACGGAACCGTCCCTGCCGGCCGGCGGCCCAGGCGGCGCGCGCCGCGCGCTCGGACTCCTCGCCGAAGATGGGGAAGTTGCGCCACTCGATGCGCAGGACGCCCCCGTCGACGTACTTCTCGATCAGCTCGGGCTCGGTCTCGCGGGCGTACTTCCCGCAGTAGCCGCACTTGAAGTCGGCGTATTCGATCAGGACGACGGGGGCGTCGGCGCGTCCGACGGCCAGCGGGTCCCCGGCGTCGCGCCGGGCGTACCGCTCCAGTTCCGGATGAACGCCGGCCGGCGCCCCCTCGGAAGCCTCGGCGACGACGGCGGGGGACCGCTCGGCCGGCTTGGTGGCGGTGTACGAGACGAGGCCGAGCAGCGCGGCCGCGACGACGACACCCGCGCCGAGGAGGTACGGCTTGGACGTGGGCATGGGGGAACTCCTGTACGCATGGGGAAATGACCGGCGGGACGAGGGGACGGCACGCCGGCTATACGCGCAGGATCGACAGGTCCTGGGGGGAGGGCGGCGCGAGCGGGGGCGGCCCCCGCTCCGGCCGGACGTCCGGGACCGCGGCGGCCGCGTCCCACGCCGCCCCGTCCGCCGCGCGCGCCACGTGCGGGGCGGACAGCGGCTCGCCCCGGGGACCGGGGCGGGGCGGCACGGCGGGCGTCAGACCGCCCCGGTCGTCGAAGGGATCGCACCCGGGCGGCCGCCCCGGAGCACCGGCCGCGTCCCTGCCACGCACCGCGGGCACCGCGGGCACGGCGGGCACCGCGGGCACGGCGTGTACCGCACCCACCGCACGGGGCGCCGCCCCGCCGGCCTCGTACCCCGGCCACGGACCGGCGCCGGGGCCCGGGCCCGCGAGCAGCAGGGTGCCCAGCAGCACCAGCACGGCGGCCGCGGCGCGGCTCCACCGGTCGCCGGCACAGCGCATGGGCACCGCCTTCCAGGGTCGTCCGGGGGTCATCGACTCGCCGGAAATGGTACGGGGAAATCGGTTCGCCACTCCGTCGCCGCGGGTGAGATCCTGGACCAGGTATGTCTACTTCCTTCGCCGACCTCCAGACCCTGCTGGCCGAGGTCTCGCTGCGCGACGCGCACCGGCTCGGCCGCCGTCTCGAAGGCGCCCGCCGCATCCGCAAGCCCGAAGCCCGGCAGGCCGTGCTGGACGAGATCGCCGCCGAGGCCGGGAAGGCGGCCACCCGTACCGCCGAGCGCGCGGCGCGCGTGCCGGAGGTCTCGTACCCCGAACAGCTTCCGGTCAGCCAGAAGAAGGACGCCATCCTGGAGGCGATACGCGACCACCAGGTCGTGATCGTCGCCGGTGAGACGGGGTCCGGCAAGACGACCCAGATCCCCAAGATCTGCCTGGAGCTGGGCCGCGGGGTGCGCGGCATGATCGGCCACACGCAGCCGAGGAGGCTCGCCGCCCGCACGGTCGCCGAGCGGGTCGCGGACGAACTGAGGGCGCCCCTGGGCGAGGCCGTCGGCTGGAAGGTCCGCTTCACCGACCAGGTGAACCAGGACGCGACCTTCATCAAGCTCATGACCGACGGCATCCTGCTCGCCGAGATCCAGACGGACCGCGAGCTGCGCGCCTACGACACGATCATCATCGACGAGGCGCACGAGCGCAGCCTCAACATCGACTTCCTGCTCGGCTACCTGGCCCAGCTCCTCCCCAAGCGGCCCGACCTCAAGGTCGTGATCACCTCCGCGACCATCGACCCCGAGCGCTTCTCCCGCCACTTCGGCGACGCGCCGATCGTCGAGGTCTCCGGCCGTACGTACCCGGTCGAGGTGCGCTACCGCCCGCTCCTGGAGGACGACTCCGAGGAGTCCGACCGCGACCAGATCACCGCCATCTGCGACGCGGTCGACGAGCTCCAGGCCGAGGGCCCGGGCGACATCCTGGTCTTCCTCTCCGGTGAGCGCGAGATCCGCGACACGGCGGACGCGCTGGTCAAGAAGAAGCTGCGGAACACCGAGGTCCTCCCCCTCTACGCGCGCCTCTCGCACGCCGAGCAGCACCGGGTCTTCCAGGCGCACTCCGGCCGCCGGATCGTCCTCGCGACGAACGTGGCCGAGACCTCGCTGACGGTCCCCGGCATCAAGTACGTCATCGACCCCGGCACCGCCCGCATCTCCCGCTACAGCCACCGCACCAAGGTGCAGCGCCTGCCGATCGAGCGGATCAGCCAGGCCAGCGCCAACCAGCGCAAGGGCCGCTGCGGCCGTACGTCGGACGGCATCTGCATCCGGCTGTACGACGAGGAGGACTTCCTCGCCCGTCCGGAGTTCACGGACGCCGAGATCCTCCGGACGAACCTGGCGTCGGTCATCCTCCAGATGACGGCCGCCGGGCTGGGCGACATCGAGAAGTTCCCCTTCATCGACCCGCCGGACCACCGCAACATCCGCGACGGCGTGCAGCTCCTCCAGGAGCTGGGGGCGATCGACCCGGCGCAGAAGGACCCCAAGAAGCGGCTCACGCCAGCGGGCCGCAAGCTCGCCCAGCTCCCCGTCGACCCGCGGCTGGCCCGGATGGTGCTGGAGGCCGACAAGAACGGCTGCGTCCGCGAGGTCATGGTCATCGCGGCGGCCCTGTCGATCCAGGACCCGCGCGAGCGGCCGGCCGAGAAGCAGGCGCAGGCCGACCAGCAGCACGCCCGCTTCAAGGACGAGACGTCCGACTTCCTGGCGTTCCTGAACCTCTGGCGGTACATCCGCGAGCAGCAGAAGGCGCTGTCGTCGTCCGCGTTCCGCCGGATGTGCAAGTCGGAGTACCTCAACTACCTGCGCATCCGCGAATGGCAGGACATCTATACGCAGTTGCGTACGGTCGCCAAGCAGATGGGCATCCATCTCAACGACGAGGACGCTCCCGAGGACCGCGTGCACGTCTCGCTGCTCGCCGGTCTGCTCTCCCACATCGGGATGAAGGACGTGAAGACCGCCGGGGGGGAGGGCGGGAAGAACACGGCGAAGAACGAGTACCTGGGCGCTCGCAGCGCCAAGTTCGCGGTCTTCCCCGGTTCCGCGCTCTTCAAGAAGCCGCCCCGCTTCATCATGTCCGCCGAGCTGGTGGAGACCTCCCGGCTGTGGGCGCGGGTCAACGCGAAGATCGAGCCCGAGTGGATCGAGCCGCTGGCCGGCCACCTCCTGAAGCGCACGTACAGCGAGCCGCACTGGGAGAAGGACCAGGCGGCGGTGATGGCGTACGAGAAGGTCACCCTGTACGGCGTGCCGATCGTCGCCCAGCGCAAGGTGAACTACGGGCGCATCGACCCGGAGGTCAGCCGGGAGCTGTTCATCCGCAACGCCCTGGTGGAGGGCGACTGGCGCACCCACCACAAGTTCTTCGCGGACAACCGCAAGCTGCTGACCGAGGTAGAGGAGCTGGAGCACCGGGCACGGCGCCGCGACATCCTCGTGGACGACGAGACGCTGTTCGACTTCTACGACCAGCGGGTGCCCGAACACGTCGTGTCGGGCGCGCACTTCGACTCCTGGTGGAAGCACAAGCGCCAGGAGGAGCCGGACCTGCTCGACTTCGAGCGCGAGATGCTCATCAACGAGAAGGCGGGCGCGGTCACCAAGGCCGACTACCCCGACTCGTGGCGGCAGGGCGCGCTCACGTTCCGGGTGACGTACCAGTTCGAGCCGGGCGCGGACGCGGACGGCGTCACCGTGCACGTCCCGCTCCAGGTGCTGAACCAGGTCACCGACGAGGGCTTCGACTGGCAGATCCCGGGCCTGCGCGAAGAGGTCGTCACCGAGCTGATCCGCTCGCTGCCCAAGCCGGTGCGCCGCCACTACGTCCCGGCGCCCAACTACGCCAAGAAGTTCCTGGAGCGGGCGGTGCCGCTCCAGGAGCCGCTGACCGTGACGCTCGCCCGCGAGCTCCAGCGGATGGTCGGCGTCCCGGTGGACGCGGACGACTTCGACCTCTCCCGGGTCCCCGACCACCTGAAGATCACTTTCCGGATCGTCGACGAGCGGCGCCGCAAACTGGCCGAGGACAAGGACCTGGAGGCGCTGAAGCTCCGGTTGCGGCCCAAGGCCCGGCAGGCGCTCTCCAAGGCCGCCCAGGCCGCCACGGCGGGCCCCTCGGGCTCGGGGCAGTCCCTGGAGCGCACGGGGCTGACGGACTGGACGATCGGCACGCTCACCAAGGTCTTCGAGACCCGCCGGGCCGGCCAGCCCGTCAAGGCGTACCCCGCCCTCGTCGACGCCGGTGAGACCGTGTCCGTACGGCTCTTCGACACGGAGGCCGAGCAGGCGCGGGCGATGTGGCGCGGCACCCGCAAGCTGATCATGCTGAACATCCCGGTGAACCCGGCCAAGTTCGCCTCCGACCGGCTGACGAACCAGCAGAAGCTCGCCCTCTCCCGCAATCCGCACGGCTCCGTGCAGGCGCTGTTCGACGACTGCGCGACCGCCGCCGCCGACCGGCTGATCGCCGAGCACGGCGGCCCGGCGTGGGACGAGGAGTCCTTCAGGAAGCTGTACGACAGGGTCCGCGCCGACCTGGTCGAGCTGACGATCCGCACGGTGGACCAGGTGCAGCAGGTCCTGGCGGCCTGGCAGGCCTGTGAGCGCCGTCTGAAGGCCACGAACAGCCTGGTGCTGGTGAACAACGTCCAGGACGTGCGCGAGCAGCTCGCGGCCCTCGTGCCGCCCGGTTTCGTGACCGCGACCGGGCTGCGGCGCCTGCCGGACCTGATGCGCTACCTGGTGGCGGTGGACCGGCGGCTCCAGCAGATGCCCACCTCCGTCCAGCGCGACACCACGCGCATGGAGAAGGTCCACGAGATGCGGGACGAGTACGCCTGGCTGCTGGAGCAGCTCCCCAAGGGCCGCCCGGTGCCGCAGGAGGTCCTGGACATCCGCTGGATGATCGAGGAGCTGCGCGTCAGCTACTTCGCGCACGCCCTGGGGACGGCGTACCCCGTCTCGGACAAGCGCATCATCAAGGCGATCGACGCGGCGGCGCCCTGACGGGCGTGAGGGGACGGTCGCCGGGAGTGAGGTCGACCGGACCCTCTGACCTGCTGTACAGTTTGGTTCGCAGCCGCACGACGGCCGCAAACCAAGGTCCTGTGGAGCAGTTGGTTAGCTCGCCACCCTGTCAAGGTGGAGGTCGCGGGTTCAAGTCCCGTCAGGATCGCAGAGAGCAGTGACAGAAGGGCCCGTATCCCCCAGGGATGCGGGCCCTTCTGTCGTGCGCCTTGACGCGGTCATCCGCCACCGGTACCCAAGCAACAGGGAATCGGGGGCCCTTCACCGGAGGTGACGCGCATGGCGGCGGCATCCACAGCCAGGCACGAGACACGCGCACTGCTCCGCGCCCATCTGGCGGCCGCTTCCGGCTACCGCCACATCACCCGCCACTGCCCCGTCTGCCACCGCCTCCTGAGACTGGCCATGGAGTACCCGGACGCGTCCGAGGAGGAGCGGGAGGGCGCCGAACGGGCGGTCGAGGAGGAGCCGGCCGAGCCGGAGGACGAGGCCGGACGGGTGTGACGCGAGTCACGAAATACGTTTTGAAAACCGCTCAACTTACACCCTCCCTACAACAGCCCGATTTAATATGTGCAATTGCACCTTCCGGGAGGACCTCCGTCGGAGTGCCCATGGGGCGGCCCTCGACACAAAAAAGATCGCGCTGGACCCGGCGGAGTCCAGCGCGATCGGTGACGGGGCCCGTTGGGGCGGGCTCCCATCGGTGGAGCTAGGGGTGGGCGGCCCGGGTTGGGGGACCCGGAAATGCCCGGTTCATACAGGGTGTTCAGGCCTCGCTGCGCTGCTGCGGAATGCCCGCCAGCAGGGCGCGGACCTCTGCCTCGCGGTACCGGCGGTGTCCACCAAGCGTGCGGATGGACGTGAGCTTGCCCGCCTTTGCCCAGCGGGTCACCGTCTTCGGGTCCACGCGGAACATCGTGGCAACCTCAGCGGGGGTCAGCAGCGGCTCGGCATCAGGGGTGCGAGCGGTCATGAGCGGCCTCCTCGGGAGAACCGAACCTTCTCGGTTCTTTCCTCTAAATTCTGCACCTTGACCCGCGTTGCCCGAAATGGCGGACGCGAGCCGAGTCGGTTATAGGACGAACGGCTTGTCCTCGGCACTACAACTACACCATCTGTCCAGCCACGTTCGGCCAAACCGATGGAATTGCCCTCTCAGGTGTCCATCAGCGGCGGAAGCCGATGGACCATGCCATAGCGGACAGTCACGTCACAGTGACGATCAGTCACAGAGCGATCAGGAGCCACCAGACCCCCCATAGCGTGCAATGCTGAGCCTTCCGCCCATAGGTGGACGGAAGGAGCCCTCCCCGGACTCCTTGTCCTATTTTGGCATGAGGTTGGGCGATGGGCGCAAGAGCCCAGTTAGTGCTATCCATCACGCTTGACACAAAGGCCCGGATCGGGACCAAGGGCCCGACCGGACGTCGCCGCGGGCCGGCTGCACCCCGCAGCGAGATCATGCGGGAGATCGGCCGCCGGGTCCACAGCCGGGACCCCGGACCGCCGGCGCGACCCCGGCCGGCGACATCATGTCAGTTGGCGTGCTGCCGGTTCCGTACCGAACGCCAGCGCTCCGTCAGCCGCTCGTAGGCCTCCCCGGCCCCCGCGCCGTCACCGGCGCGCAACGCCGCCAGCCCGGCCGCCACGTCCGCCGCCGACCGGTCGTCGGCCAGGAACTCCTCCGGCAGCGCGTGCACCAGGCCCCCGTAGTCCAGCTCGACCAGCGAGCGCGGGTGGAACTCCTCCAGCCACCGCCCCACGTCGACCAGACCCTCCGTCAGCGGACCCTCCTCCAGCGCGTCCCGCAGCGTCTTCAGCGCCCGCGCCACCCGCCGCCGCGCCTGCACCATCGGCGTCCGGTACCGCAGCCCCGGCGCCTTGCCCGGGCCGCCGGGGGCGACGTACTCCCGCTCCTCGTCCGCGAACAGCGCGAACCACCGCACCGGGACCTGCCAGAGCTCCGAGCGGATCCACGGCCGGGCGTCCGGGTTCCGCTCCCGCCACCGCTCGTGGTCCGCCTCCGCCTGGCCCCGCACCACCGGCGGCACCGCCGCGTCCAGCACCGACGGCGGCAGCAGCCCGGGCAGCTCCTCCAGGGCCAGCCACCCGCGCAGCCGGGTCCGCCACGGACACACGCACACCACCCCGTCCACCTCCGCGACGAACGCGTCGGCGCTCTCCCGCACGGGCACCACCACGGGCGGGGTGGCCAGCAGGCCGGCGAGCGAGCGGCGCAGCTCGTCCTGGGCGGTCGGGGCGGTCCCGCGGCGCGCGTAGCGGGCCCAATGGCCGCGCTCCGGCTCGGGGAAGGCCGCCAGCGGCTCGTACACGCGCAGGTACGACGCGTAGGGGACGAGGACCGAGGAGAGGGCGGGCATGCCCGAATCCTTCCACGCCCGTACTCCGCGAGGGGGTGATCCGCCGCACTCGCTCTCATCTACGCGCAGGTAGGACTTACTCTCTTGCCGTCAAGGTCCTCCCCCACCCGCAGGAGGGCCTCATCCGCCGCTTCGTACTTGGGAGTCACCACCGTGACCGATGTGACCGACGGCGTCCTGCACACCCTGTTCCGCTCGGAGCAGGGGGGCCACGAACAAGTCGTGCTGTGCCAGGACCGCGCCTCCGGCCTCAAGGCCGTCATCGCCATCCACTCCACCGCTCTGGGCCCCGCCCTCGGCGGTACCCGCTTCTACCCGTACGCCTCCGAGGAAGACGCCGTCGCCGACGCGCTGAACCTGTCCCGGGGCATGTCGTACAAGAACGCCATGGCCGGTCTGGAGCACGGTGGCGGCAAGGCCGTGATCATCGGTGACCCGGAACTGATCAAGACCGAGGAACTGCTGCTGGCCTACGGCCGGTTCGTCGCCTCCCTCGGCGGCCGGTACGTGACGGCCTGCGACGTCGGCACCTACGTCGCCGACATGGACGTCGTCGCCCGGGAGAACCGCTGGACCACCGGCCGCTCCCCCGAGAACGGCGGCGCCGGCGACTCCTCCGTCCTGACCGCCTACGGCGTCTTCCAGGGCATGCGCGCCTCCGCCCAGCACGCCTGGGGCGACCCGACGCTGCGCGGCCGCAAGGTCGGCGTCGCCGGTGTCGGCAAGGTGGGCCACTACCTGGTGGAGCACCTGCTGGAGGACGGCGCCGAGGTCGTCATCACGGACGTGCGCGAGGAATCGGTTCGCCGGATCACGGAGAAGTTCCCGCAGGTCACGGTGGTCGCGGACACCGACGCGCTGATCCGCACCGAGGGCCTGGACGTCTACGCCCCGTGTGCGCTCGGCGGCGCGCTGAACGACGACACCGTTGCCGTACTGACGGCGAAGGTGGTGTGCGGCGCGGCCAACAACCAGCTCGCGCACCCCGGCGTCGAGAAGGACGTCGCGGACCGCGGCATCCTCTACGCGCCCGACTACGTCGTCAACGCCGGTGGCGTGATCCAGGTGGCCGACGAGCTCCACGGGTTCGACTTCGACCGGTGCAAGACGAAGGCCGCGAAGATCTTCGACACCACGCTGGCGATATTCGCACGTGCGAAGGAAGACGGCATTCCGCCGGCCGCCGCGGCCGACCGGATCGCCGAGCAGCGCATGGCGGAGGCCCGCCGGGGGTAGCTCCCGGTGAGTCGCGGTGAGCCGTGGTCGACGGCGACGACCCGCCGGCCGGCTCGACCATGTCCCCCCGCAGGGAGACATGGCTCACGCCGGTCGGCGGGTCGACCCGCGAGAAGGGGTTAAAATCGCAGCTGACCAGCGAGGACGGGGCTCCTCGTCGGTCCTGCTCCGAGGCGCGTCATGCGGGCGGCGTACCGTATGGCCGCGGAAGCAGGTACCGTTGAAGCCCTACGGGCCGGTCTCTCCGCGGAGAGTCCGTTCCGACTCATGAACGCGTGTCAAGACTCTGGGGCCGTCGAGCCCCGTCACCGAGGGGGTCGAGCCATGGGGCGCGGCCGGGCCAAGGCCAAGCAGACGAAGGTCGCCCGCCAGCTGAAGTACAACAGCGGCGGGACTGACCTGTCGCGTCTGGCCAGCGAGCTGGGCGCTTCTACTCCGCAACCGCTCTCGCAGCCGCCGAACGGCGAGCCTTTCGAGGACGACGACGAGGAAGACGACCCGTACGCCCGCTACGCGGAGCTGTACAACGACGACGATGACGAGGACGAGGAGTCCGGTCCGTCGTCACAGCGTCGCGGTGCTTGACGCCTGATTTCCACTCGACCCGGTCCGGGGCCCGCCCCGGACCGGGTTCTGTGCTGCTCAGGCGGAGTAGTCCCCGACCAGCTCGGCACCGGTGGTGTGCTCGCCGCGCTCGGTGATCTCACCGGCGACCCAGGCGTCGACGCCCCGGTCCGCCAGCGTGGTCAGGGCCACCTCGGCCGACTCGGCGGGGACGACCGCCATCATGCCGACGCCCATGTTCAGGGTCTTCTCCAGCTCCAGCCGCTCCACCCGGCCGGCCCGGCCGACCAGGTCGAACACCGCGCCGGGCGCCCAGGTCGACCGGTCGACCGTGGCGTGCAGCCCGTCCGGGATCACCCGGGCGAGGTTCGCGGCCAGGCCGCCGCCGGTGATGTGGCTGAACGCGTGCACGTCGGTGGTCCGGGTGAGCGCCAGACAGTCCAGCGAGTAGATCTTGGTGGGCTCCAGCAGTTCCTCGCCGAGCGTCCGGCCGAACTCCTCGACCTGCTGGTCCAGGCGCATGCCCGCCCGGTCGAACAGCACATGGCGGACGAGCGAGTACCCGTTGGAGTGAAGGCCGGAGGACTCCATGGCGATGACCACGTCCCCCGTACGGATGCGATCGGCGCCCAGCAGGCGGTCCGCCTCCACCACGCCCGTACCGGCACCGGCGACGTCGAAGTCGTCCGGGCCCAGCAGGCCGGGGTGCTCGGCGGTCTCGCCGCCGACGAGGGCGCAGCCGGCCAGGACGCAGCCCTCGGCGATGCCCTTCACGATGGCGGCGACCCGCTCGGGGTGGACCTTGCCGACGCAGATGTAGTCCGTCATGAACAGCGGCTCGGCGCCGCACACGACGATGTCGTCCATGACCATCGCGACCAGGTCGTGGCCGATCGTGTCGTAGACGCCCATCCGGCGGGCGATGTCGACCTTCGTACCGACACCGTCGGTGGCGGAGGCCAGCAGCGGGCGCTCGTAGCGCAGAAACGCGGAGGCGTCGAAGAGGCCGGCGAAGCCGCCCAGGCCGCCGAGGCCGGCGACCTCGGGGCGCTGCGTCTTCTTCACCCACTCCTTCATCAGCTCGACGGCGCGGTCGCCCGCTTCGATGTCGACGCCCGCGGCTGCGTAGCTGGCACCGGTGGTCTCAGTCTCAGACATGACTGTGAGAACTTTCGTGTCGTACTGCAGGGATTGCGGGTGGTCCTACGGGCGGCGGAGGGCGTCGGCCGCGGCCGTGGCGGCCGGACCGGCGGCCAGCTCGGTCTCCAGGAGCTGCTTGCCGAGCAGCTCGGGGTCCGGCAGTTCCATCGGGTACTCACCGTCGAAGCAGGCGCGGCACAGCTTCTGCTTCTCGATGGTGGTGGCCGCGATCATGCCGTCGATGGAGATGTAGGAGAGGGAGTCGGCGCCGAGGGACTTGCCGATCTCCTCGACCGTCATGCCGTTGGCGATCAGCTCGGCCCGGGTGGCGAAGTCGATGCCGAAGAAGCACGGCCACTTTACCGGCGGGGAGGAGATCCGGATGTGGACCTCGGCGGCCCCGGCCTCGCGGAGCATCCGGACGAGCGCGCGCTGGGTGTTGCCGCGGACGATCGAGTCGTCGACGACCACCAGGCGCTTGCCCTTGATGACTTCCTTCAGCGGGTTCAGCTTCAGGCGGATGCCGAGCTGGCGGATGGTCTGGGACGGCTGGATGAAGGTCCGGCCGACGTACGCGTTCTTCACCAGGCCGGCGCCGAACGGGATGCCGCTGGCCTCCGCATAGCCGATCGCGGCGGGCGTGCCGGACTCCGGTGTCGCTATGACCAGATCGGCGTCGACGGGCGCCTCGGCGGCCAGCTTGCGGCCCATCTCCACCCGGGAGAGGTACACGTTCCGGCCGGCGATGTCGGTGTCCGGGCGGGCCAGGTACACGTACTCGAAGACACAGCCCTTGGGCTTCGCTTCCGCGAATCGCGAGGTGCGGATGCCGTTCTCGTCGATCGCGATCATCTCGCCCGGCTCGACCTCGCGGACGTAGGCGGCACCGCAGATGTCGAGGGCGGCGGACTCGGAGGCGACCACCCAGCCGCGCTCCAGCCGGCCGAGGACCAGCGGGCGGATGCCCTGCGGGTCACGGGCGGCGTAGAGGGTGTGCTCGTCCATGAAGACCAGCGAGAAGGCGCCCCGGACCTCGGGAAGGACCTTGGCGGCCGCCTCCTCGATGGTCAGCGGCTTGCCGTCGTCGTCGACCTGGCCCGCGAGGAGCGCGGTGACGAGGTCGGTGTCGTTGGTGGCCGCCACCTGCGTGGCACGCCCGTCCTTCTTGGGGAGGTCGGCGACCATCTCGGCGAGCTGGGCCGTGTTGACCAGGTTGCCGTTGTGGCCGAGCGCGATGGAGCCGTGGGCGGTGGCCCGGAACGTCGGCTGCGCGTTCTCCCACACGGAGGCACCGGTGGTCGAGTAGCGGGCGTGACCGACCGCGATATGACCCTGGAGGGAACCGAGGGAGGTTTCGTCGAAGACCTGGGAAACCAGGCCCATGTCCTTGAAGACGAGGATCTGGGAGCCGTTGCTGACCGCGATTCCCGCGGATTCCTGACCCCGATGCTGGAGGGCGTAGAGCCCGAAGTACGTGAGCTTTGCGACCTCTTCACCCGGAGCCCAGACACCGAAGACGCCGCAAGCGTCCTGGGGGCCCTTTTCGCCGGGAAGCAGATCGTGATTGAGTCGACCGTCACCACGTGGCACGCCACCGAGTGTAGGCGAGATCGACCACTGGTCCGAATTGGGGACGGACCCGGGGCCGAGGCGCTGAGGCGAGGATTCCGCCCGGCCCGCCGACGGGTGGCTCCCGGACCCACCGCTGGTCAGCCGCCGTTCCCCGGCCGGACGGGCGCCGATCAAGCGCTGACCAGGCCTTGAGCGGGTCCATGGCGGGTTCGCCCGGGGCATCCGGGGGCGGCCCGGCGGGCGGTCCGCGGCCGCCGCGGACCGGTGCCCGCCGCCACGGGGCCCACCGGGTGTGACGGACCTCGCAGCGGGGCCGGATGTTACCGGGCGGTGGGGGCGCCTGTCGCCCGCTTTTCCGCGCCGCCCGTGTGCCCGTCCGCGCCGTCGGCACCCGCCGCGAAGCCGGTCCCGCCCGGGGCGGTGACCGTGAGGGAGCGGTGGTCGATCACGTACCCGACCTTGCCCTTCATCACCTTGAGCAGGGCCTGCTCCAGCTCCATCGCCGGGCCCGCGCAGAGCTTGCGGGTGGTGACGACGCGGCCGAACGTCAGCGTCCCGCGGTCGCTGGTGACGGAGGCGCTGAACTGGTTGCAGCCGAGGTTCCCGCGTACGGAGTGGTCCTTGCCGAACACCAGGGACGCCTTGCCCTCGGTGCCGGGCGGCAGGGAGGTGGCGGCCTTGCCGGCGATCAGCGAGTCCACCGTCCACCTGGTGCCGGTGAGCGGCGCCGGGGGCTGCTCGCTCAGCCGGACCGTGTCGCCCCCGGCGGTGGTCAGCGTCAGCCGCCCGTCGGTCAGTTCGGCCGTGAGGCGCCCGGTGAGGGTGGCGCCGAGGGCGTCCTCGAAGCTCTGGAGGGGCTCGGGGCAGCCGATCTCGGTGATCCCGGTGTCGCTGAGGGTGACGGTGTCGCCCTCGACGGTGGCCTTCGCGGTGAAGTGGTTGCAGCCGAGGTTGCCCTTGGCCCGGCCGCTGCCGTCGATCGCGAGGTGCGCGCCGGCCGGGGCATCGGTCCGCCTGCCGTCCACGGTGACGCTCTCGACCGTCCAGTGCACGCCGGTGACCGGGACGTCGGGGCGTACGGAGCCGCTGCCGTCGCCCGCGCCCGCGCGCCCGCCCTCGCCGCAGGCGGTGACCGCGAGGGCGAGGAGCGGGACGAGCGCGGCCGCGGCGGCCCGGGCGGGGCGCTGCTGCTTCTTCGGCTGGGTCGGCATGGTCGTCTTCGTCGGCATGGTGATGGGACGGACCGGGCGCGGGCCCGGTTCCGTCGCGGGGCCGTACGGGGGGTGCGGGGCGCTCAGCCGAGCACGGGCAGATGGGCGGAGATGTCCGCCCGTTCGCCGCTCGCGTGGACCCGGGCCGCGGACAGGGCGTCCGCCCAGGCCGTACGTCCCGTGGCGAGCCGGATCCAGGTCAGCGGGTCGGTCTCGACGACGTTGGGCGGCGTCCCGCGCGTGTGCCGGGGCCCCTCGACGCACTGCACCACCGCGTGCGGCGGCACCCGTACCTCCACCGAGGCACCCGGCGCCTTCCCCGCCAGCGCGTCGGCGAGCAGCCGGGTGCAGGTGGCGAGCGCACCGCGGTCGTACGGGACGTCGAGCCCGGTCGCGTCGTTCAGGTCGTCGGTGTGGACGATCAGTTCGACGGTCCGGGTGACCACGAAGTCGGCCAGGCGCACGCCCCCGAAGCGGGTGACGACCAGCCGGTCGTCCGGGGCCTCCAGGGCGGCGGCGAGCCCCCGCGCGGTCTCCTCGTACAGCGCGGCGAGGGCGGCCGGGTCCCGCGCGCCCGCCTCGGCGATCTCCCGGGTGTCGTGGTCGACGTCCCCGGCGAACCGGCGGGTGGCGAGCGGCCACTCCAGCAGGGTCAGGTCGCGGGTGGGCGGCGGGGGCGCCTCCACCCCGCGGATGAGCGACCGCATCGCCATGGTGACGTGCGCGGCCAGTTCACGGACCGTCCACTCCCCCAGCCTGGTCGGCCGCCCGAGCTGCTCGGGCGTGAGGGACAGGACCCCCCGGTGGACGTGGTCGAACTGCGCGAGCACGGCGGCCCGGGTCTTCGCCGGGTCGTAACTACGGGTTCGCTGGGTGCGCTTGGCCGGTGGCATGGGGTGAGGTTAGCCCTCCGCCGCATGACACGGCAGTGGGTGCGGGCGGACGATGGGAGAGGACGGCAACGACGGGTACGAAAGGCGGGAAACGACCATGAGCGAACACCCGGACAGTGCCCTGGTGCGCCAGGGATACGACGCCTTCACCAAGGGCGACATGGCGACCCTCGGCTCCCTGATGATGTCCGACTGCGCCTACCACCTGCCGGGGTCGAGCCAGGTGTCCGGCCACGCCAAGGGCCGTGACAACGTCCTGGCCCTGTTCGGCAGGCTCTTCGAACTGACCGGTGGGTCACTGCGCGTCGAGCTCGGCGGCGTCTTCGTGGACGGGCGCGGGCACGCCGTCACGTCCCACAAGTGGTTCGCCGAGCGCGGGGACCGCGGGATCGAGATGAGGGGCGGGCTCGTCTTCACGATCGTCGGCGGGAAGTTCACCGACATCGACGAGTGCGTCGAGGACATCGACGAGACGGACGCCTTCTGGGACACGCCCGCCTGACGGTGCCCGCCCGCACGACGGGCTCACGGCACGGCGGCCCCGCCGGGCCGGGACGGCGGGAGCCCCCGTCCCGGCCGGGCGGCCGGAGCGGGGGCTCCGGGAGCGGACGCGTCAGGCCAGCAGGCCCGGGATGGTCGCCTCGTACGCCGTGCGCAGCTCACCCAGCGTGACGGCGAACTCGCCCTGGACGTCGAGCTCGTCGCCGTCCACGACACCGATGCGGGTCGCGGGCAGACCGCGCGCACCGCACATGTCGGTGAAGCGGAGCTCCTCGCTGCGCGGGGCGGCCACGACCGCGCGGCCGGCCGACTCGCTGAACAGGAACGTGAACGCGTCCAGCCCGTCGGGGACGACCAGGCGCGCACCCTTGCCCCCGCGCAGGCAGGACTCGACGACCGCCTGGACGAGGCCGCCGTCCGACAGGTCGTGGGCGGCGTCGATCATGCCGTCACGGGAGGCGGCGATCAGGATCTCGCCGAGCAGCTTCTCGCGGTCCAGGTCCACCTGGGGCGGCAGGCCGCCGAGGTGTCCGTGGACGACCTCGGACCAGGCCGAGCCGCCGAACTCCTCACGCGTGTCGCCCAGCAGGTAGAGGAGCTGGCCCTCCTCCGCGAAGGCGATGGGCGTACGGCGGTTCACGTCGTCGATCACACCGAGGACGGCGACGACCGGCGTCGGGTGGATCGCCACGTCACCGGTCTGGTTGTACAGCGAGACGTTGCCGCCCGTGACCGGCGTGCCCAGCTTCTGGCAGCCGTCCGCCAGGCCGCGGGTGGCCTCGGCGAACTGCCACATGACCGCCGGGTCCTCGGGCGAACCGAAGTTCAGGCAGTCCGAGACGGCCAGCGGCTTGGCACCGGAGGCGGCCACATTGCGGTACGACTCCGCCAGCGCGAGCTGCGCCCCGGTGTACGGGTCGAGCTTGGCGTACCGGCCGTTGCCGTCCGTGGCGATCGCCACGCCGAGGTTCGTCGCCTCGTCGATGCGGATCATGCCGGCGTCCTCGGGCTGGGCGAGAACGGTGTTGCCCTGCACGAACCGGTCGTACTGGTCGGTGATCCACGCCTTGGAGGCCTGGTTGGGGTGGGCGACCAGCCGGAGGACCTGCTCGCGCAGCTCCGCGCCGGAGGCGGGCCGGGGCAGCGCGCCCGCGTCGTCCGCCTGGAGCGCGTCCTGCCACTCCGGGCGGGCGTAGGGGCGGTGGTAGGTCGGGCCCTCGTGGGCGACGGTGCCCGGGGGCACGTCCACGATCTGCTCGCCGTGCCAGAAGATCTCCAGGCGGTCGCCGTCGGTCACCTCACCGATCACGGTGGCGATGACGTCCCACTTCTCGCAGATCTCCATGAAGCGGTCGACGTGCTGCGGCTCGACGATCGCGCACATGCGCTCCTGCGACTCGCTCATGAGGATCTCCTCGGGCGAGAGCGACGCGTCGCGCAGCGGCACGGTGTCCAGCTCGACGCGCATGCCGCCGGTGCCGGCGGAGGCGAGCTCGCTGGTCGCGCAGGACAGGCCCGCGCCACCGAGGTCCTGGATGCCCGCGACGAGCTTCTCCCGGAAGATCTCCAGGGTGCACTCGATGAGGAGCTTCTCCTGGAACGGGTCGCCGACCTGCACCGCCGGCCGCTTGGTCGGCTTGGTGTCGTCGAACGTCTCCGAGGCGAGGACCGAGACGCCGCCGATGCCGTCGCCGCCCGTGCGGGCGCCGTACAGGATGACCTTGTTGCCGGGGCCGGAGGCCTTGGCGAGGTGGATGTCCTCGTGCTTCATCACGCCGATGCAGCCGGCGTTGACCAGCGGGTTGCCCTGGTAGCAGGAGTCGAAGACGACCTCGCCGCCGATGTTGGGCAGGCCCAGGCAGTTGCCGTAGCCGCCGATGCCCGCGACGACGCCGGGCAGGACGCGCTTGGTGTCGGGGTGGTCGGCCGCGCCGAACCGCAGCGGGTCGACGACCGCGACCGGGCGGGCGCCCATGGCCAGGATGTCGCGCACGATGCCGCCGACGCCGGTGGCCGCGCCCTGGTAGGGCTCGATGTACGAGGGGTGGTTGTGCGACTCGACCTTGAAGGTCACCGCGTACCCCTGGCCGACGTCGACGACGCCCGCGTTCTCGCCGATGCCGACGAGCATCGCGTCGTTCTCGGGGGCCTTCTCGCCGAACTGCTTCAGGTGGACCTTGCTGCTCTTGTACGAGCAGTGCTCGGACCACATGACGGAGTACATGGCGAGCTCGGCACCGGTGGGACGGCGGCCGAGGATCTCGCGGATGCGCGCGTACTCGTCCTCCTTGAGGCCGAGCTCCTTCCAGGGCTGCTCGCTGTCCGGCGTCTCGGTGGCGTGCTTGACGGTGTCGAGGGTCATCAGGCGTCGACCAGCTTCTTGAGGATCGAGGTGAAGAAACCGAGGCCGTCCGTCTTGCCGGTGCCGACCAGCGGCTCGACGGCGTGCTCGGGGTGCGGCATGAGGCCGACCACGTTGCCGGCGGCGTTGGTGATGCCCGCGATGTCGCGCAGCGAGCCGTTGGGGTTGACGTCCAGGTAGCGGAAGGCGACCCGCCCCTCGGCCTCCAGCTCGTCGAGCACGCGCTCGTCGGCGACGTACCGGCCGTCCATGTTCTTGAGCGGGACCTCGATCTCCTGGCCCTGCTCGTAGTCGGCGGTCCAGGCGGTCCCCGCGTTCTCCACCCGCAGCTTCTGGTCGCGGCAGATGAAGTGCAGGTGGTTGTTGCGCAGCATCGCGCCGGGCAGCAGGTGCGACTCGGTCAGCACCTGGAAGCCGTTGCAGATGCCCAGGACCGGCATACCCGCCCTGGCCTGCTCGATGATCGTGTCCATCACCGGCGAGAACCGGGAGATGGCTCCGGCGCGCAGGTAGTCGCCGTAGGAGAAGCCGCCCGCCAGGACGACCGCGTCGACCTGCTTGAGGTCCTTGTCGCGGTGCCAGAGCGAGACGGGCTCCGCGCCCGCGAGCCGGACCGCGCGCAGCGCGTCCCGGTCGTCGAGCGTCCCGGGGAAGGTGACGACCCCGATACGAGCGGTCACGACTCCACCTTCACGACGAAGTCCTCGATGACGGTGTTGGCGAGGAACGTCTCGGCCATCTCGTGGATGCGGGCGAGGGCGGCGTCATCGACCGGCCCCTCCACATCGAGCTCGAAACGCTTTCCCTGACGGACGTCGGCGATCCCCTCGAAACCGAGGCGGGGCAGTGCGCGCTGCACCGCCTGGCCCTGCGGGTCGAGGATCTCCGGCTTGAGCATGACGTCGACTACGACGCGTGCCACTGGCACTCCCGGTGGTGTGTTGCGTGGGCGGTTCCCTCAGCGTACCTGTCTCCAAAATCTACGCGAGTAGACATCTGGAGGTCCCTACAAATGCCCCGGAGAACCGACCCGGAACCGCCGGGAAAAATCCCGGAAAAAAATGACCCCGGCCATTGCCGCCGGACACGCTGATGCAATTGGCTGGGCTTCACAATGTCACGCGTTCCGCTGTACAAAGGAATACAGAGGAAAGCAGCATTGCCCCTCAACAGCCGTAAATCCGGTATCGCCGCACGTCCGACGGGGAAACCACCGCGCCGGACAGGCCTGGGCGGCACACCGCGGGAAAGGACCGATATCCGTGGCGCAGCGCGTAGTGGTCACGCTCTTCGACGACATCGACGGAGGGGAAGCGGCGGAAACGGTCACCTTCGGCCTCGACGGTAAGACGTACGAGATCGACCTCAATCCCGCCAATGCAAAGAAACTGCGCACGGCCCTCGCGCCGTACCTGGCGGCCGGCCGCAGACGCTCCGCCCGGGGCGACGGCGGCCGCGGCGGCGCGGGCACGTCCCGCGCCGACTACACCCGCACCTCGCTCGAACCCGACCCGGCGGCCGTCCGCGCCTGGGCGCAGTCCAACAAGATGGACGTCCCCGCCCGCGGCCGGATCCCCAAGCGGGTCTACGAGGCCTTCCGCGAGGCGAGCTGACACCGGGGGAACGCCCCCGGACCGAGACCCCGGCGCCTCCCCCCGGCCGGCTTCCCGGACGCCGAGTTGCGCACCACCCCTGGTGATCCGCTAGAGTCTGGATCACGCCGAGGGGCAAGGCCGAAAGGCCCGAACCTCACGGAGCGTGCGGGTGTAGTTCAGTAGTAGAACATCCCCCTTCCAGGGGGAAGGCGCAGTGTGCGATCCCTGTCACCCGCTCTGCATCGCTTACCTCCCACTCTTGTGGATCAGGTACAGTGGTGTTCGCACCGCCCGGTGAAAGCCGGTCGGGAGCACTGCGGACGTGGCTCAGTTGGTAGAGCATCACCTTGCCAAGGTGAGGGTCGCGAGTTCGAATCTCGTCGTCCGCTCAGAGTGCGAAGGCCCCGGTCATCCCGACCGGGGCCTTCGGCGTTCCCCGAGCCCTCCGGCGGCCCGCCCGATGACATTTGTCATCGCGGACCGGTGACGGCGCGACCTGCCCTCGCCGTCCGGGCGGTACGAGCCTGGGGACATGACCAACGTGATTGAGGCGGAGGACGTCCGGCGCGGCTACGCGGGCGGGTTCGAAGCCGTGAGCGGGATCACCTTCTCCGTGGCACCCGGCGAGGTCTTCGCCCTGCTGGGCACCAACGGCGCCGGCAAGACCTCCACGGTCGAACTGCTGGAGGGCCTCGCCCGGCCGAGCGGCGGCACCGTGCGGGTCCTCGGGCACGACCCGTACACCGAACGCTCCGCCGTCCGGCCCCGGATCGGCGTGATGCTCCAGGAGGGCGGCTTCCCGGCCGACCTCACCGTCACCGAGACCGTACGCATGTGGGCCGGCTGCACCACCGGTGCCCGGCCGGTGCCCGAGGCGCTGGAGATGGTCGGGCTCGGCGGCCGGTCCCGGGTGCGCGTCAAGCAGCTCTCCGGCGGCGAGAAGCGGCGGCTGGACCTGGCCCTGGCCCTCCTCGGCCGCCCCGAGGTGCTGTTCCTGGACGAGCCGTCGACCGGGCTGGACGCCGAAGGGCGGCGCGACACCTGGGAATTGGTGCGCCGGCTGCGGGACGGCGGCACCACGGTGCTGCTCACCACGCACTACCTGGAGGAGGCCGAGACGCTCGCCGACCGGCTGGCGATCATGCACCGGGGGCGGATCGTCACCGCCGGGACGCCCGGCGAGGTGACGGCCGCCCGGCCCGCGCGCATCCGCTTCACCCTGCCCGAAGGGGTCCCGGCCGGCCGGCTGCCGCTGTCGCTGCGGGCCGCCGCGACGGGACGGGACGTCGAGATCCGTACGCACGAGCTCCAGGACACGCTCGGTGAACTGCTGCTGTGGGCCCGCGATACGGGCGTACGGCTCGAAGGGCTCGACGCCCGGTCCGCCTCCCTGGAAGAGGCCTTCCTCGACATCGCGCGTGACGAAACGGTGGGTGTGTGACATGGCGACCACGACGACGGACCGTCTGGCCGCGCTGGGCCGGGCCGAACTGACGCTCCTGGTCCGTAACCGGTACGCGCTGTTCACGGCGCTGCTGATGCCCTTGCTGATGGTGGGCGTGCTGCGGTCCTCCCTCAACCAGGTGGACCTCGACGAGGCCGGGATGAGCGCCCTGGAGGCGGCCATGAGCGGCGGCATCGTGATGATGCTGATCCTCGTCGTCTACCTCAACCTCGTCTCGGCGTACGTGGCGCGGCGCGAGGAGCTGGTGCTCAAGCGGCTGCGCACGGGCGAGGCCTCCGACCGGGAGGTCCTCCTCGGGACCGCGCTGCCCGCGGTGGTGCTGGCGGTGGCGCAGAGCGTCCTGATCGTGGTGGCGGGGGTGGCGTTCCTCGGCATGGGGGCGCCGCGGCGGCCCGAACTGCTCGTCGGGGGCGTGCTCGCGGGGGTGGTGATGCTGATCGCGCTGGCCGGCGCGACGGCGGCCCTCACCCGCACCGTGGAGAGCGCGCAGATCACCACCATGCCGCTGTTCCTGGTCTCGGCGATGGGCTCCGGGCTGTTCGTCCCGCTGGAGATCCTCCCCGACACGGTGTCCTCGGTGTGCGAACTGCTGCCGCTGACGGGTGTGATGACCCTCGTACGGGCCGGCTGGCTGGGCGGCGGGAGCGGCGCCGGGGAACTGGCCGGGGCGGCGCTGACGGCAGTGGCCTGGACGGTGATCTCGGTGTTTGCTGTGCAGCGGTGGTTCCGCTGGGAGCCACGGCGCTGAGGGCCGGCGCGGGACGGGCGCAACGCGACCGGACGCGGGCGGTACCCGGGGGCCGGCCGGCCCCCGGGCGGGCCCGTGGGGTCGGCCGGGCGGGGGAGCCCGGTGCGTACGGACGTGAGGGGGAGCGGGACGTGAGGCTGACGGGCTGGTGGAACCGGCGGAGCGATCCGGAGAAGGTCGAGCTCTACACCCGCTGGTCG
The DNA here is from genome assembly GCF_043077235.1 of Streptomyces sp. NPDC016309. NCBI lineage: Bacteria > Bacillati > Actinomycetota > Actinomycetes > Kitasatosporales > Streptomycetaceae > Streptomyces > Streptomyces sp. NPDC016309. Next base: position 187,598 of record NZ_JBIBSG010000011.1, on the reverse strand, counting down.
TACCACTCGTTCACCCTGATCGAGGTGGCCTCGATCGGCCTGGGGATGCTGGGCCGGATGGCGCCGCCCCTGGGCGGCTGGCTGTTCCTGCTGGTGGTCGCGCACGCCGTGCTGGGCGGGGTGCTGGCCTCCCGGGCGCTGGACTGGACGGTGGGGCGGCGGGCCCGCCCCGTCCGGCTGATGGTGGCGCACGGCGTCACGTCCTGCGCGCTCGCGGCGGCGGCACTGGTGGTGTACCGGTTCGGCGGCGCGGACGCGGGCGAGGTCGTGCCCACCATGGTGGTCGGCGTCCTGGGCTTCGGGATCGGCGGGCTGGTACTGGGCCTGCCCCGGACAAGGCACATGCTCTGCCTGGTGCTGGCGGCGGCGGCCGGTACCGCGCTGCTCTGCGGGGCCCTGGGGCTGAGGCCCGCGGAGGTCGGCGGGTTCACGCTCGGCGTCCTGGTGGCCGGGGTGTTCCTCGCGGCGACCAGCGGGTTCTCCGGCTGGCTGCTGCGGGCGGTGTGGGAGCTGGACGCGGCGCGGGAGCTCCAGGCGCGGCTCGCGGTCGCCGAGGAGCGGCTGCGGTTCGGGCGCGACCTGCACGACGTGATGGGCCGCAACCTGTCGGTGATCGCGCTCAAGAGCGAGCTGGCGGTGCAGCTCGCCCGGCGGGGCAGGGCGGAGGCGGCGGTGGAGCAGATGGCCGAGGTGCAGCGGCTGGCACAGGAGTCCCAGCGGGAGGTGCGTGACGTGGTGCGCGGTTACCGGGAGGCGGACCTGCACACGGAACTGGAGGGCGCCAGGGCCGTGTTGGCGGCCGCCGGGATCGCCTGCGCGGTGGACGTGGCGGGACCGGAGGACGCGGCGGGCCCGGCGCTGCCGGCGCGGGTGCAGTCGGCGCTCGCGTGGGTGGTGCGGGAGGGCACGACGAACGTGCTGCGGCACGGGGACGCGCGGCGGTGCTCGGTGTCGGTGTCGGTGTCCGTGCCGGTGGGCGCGGAGGAGGGGTGCGCGGTGCTGGTGGTGGAGAACGACGGGGCCGACGGGGACGCCGGGGCGGGTTCCGGTCCCGGGTCCTCCGGTTCGGGTCGCGGGCCGGGCGCCGGGCCGAGGGGCGTGCCCGGCGGGGTGTCTGGCGGGGTTTCGGGCGGCGGATCGGGACTGGCCGGGCTGCGGGAGCGGCTGGCCGCGCTGGACGGCACGCTGGAGGCCGGCCCGGTGGGCGGCGGGCGGTTCCGGGTCACGGCGCGGGTGCCGGTACGGGCGCCGGGCGCGGCGGCCGTCGCGGAGGCGGTGCGGTGAGCGCCCCCGTACGCGTCCTGCTGGCCGACGACGAGCACCTGATCCGGGGCGCCCTGGCCGCCCTCCTCGGACTGGAGGACGACCTCGTGGTCGTCGCCGAGGCGGCGTCCGGTCCCGAGGCGCTCGCCATGGCGCGGGCCCACCGGCCGGACGTGGCCGTGCTGGACCTCCAGATGCCCGGCGCCGACGGTGTGAAGGTCGCCACATCACTGCGGACCGAACTGCCCGGCTGCCGCACCATGATCGTCACCGGCCACGGGCGTCCCGGTCACCTGAAGCGGGCCCTCGCGGCCGGGGTGCGGGGCTTCGTGCCGAAGACCGTCAGCGCCCAGCGGCTCGCCGAGATCATCCGTACCGTCCACGCCGGGAACCGTTACGTGGACCCCGAGTTGGCCGCCGACGCGATCTCGGCCGGGGACTCGCCGCTGACCGCCCGGGAGGCGGAGGTGCTGGAGCTGGCGCTGGACGGGGCGCCCGTCGCGGAGATCGCCCAGCGGGCCTCCCTGTCCCCGGGGACGGTACGGAACTACCTGTCGTCCGCAGCCGCGAAGCTGGGGGCGGAGAACCGTCATACGGCGGCGCGTCTCGCCCGCGAGCGAGGTTGGGTATAGTGGTCTCGCGCTACGGCGCATGCGGACGTAGCTCAGTTGGTAGAGCGCAACCTTGCCAAGGTTGAGGTCGCGAGTTCGAGCCTCGTCGTCCGCTCCATGGAAGCCCCCCGGCCGGTCGGCCGGGGGGCTTCGTCGTCGCTAGCTCCAGCTCGTGCCGGTCAGCAGCTCGTACGCCTCCAGGTACTTCGCCCGGGTCGCCGCCACGACCTGCTCCGGCAGGGGCGGGGGCGGCTGCTCGCTCTTGCGGTCCCAGCCCGAGGCGGGCGAGGTCAGCCAGTCGCGGACGTACTGCTTGTCGTACGAGGGCTGCGCGTGGCCCGGCTCCCAGGCACCGGCCGGCCAGAAGCGGGAGGAGTCCGGGGTCAGCACCTCGTCGGCGAGGACCAGACCGTCGCCTTCCCGGCCGAACTCGAACTTGGTGTCGGCGAGGATGATCCCGCGGTCCCGGGCGATCTCACGGGCGCGGGAGTAGATCGCCAGGGTCGACTGGCGGAGCTGGGCGGCGGTCTCCGCGCCGACCTGGCGGGCGACCTCCTCGTACGACACGTTCTCGTCGTGCTCGCCGACGGCCGCCTTGGTGGCGGGGGTGAAGATCGGCGCGGGCAGCTCGGAGCCGTCGGTGAGGCCCTCGGGGAGCGCCAGGCCGCAGACCGTACGGGACTCCTCGTACTCGGCGAGGCCCGAGCCGGTGAGGTAGCCGCGGGCCACGCACTCGACCGGGACCATGCGCAGCGACCGGCAGATCAGGGTGCGGCCCGCCCAGTCGGCGGGGGCGCCGGCGGGGAGCTCGGTGGAGATGACGTGGTTGGGGATGAGGTCGGCGAGCCGGTCGAACCACCAGAGCGAGAGCTGCGTGAGGACACGGCCCTTGTCCGGGATCTCGGTGGGCAGCACCCAGTCATAGGCGGACATGCGGTCACTGGCGACCATCACGAGGTCGCCCGCCTCGTTCTGGTACAGGTCGCGCACCTTGCCGGTGTGCAGATGCACCAGACCCGGCACCTGGACGGGCTCGGGCTTTACGACGAATCCGGACACGGTTCCTCCCCGTGGTTCTGTCCAATCGGCTCCGATTCTCCCGCATGCGGGGCCGGGCTTCGGCCAGGGGTCTCGCGAACCGCGCGGGAGGGTCGGGAAGGATCTTCGCCCGGGACGGGACCGGACTCCCGGTTGCGTTCTAGTCCCGTTTGCAGATGCGGTCCAGGAGGTTGGCCGTGGCGCGCTGGATACGGAGGTCGACATGACCCGGCCGGTCCAGGGCGGGTGACCAGGCGAAGGTGCCGGAGGCGAAGACCAGGGCGCCCGAGGGGGCCCGGTAGAGGGACGTCTCCTGATGGCGTACGTTGCCGTCGCCGTCCCGGTAGGGCGAGTGGGCCAGCAGGATGCGGCGCCGGTGCTCGGGAAGGGCGGTGCGCGGGAAGTACCGGTCGGCCTCGCCCGCGACCAGGCCGGGCAGTTCGTCGCCCTCACCGGCGCCGGTGGCGTCCCAGAGCCAGTGCTCGGCGTTGCGGACGACCATCGGGTGCGGTTCGGGCACCCGGCCCGCGTACTGGATGCCGAGGAGCTGCTGCTCGGGCCGGTCGACCTCGCGCCACAGGGCGGGCTTGCCCGGCCCGCGTCGTTTTCGGCAGGTGAGGAGGCGGTCGGGGACGCCGGAGGGGGACGGCGACAGCTCGACCTGCCAGTACATGGTGTTGGCGGACAGGAACACCAGCGAGGTGCCCTGGTCCCGGGCCTGCTCCACCGTGCGCCGCATCGGGACCGACCAGTACTCGTCGTGGCCGGGGAAGACCAGGCCCCGGTACTTCGTCGGGTCGATGCGGCCGGCGTGGAGGTCACGGGCGTCGGCGTACGCCAGGTCGTAGCCGTACCGCTCGGCCCAGCGGATGAAGTCGTAGGCGTGGCCCACGTGCAGCGGGAGGCCGGCGCCCGCGTACGGACGGTCGAAGGAGACCGTGGTGGCGGCGCCCTCCTCGCCGAGCAGCCGGCCGTCCTCGTCCCAGGCGTGGTAGAGGCTGGCGCCGGTGTGCCCGTCCTCCGGATAGAGGTTGTAGGCCTGCCAGGTGACGTCGGGGAGGAGCAGGAGCAGGTCGGCGGGGTGGCTGTCGCGGACGGTGAAGGGGATGTGGGAGCGGTAGCCGTCGGCGGTGGTGAGGACCGCCACGTACGCCCCGATCGACCAGTACGACGGCACCTGGAGCCGCCAGGAGAGCCACCAGTGGTGGCAGGAGACGGTCCGGTCGGCGGTGAGCGGGGGCGGCTGGACGATCCCGGAGAGACGGGGGCTGGTGGTGATCTTGGCGGCGCCGTCCCCCGCGTAGTGACCGATCCGGTAGACGTCGACCGAGAACTGCTGGGGTGGGTCCACGGTGATGTGGAAATCGATCGCCTCCCCGGGGGCGACCGCGCCGGCGGAGGAGAAGCCCTTGATCTGGCGGCGTACGTCGTCGGCCGAGCGCGGGCCGCCGTGACCGCCGCGGGCGAGGCCGGGATCCACGTACCAGGGGACCACCTGCCCGGTGTCGCCGAAGTACTGCTCGCTGCCGCGGAGCCAGGGCAGCGGCCCCTGGCCGAACGGGTCCGTCACGGCATGGGCGAGGGCTCCCGATTCCCACCGCCGCGTCTGTTCCGCCCCCATGCTGCGCCCCTCCCTCGACTCCCCCGCGACTGTCAGTGCCGGTCTCCAGCACATCACATACCGCACGCACTCCGTCACCGTTCGTCGTTAATCGGCAAGAACGGAGGGTGGCATTCCGCTTCGGGTGCGCCGGTCGTCCGGCGGTCAGACGAGACGGACGGGCTTCTCGGGGCGGACCCCGACGGTCGCCAGCCAGGAACGCAGCGGCTCCGGATCGGCCTCCTCTATGAGGCTCAGGACCCGGGCGGAGAGGTCGGGATGGCGCTTGCCGCCGACGAGGAGCGTCGGTCCGTCGAGCCAGTCCAGGCCGGGTGCGGCACCGGCGGTGTCCACGGCGGAGCAGCACACCATGGCCGTGACGTGGTCGGCCAGCAGCTCACGCCCGCTGCGGGGCGGCTGCAACGGGAACAGCGGCAGCTCGTCCCCGCCCGGGCCCCACGCGGCGTGGTCCAGGTCGCCGGGGACGGAGATCGGGGCCGGCGCGGGGCCGTCCGGATCGTCCGGGGCGTCCGGGCCGTGGGGGGCGGGCTCCGGGGCGTCCGTGGCGGGCTCCGGGGCGTCGGGGGCCGGGGCGTGGGGGGTGTCGGCGGCCGGGGCGTCGGGGGCCGGGGCGTGGGGGGTGTCGGCGGCTTCGGTGCCGGGGGTGGGCGGGGCTTCGGCGGCCGGGGCGGCGTCCGTGGGTGCGGGGCCGGCGGTCACGGCGCCGGGGGCCGGGGCGGTGCTCGGGGTGGCGGGTCCGGTGACGGCCTCGCGGGACATCTCGGCGGTGATCGCGGCGGCGAGCGTCTCGCCGGCCGGGCCCGCGGCGAGGTGGTCCATCACCCGGGTCAGCGTCGCCTCCGCGTCCCGGTCGACCCCTAGACGGTCGAGGACCCGGTGCAGACGGGCCGCCTCCGTACGCCACTTGCGGTCGACGACCTCGTCCGGATACTGCTGCCAGTCCACCGGGGCCCAGTCCGGGCCCGCCTGCGGGGGCCCGCCGTGGAAGAGGCGGGCGGCGAGCAGCGAGGTGGCCTCGTCCACCAGGCCCGGCTCCTCCAGCAGGTCACAGGCCGGGCGCTCGCCCAGCCGGGAGGCGAATCCCTCCGCCAGCCGGTCGCGCCGCGACAGCTCGGTCAGGGCCGAGACGACGCCCGCGTCCAGCCGGGAGGGCCACCGGCCCATGCGCCAGGCGGGCAGCGCCACCCGGGTCAGCAGCCGGTCCCAGCCCGCGTACGCCAGGCCGACCTGCTCCTGGGCGGCGATCCGCAGGCCGTAGTCCACCGCCTGCGCGCGCTCCGAGGCGGCCGCCGCCACGCCCCGCTCCATCTCGGCGGCGTGCACCCGGCAGCCGCGCAGCAGCACCCGCACCACCCCGCCGGTGCAGCGGGCGCCCAGGCGCCGTACCGGATCGAGCCCCGGCCGGTCCGCCACCGCGACCGCCGCGTCCAGGCCCCGGACGAAGCGGCGGGCCGCCGCTATGTCGGGGTGGGCGGACGGCCCGGTGCCGGCCACGACGGGGGCCAGCACCGCCCGCAGCTCGGCGACCCGCATCCACCACAGGAACGGCGACCCTATGACCAGGACGGGAGGGGTGCCGGAACGGTGGACGCCCGGTATGCCCGCCCGGCCGTGCGCCGGGTGGGTGCGGTCCTCCAGCCAGCTGTCGCAGTCCGGGGTGAGCGCTATCCCGGACGGCGCCGGCACGTCCAGCCGCCCGGCCAGGTCCTGCACCAGCCGGTACAGGTCGGGGGCCGACTCGCGGGGGATCTCCACCGTCGGCGTGAGTGCCGGTCTGGCCCGCGCGATCAGGGCGCCGACCGCCACCGCGGCCACCAGCACGAGCACGGCGAGCACCGACACCGCCCAGCGCGCGGCGTCCCAGCCGGCGCCGGTCATACGGCCCGTGGCACCGCCGGCCAGCAGCACGACGGCGAGGGCCGCGGGCAGCAGCGCCACGGCGAGCGCCCGGCTGCGGATCCGCAGCACCGCCAGGGCGCGGACGCGCGCGGCCCGGGCGCCGAGCTCCTCACCCATCCCGAAACGAGCACCGGAATCGGACACGGCCGTACGTCACCCCCTTCTGCCCTGCGGCGGACTGCCTCGCGGTGTTGGTCACTCCCCCACTGTGGCACCCGCCACTGACATCGCAATGCCGGTGGGCCAAGTGCCGGAACGCTTGCGCGGCACCCTAGTTGGGGCACCGGCAGGCGTCATCCGGATGGGCCAGCCGTCACTCGATGGAATGGCTTTGGGCAAAGGTGCAGACGGTTCAGCGTCCGGGGCGGTTCACTCCCCCGCCGCCTTGCGCGCGATGTCCGTCCGGTGCTGCGAGCCGTCGAGCCGGATGCGTCCGACCGCCGCGTACGCCCGCTCGCGGGCCTCCGCGAGGTCCTTGCCGGTCGCGGTGACCGACAGCACGCGGCCACCGGCGCTGACGATCGCGTCGCCGTCCCGCCGGGTCCCGGCGTGCAGGACGTACGCGTGCGGGGCGTCCTCGGCGGCGACCTCGTCCAGGCCCTCGATCGGGTCACCGGTGCGGGGCGTGCCGGGGTAGTTGTGCGAGGCGACGACCACGGTGACGGCGGCCTCGTCGCGCCAGGTCAGCGGCGGCTCGCTGTCGAGGGTGCCGTTGGCGGCGTGCAGCAGCACCCGGGCGAGCGGCGTCCGGAGGCGGGCGAGGACCACCTGGGTCTCGGGGTCGCCGAAGCGGGCGTTGAACTCGATGACCCGCACGCCGCGCGAGGTGATCGCGAGGCCCGCGTACAGCAGGCCCTGGAAGGGCGTGCCGCGGCGGCGCAGCTCGTCCACGGTCGGCTGGAGGACGCTCGCCATGACCTCGTCGACCAGCTTGGGGTCGGCCCAGGGGAGGGGCGAGTAGGCGCCCATGCCGCCGGTGTTGGGGCCCTCGTCGCCGTCGAGGGCGCGCTTGAAGTCCTGGGCGGGGGTGAGCGGCAGCACGGTGGTGCCGTCGGTGATCGCGAAGAGGGAGACCTCGGGGCCGTCCAGGTACTCCTCGATGACCACCCGGTCGCAGGAGCGCGCGTGGGCGCGGGCCTGCTCGACGTCCTCGGTGACGACGACGCCCTTGCCGGCCGCGAGGCCGTCGTCCTTGACCACGTACGGGGCACCGAAGGCGTCGAGCGCCCCGTCGATCTCCTCGTGGGTGGTGCAGACGTACGAGCGGGCGGTGGGGACGCCGGCGGCGGCCATCACGTCCTTGGCGAACGCCTTGGAGCCCTCCAGCCGCGCGGCCTCCTTCGAGGGGCCGAAGCACGGGATGCCGGCGGCCCGTACGGCGTCGGCGACACCCGCGACGAGCGGGGCCTCCGGGCCGACCACCACGAGGCCGGCCTCCAGGTCGGTGGCGAGGCGGGCCACGGCCGCCCCGTCGAGGGCGTCGACCGGGTGCAGCTCGGCGACCTCCGCGATTCCGGCGTTGCCGGGCGCGCAGTGCAGAGCGGTGACGTCGGGATCGAGGGAGAGAGAGCGGCACAGGGCGTGTTCGCGGGCGCCGCCGCCGATGACGAGGACCTTCACGCCAGCCAGGGTAGCCCGCGGGGCGGCGCGGTTTTTGTGCGGGCCACCGAGGAGGGCCCCGCTACTCGTTCGTATATTCCTCCACCACCGTCGCCCCGAGCTCGCGCACGATCAGCTCGTGGCCGGAGAGCGCCGAGTCGACGAGGTCGGGGTCGTCGTCCTCCGGCATGTCGTCCTCGGGTCTGACCGGCGGGCGGGCGGGCGGGGTCCGCGGGGGTTCCGGCGCGCTCCCGCCGGGGGCCTGGGCGGGGGGCCGGGGCGCCGAGGCCTCCGGCGCCCGCGGTACGGGCCCGGGGGCGGCCTGCGGCGCGGGCGCGGGCGCCTGGGGGCGGCCGCCGTAGCCGCCGCCACCGCCGTACCCACCGCCGCCGTATCCGCCGCTTCCGCCGCCCGGGGCGGGCGGGGGCGCGGAGCCGCCCGACGGGTCGACGATGGCCTCGATCTTCCACTGGACGTTGAACTGCTCGGCGAGCGCCTGCTTGAGGACGTCCTCGCTGCCGCTGCTCGCGAAGTTGTCGCGGGCCCCGGCGTTGAGGAAGCCGAGCTGGAGGGTGGTGCCGTCGAAGCCGGCCACCTGGGCGTTCTGGCTGAGCAGGATCCAGGTGAAGCGGCGGCGGTTCTTGACCGCCTCCAGGATGTCCGGCCACATGTTCCGCACCTGGGCGGCGCCCTGCGCCATCCCGGGACCGCCTGCAGGCGGGGCGGCGGGCGCCGGCGCGGCCGCCGCGGGGCCGGGCGCGGGCGCCGGAGGCTCGGGCCGGGCGGCGGGGGTGGCGGACGCGGTGGGCCAGGCGCCCGGCCGGCCGCCGGACTCCTGGGACCCGGGCGCGGCGGCGGAGGGCCAGGCCCCGGGCCGGGACGCGGCGGGCGGGGCGGCGGGCGCGGGGCCCGGCTCCGGCCCGGCCGCGGGAGCCGGCGCGGGGGCTTCGGGCGCGAGTGCGGGCGGCGCCGCGGCGGCCGGCGCGCCGGTCACGGGCGGGGTGGCGGGCGCGGGCACGGGTCCCGGAGCCGGGGCCTCGCCCGGTCCCCGTACCGCCGCACGGGCCGCCGCGGGTCCCCCGCCCGGGACGGCCGGCGCCACCTGGTCGTGGGCCTCGGGCCCGGGGACGTACCCCATGGCGGGGCCGGGGCCCGTCGCCTGGAAGGCGGCGCCACGGACCGCCGAGCCGCGCTCCAGCCGGTCCAGCCGGGCCAGCAGCGACCGCTCGTCGGTGAAGGCGGCGGGCAGCAGCACCCGCGCGCAGATCAGCTCAAGCTGGAGCCGCGGCGAGGTGGCACCGCGCATCTCGGTGAGCCCGGTGTTCACGATGTCGGCCGCCCGGCTGAGCTCGGCGGCGCCGAAGACGGACGCCTGGGCCGCCATCCGCTCGACCACGTCGGCGGGAGCGTCGATGAGGCCCTTCTCCGCGGCGTCCGGCACCGCGGCCAGGATCACCAGGTCGCGCAGCCGCTCCAGCAGGTCGGCCACGAACCGCCGCGGGTCGTTACCGCCCTCGACGACCCGGTCGACGACCTCGAACGCGGCGGCCCCGTCCCCGGCGGCGAAGGCGTCCACCACCGAGTCGAGCAGCGAGCCGTCCGTGTAACCGAGGAGGGCCGTCGCCATGGCGTACGTCACACCGTCCTCGGCGGCACCGGCCAGCAACTGGTCCATGACGGACATCGAGTCACGCACCGAGCCCGCGCCGGCGCGCACGACCAGCGGCAGCACCCCGTCCTCGACGGGGATCCGCTCCTTGCCGCACACCTCGCCCAGGTACTCCCGCAGCGTGCCGGGCGGCACCAGCCGGAACGGGTAGTGGTGCGTGCGCGACCGGATGGTCCCGATGACCTTCTCGGGCTCGGTCGTGGCGAAGATGAACTTCAGGTGCTCCGGCGGCTCCTCGACCACCTTCAGCAGGGCGTTGAAGCCCGCCGAGGTGACCATGTGGGCCTCGTCGATGATGTAGATCTTGTACCGGCTGCTCGCCGGGCCGAAGAAGGCCTTCTCCCGCAGGTCACGGGCGTCGTCCACGCCTCCGTGCGATGCGGCGTCGATCTCGATGACGTCGATCGACCCCGGCCCGTTCCTGGCCAGGTCCTGGCAGGACTGGCACTCGCCGCAGGGCGTCGGCGTGGGACCTTGCTCACAGTTCAGACAGCGGGCGAGGATGCGCGCGCTGGTCGTCTTGCCGCATCCGCGCGGCCCGCTGAACAGGTACGCGTGATTGACCCGGTTGTTCCGCAGGGCCTGCTGCAACGGGTCGGTGACATGCTCCTGCCCGATGACCTCGGCGAAGGACTCGGGACGATAGCGGCGGTACAGCGCAAGGGACGACACCCTTACGACGATATCGGGCCCCACCGACAATCGACCCGGCCCACCGGACCGCTCCCCCGGCAACGCAAGCGCCCCCCACGCACCCGCCAGAGCCGACCTACCCTTGCTGCCTTCCGGCCCTGGGGGAGTTCAGTCAGATAGCGCCACGTGAGGGGCTGCGCCCAGACTACCTGATCCACGACGGCCCGGGGGCACCCCGGGTCACCTCGGGAGGCGGCCGGGGAAGAGGGTTCGCGAGCACTCCTCAACGTCTTGTATTGTTTGCGGCGGAGGATTCGCCTAGAGGCCTAGGGCGCACGCTTGGAAAGCGTGTTGGGGGCAACCCCTCACGAGTTCGAATCTCGTATCCTCCGCCAGTGCCTCACCGGGCACGATGTCGAAGGGCCCCACCGTTCGCGGTGGGGCCCTTCGACGTGTCTCAGGCCTCGTTGTCCGGGTCTTCGTCCACAGCGGTCGTCCCGGGGGCTGCGTATCGCGGGGCGCCGTGCGCGCCGAGAGCGCCGGGCCGGCGACGTGCCGCCGGCCCACCGGGACGAACGGCCTGACTCAGGACGGCTTGGACTCGGACACCGAGGTGACGGTCGCCTTGTCGTCGCACATCACGATCGCCCGGGCGTCGTCCATCTGGACCTGGTGCTTGCCCGATCCGGGCAGGCCGACGATCAACGAGGGGTAGGAGGCCGGCTCGGCGCCGGACTCGCAGTAGCCGTCGGCCTCGCCCTGGACCTGGACGAAGGTGAGCTTCACCCATGCCTTGCCACCGGGTGCCAGACGCACCGTCGAGGCGGAGCCAGTTCGCGTCACCGCCAGCGGCCGGTTCATGTCCGGCCGCGTCATTCCCGCTGCGGCCACCGTGGGGAATCCCTGGACGGTGCAGGGACGGCCGGAGGTGTTGGTGAACCCGACCACCACGGCTCCCGTCCCCGTGCCGGGCGGGTAGGTCGACGCCTGCTGCGTCTCCCCCTTGAGGTCCTTGTCGGCACAGGTGGGGGCCGCACCACCGGAACCGGCATCGCTGCCGCCGGAGCCCCCGGACGAGGAACCTCCCGCAGGGTCGGCCGGCGGCACGCTCGTCCCGCCGCCCTCGGAGGCGGCGGGGCCGGGCGCACCCGAGGGCTTCCCGGTCACGGACGGCGTGGCGGAAACCGTCTCCTCGCCGGCCGGCTGGCATGCCGCCGCCAGCAGGGTGGCCGCCGAGACGAGGGCCAACGCCGCCGCCCCTCTGCCGATGCCGTTCCTGTACCGCATGAAGCCCCCCAAGGATGTGGTTACCGTGCCGGTCCAGCGCCCGCACTCCCCCAGGTACACAGGCGGAACCGCGCGGCGGTTGCCCGGACCCCGCCGTCGTGACACTGCGGTGACACATCCGGGACGGGGTGGTGGAACCGCTCCGGCGCCGGCTCAGAGGGCCGGACCGCATCAGCGGTCGCCGGGGACGGGGCCCGACGGGCCGGAACCGGTGGGTCCGGTGCGGCCCGCGGGCGGGTGGTCAGTCGACCGCGTCGGTCGCGCGGCGGCGTACGGCCAGTACCGCGCCGCCGCCCAGGAGCACGGCGGCCGCGCCGGCGAGGGCGACCTCCGGCATGGCGGAGGAGGAGCCGGTGGCGGCGAGGGTGCCGGCGGTGGTGACGGTTCCCGTGGTGACGGGCACCGTGGAGACCGCACCCTGCGCCCGCGGGGCGGGGGTGACCGCCGGGGTGGCGGTGGCGCCGGGCCGGGGGGCCGCGGCGACGACGTCGAAGGGGTACTCGTGGTACTCGGGCGTCCCGCCGCACGACCGGTCGTCGTTGAGGTAGTCCGCGGCGATGGAGGCGACTCCGGCGCCGGCCGGGGTCTTGGCGCCGACCTTCATGCGCAGTCGGACGTCGGCGTGGGCGCCGGCCGCCAGCGTCTCGACCGCGCCCGCGTAGTGGTCGGCGTCCACGTCCTGCCAGTCCGGGGAGCCGGCCGTGGACCACTCGACGTCGAGCAGGTCGTCTGCGGCCTCGACCTCCACGTACGGCCAGACCTCGTCCAGGGTCCGGCCGGTGCCGTTGGTGACGCGGACGGTGAAGTCGACCGTCGTCCCGGCGGTGACCTTCGCGGGGAGTCCGGTGGCGGTGACCGTGAGCCGGTCCTCGGGGACGCAGGCGCCCGCCTCGGCCTCCTTCCTGGCGTCGGCGAGCGCCTTGTCGGCGGCCTCCTTGGCGGTGAGGGCCTTCGCCTTCTCCTCCCGCGCCAGGTGGACGCGCCGGGCGGCGGCCACCCGGGCGTCGTCCCGGTCCTTGCCTGCCTTCCGCGCCGCGGCGTCGGCGGCGTCCCGGGCGGTGGCGGCGGCCTCGGCGGCGGTGACCGCGTCGGCGACGTCCTTCTCCGCCCGGGCCCTTTCCGCCTGCGTGGCGGTCTCCGGCAGCGCGGCGAGGGCGGCCCGGGCCGCGGCCAGTTCCGCGTCGGCGGCCCGCTGGTCGGTGGCGGCCGTGGCGGCCTCCTCGGCCGCCTTGTCGGCGGCCAAGGCGAGCGGAGCGGTCTCCGACAGCGCGTCGGCGAGCGCCCGGGCGGCGGCCTCCTCGGCGGCGACGGCGGCGTCGTACGCCTTCTGTGCCGCGGCGGCCGCCTTCTCCAGCTCCGCGAGGGAGGGCGTGGCGGCCTTGGCGGCCTTGACCGCTGCGGCGCCCCGGTCGGCCGTGGCGGCCCCGGCGGCCTTGTCCGCGACCGGCCGGCCGAGGGGCGGTTCCTGGGCCGGCGGCGCCGCCGGAGCCGTCTCCGCGAACGCGGGCGGGGCGCAGAGCAGTGCGGCGGGGGCGGTCACGGCGGCGACGGCGGCCGTCGCGAGGATACGGCGGATCTTCACAGGAGCCCTTTGGTCGGAAGGTCGGGAAGCCGACGATGATCGTATGACCGGGGCGGTGGACGGAGGAGCGATTTCGCCCGAACGGCCGTGCCCCCGCTGCCGGGAGGGCGACGGACACCGCCAACGGGCGCACTCGCCCGGCGCTCCGCGCGGGTTCTTGTGAGGCTCATGACCGTCAGAGGTGAGGGGGCCGAGCCCCGAGGACGAGGAGCCGCAGCATGAAGTACCTGGTGATGGTGCAGGGCACCCAGGCCGACTACGACGCGATGGGCGGCGGGGCCTCCGCCGGCGGCCCGGCCTGGAGCGAGGAGGACATCCGGGCGATGTTCGCCTTCATGCAGGGCCTGAACGACGAGCTCGCCCGGACCGGTGAGCTCCTCGACGCCCAGGGCCTCGCCGCACCGCGCCTGACCCGGCTGGTCGGCCTGGACGAGGACGGCCGGCCGGTGATCACGGACGACCCGTACGGGCCGGCCGACGTGCTGATGGCCGGGTACTGGGTGCTCGACTGCGCGAGCCTGGAGCGGGTCACCGAGATCGCCACCCGCATCGCCCGGTCCCCGCAGCCGGCCGGCGCCCCCGACCACCCGGTCGTCATCCGCCCGGTCATGGAGGGCGGGGAGGAGGAACTGCTCGCCGGGTGAGGCGGACCCGGCGGGGCGGCGGCGGCACCGCCCCCCGTCCCGGGCACCCGGCCGTGCGCGGCCGACGGGAGCCGCCCCGCCCCGGTGCCCGTCGTGCGGCCCGCCCCCACCGGCGCGATCATCGACACATGACGACCACGATCCACCTCGCCCAGCAACCCGAGGCCGACGAACTGCTGGGCCGCAGTCCGCTCGCCGCACTCGTGGGGATGCTGCTGGACCAGCAGGTCCCCATGGAGTGGGCGTTCTCCGGCCCGTACACGATCGCCCGGCGCATGGGCTCCGACGACCTGGACGCACACGCGATCGCGGCGCGGGACCCCGAGGCCTTCGCCGCCCTGCTGTCCGAGAAGCCCGCCGTGCACCGCTACCCGGGCTCGATGGCCAAGCGGGTGCAGCAGCTCTGCCAGTACCTCGTGGACGAGTACGGCGGTGACGCGAGCGCCGTCTGGTCGGACGCCGCCACCGGTGGGGAGCTGCTCGCCCGGCTCCTCGCGCTGCCCGGGTTCGGCAAGCAGAAGGCGCAGATCTTCCTGGCCCTGCTGGGCAAGCAGTACGGCGTGCGGCCGGAGGGCTGGCGGGAGGCGGCGGGCGCGTACGGCGAGGAGGGCGCGTACCGCTCGGCCGCCGACATCACCGGGCCGGAGTCGCTCGCCCGGGTCCGCGCGTACAAGCAGGAGGCCAAGCGCGCCGCCAAGGCCGCCGGGAAGGCCGGGGCCTCGACGGACACCGGTGGCACCAAGGGAGCCAAATCGGCCCGGAACACGGGACCTTCGGCGGCGGAGTGACACGTTCCGTGGCCAAACGTACGGAAAATCACGTGAGTTGAGGCACATCTGTTCACAGGAGCCTGGGAGATCGCTAGCTTCCCTTCAACCTCGTTCGCACCGGGAAGGACCTCTGTGAACGCATCCCATCGCAGAGCCGCGGCCACCCTGGCCGCAGCCGCACTCGCGACCCCGCTCCTGCTGGCTTCCGCGTCCCCCGCCTCCGCCGACCGGCACGACCCCGGTAAGGCGACGGCCAAGGACGCCGCGAAACTTTCCAAGAAGCTGGTCCGGGAGGCGTCCGCCAAGGACGCCTACAAGCACCTGGAGAAGTTCCAGCAGATAGCCGACTCCGCCGGCGGCCACCGGGCGGCCGGCTCGCTCGGACACGACGCCTCGGCGGCGTACGTGTACCAGCAGCTCAAAAAGGCCGGTTACCAGGTCTCGTACCAGAAGTTCGACTTCATCTACACCCAGACCCAGGCGGAGAAGCTCTCGGTCGTCTCACCGGCGCCGCGTGACATCACCATCGGGGCGATGACGTACACCAAGTCGACCCCCGTCGGCGGCATCAAGGCAGGCCTCGCCGCCGTCCCGGCCCCCGCGGAGGACACGACGCCCGGCTGCGAGGCCGCCGACTACGCGTCCGGCACCTTCACCGGCAAGATCGCCCTGATCAAGCGCGGCGGCTGCACCTTCGCCGACAAGCAGGCCCAGGCCGCCGCGGCGGGCGCGACCGGCGCCATCATCTACAACAACGTCCCGGGCGCGCTCGGCGGCACCCTGGGCGACCCGGCCGCCGGCAAGATCCCGACCGGCGGTGTCTCCCAGGCCGACGGCGAGAAGCTCGCCGCCGACCTGGCCAAGGGCCCGGTCGAGGTCAGCTTCGAGATCCGCCAGCTCCAGGAGAAGCGGTCCACCAACAACGTCATCGCGGAGACCGCCCGCGGCAATGCCGCCAACACCGTGATGCTCGGCTCACACCTCGACTCGGTGACCGCCGGCCCCGGCATCAACGACAACGGCTCCGGCTCGGCCGGTCTGCTCGAGGTCGCCCTGGAGCTCGCCAAGTCCAAGGAGAAGCCCGCCAACAAGGTGCGCTTCGCCTGGTGGTCCGCCGAGGAGAACGGCCTGCTCGGCTCCGAGCACTACGTCGCGAACCTCAGCGACCTGGACCGCAAGGAGATCAAGCTCTACCTGAACTTCGACATGATCGCCTCGCCGAACTACGGCTTGTTCGTGTACGACGGGGACAACTCCGACGGCGTCGGCTCGCCCGCCGGCCCGGCCGGGTCCGCGCAGATCGAGCGTGACATCAACGCGTTCATGGACAAGCAGGGCCGGCCGCACGAGGGCACCGACTTCACCGGGCGCTCCGACTACGGCCCGTTCATCGAGGTCGGCATCCCGTCCGGCGGCACCTTCACCGGCGCCGAGGGCCTGAAGACGGCCAGGCAGGCCGAGAAGTTCGGCGGCACGGCGGGCGTCGCGTACGACGCGTGCTACCACGCCAAGTGCGACGACCTGAAGAACATCGACATGACGGCGTTCGACGTCAACGTCGACGTCATCGCCAACGCCGTGGGCACCTACGCCCACGACCTCAGCTCGCTGCGCAAGCCGGTCGTCACCGTCCCCACGGACGGCGACGCGGGCAGCGGCGGCGGCCTGCACGACGGTCACGATCACGACGTGACCGAGTAACACCTTCCGGGCGGCGCGCCACGGGTCACGTCCGCGGCGCGCCGCTCCGGCGTTCGCCCTTCCCGCCTCCCGGCCCCCGCCCGTCCCGGTTCGCTCACATTTCATTCGCATCGCACCGG
Organism: Streptomyces sp. NPDC016309; assembly: GCF_043077235.1. NCBI lineage: Bacteria > Bacillati > Actinomycetota > Actinomycetes > Kitasatosporales > Streptomycetaceae > Streptomyces > Streptomyces sp. NPDC016309. The sequence goes on along the minus strand of NZ_JBIBSG010000011.1, from coordinate 171,162 downwards.
CGTCGCGTGGCTGCGCCGGGAGCCGCTCGCCCGGTAGGCTTTCCGTGTGATCTTCAAGCGCATCGGTAACGGGCGGCCGTATCCCGACCACGGCCGGGAAAGCACCCGGCAGTGGGCGGATGTCGCGCCGCGCCCGGTCCGCCTCGATCAGCTCGTGACCACCAAGGGCCAGCTGGACCTGGAGACGCTCCTCGCCGAGGACTCGACGTTCTACGGCGACCTCTTCGCGCACGTCGTGAAGTGGCAGGGCGATCTCTACCTCGAGGACGGACTGCACCGCGCCGTGCGCGCGGCCCTCCAGCAGCGCCAGGTGCTGCACGCCCGCGTGCTCGAACTGGACTGAGCCGCCGCACCCGGCGCTGTCAGCCTTTCGGGCCCATTCCCACCCGTCCGGCCCCCATGGGCTGATCGTTTAGTAGGCATAGTCCCCGGGCGGCATTACGCTGCGCCCATGAGCATGCTCACTCCCCCCGGTATGGGCGGAAAATACCGCATCACGGGTGATGCCTACCCCCGCATGCGCCGCCCCCGACGCCGTCGCCGGATCGTGGTCGCGGCCCTCGCCGCAGTGGTCGCCCTCGGCCTGGCCGGCTGGGGAACCCTGCAGCTCATCGACGTCTTCGGGGGACGGGGTGCCGACGGCCGCGCCCGCACCACCGCCGGGCCCGGCTGCAAGCCCCGCAAGAACGCCGTCACCCCGGTCCACGTACCGCTCAAACCGGCGCAGATCACGGTCAACGTCTACAACGCGACGCCCCGCGCGGGCCTGGCCAAGACGACCGCCGACGAGCTGAGGAAGCGGGGCTTCGCCATCGGCAAGGTGGGCAACGCCCCCGCCGCGTACGACAAGAAGGTGCCGGGCCCCGGGATGCTGCTGGGTGCCACCGGCGCCCGCGACAACGCCTTCCCCGTCCTCCGTACGCAGCTCAAGGGCGCCGCGGTCAAGGTGGACACCCGCGCGACGGCGGACGTGGACCTCGTCATCGGCACGGCCTTCAAGGCCCTCACACCGCCGAAGGACGCGACCGCGGCCCTGACCGCCCTGGCCAGGCCCGCACCCGCGCCCTCCGGAAAGTGCTGAGCGGTACCGCCGCCCGGCAGGCCGTGTCCTAGTCGGCCGTCCCGTACATCCGGTCGCCCGCGTCGCCGAGGCCCGGGACGATGTAGCCGTGCTCGTTGAGGCGCTCGTCGACCGAGGCCGTGACGACGGTGACCGGCGTGCCCGCCAGCTCGCGCTCCATGACCTCGACGCCCTCGGGCGCCGCCAGCAGCACGACCGCCGTGACGTCGTCCGCGCCGCGCTTGATCAGCTCCTGGATCGCCGCGACCAGCGTGCCGCCCGTGGCGAGCATCGGGTCCAGTACGTACACCTGGCGCCCGGAGAGGTCCTCCGGCATACGGGTGGCGTACGTGGAGGCCTCCAGCGTCTCCTCGTTGCGGATCATGCCCAGGAAGCCCACCTCGGCGGTCGGCAGCAGCCGCACCATGCCGTCGAGCATGCCCAGCCCGGCCCGCAGGATCGGCACCACCAGGGGCTTGGGGCTCGTCAGCTTCACACCGGTCGTCCGGGTCACCGGGGTCTCGATGTCGACCTGCTCGGTGCGCACGTCCCGGGTGGCCTCGTACGCGAGCAGGGTGACCAGCTCGTCGGCGAGCCGCCGGAAGGTCGGGGAGTCGGTGCGCCTGTCGCGCAGCGTGGTGAGTTTGTGCGCCACCAGCGGGTGGTCGACGACGTGGATCCGCATGCCCTCAACAGTAGCCCGCACTGGCATCAACCCCCGCCGCGGAGGGAAGGTGGGGTGGACGGACCCAGCCTGGGGGTGGTCGTGATGCCGGACCCGCAAGAGCCGGAGCGGAAGCAGGACGGCCGGGCGCCGGACCGTCAGGAGGCCGACGCCGAGCGCCGGCGGCGCCGGGCCCAGTTCCTGCGGGAACTGAACGAGGCCAAGGCGCTGCGCGACCGCGTCCAGCCGCGCCGGGCCCGGGCCGCGAGGATGCGCCAGCAGATGCGGATGCGTACGTTCCGCTGGTGATCCGCCCGGGACCTCGGGCCCGTTCCGTGGGCGGTCGCCGGTGATTCGCTGGTGACACGGACCGGGCATCGGACTCAGACTGGTGCACGACGCAAGAGCGGAACACCTCTCCTGAGGGCCCCGGATCTGCCACGATGCCGAGTGGGCGGGGCATCGAAGGAGCGTGCCGCCCGATCGTCACACCTCTGATCAGTGGGAGAGTCACGGTGTACTTCGCCGCACTGCTCGCGCGCACCGAAGACGGGTGGGAAGCGAGCGACACAGAGCTCGACGATGTGGAGACCTTGTCGGATCTGACCGAGCTGGCCCGTGATGCCTCGGTGGACGACGACACGGTGATCGTCTTCATCGAGCAGGAGGACGCATGGTTCGGCATCGTCCGCGTGGAGGGTGAGGACGACCCTCGTATCTACGTGTCCGACGGAGCGGCCGCCGCCCGCTCCTCGTACGGGGAGATCCTCACCAAGGAACTGCTGGGCGACGACCAGGACGACGACGGCCCCGACCTGGACGCGCTGGACCTCGACGGCACCGAGGACGGAGAGCCGGTCGAGGACGACGACGAGGAGGAATCGGCGGTGGCGGCCGAGGCCGTGCCCGCGGAGCCGGTCGGCGACCGGCTGATCCTGGCCGACCTCGGCCTGTCCGAGAAGGAACTGCTGGGCCTCGACACCGACGCCCTGTCCGAGATCGCGGACGCGCTGGGCGCCGCGGAGGTGCTGGAGGCCGTCCGCTAGTGCGCCCGGCCCCGATGTTCCCGCCCACTACGACCGATCCCGTCCGGGACCCCTGGCGCGCGCCGATGGGGCGCGCGCTGGAGGAGGCCGGGCGTGCCGCGCGGGCCGGTGACGTACCGGTCGGCGCGGTCGTACTGTCCCCGGACGGCACGGTCCTCGCCACCGGCCACAACGAACGCGAGGTGACGGGCGATCCGACCGCGCACGCCGAGGTGCTGGCGCTGCGCCGGGCCGCCGCGGCGTACGGCGAGTGGCGGCTGACCGGCTGCACGCTGGTCGTCACGCTGGAGCCGTGCGTGATGTGCGCGGGCGCCCTGGTGCAGTCCCGGGTGGACCGGCTGGTGTTCGGGGCCCTGGACGAGAAGGCGGGAGCGGTCGGTTCGCTGTGGGATCTCGTACGGGACCGGCGGCTCAACCACCGGCCCGAGGTGGTGCAGGGGGTGCTGGCGGAGGAGTGCGCGGCGCTCCTCACCCGCTTCTTCCGGGACCGCTGAGGCGGCCGCGGATCCGTGTCGACCATGGATTTCTGTGAAGCGGCACCTTTGGGCTAAGCTCTCTCTCGGTAGCGTGTCCGAGCGGCCGAAGGAGCTCGCCTCGAAAGCGAGTGTGGCGCAAGTCACCGAGGGTTCAAATCCCTCCGCTACCGCTCTTGTGTGAAGGGCCCCGGCGCATCGGCGTCGGGGCCCTTCGCGTTGCCGCCCGCGGCCGGCAAGAGGCCCCGGCGGGCGGGGCCTTGGACCTGGGAGGCTCGGTTAGACTCACCCGACCGCCGAGGGGATCACAGGGGAGAGACGGGGAGCCGGGGCGATGGTGCAGGCCAAGAAGATCACGCTGTACGTGGTCGTCGTCTTCGTGCTGTACACGATCATCAACTCCCCCGCCCGGGCGGCCGACCTGGTGCAGGTAGGGTTCGAGGGCATTTCGAGCGCCGCGCAGGGCGTCGGCGACTTCATGACCGAACTCGTCAACTAGGAGTCCCCGTGATCCGCCACCTGGTCCTCTTCAAGCTCAACGACGGAGTGCGGCGCGACGAGCCGCGCGTCACCGCGGCCGTGAGGGCGTTCGAGGAGCTCGGCGGGATCGTCCCGGAGCTGGAGTTCTGGGAGTGCGCCTGGAACATCACCGACCGGGACATCGCCTACGACTACGCCATCAACTCGGCGGTCGCGGACAAGGACGCCCTGAAGCGGTACATCGAGCACCCGGCCCACCAGGCCGCCGCCGGTCAGTGGCGAGAGTTCGCCACATGGGTGATCGCCGACTACGAGTTCTGACCCCGCCCGCCGCCTCCGGCCGGTCCCTGACGCGAGCCCCGCACCCCGCCGGTGCGGGGCTTTTCGCTACCCGTACGCCGACAACACGACGTTATCAGGTGCTTGCACACAGTGCACATGTCTTGTGATGCTATGACCGCTTTTGACGGATGAGTTGACGTAATTGACCGCGAGATCGACCGCGAAGGGGTGGCGTGAACGTGCCGGCCAGTACGACGCCTCAACAGGTGCCGCCCCAGAACGAGCCGGAGGCCCGCACCGCGGCACAGGGGCGGGCCGCCGACACCCGAGCCCTCACCCAGGTGCTGTTCGGCCAGCTCAAAACGCTGGAGCCGGGCACCCCGGAGCACAACCGGGTGCGCGGGGCCCTCATCGAGGCGAACCTGCCCCTGGTGCGGTACGCGGCCGCCCGCTTCCGCTCCCGCAACGAGCCGATGGAGGACGTGGTCCAGGTCGGCACGATCGGCCTGATCAACGCGATCGACCGCTTCGACCCGGACCGCGGCGTGCAGTTCCCGACGTTCGCGATGCCCACCGTGGTCGGCGAGATCAAGCGGTACTTCCGCGACAACGTCCGCACCGTCCACGTACCGCGCCGGCTGCACGAACTGTGGGTGCAGGTCAACGGCGCGACCGAGGACCTGACGACGGCCCACGGACGGTCGCCCACGACCGCCGAGATCGCCGAGCGGCTGAAGATCTCCGAGGACGAGGTGCTCTCCTGCATCGAGGCGGGCCGGTCGTACCACGCGACGTCCCTGGAGGCCGCCCAGGAGGGCGACGGCATGCCGGGGCTGCTGGACCGGCTCGGCTACGAGGACCCGGCACTGGCCGGCGTCGAGCACCGGGACCTGGTGCGGCACCTCCTCGTCCAACTCCCCGAGCGGGAGCAGCGGATCCTGATGCTGCGCTACTACAGCAACCTGACGCAGTCCCAGATCAGCCAGGAGCTGGGCGTCTCCCAGATGCACGTGTCAAGACTCCTGGCCCGCAGTTTCGCCCGGCTCAGATCCGCAAATCGAATCGACGCGTAACCTGATCAGGTAGACCCGTTCAGCCCCTTAACGGGTGGCCAAAAGGCCCCACACCCCCTGTTTCCAGCGCATACTTGCCGCATTCTTGTCGACAAGTCACTACAGCGTGTTGCCGACATGTGACATTCTGCTGGAACCGCGTTTGCCGCAGTCTCGGCTCCGGTATTCAGGTGGAGGCTGCGTTCCTCCGATGGTCGCGGCCCACGCGACCGTCCGCGACCTCAAGGGGGTGGCATGTCCGCAGAACAGGGCAGCTCGAAGGTGCTCACGCTCACGCCCGTGCCGGAGTCCGTGCCCGCGCCGGAGTCCGTCCCGGCGCCCGTGCCCGTACCCGCGCAGAGCGGACCCGCTACGGCTCCCGACACCACCTCGGAGCCCCTCGACACCCGCACGCTGTCCCGCTCCCTGTTCCTGCGGCTCGCGGCCCTGGACGCCGAAGGCGTGGAAGGCCCGGAGCGCACCTACGTGCGCGACACGCTCATCGAGCTCAACCTGCCCCTCGTGCGGTACGCGGCGGCCCGCTTCCGCTCGCGCAACGAGCCGATGGAGGACATCGTCCAGGTCGGCACCATCGGGCTGATCAAGGCGATCGACCGGTTCGACTGCGAACGGGGCGTGGAGTTCCCGACGTTCGCGATGCCGACGGTCGTCGGTGAGATCAAGCGGTTCTTCCGCGACACCTCGTGGTCGGTGCGCGTGCCGCGCCGGCTCCAGGAGCTGCGGCTGGCCCTGACCAAGGCGAGCGACGAGCTGGCACAGAAGCTCGACCGGTCGCCGACCGTCCCCGAACTCGCCGCCGTGCTGGGCGTGTCCGAGGACGACGTGGTCGACGGCCTCGCGGTCGGCAACGCCTACACGGCGTCCTCGCTCGACTCGCCCTCCCCCGAGGACGACGGCGGCGAGGGCTCCCTGGCCGACCGGCTCGGGTACGAGGACAGCGCCCTGGAGGGCGTGGAGTACCGGGAGTCCCTCAAGCCGCTGCTGGCCAAACTCCCGCCCCGCGAACGGCAGATCATCATGCTGCGGTTCTTCGCCAACATGACGCAGTCGCAGATCGGCGAGGAGGTCGGCATCTCCCAGATGCACGTCTCGCGGCTGCTGACCCGTACGCTCGCGCAGCTCCGCGAAGGACTCATCTCGGACTGAGCCCGGTCGCGGACTTCATGGCTGACGGGCCGTCAGCCACGCTGGCGCGATGACGCGCCGGTACGGCCGGGTGGCGGTGGCGCTCCGCCTGCGCGGGGCGCCGGCCGTCCTCCGGCCCTCGACGTGCCCGGCCCGCCACCACCCGCGCCCCGCCGCGTCACCGCCGCCTGGGATCAAGGGCGAGTGAGCCGAAGGGGCGCCGGCGGTGCCAAAAGGGAGAACGCGCGGAGGTTCCGAGGAACGAGGAACCGAGCACGATCGACCGTCGGTGCCGGCTGAGGGCGCCCCGGAGGCGAACCGGGCCTGAAAAAGAGGGCCGAGCACGATCGACCGTCGGTGCCGACTGAAGGCGCCCCGGAGGCGAACCGAGCCTTCGGAAAAGCAGATCAGCCCAGCGCGAGCCAGGCGACCGCGGCGACGATGACGACGGCCGCGATGATGCCCGCGATCAGGCCGACCCGCGAGCCGGACTGGGCGGCGACCTGCTGCGGCTGCCGCGGGGTGCCCTCGTCGACGAAGGCGCGGAACATCTGCGTGCTGCCCGCCGGGTCGTAGTTGCCGTCGGGGCCCTGGGGGTTGTGTGCCATGGAGCAGGACCCTAGCGAACCTCACCCTGCCGCCCAACCTCCGCCTTCCTTTGCCAGGACTTTAGGCACCTTCGCCCCTTTTTAGTTTGCCTGTAGCAACCAACAGCTTCTATGGTTGCCCTAAGCAACAAGATGCGTGGGGGTGCCATGGCCGAGCGGAGTCAGTACGAGGAACTGGCCCGGCAGCTCAGCGCCATCGGCGCCGTGAAGCGCGGACTCACGCGGGCCCTGCCCGCCGAGTGCCCGGGCGGATCGGCGGCGGTGCTGTCCCTCCTCGCCCACCACGGGGACATGCGGATGAGCCGGCTCGCCGAGCTGCTCGCCGTCGACACGTCGGTCACCAGCCGCCATGTCGCGCACGTGGTGGACCGGGGCTGGATCGAGCGGCTGCCCGACCCGGACGACCGGCGCTCCCGCATCCTGCGGCTCACCCCCGCGGGCCAGGACATGCTCGACGACCTCGGGCGCCGTACCACGGACATGTTCGCCCGCACCCTCAAGGACTGGTCCGACGACGACGTCGGACGGCTGACCGCGCTGCTCGCCCGCCTCCGGGACTCCTTCGGAGACTGCCGGGCGCACCCCACCCGTACACCCGCATCAACGACGTAAAGGAAGTCCATGGCTACGACCACACCGGCCGGTGTGCGGGGCGGCCACGCCAAGACCCGTGACGATGGCGCGCCGATGACGCACCGACAGATCATGGAGGCGCTCTCCGGGCTGCTGCTCGGGATGTTCGTCGCCATCCTGTCGTCGACGATCGTCTCCAACGCCCTCCCCGAGATCATCTCCGACCTCGGCGGCGGCCAGAGCGCCTACACCTGGGTCGTGACCGCCTCGCTGCTCGCGATGACGGCTACCACCCCGCTGTGGGGCAAGCTGTCGGACCTCTTCTCCAAGAAGCTGCTGGTCCAGATCTCCCTGGTCATCTACGTCCTGGGCTCGGTCGTCGCCGGCCTGTCCCAGAACTCCGGCATGCTCATCGCCTGCCGCGTCGTCCAGGGCATCGGCGTCGGCGGTCTGTCCGCCCTCGCGCAGATCGTGATGGCCGCGATGATCTCCCCGCGCGAGCGCGGCCGCTACAGCGGCTACCTCGGCGCCACCTTCGCCGTCGCCACCGTTGGCGGCCCGCTGCTCGGCGGCGTCATCACCGACACCGACTGGCTCGGCTGGCGCTGGTGCTTCTACGTCGGCGTCCCCTTCGCCGTCATCGCGCTGATCGTGCTCCAGAAGACCCTCAAGCTCCCGGTGGTCAAGCGCCAGGTCAAGGTCGACTGGTCCGGCGCCTTCTTCATCAGCGCCGCGGTCTCGCTGCTGCTGGTGTGGGTGACCTTCGCCGGTGACAAGTACGACTGGCTGTCGTGGCAGACGTACACCATGGTGGGCGGCTCGATCGTCCTCGGTGCGCTGTTCCTGCTCGTCGAGTCGCGGGCGAGCGAGCCGATCATCCCGCTGCGGCTGTTCCGCAACCGCACGATCACGCTGGCCTCGCTGGCCTCGCTCTTCGTCGGTGTCGCGATGTTCGCCGGCACGGTCTTCTTCAGCCAGTACTTCCAGCTCGCCCGGGACAAGTCGCCGACGATGTCCGGCGTCATGACGATCCCGATGATCGGTGGTCTGTTCCTGTCCTCCACGGTCAGCGGCCAGGTCATCACCAAGACGGGCCGCTGGAAGGCGTGGCTGGTCAGCGGCGGTGTGCTGGTGACGGCGGGCCTCGGTCTGCTGGGCACCATCCGGTACGACACGGAGTACTGGCACATCGCGGTCTTCATGGCCGTCCTGGGCCTGGGCCTGGGCATGATGATGCAGAACCTGGTGCTCTGCACCCAGAACCAGGTCGACCCCTCGGACCTCGGCGCCGCCTCGTCCGTGGTCACCTTCTTCCGGTCCCTCGGCGGTGCCATCGGCGTCTCGGCGCTGGGCGCGGTCATGGCCAACCGGGTCACCCACTACGTCCAGGACGGCCTCGCCGACCTGGGCCCGAAGGGCGCGGCACTGGGCCACGGCGGTACGGCCGGCGGGGGCATCCCCGACCTGGACGCGCTGCCCGCCCCGCTCCGCACGGTCATGGAGACGGCGTACGGGCACGGTGTGGCGGACGTCTTCCTCTACTCCGCCCCCTTCGCCCTGATCGCCTTCCTGGTGACGCTGTTCATCAAGGAGGTCGCGTTGAAGAGCCACGCGAAGCCCGAGCCCGGCACGGACGCCACGGCGGCCCCGGGAACGACGGGAACCACGGGCACCCCTGGCGCCCCGGTGGAAACCGCCGCGCGGCGCGCCACCGCCACGGCCGCCTCCGCGGCCCTGGCGCCGGACACGGCCCTCGCACCGGACACGGCCGGCGCGCCGGAGGTCCGGGCCGCCGCGGCCCCCGCCGGGAACGGCACGCCCGTCCACGGCACCGTCCGCACCGCCGAGGGCACGCCCGTCGCCCGCGCCGCGGTCACCCTGATCTCCCTCGGCGGACGGCAGCTCGGCCGCTCGGTCGCCCAGGCCGACGGCGCCTACGCGCTGGACGCGCCCGGACCCGGTTCGTACGTCCTGATCGCCTCGGCCGACGGCTTCCAGCCGCAGGCGTCCACCGTCGTGGTGGACGGGGAGGCCCTGGCCTACGACGTCCTGCTGTCCGGTACGAGCGGACTCGTCGGTGCCGTGAGGGCCGCCGACAGCGGGGAGCCCGTCGAGGGCGCGATGGTGATCGTGACGGACGTGCGCGGGGACGTCCTCGCCACCGGTGCGTCCACCCAGGACGGCACCTTCGCCTTCGCGGAGCTGGTGCCGGGCACGGTGACCGTCGCGGTCACCGCCGAGGGCCACCGGCCGCTCGCCCTGCCGGTCGAGATCGGCGGCCAGGGCGTGACCCGGGTGGAGGCCCTGCTCCGGTCCGGCGCGCGGCTGCGCGGCACGGTGCGCGCCGGGGCGGCCCGCCGGCCGCTCGCGGACGCGCGGGTGACGCTCGTCGACGCGGCCGGGAACGTGGTGGCGACGGCGACCACCGGCGAGGACGGCGCGTACGCGTTCGCCGACCTCGACACGGGCGAGTACACGGTCATCGCGACCGGTTACCCGCCGGTGGCCGCCGCCCTGACGGTGGCCGGCCACGGGGCCGACGACCACGACGTCGAGCTGGCCCACCCCGGCGCGTAGCCGGGACACGAGACCCCCGGCCGCACGTCGAGCGGAGGCGCGGCCGGGTGGGGCGGCAGGCAGGGGACGGCCTGCCGCCCCCTTCTTTTTTCGGCGCTCCGGTGCCGCGGTACGAGGAGAGAAAACGGGAATGGGACTTCGCGCACAGGTACGGACGCGGGACGGCTGGGCCGTCCAGCACGCCGTGGTGACGGTCACCGACACCACCGGCGCGCAGGTGCTGCGGGCCGAGGCGGACACGGAGGGGGCGGTGGTCGCCGACGCGCCCCTGGCCCCCGGCCCGTACACGGTGATCGTGACGGCGGTCGGCTACGCCCCGGCGGCGTCCACCGCGCTGGTGACGGCGAGCGGCCGGGCCGAGGTCGGCACCGTCGTCCTGGCCCGGGCGGGCGGCGTCGAGCTCCCGCCGCCGGGTGCCTGGACGCTCGACCCGGCGCACTCGACCGTCGGCGCGGTCGCGCAGCACCTGGGCATCTCCAGCGTGCACGGCCGCTTCACGGACTTCGGCGGGCGGATCGAGATCGCCACGGACCTCACCGCCTCGCGCGTGGACGCCGTGATCTCGGCCGCGTCCATCGACACGGGCAACGCGCTGCGGGACAAGCACCTGAAGTCGCCCGACTTCCTGGACGTCGAGGCCCACCCCGAGATCACCTACCGCGGCCGCGGCATCAGCCCCGCCGGCCCGGACCGCTGGACCGTGCACGGCGCGCTGACCCTGCACGGCGTGGTCCGGGACGTCGACCTGGACCTCACGTACCTGGGCACGGGCCCCGACCCGTGGGGCGGGGTGCGGGCCGCCTTCCGGGCGACCGCCGAGCTGCGCCGGGAGGACTTCGCCATGAACTACAACCAGGTGGTCCAGGCGGGGATCTCGGCGATCGGCACCACCCTGCGGGTGGAGCTGGACATCCAGGCCGTGCAGGGGGACGCGCTGCCCCAGGGCTGAGCGGGAGCGCCCTCAGGCGCCCCTGGCCACCATGGCCTCGATGCCCGCGATCTGGAGGTCCAGCGCGAACCGGAAGTCCCGGTCGCGCATCTCCGCCACGGTGTCCCCGCCACGGGCCTCCATCATCCGCTCGGCCTGCGCGAAGTGCTCGCTGTAGGCGGGCTGTTCGCGTACGGACCCCATGGCGTCCCGGAAGTACTCGTCCTGGGTCGTCCCGGCCTCCTCGCACCGCACGCGGAACTGCCCCTCCACGGTGCCGAAGCCGTAGACGAACTGGAACACCGAGGCCAGCGCTCCGGTCTGGAGCCCCAGCGGCAGCCCGGTGTCGGCGATCACCTGCTGGGCCGTGCGCGCGAACTCCATCGAGTGGGGCCCCATGTTGAGGAAGCGGCCGACCAGCGAGGACGCCCAGGGGTGGGCGACGAACAGCGCCCGGTAGGAGCCGGCCAGCTCCCGGAGCCGCTCGCGCCAGTCCGCCCCGGGCCCGGAGGCGGGGAGGGTCAGCTCGCCGACCACCCGGTCGAGCGCCAGCTCCAGGAGGTCGTCCTTGGTGTCGACGTACCAGTAGACCGACATCGCCGTCACGTTCAGCTCGGCCGCGAGTTTGCGCATCGAGAACTTGCCGAGGCCCTCGGCGTCCAGCAGCCGGACCGCCACCTCGGTGATCTTCTCCCGGTCGAGCCCGGACGGCTGGTCGGCCTTCCGGGCCCGGGACGGCCTGCCCTCCAGCCACACGCTCGTCCGTCGCGCCGACACCATGGCTCTCCTCCTCGTTCCTGGCCCGATGCTATGTCCCGGACGCGACTTCGGAGGGGGCGGCTCCGGCGCGCTCGGCCCGCCGCAGGAGCACGGCCGCCAGGAGACCGCCCGCCAAGACCGCCGCCGCGCCGACAAGCTGGCTGGTCTCCAGCCCGGTGGCGAACGCGTCGGCGATACGGGCCTTCTCGGCCGGCCCGCCGGCCGCCGCGAGCGCGGCGGGCAGGGACGCGGCCGGGACGGCGACGAGCGCGGCGAACCGGGCGTTGAGCACCGCGCCCAGGACGGCGACGCCCAGCCCGTTGCCGAACTCCGCGAGCGTGCCGTTGATCCCGGCGCCCACGCCCGCCTTCTCCGGCGGGATCGCGCTCATGATGGCGTTGGCCATGGCGGGCATGGACAGAGCCACGCCCGCGCCCATGACGACCAGCCCGAGCAGCATGCCGCCGTACCCGTGCTCCCCGCCGAGGACGGCGATCGCGGCGAGCCCGGCGGCGACCAGGGCCATGCCGGTGGCGATGGTCGCCGGCGTGCCGAGCCGGGGCAGCAGCCGCGCGCCGACGCCGGCGAGGTTCAGTACGACGACGGTGAGGGCGAGCGGCGCGGTGCGCAGGCCCGCGTCGAGCGGCCCGTACCCCAGGACGAACTGGAGGTGCTGGGTGAGCAGGAACAGCGAGCCGGTCATGCCGAAGGCGACCAGGACGGCGCCCGCGACCGCGCCCACGAACCGCTGGTCGCGGAAGAAGTGCATGTCCAGCATGGGGTGCGGGACGCGCAGCTCCCACAGCGCGAAGAGGGCGAGGACGACCACGCCGAGCGCGGCGGAGAGCAGTACCCGGCCGGACGTCCAGCCGTGGTCGGGACCGGAGATGATCGCGAACACGACCGCCGTCATGCCGAGGGTGGACAGCACGGCGCCGACGAGGTCGGGCCGGTCGCCCTGCTTGTGCCTGGACTCCGGTACGAGGGCGGCGACGGCGCCCAGTCCGATGCCGGCGACGGGGATGTTGATCAGGAAGATCGCGCCCCACCAGAAGTGGTCGAGCACGAACCCGCCGAGCAGCGGTCCGGCCGCGAAGCCGAGCGAGCTGACGGTCGACCACAGGGCGATGGCCTTGACGCGCTCGGTGTCGTCGAAGACCTGGACGACGACCGCGAGGGTCGTGGTCATCAGCAGCGCGCCGCCGACGCCCATGCCCGCGCGGGCGGCGATCAACTGGGCGGAGGTCTGGGCGAGTCCGGCGGCCAGCGAGCCGATACCGAACAGCGCGAGGCCCGAGAGCAGCATCCTCTTGCGGCCGTAGCGGTCGGCGGCGTTGCCGGCGGTCAGGAGCAGTCCGGACTGGACCAGCGAGTAGGCGTTGATCATCCACTGGATGTCGGCGGTGGAGGCGTCGAGCTCCTTGGTGAGGGAGGGGATCGCGACGCTGAGGACGGTGTTGTCGAGCAGCACGGTGAGCTGGGCGAGGCAGATCACGCCGAGGATCAGCCAGCGCTGCGGGTGGCCACCACCGGGTGTGGGGGCGGGAGTCGGGGGTTTCCCGGCGGCGGTCGCCGTCATACGGAAGGCTCCTTGTACGGTGTACGGGACTCGGTCTCGTACACCGTACAAGGTCACCCTTACGCTGTATAACGTTTTTTCGTGGTGATGGCGGGGGACGGGGTTACGCGGGGTCGGTCAGGTCGTAGAGGGTGACGCCCTCCACGGTCACGGCGGTGAAGGTGGAGGTCACCCACGCCGTGATCGCGGCGCCGGTGCCCCCGCCGGGACCGCCGCCCATGGCGCCGCTCGCGCCGCCGCCCGCGCCGCCGATGAACCAGTGGATCCGGCCGTCGGCCACGTACCGCTGGAACCGGGCGAGCGTGGGGGACGGATCACTGCCGTTGAAGCCGCCGATGGCCATCACGGGCTTCCCGGTGGCGAGTTGGTGGCTCGCGGCGTTCTGGGAGCCGATCGCGGCGGCGACCCAGGTGTAGTCCCCGGCGTCGCGGCCGAGCCTCGCCTTCACGGCGGAGCCGACGTCGGCACCGTCCAGGAGGCCGCCCATGCCGCCGGGACGTCCACCGCCCGGCGGCCGGCCCTCCGGGGCCTGGCCCTGCGCCGGGACTCGGCCCGGGACGGGGGCCCGGCCACCGGGCGCCTGGCCCTCGCCGCCCGGGAGCCGGCCATCCGGGACCTGGCCGCCCGGGGCCCCCGGGCCCAGGCCGCCCGGGCCCGCCCCGCCGGGCCCGTCGGCGCCCGGGCGGAAGCCGCCCGGTCCGCCGCCCCGCGCGGAGGCCGGGCCGGCCGTGACGATGGAGCCGGTGTGCCCCGTCCCGAGGGTCGACCACGTGTACGCCGCCGGCCCGGCGAGCGCGGCCAGCAGCCCGAGGCCGGCCGCCCCGACAGCCACCCGCCGCCCCAGCCGCGCGCCCGCCGCCAGCCCCGCTCCGGCCACCGCGCCCGCCACCAGCACCGCCCACCGCAGCCACGGCAGGTGGTCGGGCGTCCGGCCGAGCAGCACGTACGCCCACCCGGCCGTCCCGGTCACCACCACCGCCAGCGTCACCGAGGCGGCCGCTCGCGACCGCTCCTCCCACAGCACCGTCACGCCCATGCCCACCAGGGCGGCGATGTACGGGGCGAGGGCGACCGTGTAGTACTCGTGGAAGATGCCGGCCATGAAGCTGAAGACCGCCAGGGTCGTCAGCAGCGAGCCGCCCCACACCAGGAACGCGGCCCGGGCCGTGTCGGTCCGCGCGGCCCGCCGGGTGACGACCAGCCCGGCGACCAGCAGCACCAGCGCGGCCGGCAGCAGCCAGGAGATCTGGCCGCCCACGGCGTCGCCGAACATCCGCCCCGCGCCGGTCTCGCCCCAGCCGCCGCCACCACGGCCACCGCCACCGGCCCCGCCCGCGCCGCCACCGCCGACGCTCCCGGTCTCGTCGCCGTTGAGGCGGCCGAGCCCGTTGTAGCCGAAGGTCAGCTCCAGGAAGCTGTTGGTCCGCGACCCGCCGACGTACGGCCGGGACGACGCCGGCCACAGCTCCACCACCGCGACCCACCAGCCGCCCGAGACGACCATCGCCAGCCCGGCCAGGGCCAGTTGACCGAGCCGGCGGAGCGGCCGGGCCGGCGCGCACACGGCGTACACCACCGCCAGCGGCGGCAGGATCAGGAGCGCCTGGAGCGTCTTGGTCAGGAACGCGAGGCCGACCGCGACCCCCGCCCCCGCCAGCCACCGCGTCCGGGCACCCTCCAGCGCGCGCAGCACGCCGTACACGGTGACCGACATCAGCAGGGCCAGCAGCGCGTCGGGGTTGTTGAACCGGAACATCAGCGCGGCGACGGGCGTGAGCGCCAGCACGGCACCCGCGAGGAGCCCGGCGGCCGGGCTGAACCGCCGCCGCACCGCCGCGTACACCACGGCGACCGTCCCCACCCCCATCAGCACCTCGGGCACCAGGATCTGCCACGAGCCGAGCCCGAAGAGCCGTACGGACAGGGCCATCGGCCACAGGGCGGCCGGGGGCTTGTCGACGGTGATGGAGTTCGCGGCGTCGGACGAACCGAAGAAGAAGGCCTTCCAGCTCTCGCCGCCGGCCTGGACCGCCGCCGAGTAGAAGGAGTTGGCGTAGCCGGAGGCGTCCAGGTTCCACAGGTACAGCAGACCGGTGGCCAGCAGCAGCGCGAGGAACGCGGGCCGTGCCCACGGGGCGTCCTCGCCCCGCCCCCGCCACACCCGCCGGGCCGCGCCGCCCGGCCCTGTCGTCGTCGCCGTCGCCGTCGCCGTCGCCGGCCGGGGTGTCGTCGTCATCGGGCGTCCTCCGCCGTGTCGTCGTGGGCGCGCCGGTCGGGGAAGACCCACGTGCGGAAGAGCAGGAAGCGCAGCACCGTCGCCGCCAGGTTCGCGGCGATCAGCACCGCGTACTCGGCGCTCCGCGAGGCGTTCCCGGCCGCCGCGTCCAGCGCGGTCAGCGAGCCGCTGGTGAGCGCCAGCCCGATGCCGAACACCACCAGCCCCTGAGCCTGGTGGCGCACGGCCCGGTCCCGGCCCCGTACGCCGAAGGTGAGCCGCCGGTTGGCGGCCGTGTTGGCGACGGCCGACAGCAGCAGGGCCGCCCCGTTCGCCGCCTGCGCCCCGGTCCCGGCCCGGAGGGCCGCGTACAGCGCCAGATAGAGGAGCGTCGACAGGGCACCGACCACGCAGAACCCGACGAGCTGCCGGGCCAGCCCGCCCGGTACGCCGCCGATCGTCCGGTCGCGCGGGTCGTCGCCGAACGGCCGTGCCAGCCGGTCCAGCGGCAGCGTCCCCTTCGCGAGGGCGCGCCCGACCCGCCACACGCCCCTCAGGTCCTCCACCGCCGTCCGCACGATGTGGACGGTCGAGTCGGGGTCGTCGACCCAGTCGACCGGCACCTCGTGGATGCGCAGCCCGGCCCGCTCGGCCAGCACCAGCATCTCGGTGTCGAAGAACCAGCCGGTGTCCTCGACCATCGGCAGCAGCCGCTCGGCGACCTCCCGCCGTATCGCCTTGAACCCGCACTGGGCGTCGCTGAACCGGGCGGCGAGCGAGCCGCGCAGGATGAGGTTGTACGTACGGGAGACCAGCTCCCGCTTCGGCCCCCGCACCACCCGTGAACCGCCCGCCAGCCGGGAGCCGATCGCCAGGTCCGAGTGGCCCGAGATCAGCGGAGCGATCAGCGGCAGCAGGGCGTTGAGGTCGGTGGACAGGTCGGCGTCCATGTAGGCGAGGACGGGCGCGTCGGAGTGCGACCAGACGGTCCGCAGCGCCCGGCCACGCCCCTTCCGCTCCAGCCGCACCGACCGCACCTCCGGCAGCAGGGCCGCCAGCCGGGCGGCCACCTCCGGCGTGCGGTCGGTGCTGGCGTTGTCGGCGACCGTGATGCGGAAGCCGTAGGGGAAGGTGCGGGCCAGGTGCTCGCGCAGCCGCAGCACGCACGGTTCGAGGCCCTTCTCCTCGTTGTACACGGGTACGACGACGTCGAGTACGGGCCGCCCGGCGCCGTCCACGGGAAGGTGTTCCCGGGCGGGCAGGGCCCCGGCAATGCATTCGGTTGCCATGCCGTCGACCGTCGCGACGGGCGCTGTCACACCGGTGTGACGACCCTGTGGTCCGCCTGTGAGTCCTGCCGGTCCGGGCCCGGCAGGCGTACGGCGAACACGGTCCGGCCCGGGACGCTCCGCACGCCCACCTCGCCCCCGTGCGCGACGACCACCGCCTGGACGATGGCCAGCCCCAGGCCGGTGGAGCCGGCGTGCCGGGAACGGGAGGTGTCCCCGCGCGCGAAGCGCTCGAAGACGTGCGGCAGGAGCCCGTCCGGGACGCCCGGCCCGTCGTCCTCGACCTCCACGACCGACCACGGCCCCTCGGAGCGGACCCGCGCGGTGACGGTGGTGCCCGGCGGGGTGTGGGTGCGGGCGTTGCCGAGCAGGTTGACCAGCACCTGGTGCAGCCGCGCGGCGTCCGCCCGGACGGTGACGGGCGCGTCCGGCAGCTCCAGGCGCCAGTGGTGGTCCGGCCCGGCGGCGCGGGCGTCGCTCACCGCGTCCACGACGAGCGGCGCGAGATCGGCGCTGCCGTACGAGAGCGGGCGGCCGGCGTCCAGCCGGGCCAGCAGCAGCAGATCCTCCACCAGCCCGGTCATCCGGGTGGCCTCCGCCTCGATCCGCCCCAGCGCGTGCGCCGTGTCCGGCCCGGGCCTCTCCCGGCCCCGCCGGGTCAGCTCGGCGTACCCCCGGATCGACGCCAGCGGCGTCCGGAGCTCGTGGCTGGCGTCCGCGACGAACCGGCGTACCCGGGTCTCGCTCTCCTGACGCGCGTGCAGGGCCGCGTGCACATGGTCGAGCATCCGGTTGAGGGCCGCGCCGACCTGGCCGACCTCGGTGCGCGGGTCGGCCTCGGCGGCCGGGACGCGCTCGTACAGCGCCGGCTCGCCGCTGTGCAGGGGCAGTTCCCCGACCCGCCGGGCGGTGGCGGCCACCCGCCGCAGCGGGCGCAGTGCCACGGAGACCAGGGCGCCGCCCGCGAGGCCGGCGGCGACCAGGCCGGCCCCCGTCACGCACACCTCGACCAGGATCAGGGTGCCGACGGTGTCCTGGACGTCGCCGACGGGGAAGCCCAGCACCAGCGTGCCGTCGGGGGACGCCAGCACCCGGTAGTCGCCCAGCCCGGGCAGGGAGGCCGGGTGGACCCGGCCGTCCCGGGGGACGGCGGACAGCGCGGCGGTCTGCGCCCGGTCCAGCGGGCCGGGCGGGTCGTCGGGCCGCTCGCCCACGGACCGGCCGGCCGTGCTCAGCGGCGCTTCGGGCCCGTCCGCGCGCCCGCCGACGGTGCCGAGGTCCTGCCCGGGTGCCGTGACGAACCGGAGGTCGTCCCACCGGGGCCCGGCCGCCCTCCTGACGGCCTCCGTGAGCTGCTCGTCCTTCTGGCCCGTCAGGTACGAGCGCAACGCGACCGTGGTGACCGTGCCGATCACGGCGGCGACGACCGCGATCAGCGCCACCGCCGACACCACCAGCCGCGTCCGCAGCGACCGGCGCCGCATCACTCGCCCGGCTTGAGGAGGTACCCCGCGCCCCGCCGGGTGTGGATCATCGGCGAGCGACCCGCGTCGATCTTCTTCCGCAGGTACGAGATGTAGAGCTCGACCACGTTGGCCTGGCCCCCGAAGTCGTAGCTCCACACCCGGTCCAGGATCTGCGCCTTGCTGAGCACCCTGCGCGGATTGCGCATGAGGAACCGCAGGAGCTCGAACTCGGTGGCGGTCAGGTGGATCCCCTGCCCGCCGCGCGTCACCTCGTGACTGTCCTCGTCCAGCACCAGGTCACCCACCACCAGGACGGACTCGCCCCGCGCCGGCGCGGTACCGGACCTGCGGATCAGCCCGCGCAGCCGGGCCACGACCTCCTCCAGGCTGAACGGCTTGGTGACGTAGTCGTCCCCGCCCGCCGTCAGCCCCGCGATCCGGTCCTCCACCGCGTCCCTCGCGGTGAGGAACAGCACGGGCACGTCGGGCGCCTCGCGCCGCAGCCGGCCGAGCACCGTCAGCCCGTCCATGTCCGGCAGCATCACGTCCAGGACGACGGCGTCCGGCCGGAAGTCCCGCGCCGAGCGCAGCGCCCCGGCGCCGTCCCCGGCACTGCGCACCTCCCACCCCTCGTACCGCAGGGCCATGGACAGCAGCTCGGCGAGCGGGTCCTCGTCGTCCACGACGAGCACCCGTACGGCGCTTCCGTCGGGCCTGAGCAGTTCGGTGCGCCCCTGGGGCGAGGAGACGGTCATGGTCCGACGCTCCCGCGCGTCCCTGAGAGGTCCCTTTCCCCTTTCTGTGAAAAGGCTGAGAAAAGGGGGGGCGGGGCCGGGCCCCGGGACCGTCTAGGGGAGCGCGAACAGCCGCGCCGCGTTGCCGTGGCAGACCGCCCGCAGCCAGTCGTCGCCCAGCCCGAGCGCCTCCAGCGCCCGGAGCTGGTGGAGGTAGGCGTACGGGATGTTGGGGAAGTCGCTGCCGAGCAGGATCCGGTCCCCCAACTCCAGCAGCCGCCCCCGCTCGCCCTTCGGGAAAGGCGCCAGGCGCTCGCCGAAGTCGGTGAACGCCATCGTCGTGTCCAGCCGCACCTCCTCGTACCGCTCGGCGAGGCCGAGGAAGTCGGCGTACTCGGGCAGGCCCATGTGCGCCACGACCAGCCGCAGCCGGGGGTGCCGGGCCAGCAGCCGAGCGACCGGCCCGGGCCCGGTGTGCTCGCCCGGGGCGGGGCCCGAACCGCAGTGGATCACGATCGGTACGCCGGCCTCGGCGAGCAGCCCCCAGGCGCCGTCCAGCGACGGGTCGTTGGGGTCGTACGCGCCGACCTGGACATGCGCCTTGAACACCCGCGCGCCCCCGTCGACCGCCTCGGCCACGTACCGCTCGACGCCCTCCTCCGGGAACAGCGTCGCGGTCCGCAGGCACCCGTCCACCCGCCCGGCGAAGCCGGCCGCCCAGTCGTTGAGCCACTCCGCCATGCCCGGCTTGTGCGGGTAGACCATCGACGTGAAGGCCACCACCCCGAACTCCCGCAGCAGCCCGACCCGCCGGTCCTCCTCCTCGCGGTAGGTGATCGGCCACGGCGTCCCGGTCAGCGGCCCCACGTCGTCGAAGTACGCCCACACCTTCCGCAGCACCCGCTCCGGCATGAAGTGCGTGTGCACGTCGACGAGCCCGGGCAGCCCCAGCCGCTCCCAGAACGCCCGGACGCGCGGCGCCTCGTCATCCCCGCTCAAAGCCGTAGCTCCGCTCGACCCGGCCGACGTGCACGGCGTACCGCTCGTACCAGTCGGCGCGGCCGCGCCGCATGGCGGCCTGGTGCTCCTCGCTCGCCCGCCAGGCGGCGATGGCCTCCTCGTCCCTGAAGTACCCGACGGTGATGCCCAGACCGCCGGGCGTCCGGGCCGACTCGTACCCGAGGAAGCCGGGGACGTCCCGCACCAGCTCCTCCATGCGCCGGGCGGTCTCCGCGTAGCCCTGGTCGTCGGAGGCGCGGACGGAGGTGAAGACGACGGTGTAGTAAGGCGGTTCGAGACCGCTCACAAGGTGATCACTCATGCGGCTCACCCTCCGTCGCGGCCCGGCGGGGTGTCCAGGTCTCCCGGCGAACGGGATCCGAGTCTTTACCCGGCCCGCGCCCGGCCCCCGCCCGCGCCGTGGTGCCCCGGCGCCGGCCCCGGTGCCGCCCCACCGGACGCGTCCGCCCCCGACATGCCGCCAGGCACCCGCATCCAGCGCCCCGCACCGGCGCCCGCGCCCGCGCCCGCACCCGGTCAGAACAGCCCGCCCTGCTCCCCCGGCGACGGCGGTCCGGCGACCGGCACGGTCGTCCCCTCCCCGCGCCCGGCCGCGACCAGTTCCCACCCGGTGACCAGCCGCGTGTCCAGCACCAGCGCCCGCCCGTCGGGCGCCTCCAGGTGCAGGTCGGGCCCCGCGGCGGCGACGAGCGTGCCCGCCACGCGGCCCCCGTCCACCAGCTCCCGCACCACCCCGTCGATCCGGCCGACCCGGTCCAGCCCGAACACCTCCGCGTGGTCGGCCACCCGCAGCTCCACCGGCTCCAGCGTGTCCGCCCACCCGGGCACCGCCACGGCCCGCCGGTACAGCTCCGCCACCTCCGCCGCCCGCTCCGCCCGGCCGGGCAGCCCCACCCGTGCCGCCCGCTTCGCCGCGTACGGGATCCGGTCGGGCACCCCCAGCGCCGTCCCGAGCACCTCCTCGGTCCGCCGCGCCGCCATCAGCGGCCCGCGCCCCAGCCAGCCGTACGCCACGGCACCCTGTTCCAGCAGCCGGGCGTCACCGCGCTCCTCGGCCGTGATCCCCACCTTCACCATGCCCGCCCCGAACCAGGCGAGATACACGCGGTACGTCCGGGGGTCGTCCGCCACGGTGTCCGCCGCCACGGAGTGCGCCCGCTCCAGCCGCGCGCACTCCCCGCACCGCGCCCCGGTCCCCCGCCCCGCCACGACCGCCCCGAGAGGACACCGGTTCCCCCGCGCCCCCACGCACCGCCGCTCCCCCACCGCCCAGAAGGCGATCTCCCGCCCGACCCCCGGCGAACTGACCCGCCCGCCCTCCCACACCAGGACCGGCACCCCGCCCCGCCACCGCAGCCCCTCACATCGCCAGCCCATGCGCGCAACGGTACGACCCCACGCCCGAACGCCCCCGACCTCCGCCCCGGCAGCGGGGCCGGGCCGCGGGCTCTGGCCGGAGCGCCAACCCGGTGACGCGGGCTCGTCCTTGCCGAGGGACCGGCCGTGGACGGTGATGTCGACCCGGATACGCCAGAAGGCCCCCGGAACAATCCCGGGGGCCTTCTGTCTGTGTGCACTCGGCAGGATTCGAACCTGCAACCTTCTGATCCGTAGTCAGATGCTCTATCCGTTAAGCTACGAGTGCTTGTGCTTCCCGGGCTTTTCTGCCCGGTCGGCGTTGCGGGAACAACATTACATGACCTGCGCCGTGACGCGAAATCCGTTAACCACACCCCCTCTGACCTGGGAAAACGCCCATACGGGCGCTGTCCGGGGGTGCGGCGGGGGATCACCCGTGCGGGTGCGGCGGGGGGATTTCCGGGCCGGGAACGACCGAAGCCCCGGCCGTGGGGCCGGGGCTTCGGGTGGTGCGGCGGAGGCGGAGGGATTTGAACCCTCGATGGGCTTTAAGACCCAAACCGCATTAGCAGTGCGGCGCCATAGACCGGACTAGGCGACGCCTCCAGTTGTTTGCCCGCACCCGCGCGGGCGCGAGTGGTGCGTGCAGATGATGACACAGCCCAAGGGGGTGTCACCAATCGGTCCCCACGGTACTAGGCGGGCGGGGCGCAGGGCAAAGGCGTTCCGGGCGGGCGGTGCGGGCGGGACGGGGGCGGGGCGGCCGGGTTGCGCAACGCGGCGGGGGCTGGAGCGTTAGTGGGGTGAGGGATGCCGGGCATCCCGACGGATCCGTACCCCCAGGAGTTCGTATGCTGCGCCGTCTCGTTCTCACCTCCGCCGCCTCCCTCGCCGCGCTCGGTGCCGCCGCGCCCGCCGCCATGGCCGGTGGCGGGCCCCTGCCGCTGCCGCTGCTGGCCGGGACCGACTCGCTGACCGTCACCGTGAAGAACTCGGGCAACCCGATGGCGGACGGCACCTTCGAGCTGAAGTGCGGGCTGCGGACCGCCGAGGGGAACCACCCGCGCGTGCAGGGCGCGTGCGACCGGCTCGACGAGCTGGCCGAGGAGGGCAAGGACCCGTTCGCACCCGTGGGCAAGGACCGGATGTGCACCATGCAGCACGGCGGCGCCGCCACCGCCCACATCACCGGCACCTGGCAGGGCCAGGACGTCGACGCCCACTTCAAGCGGACCGACGGCTGCGAGATCGCCAGGTGGGACGCCCTGAAGCCGGTGCTTCCGATGGCCCGGTCGTAGAGGAACCCGCACACAACCGCCGTCGGGCCCACACCCCCTGCCTTTAGACTCCCTCCAGTGACAGGCCGAGTGGGAGGAAGCGTCGTCGTGAGCAGCAGGCCATCCCGAGGCGCTGCTCGCCTCGCAGCCATACTCGACGCGCTGCCGGACGGGCTCGTACTCGTCAATTGCAACGGCACGGTCGTCAACGCCAACACCATCGCCCTCGAGATGTTCGAGACGCCCGGTACGGCACTGGTCGGGCGCGGGCTGCTGGACCTCCTCCCCGCGTTCGACTCCCGGCTGATCCCCGGCTCGATGCGCCGCCCCGAGGCCGCCGACGCGCGGGGCCGAACCAAGCCGGCGCGGATGGTCGCGCGGCGCACCGACGGGAGCGAGTTCCCGGTCGAGGTGACCAGCGCGAGCCTGGAGGACGGACGCGAGGCGTACGACTCGTACGGCAGTGCCTATACGGGTGACGAGCTGCTGATGCTCGTGGTGCGGGACCTCTCCGGGACGATCGACACCGAGGCGGAGCTCGCCCGCTCCCAGCGGCAGACCGAGATGATCCTGCGCGCCGCCTCCGAGGGCGTCGTGGGCACGGACACCGACGGGCGGATCGTGCTGGTCAACCCGGCCGCCGCCCAGATACTGGGCTGGCGCGCCAGCGACCTGGGCGGCAAGGAACTCCACCCGCTGATGCTGCACTCGCGGGCGGACGGGGAGGCCTTCCCGTTCGAGGAGTCGCCGCTGGCCGACACCTTGCGGTCCGGGCGCAAGCACCGGGTGCGCGGGCAGGTGGTGTGGGCCAAGGACGGTTCGGCGGTGCCGGTCGACCTGACGACCGCGCCGGTACGGGACGGGGACCAGCTCGTCGGCGCGGTGATGACCTTCACCGACCGGCGCCCGTACGAGGAGCAGGAGACCCGGCACGCCGCCGAGGTGACCGGGCTGACCGAGCGGCACACGGCCGAGGTCGCCGACCTCACCGAGCAGCACGCCACCGAGATGGCCGATCTCAGCGAGCGGCTCTCCGTGGAGATCGAGCGGCACGAGGAGCGGTACGCGGCCCTCGCCGCGCGGCACGCCCAGCTCACCGCCGTACTGGGCGGGTCGTTGCGCGGGCCGCTGGAGGAGCTGCGCGGCGAGCTGGGCACGCTGGCCGCCGACCCGGCCGGCCAGCTCTGGCCCGAGGCCAACCAGGTGCTGCACCACCTGGCCGCCGGGTACGCCCGGATGACGACGCTCGTGGACAACGTGCTGGGCTACCAGCGGCTCGACGTCGGCGAGGAGCCGCTGCACAAGACGAAGGTGCTGCTCGACGCGGTGGTCGCCGCCGGTGTCGAGGGCGCGGTGGAGCTGATCGGCCCGGGGCGGGTGCAGTTCGCGGTGCACGCCCCGCCGATCGAGGCCGAGGTGGACGGGGTGCGGATCTCGACCGCGCTCGCCCATCTGATCGCGGACGTCGCCGGGGTCGACTCGACCGGCAAGGCGCGGCTGGTGCCGGGCGGCGGGTACGTCGACTCGACGATCGTCGTGGCGGCGGCGCAGCGCGGGGACGTCGTACGGATCGAGGTGCGCGGGCCGTTCACCGGGGGCGACCCGGTGCACGAGCCGATCGTGCGCGGAATCGTCCGGGCGCACGCGGGCGTGCTCCAGACGCACGAGGTGCCGGGGATGCCCGGCAGCGCCTACGTCCTGGAGGTGCCGCTCGGTGACGGTGCCGGGACGGTGAAGCCGGCGGACCCGGCCCCGGCCGCGGAAGTGGCGTTGGCGGAGCCGCGCGGCACGGGCGCGCCGGAGGCACCGGCCGGCCCCCAGGCGGCGGGTACGCCCGCGCCGGGCGTGCCGTCCGGGGCGGCCCCCTCCGGGGCCCCCGCGGTGGCCCCGCCGGTGGTGCCCGCGCAGACATCGGGCGACACCTCCGGGGGCGGTACGTCCGGGGGCGGTACATCCGGTGGCAGCACCTCGGGCGGTGGGCGGCGACGGGCGCGGCGCGCCTCGACGGACGCCTTCCTGGAGCCGGGCGCGAGCCCCGTGCAGGCCGAGGACCCGGTGGCGGCCAGGCCGACCGGGCGGCGGCGCGGCCGGCCGAGCCCGGCGGAGGCCGGGGCCATGGCCCTGCCGGCCGGCGTCCCCGCCGAGGGCGCGGTGGTGACGGCCGCCGAGAGCGCGCAGGGCCGCCCCGCGCTGGGCGAGACGGTGCCCCCGCAGGGCGTGCCCGCGGACGCGGTGCCGGTACCGCCCGCCGGGCGGCGGGCACGGCGGGCCGGCGAGGGCGGCGCCATGCCGGCGCTCCCGGCGGCCGCGACGCCCGCCGGTGCTCCCGGCGCGGTGCCCGCCCCGGCTCCCGCGGCCGCCGCCGGGGCCGCCGCTCCCGCCACCGACGAGCGGGCCGGGGAACCGGCCGGGGGCCGCCGGGCCCGCCGTGCGCTCGGGTCGGCACAGGACCGCACTCCGCCGGCCCCCGAGGGGGGCGCCCGTACCGCGTTCGCGCTCCCGCCCGCCGAGGCGGACCGGCGCCCCGAGGAGCGCGCCGGCGCACCGGCGCCCGACGGTCACCACGGCACGGCGGCCATCGAGCCGGACGCCGACCACACCCCGGCGCAGCCGCACCCGGTCCAGCCCCCGGCGCCCGCGCCCACGGGGCGTCGCCGGGCGGTCCAGGAGACCGCCACGGGCACCGGGACCGGCACCGGCACCGGGTCCGTACCCCTGCCGCCGGAGGTGCCTTCGGGTGCGCCGGCCGGTGACGAGGCCGCCAACGGGTCCACCCAGGGGCGGGCGTTCAGTGTGCGCACGCTGGGGCAGGGCGTGCCGTTCGCCCAGCAGGTCGCCCAGCAGCAGTCCTCCGGATCCGGGCGGCGCCGCAAGCTGGCCACGCCCCCGGCGGAGGAGCCGGTCGTCCCGCCGGCCACGGCCACGCCGGCCCCGGCGACCCCGGCCCCGACGGCACCCGCGCCCATGGCACCGGCCCCGGCGCCCGCCGCCCCGGCCGCCCAGCCGCAGGGGCGGGCGTACGAGATAGGGGCACCGGACGAGGACGCGGCCGAGGGCCCGGAGCCGCTGGACGGGCCGGGCGGTGCGGTCGAGGTGGCCAACGAGCCCGCCCCGCTGCCCGTGGACGACGAACTGCCCCCCGAACCGCTGGACAACCCGCGGCGCCTGCTGGTCTGGCCCGCGCCGGACGTCTCCACCCAGGAGGCGCTCAGCGAGCGGGGCTACCGGCCCGTGATCGTGCACTCCCGCGAGGAGGTGGACGCGCAGATCGCCGCGTTCCCGGCGGCGCTGTTCGTCGACCCGCTGACCGGGCCGATCACCCGCACGGCGCTCCAGTCGCTGCGTCAGGCGGCGGTGGCCGCCGAGGTGCCGGTGCTGCTGGCGGCGGGACTGGGCCAGGCGACGCGGGAGGCGGCGTACGGCGCCGATCCGGCCGTACTGCTCAAGGCCCTGGCGCCCCGGGACAGTGAACAGCACCCGTCGCGGGTCCTGCTGATCGAGGAGCAGGAGGAGATCGCGCTGGCCCTGACGGCGACGCTGGAGCGGCGCGGCATGCAGGTGGCGCGGGCGGCCACGGACAGCGAGGCGGTCACGCTGGCCGCGCAGACCCGGCCCAACCTGGTGGTGATGGACCTGATGCAGGTGCGCCGTCGGCGGGCCGGGATCATCGACTGGCTGCGGGCGAACGGGCAGCTGAACCGTACGCCGCTGGTCGTCTACACCTCCGCGAGCCTCCAGCAGGCGGAGTTGCCGAAGCTGTCGTCGGGCGAGACGGTGCTGTTCCTGGCGGAGCGGTCGACGAGCGCCGAGGTGCAGTCGCGGATCGTGGACCTGCTGGCGAAGATCGGTACGAACTGACGCGGGAGGGGCGCCCCGGAAAGGGCGCCCCTCGTCGCTCGTGCGTAGCGTGTGACGTCGTCAGAGCTCCGTCACGTCGTCAGGGCTCCGTCACGCCGTCAGAGCTCCGTGACGTCCAGCTCGCCGTTGGCGTACTGCTTGCGGATCACCTTCTTGTCGAACTTGCCCACGCTGGTCTTCGGCACCGCCGGGACGATCGCCCAGCGCTCCGGGAGCTGCCACTTGGCGATGGACTCGGCGAGGAAGGCGCGCAGCGTCCCGTAGTCGGCGGTGGCGCCCTCGGTGAGGACCACCGTCGCCAGCGGCCGTTCGCCCCACTTGTCGTCGGGGACGGCGACGACCGCCGCCTCGGCCACCTCCGGGTGGGCCATCAGGGCGTTCTCCAGCTCCACGGAGGAGATCCACTCGCCGCCCGACTTGATGACGTCCTTGGCCCGGTCGGTGAGGGTGAGGTAGCCGTCCGGGCTGATCACGCCGACGTCGCCGGTCTTCAGCCAGCCGTCCTCGGTGAACTTGTCCCCGGGCCGGAGGGGTTCGCCGGCCGCGCCGCCGTAGTACGCGCCCGCGATCCACGGACCGCGGACCTCCAGCTCGCCCGCCGACTCGCCGTCCCAGGGCAGGAAGTCGCCACCGGGCCCGGCGAGACGAGCCTCGACGCCGGCCGGGAAGCGGCCCTGGGTGATGCGGTACGGCCACTCCTCCTCGGCCGAGAGGCCGGCGGGCGGGTTGGACATGGTGCCGAGCGGGGACGTCTCCGTCATGCCCCAGGCGTGGCAGAGGCGTACGCCGAGCTTGTCGTAGGCCTCCATGAGGGAGGGCGGACAGGCGGCGCCGCCGATGGTGACGGTGGCCATCGAGGAGAGGTCGCGGGGGTGGGCGGTGACCTCGGCGAGCAGACCCTGCCAGATGGTGGGGACGGCCGCCGCGTGGGTGGGCCTCTCGCGCTCGATCATCTCGGCGAGCGGGGCGGGCTGGAGGAAGCGGTCGGGCATCAGCATGTTGACGCCAGTCATGAACGTGGCGTGGGGCAGGCCCCAGGCGTTCACGTGGAACTGGGGGACGACCACCAGGGTGGTGTCCTTGTCGGTCAGGCCCATCGACTCGGCCATGTTCACCTGCATGGAGTGCAGGTAGATGGAGCGGTGGGAGTAGACGACGCCCTTGGGGTCGCCGGTGGTGCCGGAGGTGTAGCACATGGCGGCGGCGGCGCGCTCGTCCAGCTCGGGCCAGTCGAAGGTGGCCGGGTGGCGGGCGATGAGCTCCTCGTACTCGTGGACGGTGGCCGCCGCGTCGTCCAGGAGGGACCGGTCGCCGGGGCCGGAGACCACGATGTGCTCGATCGTCGGCAGGTGCGGGAGCAGCGGGGCGAGGAGGGGGAGGAGGCTGCCGTTGACGAGGACGACCCGGTCGGCGGCGTGGTTGACGATCCAGACGAGCTGCTCGGCGGGCAGGCGGAGGTTCAGGGTGTGCAGGACCGCGCCCATGGACGGGATGGCCAGGTAGGCCTCCACGTGCTCGGCGTTGTTCCACATCAGGGTGGCGACCCGTTCGTCGCCGGTGACGCCCAGTTCGTCGCGGAGCGCTCCGGCGAGCCGGGTGGCCCGGGCGCCGGTCTCGGCGAAGGTGCGGCGGTGCGGTTCGGGCTCGCCCGTCCAGGTGGTGATCAGGGACCGCCCGTGGATCGTCATCCCGTGGCGGAGGATGCGGGTCACAGTCAGCGGTACGTCCTGCATGGTGCTCAGCACGGCGTCCTCCCGTTGGGCGCGTGGCATCGAAGGTGTGCAGATTCTGCGCACATACCACGCGGTATGTCACTACCCGGGAGTACATCCGCCTCGGTCGATCACCGGACGGGGGCGAGCTCGGGGTCCTCACGGAGCTTGCCGAGCGCCCGTGAGACGGCGCTCTTGACCGTGCCGACGGACACCCCGAGGAGCTCCGCCGTCTGGGCCTCGCTGAGGTCCTCGTAGTACCGGAGCACGACCATGGCCCGCTGGCGGTCGGGCAGCCGCGTCACCGCCCGCCACATCGCGTCGCGCAGCGCCTGCTGCTCCGCCGGGTCGGGCCCGGCCGGCCCGAGCGGCTCGGGCGGCTCGTCGCACGCGAACTCGTCGACCTTGCGCTTGCGCCACTGCGAGGTACGGGTGTTCAGCAGCGCCCGGCGTACGTAGCCGTCGAGCGCCCGGTGGTCCTCGATGCGCCCCCAGGCGACGTACGTCTTGGCGAGGGCGGTCTGCAACAGGTCCTCGGCGTCGCACGGGTTGGCCGTCAGCGACCGGGCCGTACGCAGCAGCACGGGCCCCCGGGCCCGTACGTACGACGAGAACGACGGGTAGGAGGCGTGTCCGGTGGCGGCGGTGGAGGCCCCGGTGCAGACGGTGCCGGCGGTCGCGGTCATGGGAACCACGCTATGAGCGGGTACCGCCCCGGGGGATCGCCCAGAGGTGCCGACCGGGGGTCCGCCTCAGGTTGTAGGGCGGTGGGCCGCCGCACCTCCTGGAGGTGGAGGCGCGGCCCGCCGGCTCAGGGTCGGCCGGCCCGGCGCCGACCGTCGGTTCACCGCCGGGCGGCAGGGCGCGGGCGGGACCGGGGCACGACGACGGCCCGCGCGCCGGTACCGGAGCACCGCCGCGCGGGCCGTCGCCCACCTCGTCCCCTTGTCCCCCGGGCCGGTCCTACCAGACGGTGAAGCCCACCGCCGGGACGGCGGGAGCGGTACGGATGCCTGTCATGTGTCCTCCCTCGACCAGGCGCCGACTGCGGCCTGTTCTCGACGTCGTGGCCCAAGAACTGCCCACCGGATCCCCGGCGAACCCGCCCGGAAGGGATCTTTCCCCCGCAAGCGTGAGGAGAGGCCGGTAAACGTCCCGCGGCATCGGCGCACGGGCGACGCCGCGGGACACCCTCTGGCCAGACTCGAACGGACGTACGAAAATGAGTGCATGGCCGCTCCCTACCGGCGCACCGCCACCCTGGCCCTGGCCCACGCGCTGTCCGCCGCCGAGCGCGGACTGCCCGTCTTCCCGCTGTCCCCCCACAAGCTCCCGGCCCTGCCGTCCCCGCACCGCGGCGCCCCCGCATCCACGCCCGCGCCCGCCTCCGCCTCCGTGCCCGCCTCCGCACCGGCCCCCGGGGCGGGCCCCTGCCGCGGCGAGTGCGGCCGGCCCGGGCACGGTGTGCACGACGCGACCACCGACCCCGCGGCCGTCCGCGCCCTGTTCGCCCTCGCACCCTGGGCCACCGGCTACGGCATCGCCTGCGGGTGCCCGCCCCACCACCTGATCGGCGTCGACCTCGACACCGAGCCGGCCGTCCTCGGGCGTCTCGCCCGGGCGCACGGCTTCACCGTCCCGGAGACCGTCACGGTCCTCACCCCGAGCGGCGGCCGCCACCTCTGGCTGACCGCCCCGCCCGGCGTCACGGTGCCGAACTCGGCCGGCCGCCTCGCCCCCGGCATCGACATCCGCGGCCACGGCGGCTACCTGGCCGGCCCCGGTTCGGTCACCGCGCGCGGCGCCTACCGCCTGGTCCCCGGCACGGCGGCGCTCGGCCCGGCCCCCTGCCCGCCGGCCCTCCTCCGCCTCCTGACGCCCCCGCCCCGGTCACCGTCACCGCCCCGGTCACCCTCACCGCCGCCGGCCCGCGCCCGGCGCCCGGGGGCGTCGCGCGGCGAGGCCCTGGTCCACTTCGTGGCGGCCGCGCGCGAGGGCGAACGCAACGCCCGGCTGTTCTGGGCGGCTTGCCGGGCGTACGAGGACGGCATCGGCGACGCCCTCGCGGACGCCCTCACCGATGCCGCCGCGCACACGGGGCTCACCGCCCGGGAGGCGCGCGCCACCATCGCCTCGGCGGCCCGCCTCACGGCGCCGCGAGGAGCAGATGGACCGCGAGCGCGATGATCAGCGCGCTGGAGGCGAGGGCGGTGACGAGCCGGCCCCGGCTGCCGGTCAGCGCCCGGCCGAGCAGGGCTCCGCCACCGGCCAGCAGCACCTGCCAGCTCGCGGACGCCAGGAAGGCGGCGAGCACGAACACGCTCTGTTCGAGCGGTTCCGGGGAGCCGGTGGCGCGGCTGCCGAGCACCAGGGCGGCGAAGTAGATCACGGTCATGGGGTTGAGCAGCGTGATCCCGAGGAGCGCCAGGTAGGCCCGCCACGGGCCGACCGGCGCCTCGTCCTCCCGCGCCGCCGTCCGCCGGCCGCGGTACTGCCCGAGCGCGACGGCGCCGCTCCGTACCGCCAGCACCACGAGCACCACGGCCGACGCCCACCGGAGGGGCACGACGACCGGTGCGACGAGTGGCGCCAGTGCCGACCCGCCGCCCGTGGCGACCAGCGCGTACAGCCCGTCGGCGGTCGCCACCCCGAGCGCGGCGGCGACCCCGACCCGCAACGAGGTCCGCGCGGTGAGTGCCACCAGATAAGCCCCGACGGCCCCCACCGGTACGGCGATCCCGTACCCGGCGAGCGCCCCCGCGACCAGGGCCCCGATCACGCGCGCACGGAAGCCGGCTCCCGCCAGGGCCCGCGCCGCTGCTGCTGCTCGCGCACCGGTCGGTCGGTGGAGGGCGGCGGCAGGAGACGCGTCAGGGAAGTCATGCCCCCGATGCTGAGGCCGCCCGGCCCGCCCGGGCAACGCATTTACGCCACGCGGTACGGCGACACCCGGCCCCCTCTTTCCGCTCCGGAAAATCTCCACTTGCCATGTTGGAAACCAACCCCTAGTGTTTCCAACATGGAAACCAACGGGGATGTCGTCCGACCGACCGCCGAGCAGGCCCTTGCCGCCCTGGCCGAAACCGAGCGCGTCAGCGCGAGCACCGCGGCCGTGTCCGCCACACCGTGGCCGCGCTGGTTCGTCGCCGTGCTCACGCTGTACGTGGCCGCGATACCACCGGTCTACGGGGGCACGCTGGCCGACCACGACTGGCTGCTGTCGCGGTCCGTCTGGAGCATCGTCATGACGGTGATGACGGCGGTGTTCCTGGCGCTGTTCGCCGTCGCGGCCTCCGCCTGGCGCCGCCGGACCGGCGTGGCGCTCCGCTTCGACGTCCTGCCCAAGCGAGCCACCGTGCCGCTGGTGGCCGGCCTGCCCGTCGTCCTCATCGGCTCGGCCTTCGTCTTCCGCGCGACCCACCAGCCGCTGTGGCTCCTCGCTGCGTCCGTCATCGGCGCGACGGTGTCGGTCGCCTTCCACCTCGTCTTCGTCCGCCTGCACCGGAAGGCCTCATGAGCGACGCCACCGCCGACCCCATGGACGGCTTCGACGCCACCATCCACGCCCCCAACCGCCTGCGCATCTGCGCGCTCCTGGACACCGCCGGCGAGGCCGAGTTCGCCACCGTGCAGGGCCGGCTCGGCGTCTCCGCCTCCGTCCTCAGCAAACACGTCACGGTGCTGGTCGACGCCGGGTACGTCGAGCAGCGCAAGGCCGTGCGCGACACCCGCCAACGCGTCTGGCTCCGCCTCACCCGCCCCGGCCGCGACGCCTACCACGCCCACCTCGCCGCCCTCCGCGCCATCGTCGACCCCTGACCCGACGGCACGGCCGACCGCGGACCGACCCCGACCGGCCGGACACCGAAAGCCGAGACACCGGAACGCCGAAGGGGCGCCCCTCGTGAGGGGCGCCCCTTCGTTGCCTGGCGCCTTCACCTTGTCATCGAGACCTGGCTGCGCTGTCGGAACGAGGCAGCAGAACGATGGAGCTCTCGGGCAGCGGCGACAACGCCGCAGTGACTACGGTCCGGTGACGTAGAGGAGCTCTCCGCCTTTGCCGTAGACAGCAGCCCGCACCGTGGTCTCAGCGTTGTCTTCCCATCCAGCGAACGTCTCGGCAACCGTCTGGGCCGGGGCCTTCTCGGTGTGATCGGTCACCACGAAGCCGAGCTCGCCCGGAGTGTTCCAGTCTCCCCACACCATGGACACATGACCGATGACCGCATTGCGCTGTTCCTCATTGCCCCGCTCCGACACCCAGGCCGTGAACGACTCAGCCTCAGAGACCGCCCTGCCTTCGTTCTGCACAGTGGGAAGCTGCGGCGGGGCGATCTTGTCCCCTTTCGGCGCCTCTTCCCAAAGCCCGCACCCAGACAGCAGCACAGGGACCAGGATCAGCGGGAGGATCCTCTTCACTCGCAAATGGGTCTCCTTACCATGCATACGGGCCCCGCAGCGCACAACGCGGGGCCCGAGGTTACGGGGTCGTTCGAGTTCCTGTCCCGCATACGACCCCGAAGGGTCGACGAGGTAGCGGTTTCTCAACTCCAGTGAGCCAGATCTTGGTCGGTCCGCAATCACTGGGCACCAACGCGACAGGGGCGAGCACAGTGAGACACGCCGAATGCGAGAAGGGGCGCCCCTCGTGAGGGGCGCCCCTTCCTGGCCGGTACGCGGTCCGGCGTGCTGCGGTGGGTGTGGGATTTGAACCCACGGTGACTCGCGCCACGACGGTTTTCAAGACCGTTCCCTTAGGCCGCTCGGGCAACCCACCCTCGCCCCGCGGCACCTGCCGCGGAGCGGGCTACAGCCTACCGGTTGGGGGTGGGTGACGGGCCGGTCAGGGAGGGGACTCGGCCCAGACGGCGGGGCCGCCGCCCTGCCAGTGGATCAGACCGCTGGTGGCCACGTCGTCCGCGCCCAGCTCCAGGCCCACGGCACCGAGCAGGTCGACCAGGTCGGCGACGCTGTGGGCGAGGCCGAGGGGGCGGCCTTCGGCGTGGACGCTGCGGCCGCCGGTGGGGTTCGGCGGGGAGACGGTCACGGGCGGCGGCTGTGCGGTCATGCACTCACTGTGGCCCGGGGCCCGGCTCCCGGCACGCCGGGGGCCGGAAGCGGGTGACGGGCGCGGGCCCGGGCTCCGGATCCGGACCGGCTCCGGCCCGGCTCCGGCGCGGGGCCGAGACGTCGCGGCCCCGGGGGTTCGTCAGCCGTCGCCCTTGCGCTGCCCGAGGGTGACGTCGACCGTCGCCGTCCTGCCGCCGCGCTCGTAGGTCAGGGTGACCTTGTCGCCGGGCTTGTGGGTCCAGATCTCGCTGATCAGCGTCGGGCCGCTGTCGATCGTGCGGTTGCCGAACTTGATGATCACGTCACCCGGCTTGAGGCCCGCCTTCGCCGCGGGGCCGTCCGGCACGACCGCCGGGGTGCCGCCCTCGCCCTGGGCGGCGATACGGGCGCCCTCGCCCTCCTCGGCCATGTTCACCGTCGCGCCGATCACCGGGTAGACCGGCTTGCCCGTCTTGATGAGCTGGTCGGCGACGCTCTTGGCCTGGTTGACCGGGATGGCGAAGCCCAGGCCGATGGAGCCCGCCTGGGACTGGCCGAGACCGCCGCTCCCGGCCGACTGGATCGCGGAGTTGATGCCGATCACCGCGCCGCGCGCGTCCAGGAGCGGGCCGCCGGAGTTGCCCGGGTTGATCGAGGCGTCCGTCTGGAGGGCGCTCATGTACGAGTTGCGGCCGGCGCCGCTGCCGTCGCCGGACGCGACCGGGCGGTTCTTGGCGCTGATGATGCCGGTGGTGACGGTGTTGGAGAGCCCGAACGGGGCGCCGATCGCGATCGTCGAGTCGCCGACGGCCACCTTGTCGGAGTTGCCCAGCGCGAGCGGGGCGAGCCCCGAGGGGGCGTTCTTGAGCTTCAGCACGGCGACGTCGTAGCCCTCGGCGCGGCCGACGACCTCGGCGTCGTACTTCTTGCCGTTGGAGAACGTCGCGGAGAGGGTGCCGCCCTCCGCCGCGGAGGCGACCACATGGTTGTTGGTGAGGATGTGGCCCTCCTCGTCGTACACGAACCCGGTGCCGGTGCCGCCCTCACCTGCGGAGCCGCCCGACTTGGCCTCGATGGTGACGACGCTCGGCAGGGCCTTGTTCGCCACCGCGGCGACCGTGCCCGGTTCCCGCTTGAAGTCGGCCGGGGCCTCGCCCGCGGCGACGGTCGTCGAGCTGCCGGCGCCGTCGCCCCGCTCGGCCGCCCAGTAGCCGATGCCTCCGCCGATGCCGCCCGCGACGAGGGCGGCGGCCAGGACGGCGGCGACCAGCCCGCCGCCGGAACGTTTGTGCGGCGGCTCGGCGGCCGGCGGCAGAGGCGCGTCCCAGACCGGAGGAGGCGGCGGGGCCGCCCAGCCCGCACCGGCCGGCGGGACCGGGGACGGCCCGGGAGCCGGGGCGTGCCCGGGAGCCGGGGCGTGCGCGGGTGCCGGGGCGTGCCCGGGAGCCGGCGGAGGCGTGCGGGGCGGTTCCGGCGCCGCTGCCGGCGTCTCGCGGGTGCTCTCCGCCGGCGCGGACGACGAGGGCGGCACCGGAGGTGTGGACGGGGCGGAGGGAACGGACGGGTCCGTGTTTCCCTCGTTCTCAGTGCTCACGGCTCGGTCTCCTCTGGGTTCCACGTCGTCGGGGGTCACACGTGTCTGCGGACAGCCTTTCCCACAGCCCGTCAGGCCACTGTAAGCCGGAGCTGTGCATCTTCGGGTCATCCTTTATTCACGACAAATCGGATGCCTGTCGAAGAGGGCCGAACAGCGGTGGCACCATGACGCGGTGACCCACGCACGGCAGCACACGATCCAGGTCGTCGCCCACCGGGGCGCCTCCGAGGACGCGCCCGAGCACACCCTGGCCGCGTACATGAAGGCGATCGAGGACGGCGCCGACGCCCTCGAATGCGACGTACGCCTCACCGCCGACGGCCACCTGGTCTGCGTCCACGACCGCCGCGTCAACCGCACCTCCAACGGCCGGGGCGCCGTCTCCACCCTGGAGCTGGCCGATCTGGCCGCGCTGGACTTCGGCGCCTGGAAGGACCCGAACGAGAGCCCGGACTGGGGCGACCCCGAGTACACCTCCGTCCTGACCCTGGAACGGCTGCTCGCGCTCGTGGCCGACGCCGGACGGCGCATCGAGCTGGCGATCGAGACCAAGCACCCCACCCGCTGGGCCGGCCAGGTCGAGGCGCGGCTGGTGGAGCTGCTGGAGCGGTACGGGCTGGCCCGGCCGCGGACCGGGACCACCACGCCGGTACGGGTCATGAGCTTCTCCGCCCGCTCCCTGCACCGGGTGACCGCGGCGGCGCCCGCCGTCCCGACCGTGTACCTGATGCAGTTCGTCACCCCGCGGGTGCGGGACGGCCGGCTGCCCGCCGGGTCGCGGATCGCCGGCCCCTCCATCCGGATCGTCCGCAACAACCCCGGCTACATCGCCCGGCTCCACCGGGCCGGGCACCGCGTCCACGTCTGGACGGTCAACGAGCCAGAGGACGTGGAGCTGTGCGCCCGGCTCGGTGTGGACGCGATCATCACCAACCGCCCCAAACAGGTCCTGTCCCAACTGGGCCGCCTGTAACTCCCGTTACCCGGAGTGCTCCGGCGCGTCCGCTCCGTGTCCACCCGTACCGCGTGCGTCACCACACACCGGTCGGCCGGTTTCCGGTCCAGTCCATTGGGGCATTCACACCGTGGCGTGGGGCGAAGGAGGTCTCGGGGGTGGCGTTGGTGGTGGCACAGCAGGTGCCCACGTCGTCGAGCATGGCCGTACCCCATGGCCCTGCGGGCGTGGGTGAGGCGAGGCACCGCATGCGGGAGCAGCTCCGCAGCGGCGGTGTGGCCGACACGGTCGTCGACGATGCCGTACTGGTCCTGTCCGAACTGCTCAGCAATTCCTGCCGGCACGGCAGACCGCTGGGCCACGGGGTGGAGGTCGGTGACGGCGACGTCCGCGCCGCCTGGCGCGTCGACGAACGCGGCGCGCTGACCGTCGAGGTGACGGACGGCGGTGGTCCGACCCGACCGGTTCCGTCGACGCCCTCGGTGACCGCGCGCGGCGGCCGGGGGCTCAACATCATCAGCGCGCTGGCGCAGGACTGGGGCGTACGGGACGGCGCGGCCGGCGAGGTGACCGTGTGGGTGGTCCTCACGGGGGGCCACCGGCGCGACGACTTCGCTACGCGCGTCACCGCTCCGGGCTTCGACTTCCTGGACGTGTACGGGGTGTACGACGCCTACGAGGACGCCGACTGACCCCGGGCGCCGGGGAGTCGGGGGACGACGGACCCCGCGCGGTCGTTCCCGGTGCGCGCCCCGGCGGGGGCCGCGCGATGACGGGGAGCGCGCCGCCGGGCGGCTAGGCTCGCGGCCGGTACAGCAGTGCCGCACCGCCGTCACGGGAGAAGTCAGAACCATGGGCAAGAAGCGTCCCCAGACCAAGGCCGGGAAGCAGCGAGCGACCGATGTGGAGATCCCGGTCGTCGGGGCCCGCGAACCCTGCCCGTGCGGCTCGGGCCGCCGCTACA
Organism: Streptomyces sp. NPDC016309; assembly: GCF_043077235.1. Classification (NCBI taxonomy): domain Bacteria; kingdom Bacillati; phylum Actinomycetota; class Actinomycetes; order Kitasatosporales; family Streptomycetaceae; genus Streptomyces; species Streptomyces sp. NPDC016309. The sequence continues at coordinate 134,440 of NZ_JBIBSG010000011.1, read as the reverse complement.
AGGCCTGTCACGGGCGGGCGGCCGCGCACGCGGTGACCGAGCTGGTCCAGCGCCCCTTCGAGGGCCTGCCCGGCGAGTGCGACTGGGTCGCCCTGCGCGAGCTGGTGCCCGCCGCGACCGCGCCGCTGCACCTCAAGGGCGGCCTGCCCGAGGGTGTGCCCTCCGTGACGCTCGCGACCGTGCTGCCCATGGCGTGGCCGGCGCTGCGCCGCGACGACGGCTCCGTCCTGCTCGCGCTGCAGAACGACACCTCCTCCGGCGACCTGAGCCGCGACCTGGCCGACACGCTCCAGCGGGCGCTGGACGCCCGGCCGGGCACGCCGGTCACCGCCGACCGCGTACCGGCGGACGGGCCGCGCCTCCAGGACCTGCTGGACGCGGACGCCGCCTTCGAGCCGGTGGTCCACGCGGGCTTCGAGTTCTGGGTGCCGGACTCGGAGCAGAGCGCCTCGCCGGAGGTGGCCGCCTCCCTGGAGCGGGCCAACGCCGCCGCGATCCCGACCGTCAAGCTGTCCGGCGTGGACGCCGCCTACTGGTGCGAGACGCCCGAGAAGAACCACCTGCGCTGGGTCATGCCGCACGCCGAGGAGCGGCTGCTGGACGCGCTGGCCCGGCTGCACGCCGCCGGCACGTCCTCGCTCGGCGAGGGCACCCGGCTCGTCGGGTCGTTCCGGGCGCACGGGCTGGTGGTCCCGGTGTGGGACCTTCCGACGGGCATGGGCGCCAAGGAGTGCGAGCGGCCGGCCGCCGAGTTCGCCGAGCGGCTGGCGGGCGCGCTCGCCGTCGACGCGCCGCTGACGGCGGAGGAGCGGCGGGCGCGCGGTGGTCTCACCAACCGCCAGGTGACGCTGAGCTGATCTTCGCGAGGACCCGACATCCCGACCGGTCGGTGACTTCCGCCACAACGAACCCGTACTGAGGCGTAAATCGCTGTCCGAATAACTGAGATCGAATTTGCGAACAGCCGATCTCTTGTTACGGTGCTTGAAGCCCGGTCGCTGGTGCATCCCCCGTCGCCAGCGACCGGGCCCTTCAATTTCCTCGGAATGCGATCTTCCGGATCTGGCCTCAACTGGCCGCCGGGCCGGGTGAGTTGCTCCCCGACCGCAGCAGCAGCGCGCTTTCCCCGCTCTCCGCGAACTCCGCCACCGCCGTGTATTCGGCGGAAGTCCCGCGCGAGCGCTCCCTGGGTGTCTCGCATACGCCCGGCTCGTCCTCCGCCGGTACGTCGCATTGCGCTTGTACGGTGCGCCCGCCGGGGCCCATGAAGGTGAGGACGGCCCCCAGCTCCCCGCCCGTCACATTGCGGTAGTAGGTCCGCGCCCAGATGTCGCGCCCCTCGGTCAGTACGCACGTCTGCGCCTCGACCCCGTCCGGCGAGGCGACCTCCGGACCGCATTCCGCGGCACGCGTTCCCGGCCCCGGCGCGGACGGCTCGGCCGCGGACGGCCCGGACGGGGCGGGGACGGGCGCGGAGGGGACGGCCGCGGCGGTGGCGCCGGACGGGGCACGCGTTCCGGCCAGAAGTGCCGGCGCCACTCCCCCTCCACCGTCCGGCGCGGGGGTGCCGGGGCCGGACGCCGGTCCGGCGGAGGCGGCCAGCGGCAGCAGCGCGGTCAGCACCACGGCGGCCCCGAGCCCGGTCACGCGGAGATTCATGGGGACCTGCCCAACTGCCCGGGATCGCTGACGGTGAGGCGACGATAGCGACGGAACGCCGTCGTCCAGGGGTCCGTGCCCCCGAATCCCGTACAACTCGGCCCCGCTCACACCCGTACGAGTGACGCAGGGGTGACGGCGGGGCCGGAAACCGGGCCGGGGTCGCGACCGGGCGTCAGTAGCGCAGCCGGCTGCCGCCGTCCGGCGCGCTGGTGCTCGCCTCGACGAGCGCGTCGACCACCGCCTCCACGTCCGGCAGCCAGGGCGACGCCGACCCGGTGAGCGGCGCGCGTTCCCAGCGCACCTGGCCCGTCCCGGTGTCCGACGGCGGCAGCACCAGGTAGCCGCCCTCGCCGTGGAAGCGCAGCGAGCTGGGCACGCAGTCCTTGGCGTACAGCAGCTCGCCGAGCTGTTCGAGGGTGTACGGGGCGACCAGCAGGGACCAGCGGGTGGGGGTGGCCACCACCGGGCCCAGCCGCATGTCCATCCGGTCGAGCACCGCCAGGGCCCGCGCCCCCGCGACGGCGGGCAGGCTCACCGCGCACGGCGCGCGGCCCCCGGTGGCGAGCACGACCGGGGCGTCGGGGCGGTTGGTCCACCACCAGCGCACCAGGCGCTCGTCGGTGGACGCGGCCAGCAGGCCGGGGTCGAAGGGGTGTGCGCCGGGTACGACGCACTCGGGGTCGGGACAGGCACAGCCGCGCTGCCGGTCGCCCCCGCGGCCCCGCCCCGGGGCGCCGCCCCGGGAGGTGCCTCCGGCCGCCCCGAGTCCCACGCCGGGGAGGACGGGCCAGTGCCACTCGGTTGCGCACAGGAGGGCCGCGTCCAGATGGGCGGGCCCCCTCTTGCGCCGCAACCGGAGCCTGCGTCGCCTTCCGAGGATCTCGCGCATGAGCGCTCGTTCCTTTCCGTTGAACGCCGAGGTCATCCACATCACCACAGGTGTGGTCACGTCACTGTGCGTACGGTCCGGCGCGTCACCGCCCCGTGCCGGTGCCGGTGTGGGGACCGGCCTGTCTTCGCCCGCGGCAAGGAACACCGCATAGGGGCCGCCGAGCGTGGACCGGGCCGCGGCCCGGTGCGGCCGTCCGTCCATTAAACGCGTGGCGAGGGGTGGCGCACCCGTGGCGCGCACTGGCTGTCGCGCTCGTCCCGCTGTTCTCTTTCCCCGCCACTCGGGGATGGGGCGTGGCCTTCGGGGTCAAGGACGCCAGGGCTCCCCGCGGGGTTCCGGGCTCGCCCCAACTGCCCCTGGCCGACACCGGTTACGTACCCAGCCCGTTCGGAACGACGCACTCCCGGACCGCGCCTGGCGACGCCGCTTCCGAGGGGGTGCCCCTTTTCGAACGGGGCTCAGTCGACCGCAAATACTGTCCATGGGGGGCATTTTTGAGCCAAGTTGCGGCTCAGGTAAATACCGCGTGCCCGCTCCGTGACAATGCTGGACATCCCCTCACTTCTGCGTGTAGATGTGGTGGCAGTGACAGCGGCGCAGATTGACATGGGGGTTTGCGATGCTATCCAGCGACACGCACCCGTCGAAGAGCCGGCTGCCATGACCGCCCCTCACCTGCCGAAAGTGGCTGGAATCGATCCAACCGTTCCGGCGCCCGCGCACACTGCGGCGCCTCTTCCGAACCTCCCGACCCCACCGGTCGCACCCGGCGCCATGATCCAGGACAAGCTGGCGGGCTGGGTCTCCGGCCTCACCACGCTGCACGAACTCACCGAGCGCCTCTCCCGCACGGGCACCCTCGACGACGCCCTCCAGGAACTGCTCCGCGCCGGCGCCGCGCTCGTCGGCGCCCGCCGGGGCATGGCCGTCCTCGAACCCGCCGACGGCCTCGGTCCCACCGCCACCACCGGGCTGGGCCTCGCCCACGCCGACCTCGGCACCATCGAGACCGTGCCGCGCAGCGCCACCTCCTACGGCCGCATCCTCGACGACGCGCCCGGCGACCCCCTCACCGGCCGGCGCACCGGCGCCGTCGCCGTCCCCGACCTGTTCGCCGACGAGGGCCTCGACCCCCGCCACCGGGAGGTCGCCGCCCGCCTCGGCTACGCCGCCAGCTACGCCGTCCCGCTCGTCACCGACGGGGCGGGGCGACTGGGCGCCGCCGTCTGGCTGTACGACGAGCCCGCCGAGCCGGCCGAGGGGCGGCGCCACCTCGTCGGCCTCTACGGGCGGTACGCCTCCGAGCACCTGGCCCGGCTGCTGGAGCTGGAGCGGGGCCGCGCCCGGCTCGCCACCCTCGCCGAGGAACTGCTGCCGAGCCGGCTGCCCCGCGTCCCCGGCGTCCAGCTCGCCGCCCGGCACCGCACCGGCCCGCAGGGCGGCGGCGACTGGTACGACGCGCTGCCGCTGCCGGAGGGCGCGCTGGGCCTGGCCGTGGGCTCGGTGTCCGGGTCGGGCCCGAGCGCGCTGGCCGCGATGGGACGGCTGCGGGCCTCCCTGCGGGCCTACGCCGTGATGGAGGGCGAGGACCCCGTCGCCGTGCTCTCCGACCTGGAGCTGCTGCTGCGGCTGACGGAGCCGGCGCGCTCGGCCACCGCGCTCTTCGCCTACGCCGAGCCCGCCCGGCGGAAGATCGTCCTGGCCGGCGCGGGGCACACCCCGCCGCTGGTCGTGGGCGAGCGGCGCACCGAGTACGTCGAGACCTCGCTGTCGGCGCCGCTGGGCATGCTGGCCTGCTGGGAGGCGCCGAGCGTGGAGATCGCCCCCGAGCCCGGCGAGACGGTGCTCCTCTACACGGACGGGCTGCTGCGCCGTACCGGGGAGTCGACGGACAGGGCGTTCGCGCGGCTGCACGCGGCGGCGGCCGCCGTGCCCGCGGCGGACCGGACCGACCCCGGCGCGATCGCCGACCACGTGCTGCGGACGGTACTGCCGGACGGCGGCTCCGGGGACGAGGACGTGGTGGTGCTGGCCGCCCGTTTCGAGTGACCCGACGCCCCGGTGCGGTCTTCCGCACGACCGTACGATGGTGGGGGTCCCCTCGCCGGCCCGACCACCGTCGGGAGGCCGGGGACCGTTCGATGGTCGTACTAACAGGAGGCGGACCCGTGGCCGAAGAGCTCACCCCGGCTGATCCGGATTCTGCTGCTACCGCGGCGGGCCCGGAAGAGCCCGAGGAGCCCATCAAGCAGCGCAAGAACGGCCTGTACCCGGGCGTGTCCGACGAGCTGGCCGAGAACATGAAGTCCGGCTGGGCCGACACCGAGCTCCACGACCTGGAGCCGATCCCGCAGGCGGCGCACACCGCCGCCCGCCGTGCCGCGCTGTCCGAGCGCTTCCCCGGCGAGCGGCTCGTCATCCCCTCGGGCAACCTGAAGACCCGCTCCAACGACACGGAGTACGCCTTCCGGCCGTCCACCGAGTACGCGTACCTCACCGGTGACCACACCCACGACAGCGTGCTGGTGCTGGAGCCGGTCAAGAGCGGCGGCCACGAGGCCACGGTCTACCTGCTGCCCCGCTCCGACCGGGAGAACGGCGAGTTCTGGCTCGACGGCCAGGGCGAGCTGTGGGTGGGCCGCCGGCACTCCCTCGCCGAGGCGGAGCAGCGGCTCGGCATCCCCGCCAAGGACGTGCGCGAGCTGCCCGCCGCCCTCAAGGAGGCCACCGGCCCGGTGCGCAACGTCCGCGGCCACGACGCGGGCATCGAGGCGGCGCTGACCGACAAGGTCACCGCCGAGCGCGACGAGGAACTGCGGGTGTACCTCTCCGAGGCGCGCCTGGTGAAGGACGCCTTCGAGATCGCCGAGCTCCAGCGCGCCTGCGACTCCACCGCCCGGGGCTTCGAGGACGTCGTCCGGGTCCTGGACAAGGCGGAGGCGACCAGCGAGCGGTACATCGAGGGCACCTTCTTCCTGCGGGCCCGCGTCGAGGGCAACGACATCGGCTACGGCTCCATCTGCGCCGCCGGGCCGCACGCCACGACGCTGCACTGGGTGCGCAACGACGGGCCCGTCCGCTCCGGGGACCTGCTGCTGCTGGACGCGGGCGTGGAGACGACGACGCTCTACACGGCGGACGTGACGCGGACGCTGCCGGTCAACGGCCGCTTCACCGACCTCCAGCGCAAGATCTACGACGCGGTGTACGACGCCCAGGAGGCGGGCATCGCGGCGGTGCGGCCGGGCGCGGACTACCGCGACTTCCACGACGCCGCCCAGCGCGTGCTCGCCGAGCGGCTGGTGTCGTGGGGCCTGCTCGGCGACATGGACGTCGAGAAGGTCCTGGAGCTGGGCCTCCAGCGCCGCTGGACCCTGCACGGCACCGGTCACATGCTGGGCATGGACGTCCACGACTGCGCGGCCGCGCGGACCGAGACGTACGTGGACGGCGTGCTGGAGCCGGGCATGTGCCTGACCGTCGAGCCGGGCCTGTACTTCCAGGCCGACGACCTGACCGTGCCGGAGGAGTACCGGGGCATCGGCGTCCGGATCGAGGACGACATCCTGGTCACGGAGGACGGCAACCGGAACCTGTCGGCGGCGCTGCCGCGCCGCTCGGACGAGGTCGAGGCCTGGATGGCGAGCCTGAAGGGCTAGGGCGCCTCGCCCCCTGAGTCGTGTCGGCGCCTTCGCGCCGGGCCCCCCGCCGGTACGCCGGCGGGGGGCCTCGTGCGTGCCGCCGGGGGGCCGCCGCCGGTGAACCGCCGTCCGGAGGAGCGGGCAGGGGCCGAGCGGGGTCAGGAGGCCACCAGCGGGGCGTCCGTACGCCACTTGACGATCTTGTCGAAGCTCACCACCGCACCGCCGCGGCCCGATCTGTTGCCGAAGTGGACATGGTCGGCCAGCTCTTCGATGAGGCGCAGGCCCCGTCCGTTCTCGGCCTCCGGGACGGCCCGGCGGACCGTCGGCGCCGGGCCGGCCGGGAAACCCGGGCCCGAGTCCGCCACTTCGATCCGGCACTTCTCCCCGTCCAGGTACGCCGTCACCCGGTACTCCGCCGAGACGTCCCCGGTCCCCGTCCGCCCGCCGTGCTCCACCGCGTTGGCGCACGCCTCGGTGAGGGCGAGGGACAGGTCGTAGGAGATCTCCGGGTCGACGCCCGCGGTCTCCATCGTGCCGAGGAGGAGGCGACGGGCGAGCGGGACGCTCGCGGCCTCGCGCCGCAAATGGAGAGACCACCAGATGCTCATGCTCCAGCCTCCTGGCTGCGGCTCGACATACCGATACGTATTGCCCCCCGCTGTCGGTCGTAAGCGCCGCGTTGACGCCACGGCCCCCGTTCGGCGGATATGCGTAGCCCGTACGCCGGTGTATGTCGTCCCGTGCCGGATCGAGGCGGGGCCTTACGGACTCCGACGGTGAAACGGTGACCTTCCGGACCTGCCGTGTGGCGGCGGGGGGCGCAGTGCGATGATGGCCCGGCCATGTCTGCCCCTTCCGCTGGTCCACGGCTGCTGCGGGCCGCGGTGTTCGCCGCGGTCTGCGTCGTGCTGTCCGCGCTGGGGCACGCACTCGCCGCCTGCGAGACCGTCCCCTGGTGGACGTTGGCCCTCGGGTTCCTCGGTGTCCTCGCGCTCACCGTGCCGTTCGCCGGGCGCGAGCGGTCGCTCCCGGTGATCACCACGGCGCTGGCCGTCGGCCAGCTCGGCCTGCACGCGCTGTTCGGGCTCGGGCAGCGGCAGCAGTTCACCGTGGATATCGGCGACCGGGCGGACGAAGCACTGGTCCGGATGGCGGCCAAACTGGTGTGCGGGGCGGGCGGCTCGGCACTGAGCCCGGCCGACGCGCACCGGATCGTCACCCGCGCCGGGCTGGACCCGGCCGCCGCGGCGCCGCACGCGGGACACGCGGGTCACCTGGGCCGGATGGGCCGGCTGGCGGAACCCGCCGCCGGTCTGTGGCCCGGCCTGCCGATGCTCCTCGGGCACCTGCTGGCCGCCGTCGTCACCGGCTGGCTGCTGCGGCGCGGCGACCTAGCCCTGCTGAAGCTGGGCCGGCTGTCGGCGCACGGCGCCACGGAAGTCGCCGAAGGGGCGCTCGTCCGTTCGCTGCGCGCCGCCTTCGTCCTCGTACGCGCCCTGGTGGCCGGACTGCCCGCGCTGCCGGCGGGCCGGACCGGGCCGCCGCGCACCGACGACGACACTCCGCCGTCCGCCGCGGCGGACGCACTTCTCCACACGGTGATCAGGCGCGGCCCTCCGGCCGTATCCCTCTGCGTCCTCGCAGCCTGACACGGCCCCGCTCGGCAGGAGCGGCGCCGTGGTGCGCGCATGCGCACGCGTCCGCCTTTCCCGCTCTCCGTGGAGTGTGTTCCGTCATGAACGTTTCTTCCCGTGTCGCCCTGGCCGGCGGCCTCGCCGTCTCCTCCGTCGTCCTGCTCTCCGGCACCGCCTTCGCGCACGTCAGCGTGCAGCCGCAGGGCGAGGCCGCCAAGGGCGGGTACGCCACCGTGAACTTCAAGGTCCCCAACGAGCGCGACAACGCCTCGACGGTGAAGCTCGAAGTGACCCTCCCGGCCGACCACCCGCTCGCCTCCGTCTCCACCCAGCCGATCCCGGGCTGGAAGGCCGAGGTCACCAAGGCCAAGCTGGCCAAGCCGCTGGAGGTGCACGGCAAGAAGATCACCGAGGCGGCCACGAAGATCACGTGGACCGCGGCCGGTTCGAAGATCGCCCCCGGTGAGTTCCAGCAGTTCACCGTCTCCCTCGGCCGGCTCCCCGAGGACACCGACCGCCTCGTCTTCAAGGCCCTCCAGACGTACGACAACAAGGAAGTCGTGCGCTGGATCGAGGAGCCCAAGGACGGCGCTCCCGAGCCCCAGACCCCGGCGCCCGTGCTGAAGCTGTCCGCCGCCGCGGACGACCACCACGGGGGCGCCGCCGCCCCCGCCGCCGCCGACGACAAGGGCCACGGCGACAAGGGCCACGGCGAGAAGGACACGGAGGAGAAGGCCGCGTCCGCCGGCTCCGCCGACACCACCGCCCGTGTCCTCGGCGCCGCCGGCATCCTCGTCGGCGCCGCCGGTGTCGCCTTCGGCGTCCTGGCCGGACGCCGCCGCTCGGCCTGACGGCCGCTGCCCGGAACCCCCGAAAGAGAAGACCCATGCACCTCCAGAAGACCGGCGAGCGGTCCCGGCCGCGCCGTCGTACCCCCGTGCTCGCGGCCGTGCTCGCCGCCGTGTCGGCGCTGACGCTGTCGGCCTGCGCCGGCGACGGGAAGGACGCGTCCGCCGGCTCCGCCGCTGGCCTGTCCGCCGACGCGTCGCCGGACAAGCCCGGGACCGTGCTCGACCGGCCCTTCGAGAAGCCCAACCTCGTCCTGAAGGACACCAAGGGCGCCCCGTACGACCTCCGCGAGCGGACCAAGGGCAAGCCGACGCTGATCTACTTCGGCTACACGCACTGCCCCGACGTCTGCCCGCTGACGATGAGCAACATCGCCGTGGCCTACAAGGAGCTCCCCCCGGCCGACCGGGCCAAGCTCCAGGTCGTCTTCGTCACCACCGACCCCGAACGGGACACCTCCGCCGAGCTCGCCAAGTGGCTGCCCGGCGCCGGTGACCCGTCCTTCATCGGCCTCACCGGCGACTTCCCGACCATCCAGGCGGGCGCTCGCCAGATCGGCATCGGCATCGACCCGCCGAAGAAGGAGAAGGACGGCTCGGTCGTCTCCATGCACGGCGCACAGGTGATCGCGTTCTCGCCCCGGACCGACCAGGGCTACGTCGTCTACGACGACGACACCACCGCCGAGGACTACGAGAAGGACCTGCCGAAGATCATCAAGGGGGAGAACCCGTGACCCGCCGCACCACCCTGACCGCCCTGTCCACCGCCGTGGCCCTCGCCGGGGCCATGGCGCTGGGCGGCTGCGCCTCCACCGGCGGGCCCGAACTCACCGTGGACGGCGCTTTCATACCGCAGCCCGTCGGCGACATGGCCGGCGCCTTCCTCACCGTCACCAACGACGGCGACGCGGCGGACCGGCTCACCTCCGTCTCCAGCCCGCTCTCCGACGACGTCCAGATCCACGAGACCAAGGACCAGAAGATGCGGCGGGTGCAGTCCTTCGACATCCCCGCGAACGGGGAGCTGAAGCTCGAACGCGGGGGCAGCCACATCATGTTCATGGGCCTCAAGAAGCAGCCGAAACAGGGCGAGAAGGTGCGCGTGGAACTGCACTTCGAGAAGTCCGGCCCGATCACGGTCGACGTCCCCGTGGAAGCCGCCACCCACAACCCGTCGCACCACTAGGCACCCGGGGGACTGACACACCATGACGGCCACCACCCCGCGCCCCACGGTCACCCGCGTCCTGTGGCTGCTGCTGGCCACCGCGGCGCTGCTCGGCACCCTGCTCTCGGGCACGGCGAGCGCGCACGCCGCGCTGACCGGCAGCGACCCGAAGGACGGGGCGGTGGTCGCCACCGCCCCCAAGGGCGTCACGCTCACCTTCTCCGAGCAGGTCGCCCTGGGGGACGACGCGATCCGCGTGCTCGAACCGAGCGGCAAGCGCGCCGACACGGGAGAGCTGCGCGACCTGTGCGCCGGCGCCGTCGTCAAGTACGGCGTCGACCTGCGCGCCGGGCTGCCGGACGGCACGTACACCGTCGCCTGGCGGGCGGTATCCGCCGACAGCCACCCCATCTCCGGCGCGTTCACCTTCTCCATCGGCGCCCCGTCGCAGACCACCGTCGCGCTGCCGGAGGAGGAGGTGGGCGGCGGAGTCGTAGGGATTTTGTACGAGATCGCCCGGTTCATCTCGTACGCCGGTTTCATCCTGCTGGCCGGTGGTGCCGCGTTCGTGCTGGCCTGCTGGCCGCGCGGCGCGGCGGTGCGGCCGCTGCAACGGCTCGTGGTGCGCGGGTGGGTGACGCTGACGGCGGCCACGCTGGCGCTGCTGCTGCTGCGCGGGCCGTACACCGGGCTGGAGTTCGGGCTCGGTTCGCTCGGTCCGGTCCTGGAGAGCAAGACCGGTGCGGCGCTCGTCTCGCGGCTGCTGCTGCTGGGCGCGGCGGCGCTGTTCGTGGCGGTGCTCTTCGGCGCCCATACGAGGCGCGAGGACGAGGCCCGCGGGGACGAGGCCCGCGGGGACGAGGCCGGCGGGGACGAGGCCCGGAAGAAGGACCTGGCCTTCGGGCTCGCGATCGGCGGCACCGTGGTCGCGGCCGGTATCGCGGGGACGTGGGCGCTGTCCGAACACGCTTCGGCCGGGCCCCAGCCCGGCGTCGCGATGCCCGTCGACATCCTGCACCTGCTGGCCATGGCCGCCTGGCTGGGCGGGCTGGCCGCGCTGCTGGTCGCCCTGCACAAGGAGCCGTCGATCGAGCGGACGGCGGTGCGGCGGTTCTCCGGGGTGGCGTTCGGCTCGGTGGTCGTGCTGGCCGTGACCGGGACCTACCAGTCGTGGCGGCAGGTCGGCTCCTGGTCGGCGCTGACCGGCACGGCGTACGGGCGGCTGCTGCTGCTCAAGGTGGGGCTGGTCGCCGTCCTGGTGGGGGTGGCGTGGTTCTCCCGGCGCTGGACCGGGCGGCTGCCGGAGACGCCCGCGGTCGCCCGGGAGGGGGACACGGCGGAGGAAGCGGTCGAAGCCGACGGGACGGAGGAGGCGGTCGAGGCGGTCGAGGCGGCTGTCGCCGAACCGCTCGCGGTGCCGGGCGGCGGTGCCGGGACCGGGGCCGGGGCCGGGGCCGGGGCGGCGGGCGCGGGGGCGGGCGCGGGCGCGGCCGGTGGCACCGTGGAGGTCCCCCGGGAGCGGGCCGCCCAGCTCGCGCGGCAGCGGGCCGCGATGGCGACCGCCCGTGCCCGGCGGGACCGCGAGGCCGACCCCGAGCGGGCCCGGCTGCGGCGTTCCGTGCTGGCCGAGGCGGGCGTCGCGGTGCTGCTCCTCGCGGTGACGACCGTCCTCACGACGACCGAGCCGGGCCGTACCGAGGAGGCGGCGGGCCGTAGCCGCGCGTCGGCGCCGGCCGCCGTGCCGGACCGGCCCCTCGACCTGACGCTGCCCTTCGACACCGGCGGCGCGGTGAACGGGAAGGGGACGGTACGGCTCACCGTCGACCCCGGCCGCTCCGGCGGCAACACGATGCACGTGTACGTGAACGGGGCGGGCGGCAAGCCCCTGGACGTACCCGAGCTGAAGGTCTCCTTCACCCTGGAGTCCCAGCAGATCGGCCCGCTGCCCGTCGTACCGGACCGGGTCACGGCCGGGCACTGGACGTCCGAGGCCGTACAGATCCCGATTCCGGGCGAGTGGAAGCTCCAGGTGACCGTGCGGACCTCCGACATCGACCAGACCACCATCGACAAGAACGTGAAGATCGGCTGACCGTGAGCGGCGAGAACACCGACACCACCGAGAAGACCGCCAGGACCGACACGTCCGACGCGACCGGCACCATGCGGGACACCGGAGGGGCCCGGCAGGCCGAGACCCTCCAGGTCTCCCGGCGCAAGCTGCTCGGGACCGTCGGCGCGGCCGGCGCGACCGGGCTGGTGCTGGGCGTGGCCGGCGGCGCCGCCGGCCACGCCGCCGCGGCCGGGGAGCCCGGCACGGCCCTGGCGACCGTCGGGTCGACCGCCGTGCCGTTCCGCGGCGACCACCAGGCGGGCATCCTCCAGCCGTTGCAGGCGCGCGGCCACCTGGTGGCGTTCGACCTGGCGCCGGGGGCGGGGCGCAAGGAGGCCGCCGCGCTGATGCGCCGCTGGTCGGCGGTGGCCGAGCGGCTGATGGCGGGCGGGCCGGCCGGCGACGGGGACACGGGGGTGGCGCTGGACGCGGGCCCGTCGTCCCTGACCGTCACGTTCGGCTTCGGGGCCTCGTTCTTCGACCGGACGGGGCTGGTGGCACGGCGGCCGGCGGAGCTGGACCCGCTGCCCGCGTTCTCGTCCGACCGGCTGGACCCCCGGCGCTCGGGCGGCGACCTGTGGGTGCAGATCGGCGCGGACGACGCGCTCGTCGCCTTCCACGCGCTGCGCGCCGTGCAGAAGGAGGCCGGCGCGGCCGCGCGGGTGCGCTGGCAGATGAACGGCTTCAACCGCTCGCCGGGCGCCACCGCGCACCCCATGACCGCCCGCAACCTGATGGGGCAGGTCGACGGCAGCCGCAACCCGAAGCCGTCCGAGCCGGACTTCCGGCAGCGGGTGTTCGTCCCGGAGGGCGGGGAGCAGCCGTGGATGGCGGGGGGGTCGTACGCCGTGGTGCGCCGGATCCGGATGCTGCTGGACGACTGGGAGGAGCTGCCGCGGGAGGCGCAGGAGCGGGTGATCGGCCGCCGGAAGTCGGACGGGGCGCCGCTGACAGGCGGCGGCGAGACGGCGGCGATCGACCTGGACCGGACCGGACCGGACGGGAAGCCCGTCGTCCCCGCCGACGCCCACGCGCGCATCTCGGCCCCGGAGCAGAACGGTGGCGCGGCGATGCTGCGGCGCCCGTTCTCGTACCACGACGGGATCGGGCCGGACGGGACGCCGGACGCGGGGCTGCTGTTCATCGCGTGGCAGGCCGATCCGCGGCGGGGCTTCGTGCCGGTGCAGCGGAAGCTGGACCGGGGGGACGCGCTGTCGCGGTTCATCCGCCACGAGGCGAGCGGCCTGTTCGCCGTGCCGGGCGGTCCGGGCGCGGGCGAGTACGTGGGGCAGCGGTTGCTGGAGGCGTGACCGCGCGGATGCCCGGCGCATTAGGGTGACCGGTATGTCGGCCACGCGCTATACGTATCTCGGTCCCGAGGGCACCTTCACCGAAGCGGCCCTCCGTACGCTCCCGGAAGCCGCCACGCGGGAGCTGGTGCCGATGGTCTCCGTGCCCGCGGCGCTCGACGCCGTGCGCAACGGGGAGGCCGCCGCCGCCCTCGTACCGATCGAGAACTCGGTGGAGGGCGGGGTGACGGCGACCCTCGACGAACTGGCGTCGGGCGAGCCCCTGATGATCTACCGCGAGGTGCTGCTGCCGATCGCGTTCGCCCTGCTGGTCCGGCCGGGCACCAAGCTGTCGGACATCAAGACGGTCACCGGTCACCCGGTCGCCCAGCCGCAGGTGCGCAACTGGCTGCGGGCGCACCTGCCGGAGGCGGTGTGGGAGTCGGCCGCGTCCAACGCGGACGGGGCGCGGCTGGTGCGGGAGGGGCGGTTCGACGCGGCGTTCGCGGGGGAGTTCGCGGCGGCGACGTACGGGCTGGAGGCGCTGGTCACCGAGATCCATGACGCCGAGAACGCGGAGACCCGGTTCGTGCTGGTGGGCCGGCCGGCGCGGCCGGCGGCGCCGACCGGTGCGGACAAGACCTCGGTGGTGATCTGGCAGCGCGAGGACCATCCGGGTGCGCTGCTGGAACTGCTCCAGGAGTTCGCGGCGCGCGGGGTGAACCTGATGCTGCTCCAGTCCCGGCCGACGGGCGCGGGGATCGGCAACTACTGCTTCGCCATCGACGCCGAGGGCCACATCTCCGACCGGCGGGTCGGCGAGGCGCTGATGGGCCTGAAGCGGATCTGCGCGCACGTCCGCTTCCTCGGGTCGTACCCGCGGGCGGGGGCGGGGCCCGAGGACGTGAGCCCGCCGCGGCCCGGGACGTCGGACGAGGACTTCACGGCGGCCTCGGACTGGCTGGCCCGCTGCCAGGACGGCCGGGCCTGACCGGACATCCACAGAAGTTATCCACAGGCCTGCTTCTCGACCTGGGGACAAGTCGACATCACAACCGGGCGAGGTCGACAAATCGCTCCTGTGGCGCAGGTGATCACAGAGTGCGGCACGGCGGCCGTGTCACCTCAATTCCGCCGATCACCTCCTTGGAGCGAGAATTTCCCACCCGAATGAGTGTGGGCGTCGGGTTTGGTAGGGGAATCCAGGGTGACGTCTCGGCAATCGGAATGATCAATTGCTGAGTCCACAGCGGATTCGCACAGCCTGTGGATAACTTCCCGTAGCGACCGGCGTCTGTGGACAACGACACTCGAACACCATCCGGCGACGGGCCTGGAAGGGGCAGGGCGAGGAATTCCGTGCACCATTCTGCGCAGATAAACTCCGGCAATTCGGTCAAAGTCGACACGCAAGGCCCGCACGGCATATCGGCTGGGGTGGCGTCGGGCCGCACCGGTAGCCTGGTGGGGTGATTGACCTTCGCCTGCTCCGTGAGGACCCCGACCGTGTTCGCGCCTCCCAGCGCGCCCGTGGAGAGGACGTCGACCTCGTCGACGCCCTGCTCTCCGCCGATGAGCGGCGCAGGTCGTCCGGCGTCCGCTTCGACGAACTCCGCTCCGAGCAGAAGGCGCTCGGCAAGCTGATCCCGAAAGCGTCCCCGGAGGAGCGCGCGGAGCTGCTGGCGAAGGCCGAGCAGCTCAAGACCGAGGTCAAGGCCGCCGACGCCGCCCAGAACGAGGCGGACGAGGAGACCAAGCGGCTGCTGCTCCGGCTCGGGAACATCGTCCACGGGGACGTGCCGGTCGGCGGCGAGGAGGACTTCGTCGTCCTGGAGACGCACGGCACCGTCCGGGACTTCGCCGCCGAGGGCTTCGAGCCCAAGGACCACCTGGAGCTCGGCGAGGCGCTGGGCGCCATCGACGTCGAGCGCGCCGCCAAGGTCTCCGGATCGCGCTTCTACTACCTGACGGGCGTCGGCGCCCTGCTGGAACTCGCCCTCGTCAACGCGGCGATCGCCCAGGCGACCGAGGCCGGCTTCATCCCGATGCTGACCCCCACCCTGGTCCGCCCGCGCGCCATGGAGGGCACCGGCTTCCTCGGCCAGGCCGCCGAGAACGTCTACCACCTGGAGAAGGACGACTACTACCTGGTCGGCACCTCCGAGGTGCCGCTGGCCGCGTACCACATGGACGAGATCCTCGACGCGGAGAAGCTGCCGCTGCGGTACGCCGGTTTCTCCCCGTGCTACCGGCGCGAGGCCGGCACGTACGGCAAGGACACCCGGGGCATCTTCCGGGTGCACCAGTTCGACAAGGTCGAGATGTTCTCCTACGTCGCCCCCGAGGACGCCGAGGCGGAGCACAAGCGGCTGCTGGACTGGGAGAAGCAGTGGCTGACCTCCCTGGAGCTGCCGTTCCAGGTGATCGACGTGGCCACCGGTGACCTGGGCGCCTCGGCCTCGCGCAAGTACGACTGCGAGGCGTGGATCCCGACGCAGGGCAAGTACCGCGAGCTGACGTCCGCCTCCAACTGCGACAGCTTCCAGGCCCGGCGCCTGTCGGTGCGGATGCGCGACGGCAAGAAGGTCCAGCCGCTCGCCACCCTGAACGGCACGCTGTGCGCCGTACCGCGCACGATCGTCGCGCTCCTGGAGAACCACCAGCAGGCCGACGGCTCCGTGCGGGTCCCCCCGGTGCTCCGCCCCTACCTCGGCGGCCGGGAAGTCCTGGAGCCCGTCTCCCCGTGACTCCCTTCCCCTACAAGCTGGTCGCGACCGACCTCGACGGGACGCTGCTGCGGTCCGACGACACGGTCTCGCAGCGCACGCGTGACGCGCTCGCCGCCGCGACGGCGGCGGGCGCCGCGCACATCGTCGTCACCGGCCGCGCGGTCCCCTGGACCCGCCACATCCTGGAC
Source organism: Streptomyces sp. NPDC016309 (assembly GCF_043077235.1). NCBI lineage: Bacteria > Bacillati > Actinomycetota > Actinomycetes > Kitasatosporales > Streptomycetaceae > Streptomyces > Streptomyces sp. NPDC016309. Next base: position 118,270 of record NZ_JBIBSG010000011.1, on the reverse strand, counting down.
GACCTCGGCTACGACGGCCTCGCCGTCTGCGGCCAGGGCGCGCAGGTCTACCACGCGGGCGAGCACCGGCTGCTGACGTCCGTCACCCTGGACCGGCAGCTCGCCGGCCTGGCGCTGTCCAAGCTGGAGGCCGAGGTCGGCCCGCTGGCCCTGGCCGCCAGCCGCGACGGCCTGGAGGGCGAGGTCCTGGTGGGCCCCGGCTACCGGGTCCAGGAGGGCCCGCTGCCGTACCTCCCCTACGAGGACCCGGCCGACCTGTGGTCGGCCCCGCTCAACAAGGTCTACATCCAGCACCCCGAGCTGGACGACGACGCTCTGGCGCGCGTCGCCCGGCAGACGGTCGGCGGTTTGGTGGACGTGGTGATGGCGGGCCAGGGGGTCGTGGAGATCCTCCCGCTGGGCCTGAGCAAGGCCACGGGGCTGTCCCTGGCGGCCCGCAGGCTGGGCATGAAGGCGAGCGACACGATCGCGTTCGGCGACATGCCGAACGACATCCCCATGTTCGCCTGGGCGCACCACGGCGTCGCCATGGCCAACGCCCACGACGACCTGAAGGCCGTCGCCCACGAGGTCACGGCCTCGAACGACCAGGACGGCATCGCCGTCGTACTGGAACGCCTCCTGACCGCCTGACCGCCAAGGGGTCAGGGGCCCCGGTGCCGCCGGTCGGTCGCCCGTTGTGGGCGATCGTGCCGCCGGAGGGTCGCCCGTTGTGGGCGATCGTGCCGCCGGGGCGGCACGGGTGGGCACAACGGCACCCGGGTGGACGCCCCCACCGGCTCCTCCGGGCCCGGCTCCGGTCACGGCCGGGGCCGCTCACGATCGGCCGGCCGGTCACAGGGCCGGGGCCGGCCCGCGCGTACGGAAAACGCGCGCTCGAAGCGGCCGCCCCCGGCATCCTGCCCCCGTGGTACCCCCGTGGTGCCCCCGTGTGGGCGTTGCACAGCCAATGTGCCCCGCACGCACGGCGCGGCGCCACCGGATTACCGGTGACGCCGCGCCGACGGCCTCACGTGCCCGAGCACACACCCGCGCCCGCACCCGGGCACGCCGCCGGTCCGGTCAGAAGTTGATCATGTGGCCCGCGAGCCCGTGCACGGCCTCCTTGACCGCCTCGCCCAGCGTCGGGTGCGCGTGGACGTTCCGCGCCACCTCGTGCACGGTCAGGTCCCACTGCTGCGCCAGCGTCAGCTCGGGCAGCAGCTCCGTGACGTCCGGCCCGATCAGGTGCGCGCCGATGATCTCGCCGTACTTCGCGTCGCTGATCAGCTTCACGAAGCCGGTGGTGTCGCCCAGGCCGTGCGCCTTGCCGTTCGCCATGAAGGGGAACTTCGCGACCTTGACGTCGAAGCCCTTCTCCCGCGCCTGCTCCTCCGTCCAGCCGAAGCTGGCGATCTGCGGCTGGCAGTAGGTGGCGCGCGGGATCATCGGGTAGTCGAGCTCCATCGTCTCGGCACCCGCCAGCGTCTCGGCGGCGACGACGCCCATCGCCTCGGCCGTGTGCGCGAGCATCAGCTTCGCGGTCACGTCACCGATCGCGTAGATGTGCGGCACCGACGTGCGCGAGCGGCCGTCGACGTCGATGGCGCCGCGCTCGGTGAGCTTCACGCCCGTGTTCTCGAGGCCGTACCCCTCGACGTTCGGCGCGAAGCCGATCGCCTGGAGCACCTTGTCGGCCTCCAGCACCTGCTGCTTGCCGTCCTTGCCGGTCACGGTGACCCGCACCTGCGGCCCGGACTCGTCGATCGACTCCACCCGGGTCGAGGTCAGCACGTCGATCCCGAGCTTGCGGTACTGCTTCGCCAGCTCCGCCGAGACGTCCTTGTCCTCCAGCGGCGCGATCCGGTCGAGGAACTCGACGATCGTGACCTTCACGCCGTAGTTGTGCAGGACGTACGCGAACTCGATGCCGATCGCGCCGGCGCCGGCGATCACGATCGAGTGCGGCAGCTCACCGGCGAGGATCTGCTCCTCGTACGTGACCACGCGCTCGCTGCGCCGCGTGCCCGGGAGCAGGCGCGGCGTGGCACCGGTGGCGATGATGCAGTTGTCGAACGAGATGGTGGTCGAGCCGCCGTCGGACAGCGCGACCTGGAGGGTGTTGGCGTCCAGGAAGGTGCCGCGACCGGTGAACTCGGTGATCTTGTTCTTCTTCATCAGGAAGTGGACGCCCTTGACGCGGCCGTCCGCGACCGTGCGGCTGCGGCGGAAGGCCTCGCCGTAGTCGAAGGAGACCTGGCCGTCGACCTTGATGCCGTACGTCTTCGCCTCGTGCGTGAAGAGGTGGGCCAGCTCCGCGTTGCGCAGCAGTGCCTTGGTGGGGATGCAGCCGACGTTCAGGCAGACACCGCCCCAGTACTTCTCCTCGACCACCGCGACGCGCTTGCCCAACTGGGCGGCGCGGATGGCGGCGACGTATCCGCCGGGGCCTGCTCCGAGTACGACGACGTCGAAGCGGTCTGACATGGCTTGCTCCCCAGGGTGTGAGTGAGTGCGGCTGAGCCCACAGTAATCCTGGCCGCAAGTTGTAGGATGACTGGGCAACCGGGCGAATAGGCGGAATGGAGCAGTGACCGATGGCGCTGAAGGCAGCGGGCCGGACCTCCCTCGTGGACACCGTCGTCGAGCAGCTCCGCGCCCAGCTCACGGACGGCGAATGGGCCGTCGGCGACCGCATCCCCACCGAGCACGACCTCGCCGAGCAGCTCGGCGTCGGCCGCAACACGGTCCGTGAGGCCGTCCGCGTCCTCGTCCACGCCGGCCTGCTGGAGTCCCGGCAGGGCAACGGCACCTTCGTACGCTCCACGGCCGACCCCGCCGCCGTGCTGCGCACCGTCCGGGCCGCCGGCGCCCTGGACGTCCTGGAGCTGCGGATCGCCCTGGAGACCGAGGCGGCCCGTCTCGCCGCCGCCCGGCGCGACACCCACGACCTGCTCCGGCTGCGCGCCGCCCTGACGACGCTGCGCGAGGAGGGCGACCGGGACGCGGACGCCGACCTGGCCTTCCACCGGGCCGTGGTCGAGGCCACCCACAACGCCGCCTTCACCGGGGTGTACCGGTTCTTCTCCGCGCAGGTGCACGAGAGCCTCGTCGAGTCGCTCGGCGACCACGAGATGCCCGCGATCGACCTGGACGCGCACGAGGCGCTGGTCACGGCGATCGAGGCGGGCGACCCCGACGCGGCGGGGGCGGCGGTGCGTGAGCTGCTGCGCGTACCGCTGGAGACGGTCAGGGCGATCGTCGCCACCCGCTGAACCTCCCCCACAAGATCCGTCGTCGTCGTGAAAGGTGCTGTGAACGTGGCACGTCCGGAACCCGGCCCGCTGCTCCTCGACGCGGAGGCCGGTGCCCGGCCGCCCTCGCCCCGAGGGGCCGCCGCCCGGCGGGCGTTGCTCGCCCACCCGGCGCTCCTGATGGCCGGGATCGTGCTGGCCTCGCTGAACATGCGGGCGGCGCTGGCGAGCGTGTCCCCGCTGGTCGGCGAGATCAGCGCGGGCTTCGGGCTGTCGTCCACCGCGAGCTCCCTGGTCACCTCGGTGCCGGTGCTGTTCCTCGGCCTGGGCGCGCTGGTGGCGCCCCCGCTCGCGCGGCGGCTCGGAACCGAACCGGTGCTGTTCGGTGCGCTGTTGCTGCTGGGCGCCGGCATCCTCGTACGCGTCCTGCCGTCCGTGTACGCGCTGTACGGCGGCGGTGTCCTGGTGGGCACGGCCATCGCGCTGCTCAACGTGCTGATGCCCGGGCTGATCAAGCGGGACTTCCCCGACCGGGCCGCGTCCATGACGTCCGTCTACACCGGCGCGATGATCGCGGGCGCGACGGTGGTGGCGGCCGCGTCCGTGCCGCTGGAGAAGGCGTTCGGGGGGAGTTGGCAGGCGTCGCTGGCGTTCTGGTCCCTGCTCGCGGTGGTGGCGGCGGTGGCGTGGCTGCCGCAGGTGCTGATCGTCCGGGGGCGGACGGGGTGGACGGGGTGGACGGGGCGTGAGGGGCGGGGGGCCGCCTCAGCGGGCCCTGCCCCGGACACCGCCCGGCGGAGTGTGTGGCGTTCGGCGCTGGCCTGGCAGGTCACCCTCTTCATGGGCCTCCAGTCGCTGTGGTCGTACGTCCTGATCGCCTGGATGCCGACGATCTTCACCGACCAGGGCATGAGCCGCTCGACCGCCGGTGTCGTCTTCGCGTTCAACAACCTCATCCAGGTCGCGGGCGCGTTCCTGGTGCCGCTGATGGCCGGCCGGATGCGCTCCCAGCGGCCACTGGTCGCGCTGGTGACGTCGCTGGTCGCGGCCGGGTACGTGGGGCTGATGGTCGCCCCCGTCTCGGGGGCGTGGCTGTGGGCGGCGGTGCTCGGCGTCGGCCAGGGCGGCGCGGTGGGCCTGGCGCTGACGCTGATCGTGCTGCGCAGCGGGGACGCGGTGACCGCGGCGCGGCTGTCGGGGATGGCGCAGACGGTCGGCTACCTGCTGGCGGCCGCCGGTCCGCTGGCGGCGGGCGCGGTCCACGAGGCGACGGGCGGCTGGACGGTGCCGATCGCCCTGGTGCTGTGCGTGTGCGTGGCGGCCCTGGTGACGGGGCTGTTCGCGGCGCGTGACCGGAAGGTGTGACCCGCGACCGGAAGGTGTGACCGCGGCGCCGGGCGCGCGCACGGCCCGCCGGGTGCCCGCACCCTCGGCGAGACACCCCCTAGCCGCCCTGGCCACCCTGGTCGCGGTCCTTGCGCTGGCGGCGCCGTTCGCGGCGGCGGGTCCGGCCGAAGAACCAGCCCGCCGGGGGCTCGTCGGCGCGCCAGGGCTGCGGTTCGGGCGGCCGGCCGCGCCAGCGCGCGGCGAGCATCCGGGCCCGGGCGGACGGCTCGGTGGTCCCGGCGGAGCGGATGAAGTCGGTGTCCAGTTCGATGTCGTCCCAGTCGTCCCGGGGCTCGTGCTCATCGGGCATGGGTGCCTCCTCCGTACGCCAAGTGTGCCGACCGGACCGTCAAAACGGTGTGAGGGACGGCGAAGGGCCCTCCACGCGCGCGTGGAGGGCCCTTCCCACGGGGAGTGGGGGTACGGCGCCGGCCTACTCGTCACCCGCCAGCGTCAGCGTCCGCAGCTTCTGCCCGGCGTACCAGGTCGCGGCCACCGTCACCGCCGCCAGCAGCGCCACCGCCACCGGCAGGCCCACGTCGGAGGCGACCAGCCCGTCACCGGTGACCTTCTCGGCGACGGCCAGCGCCCACTGCTGGACGCTGAGGGTCTTGGCGCCCTCGATGAGGGTGCCGAACAGGGCCTCCCACACCAGGGCGTACACGAGCCCGATGACGACCGCGTGGCGGCTGACCGTGCCGAGCAGCAGGAAGAGCGCGCTGTACGCGATCGAGGCGACGAGCGCGGCGACCGTGTACGCCACGGCCACCTGCTGCCCGTTGCCGTTGAGGATCATCCCCGCGAGGAAGGTGGGGACGGCCGAGAAGACCATGGTCACGGCGATGGCGACGATCAGCTTGGTGAAGATGATCGTCGGCCGCTTCACCGGCTTGGCGAGCAGGTAGACGATCGAGCCGTCGTCGATCTCCGGCCCGATCGCGCCGGTCCCGGCGATGACACCGATCAGCGGCACCATGGTGGCGAGCGCGAACCCGCCGAGGACGTCGGCGGCGACCTGGTCGTCGGCGCCGTTGAAGGCCCGGACGGCGGCCGCGATGAGCAGCAGCAGACCGGGCAGGACGAAGAGGATCGCGGCCCGGCGGCGGCCGAGCAGGGCCCGGTACGTGAGCCGGGCGACGGTGGGGTTGTACATGGTCGTGAGGCTCCCTTCAGGCCGTGACGAGGTACGAGAAGACCGATTCCAGTGACTCGTCCGAGGGCGAGACCGTCAGCAGCCGGATGGAGTGCGCGCGGGCGACCCGCGGGAGCAGTTCGGTGAAGCGCGCGAAGTCCACCGCCTGGACGCGCAGCGCGCCCTCCGTCACGTCCACCTCGATGCCGGCCGTCGACGGGTCGGCGATCAGCGCGGCCGCCAGGGCCCGGTCGTCGCTGGACCGTACGAGGTAGCGGTGCGGCCGGTCGGTCATCAGCCGGCGGATCCGGCGGAAGTCGCCGCTGGCCGCGTGGCGCCCGGCGACGATCACCTCGATGTGGGAGGCGAGTTGCTCCACCTCCTCCAGGATGTGCGACGAGAACAGGACCGTGCGGCCCTCCGCGCCCATCCGCCGCAGCAGGTCCATCAACTGCATGCGCTGGCGCGGGTCCATGCCGTTGAACGGCTCGTCCAGCAGCAGCACGGACGGCTCGTGGACGAGGGCGGAGGCCATCTTCACGCGCTGCCGCATGCCCTTGCTGTACGTGCCGATCTTGCGGTCCTGCGCGTACTCCATCTCCACCGTGGCGAGCGCCCGCTGCGCCTCCGTGGCACCGAGGCCGTGCAACTCGGCGTTGGCGACCACGAATTCACGGCCGGTGAGGAAGTCGTACATCGCCTCGCGCTCGGGCACGACCCCGATGCTGCGGTAGACGGACTCGTTGCGCCAGATCTGCTGCCCGTCGAGGGTCACCGATCCGGTGGAGGGGGCGAGGAAGCCGCCCATCATGTTGATCAGGGTGGACTTCCCGGCGCCGTTGGGGCCGAGCAGCCCGGTCACTCCGGGGCCGATGGTCATGGTGACGTCGTTGACGGCCACGACGTTCCCGAACCACCGTGAGACGTGGTCGATGTCGATGGTGGTCACAGTCCGACCTTCCGGTAGCGGCGCAGCAGGACGGCGTAGGAGCCCGCGATGAGGGCGAGGGCGGTCAGCAGGTAGACCACGCCCACCCCGGCGCCGGGCCCCGCCTCGGCGGGGAAGGAGGACGTGGCGCCCAGGAAGGCGGTCTGCACGCCGTCGACGAGCGTGATGGGCGAGAACAGGCCGAGCCACTTCACCGCGCCCAGGGAGTCGGTGCTCCAGGCGATGGCCTGGAGGGTGGACACGGCCCCGTACGAGATGGTGAGGGCGGCGATGACCGCGGCGACGCCGAAGCCCCGGCGGGGGGTCAGCGCGGCCAGCACCAGGCCGATGCCGCCGAACAGCAGCGAGAGCAGGGCCACGGAGACCAGTCCCTGGGCGAAGCCCGCCGTCTGGTGGGCGAAGTCCATCTTCGCGAGCAGCGACCCGATGTAGAGGATGAGCAGCGGGGAGGCGGTCAGGATGAACAGCGCCGACGCCATGGCGCCGTACTTGGCCAGGACGTAGTCGACGCGCTCGATGGGGCGGGAGAAGTACAGCGGCACGGTCTTGAAGCGCAGGTCGCGCGAGACCGACTGGGGGGCCTGGGCGGCCAGGTACAGTCCGATGACCGCCTGGGTGAAGATCGCGTACCGCGTGTAGTCCAGCGGCAGGTCCTTCAGTTTGGTGGCCACCGCGACCGCGACGACGATCAGCGCGGGGACGCACATCACCGCGAAGAGGATCATCGGCAGCACCTTGGACTTGGCGCTGCGGCCCAGTCCGTACGCGCCGCGCAGCGACTGCGAGAACAGCGAGCGGCGCGCGTAGGCGCGGCCGAGGCGGGGGCCGTCGTAGTCCCGGTAGCCGATGTTGTGGATACGGGTCTCGGCCTGGGGGGCGGGGGTGCTCATCGGGCCTTCACCTCCTGGACCTCCTGCGGGTGGGTGGCGGCCGCGTCCGGCCCCGGCCGGAAGACCTCGGCGATGTGGTGGCGGCGCTGTTCCATCCGTACGAGGCCGAGACCGAGCTCGGCGACGGTGTCGCGCACGAGGTCGTACGTCTCCTCGCCGGTCGCCTCCAGCAGCAGGATGTGGCCCGCGCCGGGCAGGCCGTCCGCCGTTCCCTCGGGTGTCCCGTGGAGGGTGATTCCGGCGGCCGTGAGGGCCTCGCGGAGGGCGGCCGTGCCGTCGGGGTGGGTGTCGGTGTCGGTGACCTCGACGGCGAGGGTCGCGGTGACCTGGGTGAAGTCGCTGGTGGAACTGGAGCGCAGCAGCTTGCCGCCGTCGATGACGACGACGTGGTCACAGGTGCGTTCGAGCTCGCCCAGCAGGTGGGAGGTGACCAGGACCGAGATGCCGAAGTCCGTGTACACCCGGCGGATCAGGCCGAGCATCTCGTCGCGGCCGACGGGGTCGAGGCCGTTGGTCGGCTCGTCGAGCAGCACGAGCTGCGGGTCGTGCACCAGCGCCTGGGCGAGCTTCACCCGCTGCTTCATGCCGGTCGAGTAGCCGCCGATGGGACGGTAGCGCTCCTCGTACAGGCCGACGTGGCGCAGGGTGTCGGCGGTGCGCTCCCGCGCGGCGGTGGGCGGCAGACCGGACATGCGCGCCATGTGGACGACGAACTCGGTGGCCGAGACGTCGGGCGGCAGGCAGTCGTGCTCCGGCATGTAGCCGACCCGCTCGCGGATGGCGGCGCCGCTGGTGGCGACGTCGAGGCCGAGCACCTCGGCCCGGCCCTCGGTGGCGGGGGACAGCCCGAGCAGGATTTTGATCATGGTGGACTTGCCGGCTCCGTTGGCACCCACAAGTCCGGTCACACCGGGCCCGATGTCCAGGGAGAGCCGGTCGAGAGCGGTCACCCGGGGGAACCGCTTGCTGAGGCTTTCGGTCGCGATCACAGTCACGCTACGACGGTAGTGGCGCACGCCACACCGGGCGTCAGACCTGACGGCTGGATCGGTGTCCGACTCAAGGCGTACGGGCCCGTAGGGGCATGGCACCGGGGGCGGGGTTTTCCCCAGGCTCGGCACGGCCCTTGACGCAGCCGCCGGGCATTGTCACATTCATCAGTGGCACGTTACGAGGACGGCTCGACGGCCTGGACGGGCGGGTGGCATGGCCTCGGTGGTGACTTCGGCGACCGGACGGGACACGGCGTTCGTGGACTTCCGGGCCCCGCTCCGGTTCTTCATGGTGGCCACGGACTCCAGGGATCCCGAGCGGAGCGCGTTCCGGCCGGACGACGATCTGCCGCACGTGCGGCGCTGGGAGGCGGTCTGATGGTGGCGGACGAGCTGCGGGACGCGCGGGAGCGACGGATCCGCACGGGCGGTGTCGAGTTGTGCGTCGCCGAGCTGGGCGACCCGGAGCGGCCCACGGTCGTGCTCGTGCACGGCTACCCGGACTCCAAGGAGGTGTGGTCCGCGGTCGCCGGGCGGCTCGCCGAGCGTTTCCACGTGGTGCTGTACGACGTGCGCGGGCACGGCCGGTCGACGGCCCCCCGGCCGCTGCGCGGCGGGTTCACGCTGGAGAAGCTCACGGACGACTTCCTGGCCGTGGTGGACGCGGTCAGCCCCGGTGCGCCGGTGCACCTGGTCGGGCACGACTGGGGCTCGGTGCAGGGGTGGGAGTTCGTCACGGTCGGGGGCACCGAGGGGCGGATCGCCTCCTTCACCTCGATCTCCGGCCCGTCCCTGGACCACTTCGGCCACTGGATCAAGCGGCGCGTGACCCGCCCCACCCCGCGCCGGGTCGGCCAGCTCCTCGGCCAGGGCGCGCGGTCCTGGTACGTGTACCTCCTGCACACGCCCGTGCTGCCCGAGCTGGCCTGGCGCGGGCCGCTCGGCAAGCGGTGGCCGGGGCTGATGCGGCGCGTCGAGAAGGTGCCGGCCGACGGCTACCCGACCCCGTCGCTGCCCACGGACGCGGCGCACGGCGCCTGGCTCTACCGCGACAACGTCCGGGCCAGGCTGCGGCGTCCGCGCCCGGACGCGTACGCCCACGCGCCCGTACAGCTCATCACGCCCACCGGTGACGTCTTCCTGTCGGAGCGGCTCTACGACGACCTGGCCACCTGGGCACCGCGGGTGGTGCGCCGCACGCTGCCGGCCCGGCACTGGGTGCCGCGCACCCGGCCGGACCGGCTCGCCGCGTGGATCACCGAGTTCGTGACGGCGCACGAGGACCAGGGCGGCGGGCTGCCGGAGCCGGTCGCGTCCGGCCGGCGGTACGCGGACCGGTTCGGCGGACAGCTCGTCCTGGTCACGGGCGCGGCCAGTGGCATCGGGCGGGCCCCGGCCTTCGCGTTCGCCGAGGCGGGCGCGCGGGTGGTGGCGGTGGACCGGGACGCGGAGGGTGCCGCGCGCACCGCCGGCATGGCCCGCCTGATCGGCGCGCCGGACGCCTGGGGCGAGGCGGTGGACGTCAGCGACGAGCAGGCCATGGAGAAGCTCGCCGACAAGGTCACCGGTGAGTACGGGCCGGTGGACGTGCTGGTGAACAACGCCGGCATCGGCCTGTCCGGGCCCTTCCTCGACACCACCGGCGAGGACTGGCGGAAGGTCCTGGACGTCAACCTGTGGGGCGTCATCCACGGGTGCCGGATCTTCGGCCGCCGGATGGCCGAGCGCGGTCAGGGCGGCCACATCGTGAACACCGCCTCCGCCGCGGCGTTCCAGCCGTCCCGCGCGCTGCCCGCGTACAGCACGTCCAAGGCGGCGGTGCTCATGCTCAGCGAATGCCTGCGGGCCGAACTGGCCGGCCGGGGCATCGGCGTGACCGCCGTCTGCCCTGGCATCGTGAACACCGGAATCACCGCCACCGCCCGCTTCGTCGGGGTGTCCGCCGAGGAGGAGGAGCGCCGGCGGAAGAGGACCGCCCGGCTGTACGGCCTGCGCAACTACCCGCCGGAGAAGGTGGCCGACGCGATCCTCCGGGCGGTCGTGCGCAACGAGGCGGTGGTGCCGGTGACCCCGGAGGCCCGTGGCGCCCGGCTGCTGGCCCGGCTGGCGCCGAAGGCGCTGCGGGCCCTCGCCCGGCTGGAGCCCCGGCTGTGACCGCCGCGCGACTCGGGCGCCGGCCGTACGATCCCTCGCAGCACGGCACGGGGTGGTGAGGAGCGGGCGTGGACGAGCGGACGGGACGGGCACCGGCGGCCGAGTACCGGATCGAGGACCTGGCGCACCACAGCGGCGCCACGGTCCGGACCATCCGCGCCTACCAGGACCGGGGGCTGCTGCCGAAGCCGGAGCGGCGCGGCCGGTCCAACGTGTACGGCGAGGCCCATCTGGCGCGGCTGCGGCAGATCGCCGACCTGCTGGAGCGCGGGTACACCCTGGCCTCGATCAAGGAGCTCCTGGAGGCCTGGGACGCGGGCCGGGGCCTGGGCGGTGTCCTGGGCCTCGTCGCCGAGGTGCACGGCCCCTGGACCGACGAGGAGGCCGACCGGATCACCCGGGCGGAGCTGGACGCCGCCTTCGGTGGGACACCGGACGAACGGGCGGTGCGGGAGGCGGTGGAGCTGGGGGTGCTGGAGCGGATCCCGGGCCGGGACGACGAGTTCCTGGTGCCGAGCCCGCAAGAGCTGGCCGTGGCCGCCGAGTTGTACGCGGCCGGAGTGCCGCTGATGGCGATCGCCGGGCACCTGAGGGAACTTCGGGGGCAGGTGGAGCACATCGCCCACCGTTTCCTGGAGTTCACCACGGAGCACGTCTTCGCCCGGTACCTCGACCACCGGCCGCCCTCGGACGCCGAGGCGTCGGAGGCGGCGGCCCTGGTGCGGCGGCTGCGGCCGCTCGCCCAGCAGTCGGTGGACGCCGAACTGGCCCGCGCCATGCGCGTGTTCGCGACCCGGCACCTCCAGCGGCACCTGTCGCCCGAGGGGCCGCCGGCCACGGACGATCCGGACCGGCAGGTGGCGCTGCCCGCCGCCATGATCCGCGCTGTCCACCGGCTCGTTGGCGAGGAGAACGCGGCCGCGTTCATCACCGCCGCGACCGAACGGGAGCTCCAGGCACGGGCGATGGACGCACTTGCCGCAAGTCACCGAGAATCAGCCGATGTTACTCAAAAGGGCTGAAATTCTCGGGAAGTTGTCCACAGAATCGTCAAATTGCCTGTGGATAACGCGAGTTGTTTGTGGACCAAACCTACGAAGCGAAATTTCTGTGGTCATGACACCGTGATGCCTGACACGCTGACCGGGTGGACACCGAGGAGAGCACGACCGGCATGGACGACCGACGCACGGTGAAGGTGTCGAAGTACCTCGCGAAGCACCTGCGCCACCAGCCCGAGCGGATCGGGCTCGTCCTCGACCCGAACGGCTGGGTCGCCGTCGACGACCTCCTGCGGGCGGCCGCCCGGCACGGCGTCCGGATCACCCGCGCCGAGCTGGAGCACGTCGTCGCCGTCAACGACAAGCGGCGCTTCACGATCGACGGCGACCGGATCCGCGCCAACCAGGGCCACACCGTCGGCGTCGACCTGGACCTGCCGGCCGCCACCCCGCCCGCGCACCTGTACCACGGCACCGTCGCCCGGAACCTGGACGCGATCCGGACCGAGGGCCTGCGCCCGATGGCCCGCCACCACGTCCACCTCTCACCCGACCGCGAGACCGCCACCCGGGTCGGCGCCCGGCGGGGGCGGCCCGTCGTGCTGTCCGTGGACGCCGCGGCCATGCACCGCGACGGCCACGTCTTCCGCGTCAGCGCCAACGGCGTGTGGCTGACCGACGCCGTACCGCCCGCCTACCTCCGCTTCCCCGGCTGACCTCAGCGGCCCCGTCCGCCCAGCTGCGCCAGGGCCTCCGTCGCGATCCGCTCGAAGACGGCCTCGTCGGCGGCGAACATCGTGTCCGCGATCGGCGTGTGGACCACGATCTCGGTGAAGCCCAGCTCGAAGTGGCGGCCCGCGAAGTCGACGAAGGCGTCGAGGGACTCCAGCGGCCGGTCGGGCGTGAACCCCGTCAGCAGGACCTTCTCCAGCTCCGCGCCGTCCCGCCCGATGTCCGCGCACGCCTTGCCGAGCTTGTCCATCTGCGCCGCCAGCGCCTCGCGCGACTGCTCCGGCGTCCCCGACTCGAACAGCTTCGGGTCCCCGGTGGTCACCCACGCCTGTCCGTGCCGCGCGGCCAGCTTCAGCCCCCGCGGGCCGGTGGCGGCGACGGCGAACGGCAGCCGCGGCCGCTGCACGCACCCGGGGACGTTCTGGGCCTCGCCCGCCGAGTAGAAGGTTCCCTCGTGGGTCACCGTCCCCTCGGTCAGCAGCCGGTCCAGCAGCGCCACGAACTCCGCGAACCGGTCCGCCCGCTCCCGCGGCGTCCACGCCTCCTGCCCCAGCGCCGTCGCGTCGAAGCCGTTGCCCCCCGCCCCGATGCCCAGCGTGATCCGCCCGCCGGAGATGTCGTCCAGCGAGATCAGCTCCTTGGCGAGCGTCACCGGGTGCCGGAAGTTCGGCGAGGTCACCAGGGTGCCGAGCCGCATCCGCTCCGTCGCCGCGGCCGCCGCGGTCAGCGTCGGGATCGCGCCGAACCAGGGACCGTCCCGGAACGGCACCCGCCACGACAGGTGGTCATAGGTGTACGCGGTGTGGAAGCCGAGCCGCTCGGCGCGAAGCCACGCGTCGCGGCCGCCGTCGTGCCAGCGGCGGGAAGGGAGGATCACGGTGCTCAAACGCATGGAACGAGCCTACGGTGCCCCCTCGGCGAACCCCGCACGGCTCAGATGTGCGGCTATCCGCACGCCCGTGCACCCCCGTACGGGAGAATGGGCGCGTGACCTCAGCGACCCCTCCCCGTACCCGGCCCACGGCACAGCGACGTCCCCGGCTCATCGCCACCGATCTGGACGGCACGCTCCTGCGCGACGACAAATCGGTGTCCGAGCGGACGGTCTCGGCGCTCGCCGCGGCCGAGGAGGCCGGCATCGAGGTCTTCTTCGTCACCGGCCGCCCGGCCCGCTGGATGGGGGTCGTCAGCGACCACGTGCACGGCCACGGCCTGGCGATCTGCGCCAACGGGGCGGCCGTCGTGGACCTGCACTCCGGGGGCAGGCTGCTGGAGGTCCGGCCGCTGGAGCGGGAGACCGCCCTCGACGTCGTACACACCCTCCGCCGGGAGGCGCCCGGCACCGCGTTCGCGACCGAGTTCACCACCGGCTTCCACTACGAACCGGACTACCCGCCCTTCTGGCCCGACCCGTCCGCCACCGTCGCCCCCGCCGAGAAGCTGCTGCACGAGGAGGAGCCCGGAACCGGCGCGCCCATGCTCAAGCTGCTCGCCCACCACCCCGACCTGACCCCGGACGGCTTCCTCGCGCTGGCGCGCACGGCCGCCGGCGACCGCACCAGCATCACCCGGTCCAGCCCGAGCGCGCTGCTGGAGATCAGCGGCCTGGGCGTCTCCAAGGCGAGCACCCTGGCCCTGTGCTGCGCCGAGCGCGGCATCTCCGCCGACGAGGTGGTGGCGTTCGGGGACATGCCGAACGACATCGAGATGCTGTCCTGGGCCGGCCGGTCGTACGCGATGGGCAACGCGCACCCGGACGTGGTCGCCGCCGCTTCCGGCCGGACCGTCGCCAACAACGACGACGGCGTCGCCCGGATCATCGAGGACATCCTCGGCGCGGCCCACTGACGGCGGCGCTCACCCGGCCCCGCCCCCGCCCAGCCGGACCCCGTGCTCGCCCAGCCAGCGCACCGGGTCCACCGCCGAGCCCATGTACGGGGTGAGCCGCACCTCGAAGTGCAGATGCGGTCCCGTCGAATTGCCGGTGTTGCCGGACCGCCCGACGACCTGGCCGGCCGCGACCGGCTGCCCGGGGGACACCACGGGCGCGGCGAGGTGGGCGTACTGCGAGTACCAGCCGCCCGCGTGCCGTACGACCACCTCGATCCCGAACGCGCCGCCGCAGGACACCGACCGCACCCGCCCGGCGCCGACCGACCGCACGGGGGTGCCGAGGGGCACCGCGAAGTCCTGCCCCGTGTGCCGGTGCGCCCAGTGCGCGCCGGCCCGGTGGAACCCCGCGGACAGGGCGTAGCCCTCCACGGGCGCCACCCACGCCCGCCCGGCCCCCGCCGCCCGGGCTCCCGTACGGGCAGCGGCACCGGCAGCCGCACCCGGCGCCACCGGACCCGCCGGACCCACGGGGCCCACGGGAGGCAGGGGGCCCACGGGAGGCAGGGGGCCCACGGGAGGCAGGGGGCCCACGGGAGGCAGGGGGCCCACGGGAGCCCCGGGGCCCGCGCCCGGCCCGGCGCCCCCGCACCGCCCCGACGCCACCCGCCGCTCCGCCTCCGCCTGGAGCCGCCACTGGGCCCGCTCCAGCCGGGCCTCGATGCCCCGCCGGACCGCGGCCAGCCGCCGGCGGCGGACGTCCAGGTCGTGCCAGGCCGCGCGGGCCGACCCCTCGGCCAGCGCGAGCCGCCGCTCCGCCGCCCTGGTGCGCGCCATCAGACGGTTGACCACCCGGTCCGCCTGGCGGGCCAGCCGCTCCGCACGCATCACCTCGTCGGCGTCGTCGCCCAGCAGCAGCCGCGCGGTCAGGCCCGCGGAGCCGCCGCCCCGGTACTGGGCGCGGGCGATCTCACCCATGCGGTCGTTGAGCACCGCGAGCTCGCGCCGCTTGCGGACCAGCTCCCCCTGGAGCCGCCCGGCCAGGGCGCGCTGCGCGTCCGAGGCCCGCCGGCCCTGCTCGTACGCCTCCGTGGCCCGCGCGGCCTCGTCGAAGAGCCGCGCCACGTCGGCCGCGACACCGCCGGGCCCGTCGGCGGCCGGCCCGGCGGCGGCCGCGGGCCGGGGAAGCAGGGCAAGCAGGACGGCCAGCGCCACGAGGAACATCCTGGGATGGTCGCGCCGGGCGCGCCCGATGTCCGGCACTCAGCGGTGTCGTACCGCCGACCGGCCCATCCCGGTTCCGCCGACCGGCCTACGCCCCCACCCGGAAGGCCCGCGCCCGGAAGGCTCAGGCGCCCGTGCGCACCAGCCGGTCGGCCGCCCGCTCCCGCTCCAGCATCCGGCGCAACGGGCCGTCGGAGGCGGCCAGCGCGGCGTACGGGCCGCGCTGCACGGTGCGCCCCTCCTCCAGGACGACGACTTCGTCGACCGCGTCGAGGCCGTGCAGCCGGTGGGTGATCAGCACGGTGGTGCGCCCCTCGGTCACCCGCAGCAGGTCGTCGGTGAGCGCGTCCGCCGTGGCGAGGTCCAGGTGCTCGGCGGGCTCGTCCAGCACGAGGACGGGGAAGTCCGCGAGGAGCGCGCGGGCGAGCGCCAGCCGCTGTCGCTGGCCGCCGGAGAGCCGGGCGCCGTGTTCGCCGACGAGCGTGTCGAGGCCGTCGGGCAGCCCGTCCACCCAGTCCAGCAGACGGGCCCGGTCCAGCGCCGCGCGCAAGGCGTCGTCGCCCGCGCCCGGGCGGGCCAGCCGGAGGTTCTCGCGCAAGGAGCTGTCGAAGGTGTGCGCGTCCTGGGCGCACAGTCCGACCAGGCGGCGCACCTCGTCGCCGTCGAGCGCGGTCGCGTCCAACCCGCCCATCCGGTACGTGCCGTCCCGGGCGTCCAGGAAGCGCAGCAGCACCTGGGCGAGCGTCGTCTTGCCGGACCCGGACGCGCCCACCACGGCGACCCGCCGGCCGGCCTCCAGCCGCAGGTCGAACCCGGCCAGGGCGTCCCGCTCCTGGCCCGCGTACCGGGCGGTGAGGCCGCGCAGCTCCAGCGGGAAGGGGTCGTCCGGCGCCGGCAGCGGCTCGGCCGGCTCGTGTACGGGGACGGGCGCGTCGAGCACCTCGTACACCCGCTCCGCGCTCCGCCGGACCCGCTGGCGGTACTGCACGGCCAGGGGGAGACCGATGACCGCCTCGAACGCGGCCAGCGGGGTCAGGACGACCACCGCCAGCGTCACGCCGTCGAGGCGCCCGTCGTGCACCGCCCGCACGCCCACGAGTGCGGCCGCCGCCACGGTCAGGCCGGTCACCAGCGCCGAGAGCCCGCCGCCCAGGGCGGTGGCGGTGGCCTGCCGGGTGGCGATCCGGGTGAGCGCGCGGTCCGCCTCGCGGGCGCGGGCGACCCGCCCCGGCAGGCCGCCGGCCACCGTCAGCTCGGCGCAGCCGCGCAGCAGGTCCACGACCCGGGCCGCCAGCACCCCGCGTGCCGGGGCGAGCCGGTGCTCGGCGCGGCGGGCGACGGCGCCGGTGAGCAGCGGCACGGCGATCCCCGCGAGGAGGAGGCCCACCGCGAGGACCGCCCCCGCGCCGGGCAGCAGCCACGCGGTGAACCCGACGGCCCCGGCTCCGACGACGGCGGCGGCCCCCGCGGGCAGCAGCCACCGCAGCCAGTAGTCCTGGAGCGCGTCCATATCGGACACGAGCCGCGACAGCAGGTCGCCCCTGCGCACCGTGCGCAACCCGGCCGGCGTGATCCGCTCCAGCCGCCGGTAGACGGCCACCCGCAGTTCGGCGAGCATCCGCAGCACGGTGTCGTGCGACACGAGCCGCTCGGCGTACCGGAACACCGCCCGCCCGATGCCGAACGCGCGGGTCGCCGTCACCGCCACCATCAGGTACAGCACGGGCGGCTGCTCCGAGGCCCGCGAGATCAGCCAGCCGGACACGGCCATGAGCCCCACGGCCGACCCCAGGGCGAGGCTGCCCAGCAGCAGCGCCAGGGCCAGGCGCCCGCGCAGCTCCCCGGCCGTCCCGCGCACCCGCGCGAGCACCCCGCCGCCGCGCCGGGCGTTCGCGGGCCCGGCGTTCGCGGGCCCGGCGTCCGGGGCCCCCGCGACCGCGGGCCCGCCTCCGGCTCGGGCTCCGGCTCCTGCTCCGGCCGCCTTGGCCGCGGCGTCGGCCAGCGCGTCGGCGTCGGCCTGCGCGTCGGCGCCGGCGTCGGCGACCGCGGATCCCATGGTGTCCTGACGCCCGCCGACGAGCCCGAACGCCGCGTCGAGCGCGTCGAGCCCGCGTGGTGCGGCCGCTTCCACGGCGGACGTCCCCCCGGAAGCCGCCTCGCCCAGCGTGACGACCCGGTCGGCCACGGCCAGGAGCGCCGGGCGGTGGACGACGAGGAGCACGGTGCGCCCCGCCGCGAGGCGGCGTACCGCGTCCACCACGGCCGCCTCCGTGGCGCCGTCGAGCGCCGCCGTCGGCTCGTCCAGCAGCAGCAGCGGCCGGTCGGCCAGGAACGCCCGCGCCAGGGCGAGGCGTTGCCGCTGGCCCGCCGACAGGCCCGCCCCGTCCTCGCCGATCTCCGTGGCCGCGCCCGCCGGCAGGGCGGCCACGAACGCGGTCGCGCCCGCGTCCCGCAACGCCCGGGCGACCGCCTCGTCGTCGGCGTCCGGCCGGGCGAGACGTACGTTCTCCGCGATGGTCCCCGCGAACAGGTACGGCCGCTGCGGCACCCACGCGATCCGTTCCCGCCACCGCTCCAGGTCCACCGACCGCACGTCGACGCCGCCGACACGTACCGCGCCCTCGTCCTCGGCGGGCTCCGCGAACCCGAGCACCACGTCGAGCAGCGTCGACTTGCCGACCCCGCTCGGCCCGACCAGGGCCACCGTCTCGCCCGGTTCGACGACCAGCGAGGCGCCGCGCAGCGACGGCTCCGTACGGCCCGCGTGCCGCACGGTGACGTTCTCCAGCTCCAGCCGCACCGAGCCGGGCACCGCGCCCCCACCGCCGGCCCGGACCGGCGTCTCCAGGACGGCGAAGATTTCCTCGGCGGCCGACAGCCCCTCCGCCGCCGCGTGGTACTGGGCGCCGACCTGCCGCAACGGCAGGTACGCCTCCGGCGCCAGGATCAGGATCACCAGGCCCGTGTACAGGTCCAGGTCCCCGTGCACCAGACGCATGCCGACGCCGACCGCCACCAGGGCCACCGACAGGGTGGACAGCAGCTCCAGGGCGAACGACGACAGGAACGCGATCCGCAGCGTCCGCAGCGTGGCCTGCCGGTACTCGGACGTGATCGCCCGGATCGACTGCGCCTGCGCCTTGGCCCTCCCGAACACCTTCAGCGTCGGCAGCCCCGCCACCACGTCCAGGAAGTGCCCCGACAGCCGGGACAGCAGCGTCCACTGCCGGTCCATCCGGGACTGGGTGGCCCATCCGATGAGGACCATGAAGACGGGGATCAGCGGCAGGGTCCCGACGATGATCGCCGCCGACACCCAGTCCTCGGTGACGATCCGCGCCAGGACCGCCACCGGCACCACCACCGCCAGCCCAAGCTGCGGCAGGTAGCGCGAGAAGTAGTCGTCCAGGGCGTCCACACCGCGCGTGGCCAGTGCCACCAGTGAGCCGGTCCTCTGCCCGCTCAGCCACCCCGGCCCCAGCGTGGCCGCCCGCTCCAGCAGCCGGCCGCGCAGCTCCGATTTGACCGCGGCGCTCGCCCGGTGGGCGGCCAGCTCGGTCAGCCATGACACCAGGCCCCGCCCGACCGCCACGACCGCCAGCAGGACCAGGGGCGTGCCGAGCCCGCCGGCGTCCAGCTCCCGCTGGAAGGCGCCCACCACCACCTCGGCGATGAGCATCGCCTGGGCGACGACCAGCGCCGCCCCGATGACCCCCAGAGCCACCACCGCCGCAAGGAACAGACGGGTGGCCCGGGCGTACCGGAGCAGACGCGGGTCGATCGGTTTCACGTGAAACATCCCCTACTAGTGCGCGGCGTCGGCGATGTGCTGCGTGCCGATCCGCTTGCGGAACACCCAGTACGTCCAGCCCTGGTACAGCATCACCAGCGGTGCGGCGATGGCCGCGCACCAGGTCATGATCCTCAGGGTGTACGGGCTGGAGGCCGAGTTGCTGACGGTCAGGCTCCAGGCGGGGTCCAGCGAGGACGGCATGACGTTCGGGAAGAGGGTCAGGAACAGCATCGCGACCGCTGCCGCGATGGTGATGCCCGACAGCGCGAACGACCACCCTTCGCGCCCCGCCTTGATCGCGCCGACCGCGCCGACCAGCGCCACGGCGGCGACCACCATGGCGACCAGGCTCGTGCCGTCGCCCCGGGAGAGCTGGAGCCGGCCGAGGAAGCCGAGGGACAGCACCACGGTGAGCAGCCCCAGCGTCAGTGCGAGCTTCCGTGCCCGCACCCGGATATCGCCGACCGTCTTCAGGGCGGTGAACACCGTCCCGTGGAAGGTGAAGAGCGTGAGGGTCACCAGCCCACCCAGCAGCGCGAACGGGTTGAGCAGGTCGGCCAGCGAGCCCACGTACTCCTTGGTGGCGTCGATCCGCACGCCCCGCACGATGTTGGCGAAGGCGACACCCCACAGGAACGCGGGGATCAGCGACGTCCAGAAGATCGCCTGCTCCCAGTTGTGCTGCCACTTCTCCTCCGGGCGCTTGGCCCGGTACTCGAAGGCGACACCCCGCACGATCAGGCACACCAGGATGACCAGCAGCGGCAGGTAGAAACCGGAGAACAGGGTGGCGTACCAGTCGGGGAAGGCCGCGAAGGTGGCGCCGCCCGCCGTGAGCAGCCACACCTCGTTGCCGTCCCAGACGGGCCCGATGGTGTTGATCAGCACCCGCTTCTCCACCCGGTCACGGGCCAGCAGCTTGGTCAGGACACCGACGCCGAAGTCGAAGCCCTCCAGGAAGAAGTAGCCGGTCCACAGGACGGCGATGAGCACGAACCAGATGTCGTGAAGTTCCATGCCTCAGCTCCTCAGTACGAAAAGGCCATCGGCCGGTCGACTTCACGCTCGGGGTTCTCCGGGTCCCGGTCGTGGCCGCCGATCTTGGTGGGCGGGTTGAGGTCGGACTCCGTCAGTTCGGGCGGGCCGGCCTTGACGTACTTCACGAGCAGCTTCACCTCGACCACGGCGAGCACCGCGTAGAGGGCCGTGAAGACGATCATGGAAGTGAGCACCTCGGCCTGCGAGACGCCGGGCGAGACCGCGTCACGGGTGCGCAGGACCCCGTAGACCACCCAGGGCTGGCGGCCCATCTCCGTGAAGATCCAGCCCCAGGAGTTGGCGATCAGCGGGAAGGCCAGCGTCCAGAGGGCCACCAGCCAGTACAGCCTGGTCAGCTTGGGGCTGAGCGGGTTCTTGAACAGCACCAGGTTGGGCACCTCGTCGTCCCCCACCCGCAGGCGCGCGGGCAGCATGAACCGCTTCCGCGTCAGCCACAGACCGAGCAGCCCCAGCGAGAAGGACGCCATGCCGAAGCCGATCATCCAGCGGAAGCCCCAGTACGCCACCGGGATGTTGGGCCGGTAGTCGCCGGGACCGAACTTCTCCTGGAGCGCCTTGTTGGTGTCGTTGATGCCGGGGACGTACGACTCGAAGTCGCTGTGCGCGAGGAAGGACAGCAGACCGGGGATCTCGACCGCGACCTTGTTGTGGCCCTTGTCCACGTCACCCACGGCGAACACCGAGAAGGGCGCCGGCTTCTCGCCCTCCCAGAGCGCCTCGGCGGCGGCCATCTTCATCGGCTGCTGCTCGTACATGACCTTGCCGAGGAAGTCACCGCTGATCGCGGTCAGCATCCCGCCGGCCACCACGGTCACCAGCCCCAGTCGCAGCGAAGTCTTCATCACCGGGATGTGCTTCCTGCGCGCCAGGTGGAAGGCGGCGATGCCGACCATGAACGCGCCACCGGTGAGGAAGGCCGCGGACATGGTGTGGAAGACCTGCGTGAGCGTCGTGTTCTGGGTGAGCACGGCCAGGAAGTCGGTGAGCTCGGCGCGCCCCGTCTTCTCGTTGATCTTGTACCCGACCGGGTGCTGCATCCAGGAGTTGGCCGCCAGGATGAAGTAGGCCGACAGGACGGTGCCGATCGACACCATCCATATGCAGGCCAGGTGGATCTTCTTCGGCAGCTTGTCCCAGCCGAAGATCCACAGACCGATGAAGGTCGACTCGAAGAAGAAGGCGATCAGCGCCTCGAAGGCGAGCGGCGCCCCGAAGACATCACCGACGAAGCGCGAGTAGTCGGACCAGTTCATGCCGAACTGGAACTCCTGCACGATGCCGGTGACCACACCCATCGCGATGTTGATGAGGAAGAGCTTTCCCCAGAAGTTCGTGGCCCTGAGGTACTTCTCCTTCTCGGTCCGCACCCACGCCGTCTGGAGACCGGCGGTCAGTGCGGCGAGGGAGATCGTCAGGGGAACGAAGAGGAAGTGGTAGACGGTCGTGATACCGAACTGCCATCTCGCCAGCGTCTCTGGCGCCAGAGCCAGCTCCACAGCTTCTCCTTACGGCCTACGTCCTACGGTCCGGACGTCCTTGCGTCGCCTCGCCGATTCCGGGGGATCTTGGGAGGAACCAGGCGCGCTTGTGAATGCGTTCACAATCACAAGCCATTATGACTCAAACGAAATCCGTACCGGAAGCCGGGGGGTCCCTTCCGCAGAACTTCAACATCTTGTTGAATTCCGCGCATGCAGATCCGAATCTCCTGGCCCGCCGGCCAGGTCACCGCGACCCTCGGCGACACCCCCACGAGCAAGGCGCTCGCGGCGGTCCTCCCGCTCACGTCCACGGCGCACACCTGGGGCGAGGAGGTCTACTTCGACACCCCCGCCTCCCTCGCCCTGGAGGCCGACGCCCGCCAGGTGGTCGATCCCGGCACGGTCGCCTTCTGGACCGAGGGCGACGCACTCGCCCTGCCGTACGGCCCCACCCCGATCTCACGCGGCGACGAATGCCGCCTCGCGAGCCCCTGCAACATCCTCGGCCGCGTCGACGGCGACCCCCGCGCCCTCGCCACGGTCCGCCCGGGCGACCCCATCCGCGTGGAACCGGCCCACCCCTGACGGGCATCTCGCCGGTCTTGACGGGCTCACGAGGCCCGGCCCCGCACGCGCAAACGCCCCCGGGCACACCCGGGGGCGCGCGCCCGCGTCCTCGTCAGTAGCGCTCCTTGCGGAACGCCTCCGCCGCCCGCAGGAAGATGTCGTTGGCCTCGGTCTCACCGATGGTGACCCGCACACCCTCGCCCGGGAAGCCCCGCACGACCACACCCGCCTGCTCGCACGCGGCCGCGAAGTCCACGGTCAGCTCACCCAGCCGCAGCCAGACGAAGTTGGCCTGCGTCTCCGGCACCGTCCAGCCCTGGCCGACGAGCCCCTCGTACACCCGCTGCCGCTCGCACACCAGCGAGCCCACACGTCCCAGCAGCTCGTCCTCCGCCCGCAGGGAGGCCACCGCCGCGTCCTGCGCGAGCTGGCTCACACCGAACGGGACGGCCGTCTTGCGCAGGGCGGCAGCCACCGGCTCGTGCGCGACCGCGAAGCCGACGCGCAGACCGGCCAGCCCGTAGGCCTTGGAGAAGGTCCGCAGCACCGCCACGTTGGGGCGTTCGCGGTAGATCTCCACACCGTCCGGCACCTCGGCGTCCCGGATGAACTCGCGGTACGCCTCGTCCAGGACAACCAGCACATCGGACGGCACCCGGTCCAGGAACCGCTCCAGCTCGGCCCTGCGCACCACGGTGCCGGTCGGGTTGTTGGGGTTGCAGACGAAAATCAGCCGCGTCCGGTCGGTGATCGCCTCCGCCATCGCGTCCAGGTCGTGGACATCACCGGGGGTGAGCGGCACCTGCACCGGCGTCGCACCACTGATCTGCGTGATGATCGGGTACGCCTCGAAGGACCGCCAGGCGTAGATGACCTCGTCGCCGGGGCCGGAGGTGGCCTGGACGAGCTGCTGGGCCACACCGACCGACCCCGTGCCGGTGGCCAGGTGCGTGGCGGGCACGCCGAAGCGCTCGGCGAGCTCGTTCATCAGGCCCGTGCAGGCCATGTCCGGGTAGCGGTTGAACGCGGACGCGGCGGCCAGCGCGCTCTCCATCACGCCCGGCAGCGGCGGATAGGGGTTCTCGTTGGAGGACAGCTTGTACGCGACCGGCCCCTCCGAGGCGGCGGGCTTGCCCGGCCGGTAGGTGGGGATGCCGCCCAGCACGGCGCGCAGCTTCGGG
The DNA here is from genome assembly GCF_043077235.1 of Streptomyces sp. NPDC016309. NCBI lineage: Bacteria > Bacillati > Actinomycetota > Actinomycetes > Kitasatosporales > Streptomycetaceae > Streptomyces > Streptomyces sp. NPDC016309. Next base: position 94,666 of record NZ_JBIBSG010000011.1, on the reverse strand, counting down.
CTCGTCTCGCTCACTCTGGTCCTCCTCGACCGTACGTACCACCAATACTGCTCACCATATGAGGATTCGGCCCCGCTGCGAATGGCCGATTTTTCGGACCGGCCCGTACGGGCTTCCCGCCCGCCCCCGCGAGGCTCCCGCCACACGCCCCGCACGCTCCCCGTGCGCACCTCCCCGCGCACTGCTCGCGCCACCGGCGCGGGGCTCGGGGGAGCGCTCCCGCCAAAGCCGCGCGCCCATGGCTCGCGCCGTGGCGCGCATCCCCCGTAGAGGTGAGTTGAGACCTCATCGAAACCTCGCCCATTCGACAGGCCCATACGCACCGACAAGTCGCGGAGCCAAGGAAACCACCCCAACTGCCTTTCATTTAAAGGCTATTGGGGGGTGGCGACCGTGCAGAAACGTGCCTGTCAACGAGTGAATATGCGGACGGCCCAACCGCCCGCCCTCGCCCTACTATCGGCTCGCCATGACAGCAGCAGGGAAGCACCAGGTGAGCCGGGCACAGACCCGGGGAAGCCGGCAAGGGCGAGCGGGCATCCGGGACGTGGCCGCCGCAGCCGGGGTCTCCATCACGACTGTCTCCGACGCGCTCAACGGCAAGGGCCGGCTCCCGGACGCCACCCGCCGCCATGTCCGCGAGGTCGCCGACCGGCTGGGCTACCGCCCGTCCGCCGCGGCCCGCACGCTCCGTACCGGCAAGTCCGGCCTCATCGGCCTGACCGTGACGACCTACGGGGATGAACCTTTCACCTTCACCGAATTCGCGTACTTCGCAGAGATGGCCAGGGCCGCCACCTCCGCCGCGCTCGCCCGCGGCTACGCCCTGGTCATCCTCCCCGCCACCTCCCGCCATGACGTCTGGTCGAACGTCGCCCTCGACGGCACCGTCGTCATCGACCCCTCCGACCACGACCCGGTCGTCACCGAGCTCGTCCGCCAGGGCCTCCCCGTCGTCTCCGACGGCCGTCCGGCCGGCACGCTCCCGGTCACCGCCTGGGTCGACAACGACCACGAAGCCGCCGTCCTCGACCTGCTCGACCACCTCGCCGCCGCCGGCGCCCGCCGGATCGGCCTGCTCACCGGCACCACCACCGACACGTACACCCGTCTGTCCACCACCGCGTATCTGAACTGGTGCGAGCGGGTCGGGCAGGACCCGGTCTACGAGGCTTATCCGGCCCACGACCCGTGCGCCGGCGCGGTGGCCGCCGACCGGCTGCTGGCCAGGCCGGACCGCCCCGACGCCGTGTACGGCCTGTTCGACCCCAACGGCACCGACCTGCTCGCGGCCGCACGGCGCTACGGGCTGCGGGTGCCGGACGACCTGCTGCTGGTGTGCTGCAGCGAGTCGACCGTCTACGCCGCCACGGAACCGCCCATCACCACCCTTTCCCTCAAGCCCCGGCGGATCGGTACGGCTGTTGTGCAACTGCTGATCGACGCCATCGAGGGCATCGACGCCGACCGGCCGGTCGAGCAGGTGATACCGACCGAGCTCATCGTCCGGACGTCTTCCCAGCGGCGCCCCCCGCGGACGACCGTCAGCCCTCCCCGGTCGCCCTCCCAGGAGTGACCGGGGAGCGGTCCCCGGAGTGACCGCGAAGCGGCCACCGGGGGCCGCCACCGGCTGTCTCCGGTCAAAGCCGTGGGCAAACCTGCCCAATCAGGGGTGAATCGACCGGTGAACTCGCGGTGCACCCGGATTCACCACCCCTGGTGCGTCACAGAGCACAAGGCTCATTCCTATGATGGGCGGACGACACCGCGGACCGCCCCGACCAGGCCGGTCCGGCAGGTGTAGGGCGTCGCGACGGTGGTGGAGGGGTCGATGACTCAGGGGGCCGGTCAGGGACCCGTGGTGCGGACGGCGACGTTGCGCGACTTCCGCGTACCGCCGTATGCCCAGGTGCCCGTGCAGGGTCATGCCGCTCACATGGGCAACGGGTTTCCCGAGGTTGAGCTGCCGGAGGGCTACACGCCCACCGAGCGCGACCTTCCGGTGATCAACCGCGGCGACACCGTGCAGGTGTCCGTCGCCCCCGAGGCGGTCCCGGCCGCGGCTCCGGCGCCCGCCGCCGACAACGGCCCCGGTCCGCTGTTCGTGGTGGGCGACGTCCACGGCTACCTCGACGAGCTCCTCGCCGCCCTGCACCACCAGGGCCTCATCGACACGGAGGGGCACTGGTCCGCGGGCAACGCCCGGCTCTGGTTCCTGGGCGACTTCACCGACCGCGGCCCCGACGGCATCGGCGTCATCGACCTCGTGATGCGGCTCTCCGCGGAGGCCGCCGCGGCCGGCGGCTACTGCAAGGCCCTGATGGGCAACCACGAGCTGCTGCTGATCGGCGCCAAGCGCTTCGCGGACACCCCCGTCAACTCCGGTGCGGGCACCGCCACCTTCCAGGCGGCCTGGCTGCTCAACGGCGGCCAGAAGAGCGACATGGACCGGCTCCAGGACGTCCACCTCCAGTGGATGTCCCGGCTCGACGCCGTGGTGGAGGAGGACGGCCATCTGCTGCTGCACTCCGACACCACCGCGTACCTGGAGTACGGATCGACCATCGAGGACGTCAACGACACCGTCCACGAGATCCTCACCCGCAACGACGCGGACGAGTGCTGGGACCTGTTCCGCAAGATGACCAAGCGCTTCGCCTTCCGCGACGAGGGCGGCCCCACGGCCGTGCAGGAGCTGCTGGCGGCCTACGGCGGCCGGCGCGTCGTCCACGGTCACAGCCCCATTCCGTATCTGCTGGGCGAAGTGGGCTCCGAGGACGGCGAGGACGGTTCCGGCCCGACGGTCGAGGGACCGCACGTGTACGCGGACGGGCTCGCGATCGCCATGGACGGCGGTGTGACCATGGCCGGAAAGCTACTGGTCGTCCAACTCCCGCTGCCCGACTGAGACATCACGCAGCGCAACCGGGCCAGGCGATTTCCGGAAATCCTCTGTCACCCCCCGCCGTAACGGCTCTACCATCGGTATTTCCGTAGCAGGCTCTCCTCCGTTTCTGCCCGGGCGCCCGTTCTACGCGGGCAAACAGGGCTCACGGAGCATCGGGGGATGCACATGAAAAGCGCTCCGCACCTGCTGTCCGAGGACCGCGCCGAATACGAGCGCATCCTCGACGACGCGCTGCGCACCGCGCACGACCGACCGGATCTGTCCGGGATCGGGCAGCGGCTCAACACCGAGCAACTGCGCACCCTGGCCCTGAACGCCACCGCGCTGATATCCGCGGCCGCCGCCGCGGAGTACGACCACTTCGTCAAGGTGCGCGAGGACGCGCGCACGCCCGGCGGGGTCTCCGCCCTCGGCTCCGTCCTGGCCTCGGCGGGCGACGAGGCCGATGGAGGTCCGGGCGCCGGGGTCGGCGTCATCGTCACCGTGCTGGCACCGGTTCTGGCCGGTACCGCCGCGATCATCTTCCTGCTGGTGGGTTACGTCCTGAAGATGCTGGACCCGGCACCCGCCTTCGCCGATTCACTGCTCACCGCGGGCTGGTTCTTCGGGGCGGTGACGGCCGCCGGCATCCTGGCGGCCGCGATCGGTCTGCTGATCACGGCACTGCGCAACAGCTCCACCCAGGTACCGGCGCGGGACCCGGAAGGGGAGCTGCCCGACGAGGTCGGCCGTGCCAGAGAGGCCTGGCGGCACGCGCTGCTCGAACGGGGCATCCTGCCGTTCCTGCGGAACGCCCTGGCCGATCCCAGCGCCGATCCGCTGTCGGAAGTGCCCCCGCGCCATGTCGACCGGATTCCGAAGGTGGGCTACAGCGGGCCGGACTTCTCCAGTCCCAGCGAAGGTGGCGGAGGCGCTCGTCCCACCTTCACCAGCCCCGACTTCAGCAGCCCGGACTTCGGCGGTCCGGAGCACCAGCCGGACTGAGGTCGCCGGCCGGACTGAGGTCGCCGGCGCCTGTTTCACGTGAAACGAACTGACGTTTCACGTGAAACAGGCCGGCGCTCCACCGGGACGTGCCGGGGCACCGGCGGTCGTCAGTCCGCCAGCGGCAGGTAGACGCGGTTACCGGCCGCGGCGAACTCCGCGGACTTCTCCGCCATTCCGGCCTCGATCTCCTGCTCCTTGAGGTCGCCGCCGTGCTCCCGGCGGATGTCCTGCGAGATCTTCATCGAGCAGAACTTCGGTCCGCACATGGAGCAGAAGTGCGCGGTCTTGGCCGGTTCGGCCGGCAGCGTCTCGTCGTGGAACTCCCGGGCGGTGTCCGGGTCGAGGGCCAGGTTGAACTGGTCCTCCCACCGGAACTCGAACCGGGCGTCCGACAGGGCGTCGTCCCACTCCTGGGCTCCGGGGTGCCCCTTGGCGAGGTCCGCCGCGTGAGCCGCGATCTTGTAGGTGATGACGCCGGTCTTCACATCGTCCCGGTTGGGGAGGCCCAGGTGCTCCTTGGGCGTGACGTAGCAGAGCATCGCCGTGCCCCACCAGGCGATCATCGCCGCACCGATGCCGGAGGTGATGTGGTCGTAGGCGGGCGCCACATCGGTGGTCAGCGGGCCCAGCGTGTAGAAGGGCGCCTCCTCGCAGATCTCCTGCTGGAGGTCGATGTTCTCCTTGATCTTGTGCATCGGGACGTGTCCCGGGCCCTCGATCATCGTCTGCACGTTGTGCCGCTTGGCGATCCGGTTCAGCTCGCCGAGCGTGCGCAGCTCCGCGAACTGCGCCTCGTCGTTGGCGTCCGCGATCGAGCCGGGCCGCAGGCCGTCGCCGAGCGAGTACGTCACGTCGTAGGCGGCGAGGATCTCGCAGAGCTCCTCGAAGTTCTCGTACAGGAACGACTCCTTGTGGTGCGCCAGGCACCACGCGGCCATGATCGAGCCGCCGCGGGAGACGATGCCGGTCTTGCGGCGCGCGGTCAGCGGCACGTACCGCAGGAGCACACCGGCGTGGACGGTCATGTAGTCGACGCCCTGCTCGGCCTGCTCGATGACCGTGTCCTTGTAGATCTCCCAGGTCAGCTCCTCGGCCTTGCCGTCGACCTTCTCCAGGGCCTGGTAGAGCGGCACGGTGCCGATCGGCACGGGCGAGTTGCGCAGCACCCACTCGCGGGTGGTGTGGATGTTGCGGCCGGTGGAGAGGTCCATGACCGTGTCGGCACCCCAGCGGGTGGCCCAGGTCATCTTCTCCACCTCCTCCTCGATGGAGGAGGTGACCGCCGAGTTGCCGATGTTGGCGTTGACCTTCACCAGGAACCGCTTGCCGATGATCATCGGCTCGATCTCCGGGTGGTTGACGTTGGCCGGCAGCACCGCGCGCCCGGCCGCGATCTCCTCGCGGACAACCTCGGGGGAGACGTTCTCGCGCAGGGCGACGTACTCCATCTCCGGTGTGATCTCGCCCCTGCGGGCGTACGCGAGCTGCGTCACCGCCTGGCCGTCACGGCCCCTGCGGGGCTGGCGCGGACGGCCCGGGAAGACGGCGTCGAGGTTGCGCAGCCCGCCGCGCGGCGCGGTGTGCTTGATCCCGTCGTCCTCGGGACGGACGGGCCGGCCGGCGTACTCCTCTGTGTCCCCGCGGCCGATGATCCAGTTCTCGCGCAGCGGCGGCAGACCGCGGCGGACGTCGGTCTCGACGTTCGGATCGGTGTACGGCCCGGACGTGTCGTACAGCGTGACGTCCTTGCCGTTGGTGAGGTGCACCTTGCGGACCGGCACCCGGAGGTCGGGGCGGCTGCCCTCGATGTACCCCTTGTGCCAGCCGATGGACTTCCCAGCCTCGTCGTTCTGGTTCGAGGCAGGCGTGCGTGCGTCCTGAACGGTCATCGTGACCTACTCCCTACGCCGGCATTACCCGGTAACAGGTTCGGCGGTCGACGCAGCGGTTCCCGTACTCCTCGTACGGAGGTCAGCGCCCTCTCAGCCCGGTGCTCCGAGCTCCCGCGTGTGCAAAGGTGCCACCACGCTAGCGCCCTCCCGGCCACGCTGAACAGAGGGCCCCCGTCGTTCTTGCGATGATCGGTCGGTGACTTCCTCGCAGCAGTCCCCCGAACCGACCGGACAGGCACATGGGCATACCCACAGCCACGCGCACGCCCACGGGCCCGCCGCGCCCGTCTCGCTACACCTGCGCAAGGTCATCGCGGCAGTGCTCATCCCCTTCGCGACGGCGGTGCTGGTGGGCCTCGCGGTGCTGTGGCCCGGCGGAGCCCCGGAGCACGAGCGGACGGGTGTCGGCTTCGACCGGCAGACCGAGCAGGGCACGGTGGTCCGGGTCGACCGGGTGGACTGCAAGGACGTGAACGCCGCGCAGGTCCCGCCGACCGGCGACACCACCACGCCCGAGGGGCGTGAGGCGGTCAACTCCCAGCAGGGGCAGTGCGCCAAGGCGACCATCGAGGTCACCACCGGTAAGGACAAGGGCCGTCGGTTCGTCGAGGTCGTGCAGCCCGACGCCTCGCGCCAACTCGAGCAGGGACAGGGCGTGGTGGTGGCCTACGCCCCCGACGCCCCGCGCGACCTGCAGTATTCGGTGACCGATGTGGACCGCAAGCTGCCGATGCTGCTGCTGGCCGGCATCTTCGCGCTGGTGGTGGTGGTCGTGGGCCGGATGCGCGGGGTGATGGCGCTGGTGGCCCTGGCGGTGAGCTTCGCCGTGCTCACGATGTTCATCCTGCCCGCCATCCTCCAGGGCTCCAACCCGCTGGTCGTGGCGGTGATCGGGTCGAGCGCCATCATGCTGATCGCGCTCTACAGCTGTCACGGCCTGACCGCGCGTACCTCGGTGGCGGTGCTGGGAACGCTGATCTCCCTGCTGCTGATCGGTCTGCTGGGATCGCTGTTCATCGACTGGGCGTCGCTGACCGGGAACACCGACGACAACACGGGCCTGATCCACGGCCTCTACCCGGACATCGACATGTCCGGGCTGCTGCTGGCCGGGGTCATCATCGGTTCGCTCGGTGTGCTCGACGACGTGACGGTGACCCAGACGTCGGCGGTGTGGGAACTGCACCAGGCGGACCCGGGCATGGGGCCGCGCGCCCTGTACCGGGCCGCCATCCGTATCGGCCGCGACCACATCGCCTCGGTGGTGAACACTCTGGTGCTCGCGTACGCGGGGGCGGCGCTGCCCCTGTTGCTGCTCTTCTCGATCGCCCAGAGCAGCGTGGGGACGGTCGCCAACAGCGAACTGGTCGCCGTGGAAATCGTGCGGACTCTGGTGGGTTCGATCGGTCTGGTGGCCTCCGTACCGGTCACCACCGCGCTGGCCGCCATGGTCGTCTCGGCCGACCGGCCGGCCGCCGGGACGGCGCCGGCGCCCCGCGGTGGGGGCCGGGGCCGGCGGCGCAAGCGGTAGTCCGGCAGGCCGGTCGGCCGGCGGGCCGGCCGGTGGAGGCGGTCGCGGTCAGCGGCGATCAGCCGGCGTTCTCCTCGGCGAGGATCCGGCCGAGGGCCTCCTCCAGGTGGTCCTCGAAGTCACCGAGCGTGCGTTCCTGTCCCAGCGGCACCAGCTTGTCCGTCCGGTCGAGGAAGGCCACCAGGGGTGGGGCGCTGGACCGGAACAGCGCCCGGTCGCCGCCGACCTGAAGCCGGATGCTGACGTCGGACAGGTCCTCCGGTCCGGTCGGTCTGATGTGCACATCGCCTTCACCGCTCGGCCCGTTGATGCCGTCCAGCAGCAGCTCCCTGCCGAACGCCCAGGTCACAGGCGCGTCGCCGGGCAGGTGGAACGTCATCCGGACCGCGAACGGATCCCTTGTCTCGTACCCCAGCTCGACCGGAATCCTGAAGGAGAGCTCCTCGGAGACGACGAAGCTCATCAGGACTTCGGCCTGAACCGACTCGCGCATCATGTACCCCGCAATGGATGAAGCAGTGGTGAACAACAGCTGATGAAGATCGGTGAGGAATGCGGCTGGAAAAACGGCCGGGAATGATCCGTGCCGGCCTCTTGACGTAATCGTCCTGTAAGCATTACAGGACCACAAGGAGTGAGTTTTCAGATACTGATAGAGAAAGCAAGCGAGCTGAAGAGCTTCCCCACCTCCCCGCGCAGCCGGTCGACTGCGGGCAGCAGGCGTTTCTCCTGGTGGGAGGGTACGGAGACGGCCATCGTGGCGGCGGTGGAACCCGCCGAAATGGGGATGGCCGCACAGACCGTGCCGAGGGCGTACTCCTGGCGCTCGATGACCGGCTGCGCCCCCGGCGCGGACCTCAGCCGGTCCAGCATCGCCCGGCTGTCACGGACGGTGTACGGGGTGATGGGCAGCACGGGATGGCGGGCCAGGTGGTCCTTGCGGGCCGGTTCGTCCAGCTGGCCGAGCAGGCACTGGCCGATGGCGTGGGCGTGGCCGGTCTCGCGGAAGTCGGCCCACTCGTCGACGGCCGGCGCGGCGGGCGTGTCGGAGACCGCGACCAGCTCGATCTCGCCGTCCCGGTAGAGCGCGAAGTACACCGGGACGCCGATGGCGTCGCGCCACTGCGCCAGCGAATTCTCGATCTTGCTGCGACGATTCTGCAGAGCTCCGCCGCTCGCCAGCCGGGTCGCCGCCTCCCCGAGGACGAACACCCCGTCCTCCCGGCGCAGATAGCCCTCGTGCGTGAGGGTGCGCAGCAGGTGGTACGCGGTGGGCAGCGGCAGGCCCGTCTCCCGCGCCAGTTGTTTGGCGGGGGCACCGGCGGCGTGGCCGGCCACGGCTTCCAGCAGCCTGAGCGCCCGCTGCACGGAGCCGATCAGGGTCGGCGGCGCGGTGCGGGGAGGTGCGGAGAGAGGGGTTCGAGTAGGGGCAGGGGAATGCGGTGCCGTGGCCAAAGGTCACCCCCAGGCGTTTCGCCCCATTCAGTCGTACAAACCGCTGGTAGGGCGTTCGTAAACCCCTGGATTCCAAGGGCAGCGGAGACTCGCCACTCTAATGGCAGCCTCCGTTCGGGGTGAGGTTTCGCCATGGCCGTTCCCCCGCGCGGGCTAATGGCCGGGCTTATGGACGGGTGACCGTCGGGGTGGGTGGCCGCGTCTTTCGTACGCCAGTGTCAGAACGGCGCCCGAGCGAGGGAGGGACCGGTGCGGAAGGTCTTTCTCACCAGTCCCCGCGGGACGTCGAGGAGGACATGAACTTCCGTACGACGTAGATGAGTCCACCCACGAGCACCGCGAACACGAGCACCTTGAACAGCAGCCCGATCACCACACTGATCACGGTCCCGATCAGCCCGCCGAAGACCACCAGCGCGATGACCGGTACGGCGATCCACTTCACCCACCAGGGCATTCCCGCGAAAACCTGCTGAACCGACGCCATTGTGCCTACCTCATCTCGGGTGATCGTCCATGCGTTGGACACCTTCGATGCTAGGTGCCGGGGACCCGCCGCGGACCGCCGCGGCCCCCCGCTCTCCCCTGATCCTCCCCCTAGGGAACCCCGGCCCCGACGGGCCGCGGGGTCAGCTCTCCGGTGGAGAGAACACCACCATCACGCGCAGGTCCTCGGTGATGTGGTGGAACTTGTGGGGCACCCCGGCCGGCACGTACACCACGCTGCCCCGTCCCACCTGCGTCGTCTCCGTCCCCACCGTGATCGAGGCGCGCCCGCTGACGACGAGGTACACCTCGTCCTCCTTGTGCGGTTGCTGCGGATCGAGCTGCCCGGCGTCGAGCGCGTAGAGACCCACCGACATGTTGCGCTCCCGGAGGAACTGCAGATACGCGCCGTCATTGGCGGCACGCTCCGCCTCCAGCTCGTCCAGCCGGAATGCCTTCATCGCCCGTCCGCCCCTGCCGTCGTCCCGATCACGTCTGCCACGATCAGACACATGATGAATTTCCTAGTCAAGACGATCGCCAACGCGGCGGCGCTGGCGGCGGCGATCTGGCTGCTCAGCGACATCACCCTGACAGGTGACAGCACGGGGAAGAAGGCCCTGACCCTGGTGCTGGTCGCCCTGGTCTTCGGGGTCGTGAACGTGCTGGTCAAGCCGGTCGTGAAGCTGCTCACGCTGCCGCTGTTCATCCTGACGCTCGGCCTGTTCACGCTGGTGGTCAACGCGCTGATGCTGCTGCTGACCTCGTGGCTGGCCGATGTGCTCGACCTGAACTTCCACGTCGAGGGCTTCTGGACGGCTGTCCTCGGCGGCCTGATCATCTCCGTCGTGTCGTGGGCCATGAACGTGGTCCTGCCCGACAGCAGGGACTGAGGCGGATGGGCCCGGAGGGCGCCGCCCGGCAGCCGCGAGGAACGGTCCGAAGGAGGGTGCCGCATGACATGGGGTGACGGAACCAGGGCGGTACGAGCCGGCCTTCCCGAACCGAAGGCGTACGAACCGACCCTTCCCGGCCCGGTGTTCGCCGCCCACTACCACCTGCCCGGCGAGCCGACCGGCCCGTACACCTACGGGCGGGACGAGAACCCGACCTGGACGCACCTGGAGCGGGCCATCGGCGAGCTCGAGGCACCGGGCGATCCGGACGTCGAGACGGTCGTGTTCGCTTCCGGCATGGCCGCGATCTCCGCCGTGCTGTTCTCGCGGCTCAAAGCCGGGGACGCGGTCGTCCTGCCGGCCGACGGCTACCAGGCGCTGGCCCTGGTGCGCGAGCAGCTCGAGGGGTACGGCATCGAGGTGCGTACCGCGCCGACGGGCGGGGACGCCCAGCTTTCGGTGCTCGACGGGGCGCGCCTGCTGTGGATCGAGACGCCGTCGAACCCCGGCCTGGACGTGTGCGACGTCCGGCGCCTGGTGGCCGCCGCGCACGCCGGGGGCGCGCTCGTCGCCGTCGACAACACGCTCGCCACCCCGCTCGGTCAGCGTCCGCTGGAGCTGGGCGCGGACTTCTCCGTCGCCAGCGACACCAAGGGCCTGACCGGGCACGGGGACGTCCTGCTCGGTCATGTGACCTGCCGCGACGCTTCGCTGACGGCGTCGGTACGACGCTGGCGCAAGATCGCCGGGGCGATCCCGGGCCCGATGGAGGCCTGGCTCGCGCACCGGTCGCTGGCCACGCTCCAGCTCCGCGTCGACCGCCAGTGCGCGACCGCGCTGGCGCTCGCCGAGGCGCTGTCGGCCCACCGGGACGTGAGCGGCCTCAGGTACCCGGGACTGCCGGGCGACCCGTCGCACGAGGTCGCGGCCGGGCAGATGCGGCGCTTCGGGTCGGTCGTCTCCTTCGTCCTGCCCGGCCGGGAGCGGGCGGAACGCTTCCTTGACGCGCTGCGGCTGGTGGACGACGCCACCAGCTTCGGCGGGGTGCGGTCCACGGCCGAGCGGCGCGGGCGATGGGGCGGGGACGCGGTGCCCGAGGGGTTCGTGCGCTTCTCGGTCGGGGCCGAGGATGCCGATGACCTGGTGGCGGACGTGCTCCGCGCGCTCGACGAGACGGCCTGAGCGGTCGGCCTACGCCGGACGGACGGTCCGAGCCTCCCCCCTCATGGCTCGGACCGTCCGCGTTTTCCGGCGGATGACCGCGAGAACAAGGCTAGTTGACTCTGTGTCAGTGTCCAATCACGGTAGCGACAGAGACCTATCGACTTATTTATAGTTGGACGGTCGGCCCCGAGGCGCCGTCAGCCGGACGTGGCCGAGGCGGAGGGGGGAGGCGCATGGATCTGGCGTTGCTGCGGACGTTCGTCACGGTGCACCGGGCGGGTTCGTTCACCCGGGCCGCCGCCCTGCTGGGCCTGTCCCAACCGGCTGTGACCAGCCAGATCCGCACGCTGGAGCGGCAGCTGGGGCGCCCGCTGTTCCTCCGCCAAGCGCGTGGCGTCACCCCCACCACCATCGGCGACGAACTCGCCCACCGCGCGGCCCCGCACCTGGACGCTCTCGTGGAGATCACCGAGACGGGCCTGGACGACCAGTCGGGGGTACGCACCCTCCACCTCGCCGGGCCGCCCGAGTTCGTCTCCGAACGCGCCCTGCCCGCCCTCACCCCGCTGGTCTCCCAGGGGCTCGCGTTACGCACCTCCCTGGTCTCCGCCGCCGACGAGGTCCTGGACGGGCTGGCCGCCGGCCACCACGACCTGGCCATCGCCACCGCCCGCCCGCGCGGCGGCCTGCTCACCGCGACCCCCCTCTGCGACGAGGAGCACGTCCTGGTCGCCTCACCGCGCTGGGCCGCCCGGCTGGCCCCCGGTGTCCTGCTGCGCAAGGGCGCCGTGGTGCTGGAGCAGTTACCGGTGGTGGAGGTGCACGAGTCGCTGCCGTTCGTCGCCCGCTACTGGGCGGCGGTCTTCGAGTCCAAGCCGGCCGCCGCGGCCACGGTCGTCGTACCGGATCTGCGGGCCGTCCTGGAGTCCGCCGCCTCGGGCGCCGGCCTCGCCGTACTGCCGCGTTACCTGTGCGAGGACGACCTGGCCAGTGGCCGGCTGGTGGCGCTCCTGGACCCGCCGGTGCCTCCCCTGCGGACCTACTTCGTGGTGGTCCGCACCGGAACGCTGGCCCTGCCGCACATCGCGCGCGCCCATGAATCGCTGCTGCGGGCCGCGACGGACTGGTGACGGCCCGTGGACCGCGCGCCGGGAGTGTTTCAGACGGGGCGCTTCGGGCCATTTTCAAGCCATGACCGAACGTCCAGTGGTCAAGCGCACCGCACGCGCCATCCTGCTCGATGGTGACGACCTCGTCCTGATCAAGCGGACCAAGCCCGGTATGGATCCGTACTGGGTCACTCCGGGCGGCGGCGTGGAGCCGGAGGACGCGACGGTCGTCGACGCACTCCACCGGGAGGTCGACGAGGAACTGGGCGCCAAGATCACCGATGTGGTGCCGTGCTTCGTCGACACGGTCGAACACATCGTCGACGGCGGCGTCTCGGGCGTGAAGGTGCAGCACTTCTTCGTGTGCCGGCTGGAGTCCATGGACCCCGGGCGGCGGCACGGCCCGGAGGTCGACGAGCCCGTGGGCGAGTACGAGATCGTCCGGGTGCCGTTCAGCCGGGTCGGTATCGCCGCGGTGCACCTCGTACCGATGTCGCTGCGGCACTACCTGGACGGCAACATCGAGGGCGTGCGGGCGATGCACGCCCCTGACCTGGGCTGAGGACCGGCTCCCGGGGCGGGGTGGTGACCGCCGGGAACGTCAGTCGGTCCTCCAGGGACGTCATTCGGTCCCCCAGGGACGTCAGTCGGCCCCCGGGGACGTCAGTCGGCCGCCGCCACCAGCTCTTCCAGCGAGTCGTGGCGGATGCGGTCGTGCGGCACTCCGACGCCCCGCAGCGCGTCGACCCCGCTGCGGATCATGCCGACCGGGCCCGAGAGGTAGGCGTCGTACTCGTTCCACGGCCCGTATTCGCGCACCGCGTCCGGTAGCTGTGTCCTGCCGTCGATGATCGCGCGCACCTCCAGCCACGGGTGGGACTGCTGGAGCCGCAGCATGGTGTCGATGTCGTACAGGTCGTGGTCGGTGCGGGCGCCGTAGAAGACCTCGACCGGCCGCCGGGCGCCGTGCTCCGCGACGTCCTCCACCAGGGCCTTGATGGGCGCTATCCCGGTTCCCCCGCCGAGGCAGAGCAGGCCGTTGTCGGTGCTGTGGTCGACGGTCATGGACCCGGCGGGCGGCCCCAGGCGCAGGACGTCACCCGGCCGGGCACGGTGGACCAGGGCGTTGGACACCCAGCCGGCCGGCACCGCCTTCACGTGGAAGGACAGCAAGCCGTCGGAGCGGGGCGCGGAGGCGAACGAGTAGTGCCGCCAGATCCGTGGCCACCAGGGCGTCTCCAGGCTGGTGTACTGCCCGGCCAGGAAGGGGTACGGCTGGTCGGGGCGGACCGTGACGACCGCGATGTCGGGTGTCCTGAGGTCGTGCGAGACGACCTCGGCGTGCCACCAGGCGGGCGCGTGCCGCTCGTTCTCGGCGGCCGCGTCGATCATGATCTGGGAGATGGTGGTGTACGTCCGCACCCAGGCGGCCTCGGTCTCCTCGTCCCAGGTCGTCGTCGCGTACCGGCTCAGGGCCCCGATGAGCGCCTCGCCGACAGCGGGGTAGTGCGAGGCGTCGGTGCCGTACTTGCGGTGGCCGCGGCCCAGGTGCTGGAGGTAGTCGGTGAGCACCCCCGGGTCGTCCATGTGCTCGGCGGCGGTCAGCAGCGCTCTGAGCAGCCGGTCCCGCTGGGCCTCCATGGCGGCCGGGAAGAGTGCGCGCAGCTCGGGGCTGCGGATGAAGAGCAGGGCGTAGAAGTACGAGGTGACCTTGTCGGCCACGGGCGCGATCTCGGCCAGCGTCCGCCGGACCCGCACCGCGTCGGGCGAGCCCGTCTCGGTGACCGCCGCGGGCGGCTCGGGAGCGGCGGGTGAGTCGCGCTCGGCCCCGGTCGTCTCCGACTCGTCGGTGCGTGTGGCGGCGGAGCCGACCCTGCGTATGGACGTGAGCGGTTGCCGCCCGCCGGCTATGCGCTCCTGGTCTTCCTCCGGAACCCGACCTGCGGCCGCCTCGGACACCCGGTGCTCATCTGCCCGCGCGGTGCCGGATCCGGCGAGCGCGTCGCCGACCGGCTTGCGCGGTGTGAACCAGCCACCGCCCCCGCCGTTGTCATCGGAAGTACCGTTGTCGGCCGACATGGTGGTCGGAGCGTCCATAGAGTGCCTCGCCTCGAACATCTTTCGGTCGGTCTGTGCACTTCCGTCAGCAACGGAAGGTGCCTCAATTCGCCGTTATCGCCGTAGTCGCTGCCCGCCGCCCACAGTAGCCCTTAACCGCATTGCCGAACGGGATGTCTAGGGGGCGCTGTGACATCGACCGCAGGGGCGTGGTCGCAGCGTGGCAGGAGGTGCGGACTCGTCGGAGCGAGTACGGAAAGCCCGGTTTTCGTCCCCGGATTTCGTTAGGCTGCGTTACCGCCGTGTCCTGCAACTAACAGTCGGCTCGTACCGGTTCGTAGGCCTTGCGGAGATCGCCTCCCGTCAATGGGTAGGGGGAAAGCCCGGACGGATGAGGGGCCGCGGTGATTCCCCTATCGGGGCTGCCCCGGAGATCTCCGCGCCGGACATGGAATCACCGTAGGCAACGCACGCGTCCAGCTCCACCCCCAACCCTCCACAGAGTCGGTTCGCGCTCTTCACTTTCGTCGAGACCCGCACCCTGCACGAGCCGTGCCGTGGACCGTGTTTCACGTGAAACAACGCAAGCGCCCCGCTCGTCGGGTTCTTGCCACCAGGCCCTGGAGTCACACCCCGTCGTGGCCGCCGTCTGCGCGCCCGGAAACAGTCCGTCCCCCCGGCCGGAGGTTCCTGCGGGCCGGTGGGACGGGTATGGGGAGCGGTAGGTGACGCCCCAACGCCCCAGGGGGGGGCGTGTCGATCAGACCGCTTCGGCGTCGAGCGCCCGGCACGATCGGCGAGACACCCTCTAGGCCAGGGCCTCCACCGCCGTGGTGGCGAAGCCGTGGTCCTGCTCGGGGGCGCCACCGCCGACGCCGATGGCGCCGATCAGCCGGCCGTCGCGGTGGACGGGGACGCCACCCGCGATGAACAGCAGGGGACGGTCCAGTGCGGTGGGAAGGGTGTGGAACGGGCCGCCGGGCTGGACGGCCTCGACCAGGTCGGCCGTCGGGGCGTCGAGCTGGAGAGCGGTGAACGCCTTACGCGTGCTGGTCTCACCGGCGATCAGGACGGCGCGGTCGTCGCGGCGGAAGGCCAGCAGGTGACCGCCCGCGTCCAGAACGCTGACGGCGACGGTGATCCCGGCCGTTTCGGCGGCCCGACGGGCCGTGTCCACGAGGGTCTCGGCGTCCTGGGTGGTCAGAGGGGCGACGGCAGTGGTGGTGCTCATGAGGGGGCTCCTTGCTGGTGACGGGTGGGGCGGGGAACGGGTCAGTGCTGCGTCACGGGGACGGCGACCGCCTCGGGGGCGGCGGCCCCGGCGACGATCCGGCTGCCACGCCGCACGTCCCGGCGCTCCAGGGCGCTGGAGAGGACGGCCAGCGCCAGGGCTGAGGCGGCCAGCGCGGCGCCGACCCAGTTCGGGGCGGTGATACCGAGGCCCGCCGCGATGACGATGCCGCCGAGCCAGGCGGACAGCGCGTTGCCGAGGTTGAAGGCGCCGATGTTCACCGCCGACGCCAGGGTGGGGGCGCCGGAGGCCTGGTCGAGGACCCGCTTCTGCAAGGGCGGCACGGTCGCGAAGCCGAGCGCACCGATCAGGAAGATGGTGACCGCGGCCGCGATCCGGTGGTGCGCGGTGACGGTGAAGAGTGCCAGCACCAGGGCGAGCGCGCCCAGCGACACGTAGAGCAGCGGCATCAGCGCGCGGTCGGCGAGCTTGCCCCCGATCAGGTTGCCGCCGACCATGCCGAGGCCGAAGAGGACGAGCAGCCAGGTGACGGACGACTCGGCGAAGCCCGCGGCCTCGGTCATCATCGGGGTGACATAGGTGATCGCGGCGAAGACACCGCCGAAGCCCAGCACGGTCATCGCCATACCCAACAGCACCTGGATGTTGCGGAACGCGGCGAGCTCGTGGCGCAGGCGGACGCCTTCGGGCCTGGGCTGCTCGGGCACCAGCTTGGCGACGCCCAGCAGGCCGAGGACGCCGAGGGCGGCGACGACGAAGAAGGTCACGCGCCATCCGACGGTCTGGCCGATGAAGGTCCCGGCGGGCACGCCCACCACATTGGCGACGGTCAGCCCGGTGAACATCATCGCGATGGCGCCGGCCTTCTTCTCCGGAGCGACGAGGTCGGCGGCGACGACCGACCCGATGCCGAAGAACGCTCCGTGCGCGAGGGACGCGACCACGCGGCCGGCCAGCATGAGCCCGAAGACAGGGGCTACGGCGGACAGGACATTGCCCGCGATGAACAGCCCCATCAGCACCATCAGCATGCGCTTGCGGGAGACCCGGGTGCCGAGGACGGTCATCAGGGGGGCGCCGAGGACGACCCCCAGCGCATAGCCCGTGACGAGGTAGCCGGCGGTCGGGATCGACACCTGGTAGTCAGCCGCAACCTGGGGGAGGAGGCCCATGATCACGAACTCGGTGGTCCCGATACCGAAGGCCCCGATAGCGAGGGCGAGTAGCGCGAGCGGCATGGAGTACACCTTCCAGAAGATTGCGTCTGCACCTTACGAGCGTCCACAATAATTGCAGACGCGGGTTAATTGCAAGCGCGGGCTATTGCGTCCGTCGTCTATCCTGGTGACAAGCCGCTCCTGGACCGAGGAGAGATCCCATGACAGCCACCGATCCGGCACTGACCGCCCTCTCCCAGGGCTGGTGTGCGCTCTCCCTGCTCCACGGCAAGATCGAGGCACACATCGAGCGCGCGCTGGAGTCGGAGCACGGGCTGAGCGTGCGCGAGTTCTCTCTGCTCGACGTCCTGAGCCGGCAGCACAACGGGCCGGGGGGGCATCTCCAGATGAAGCAGGTGGCGGACGCGGTGGTCCTCAGCCAGAGCGCCACCACCCGGCTCGTCACCCGCCTCGAGGACCGCGGTCTGCTCACGCGGTACCTCTGCGACACCGACCGACGCGGCATCTACACCGATGTCACCGAGGCCGGGCTGACCTTGCTCGCCGAGGCCCGGCCCACCAATGACGCCGCGCTGCGGGAAGCGCTCGACGAGGCCGCGAAGAACCCGGAGCTGGCTCCCCTGGTCAGGACCGTGGAGGAACTGCACGTACCGGTGGGCTGACCCGAGCGGGCTCATGAGCCCCGTAGCCTGCACCCATGAGCGATCTTGAGATCAGGCCGGCCGTTCCCGCCGACATCCCCGCGATCGTCGCCATGCTCGCCGACGACCCCCTGGGGGCGCTGCGCGAGACGCCCGACGACCTCGCCCCGTACACCGCCGCGTTCGAGCGGCTGGCGGACGACCCGAACCAGCACCTGGTCGTGGCCGTGCGCGAAGAGCGCGTCGTCGGGACCCTTCAGCTCACGATCATCCCCGGACTGTCCCGGCGGGGCGCCACCCGGTCGATCATCGAGGGGGTCCGGGTACACGCCGATGAACGCGGTCGCGGTCTCGGCACCCAGCTCATCGAGTGGGGCATCGCCGCCTCCCGGCGCGAGCAGTGCCAGTTGGTGCAGCTGACGTCCGACGCCAGCCGCACCGACGCCCACCGCTTCTACGAGCGCCTCGGCTTCGAGGCCTCGCACCTGGGCTTCAAACTGGCGCTGTGACACCCAGGCCGTACGCGTGAAACGGCGCCCCGGGCCCGGGGCGCCGTTTCACGTGAAACATCTCCGGCTCAGAGACCACGCCAGCCGTCCGGGTCGACACCGCCCGGCACCGCGTCCTCCGGCCCGTACGGCTCGCGGGTGAAGGCGAACGAGCCGACGTCGAGGTGACTCACCGAGCCGTCCTCGCGCCGCACCACACGCAAGGTCTCCCCCGCGTAGTAGCCGTCCAGGCCGGTCCAGGTCCCGTCGGGCTCCGCGCGGAAACGGGAGGCGCGCCCCGGACCCCGCAAGGGGCACAGCTCGACGCCACCGCCCGCAAGGACGCGCAGCCCATAGGAGTAGGTACCCCAGTACCAGGGCCCGGTCAGCTCCAACAGCGTGGGATCGATCTCCGGCAGCGGCCGCCAGGGCGCCGGCATACGCGGCTCCGCCTCCGCCACGATCCGTACGAGGTCGGCGGCGACCACCCCCGGCAGAGGACCCGAGGTGGCATTGGCCAGCACCACCGCGGCGACCCCGTCCTCGACGCTCATCCACAGACCCGCGACGAAACCCGGCAGCGATCCGCTGTGCCCCACCAGGGCACGCCCGTCCCGCCGGACCAGCTGCAACCCGAGCCCGTAGCCGCCGTCCCAGTCCCCCGCCTCGGGAGCCACGGCAGGGGTGCGCATCTCGCGCAGCGTCTCCGCGCCGAGCACCCGCTCGTCCCCCTCCGCCAGGAACGCGGCGAACCGGCAGAGGTCCGCCGCCGTGGACCACAATTGCCCGGCGGGCGCCATCAAGCCGAGGTCCTCCAACGGTTCGGGCAGCATCACATCGGCCCACGGGTGCACGGCCCAGCCACCGGCGTGCGGCGTCACGGGGCGGATGGTCGTACGCTCCAGCCCCAGGGGCTCCAGGACCTCGACCGCCAGGGCCTCCTCCCACGGCACTCCCCGCACCGCTTGGACCAAAGAACCCAGCAGGGTGTACCCGGTGTTGGAGTAGTGGTGACGCCGCCCCGCCGGGTGCAGCACCGGCCGCTCACCCAGTACGTCGGCAAGGGCCGGGCGACCCGTCCCAGGGGTCCGCTCCCACCACGGGGAGGGCGACTCGGCCGCCAATCCGGAGCTGTGACAAAGGAGTTGAGCGATCGTCACGTCGCCCACGCCCGTCCCGGGCAGGTGCCTCTCCAGCGGGTCGCCCAGATCGAGCAAGCCTTCGTCGCGAAGTCGCATCACCAGGACGGCGGTGAACGGCTTGGTGATGGACCCGATCCGGTACTGGGTGTCCGCGTCGGGCGCATGCCCGACGACACAGCTACGGCCGCCCTCCCAGACCATGCGGCCGTCCCGGGCCACCGCGCCGACGAGGGAGGGCGTCCGCCCCTCTGCCTGCGCGGTCGCCACCCGGTGCAGCAGGGCGCGCTCGGTACCGGGGAGAAGTGCTTCGAAGGATGACGTCATGCCCCAGGTCTATCCGCCCCGCCCCCGTGCCGTCGAACACGCGGCTGTAGGGTCTCGCCGCCGATGGCATGTCGATCTTCTGCGCCGATGGATTTCCCGCGCCGCGTCGGTCCGTACGTGTGAGACCGACTCACGGAAGGCTGGCGCCATGCGGAAACTGATCTACGGCATGAACGTGTCCCTGGACGGCTACATCGCCGCGCCCGGCGACGACATCGGCTGGAGCGTGCCAAGCGACGAGCTGTTCCAGTTCTGGTCCGACCGGTTGCAGGCGAACGACCTGTCGCTGTACGGGCGCAAGCTGTGGCGGACGATGAGCTCCTACTGGCCGACCGGCGACCAACAGCCCAACGCCACCCCGGCGGAGCGCGAGTTCGCGCGCCGCTGGCGGGACATGTCGAAGGTGGTGTTCTCCTCGACGATCGACAAGGTCGACTGGAACACCCGCCTGGTCACCGGCGACGCGGTCACCGAGATCACCCGGCTCAAGGCCGGGGACGGCGGCCCGATGGACATCGGCGGCGCGACGCTCGCCGGGGCGGCCATGCGGGCCGGGCTGATCGACGAGTACGTGCTGGCCACCGCGCCGGTCCTGGTGGGCGGCGGCACGCCGTTCTTCACCGCGCTGGACAACTGGGTGAACCTGAACCTGGTGGAGACGCGGACGCTTCCCTGCGGCGTGATCCTGACCAGGTACGAGACGAGGCGCTGAGCAAGAGCGAGGCCCCCGAACGGCGAGTCTCCTGGCAGTGGCATTGCTGCCGTCCATCCGCCGGCTCTCCCGGCCGCAGCGGCCACGCGTTGTCATTTCCTCTGCGGGGGCCTCCCGCCCGCAGAGGCCACGCGTTTCCCGATGCGGCTCAGCATCACCGTCAGGGCAGCAGGACGACCTTGCCGAGGTTGGCACGGGCTTCGATGATCTCGTGCGCTCGTGCCACGTCAGCCAGCGGAATTCGGGCGTGGACGACCGGCTGCAACTGTCCGGACAGGGTCAGCTTCCACAGCTCTTCGCCATGCTGGTCATACAGCTCGCGGTGAGTGCCGGCAAACCTCGCCATGCTGAGCCCGGTGATGGTTTTCGATCCTGCCAGGAGGTCGAAGGCGGGAACGGTGCCGCCGCCCGAGTTGAAGAAGACGAGTCGCCCGCCGGGCGCAAGAGCGGAGACGGCGCGTGGGAGTAGATCTCCGCCGACTCCGTCCAGGACGACGTCGACCGGCTCCCCCCAGTGTTCGCTGTCGTAGGTCACGATCTCGTCGGCGCCGAGACCGCGGAGGAACTCCGCCTTGGTGTGCGAACTCACCGCCGCGACGACCCGTTCGATGCCCTGAAGCTTGGCCAGTTGGACCGCGAGATGCCCCACTCCGCTCGCGGCGCCCGTGATCAGGACCGACTCGCTGACGAGGGGGCGGGCCGTGGCGAGGGCGGCGAAGGCGACGTGTCCACTGCGCACCAGCGCGACGGCCTGGACGGCGCTCGCTCCGTCCGGTATGCGGCTCGCCATGAAGCCGGGGGCGACTGCCAGTTCGGAATACGAGCCGCCGCTGAAAGTGAGCGACGTGATGCGGTCGCCGACCTGGAAATCCGTCACCTCCGGGCCGAGTGCGATCACCGTTCCGGCGATCTCACCTCCAAGGACCCCCGGTAGCGGCGTCCTGCCGCCGTCTCCACGAACCTTGCGCACGGAGGGAAGGGTCACGCCGATGGCTTCCGTGCGAACCAGTAGTTCCCCCGGGCCGGGCTTGGGAGCCTCCGCGTCTTCGACGCGGAGCACTTCCGGACCGCCGTACTCATAGAAACGAACCCGCCGCATGCACACCTCCAGATCATTGGGTCACCCAACGATAGCAAAGAATCGTAGGTGGCCCCAATGATTTTCTGGTTAGTCTGGCCCTATGTCCGAGACCACCAGCGCTCCCGCCCGTATCCGCTCCCTTCCAAGCTGGCTCCTGGGTCGCGCAGCAGCTCGGGGGCACCGCCTCGTCGCCGAGGCCCTCGCTCAGGTGGGCATGCGGATGATGCACCATGCCGTGCTGTCAGCCGTCGCCGAACTGGGACCCGTATCGCAGGCCGAGCTGGGCCGCAGCCTGAGCATCGACCCCAAGGACATGGTCGCGATCCTCAACGACCTCCAGATCGACGGCCTGGTGACCCGCACGCCGGACGCCAAGGACCGCCGCAAGAACGCCATCGCCCTTTCACCGAGCGGGGAACGCCGCCTGCTTCAGACGGAGAAACTGGGACGTGAGGCGAACGATGAGCTGACCGCCGGCTTGACGCCTGCCGAGCGAACCCAGCTCATGGGTCTCCTCGCGCGCATAGTCCAGCAGGATGAGCCCTGCGCCGAAACCGGCCCAGGTGGCGAATAGCAGCTCGCCACGCATGCCGGGAAGACAGCGAGGCAGCCTTCCCGCCCAAGTGTCAGGAGAGCGGGCAGAAACGGCTCGTATCACCCGAAAGTTTTGAGAACCTACAACAGATGTAGGTTCTCGCTTTCGGTGTCATCTGCCGACGCTGTGACCTGGACGTCCTTGTTGAGTCTCACGACCTGCCGGCCGGCGTCTGTCTCAGATCGGTGTCATTTCCTCAGACTGTCCAGCAGGCTGCACCGCTGCCCAGGGGCGTCACGAACCTGCTTCGGCGCCAACCCGTTCCATCCACTCGCGCACGGTTACTGCTCGCTCGATGCGGCTGACGATGTTCTTCTTGGAGGCCGTGTCCAGGGTCTCCGGGATCTTGCCGAACGTGTCGGGAAGGACGTCGAGCAGACCCCAGATCTGTTCGCCGGTGTTGACGGCCAGCAGTTGCTGACACCTCCACTGCAGCGGCATCGCGGGGCGGTGCGTGAGCCGCTGCACGAGCGTCGTGAACAGGTAGTGCGTCGCCTCCGCAGCGAGATGCTCGCGGAGCCAGTCGACCGGGAGACGCTGGCTGAAGCTGTGCATGGCGGCCTCCTGGGCCAGGTCCAGGAGCTGAGCGGTGTCGACGGCTCGGACAGTGCGGGGAAGAACTGGGGCCATGCCGAGATGATGCCAAGAAGCCCTCGGAACACTGAGAGGTCGGCGGGGGTCGGGCTGCAATCTGCCCAGGCTTCTCAAACTCGCCGGGGGTCACCCTTCTAGGGATGGCTCGCCCTCGTGCGGATCCATTCACGGATGGTCTCGATGGCGTCGAGGAGGTCCTGGACGGTGCAGAGATCCCGGTGCTTTGTTGTCGGACCTGGCCTGTTGCCACGTCCCCGTACTCAAGCTCGGCTTCCCCGCTGCTCCAGACAATGAGCACGCGACGTACTCATCGTTCTCGAGCGTCATCCAGGTGCTGGTCTTGGTTCGGCCGTCCTCGGGCGACTGCTGGATGGCACCCGTGATTCCGCAGGACTGCAAGCGGTCCTCATGCTCGGCGAACCATGCCTGGAGCCTCTGCGGCAGTTCGGCCGAGATGGGTTGCCCCTCTTCGCTCTGTCTCATGGCTGGGCGATGAACCCTGAGGATCGGTCGAGCTGAAAAGGAAACCCGGCCCTCGTTGGTTCCCAGCCTCGGTTCCGTGCTTCTCGGATGCTGGAAGCAACGTGGGTTGGGCGGATGGGCATTGCCTCGGCACCCACCCAGTTACTGGGATGGGCCTGGCCGCTGGTGACGATCAAGGTCGCGCCCGGCTGGCTGCCGCTGGCCGCTTCAACTGCATAGGTCATCGGTGTCCAGCAGAGTCCCTGCATGTAGGAGGGCTTCCTGCGGATCCGCCAGCGGTACTCGATCCCGTCAACGGTTATGCGCCGGGAACCCTTCTTGTTCAGCGCCATCTTCGCCTCCTCCACTGTTTGGACTCTGCTGTGTCGCCGCGGTCGCGAAATGCAGGTTGCACGCGAACGTACCGAACGTCATCGCCGACAAGCACCTTCGGGACTACGGATGGGTTGATCAGCCCATAAGTTGGTGTCAGTGCCGAGCGACCCGGCGCATCGCACCCACCCCGGGTGCACTCACCGATCGGAGAGCACCGTGAAGAACAGCCCGTTGTGGCGAGTGGTTGACAACGAGAGCGGTACCCAGGCCATCGTCAGCACGCCCTCCGAGGCGGTCGCGTTCGTCAACAGCCGGTTCGACACCGATGACGACGACGAACCCTTCAGCATCACCGAGGTCGGCCCTCTCCTTCCGAAGCCACTCGAGATCATCACCGCATGGGCCGCCGAGAAGGACGGCGAGCGAACCGACGGGCGTACTGCCCCGATCACCATCAGGCCGGTTGTGACGGACAACGCCAGCGAGTGCGACGACGTCGTGCTCTGGGGCGACGTGTACGTCTCCTGGGACCACGACACGTACACCGTCGAGGAGCCGGACAGCTCCGAGTACAGCGAGGCTTACAGCGCGACCGAGTTGAGCGCGATCCTCGACGAGTACGCCGACGACTATGAGTACGCGCCTGAAGGGCCCGACAGCCACAGGTGGCCGAAACCGGAAGAGTTGATCACCTACGGCGCCCAGGAGTGTGCCAAGCGGTTCGGGCACCTCGACGACGACGCCCTGCTGTGGCTCGCTGCCACCCGCATCACGCTCGCCGTGTGGCGCAACACACCCGTCGAGAGCTGGCATGCCGGGAAGAGTCCGCTCCACGACGGCACAATGATGCGGATCAACACGGCAACCACCCGACTCGTGCGCTCGATGCTGTCATTCGACCATGTCGACTGGATCGGTCTCGGTCTCGCGATCGTCAACCCGTCCCGGGTTCTACCGACAGGGCAGTCCGTACTCGAGCTCGGGCTGGCCTGCCACAACCCTGACGACCCGGCGCACGAGGTTGATCCGCGAGAAGAACTCGCGGAGATGGCACAGGTCGCGATCTCATGGGGGCGAAGGTACTGCCTTCACGAGAAGGAGTTCGGCCTGCGAACCCTGATCGAATCCTTCTGTGCGTCCGACAACGGCTGGTTCGGAGCACCGAGTTGGGGGCGCATCGTCGATCGGTTTCTTACGGCTGTCGACGACCGGGAGAATGCGCACTGGCACATACACCGGGACAAGCCTTGGTTCGACGAGTGGTTCACCAACCGGCCGACCGACATTGCGGACACCACGGAATTTCGTCGGCTGCTCCTTGCCGGGCCCGACCTGCTGTCCGAGGAGGCCGCCGAATGGTGCGTGGATGGTGCCATCGGCTACGTCTGCCAGGACGACCACGCGAACGACTGCTGGCGGTGCGGTATCCCGCTGGCAACGGAGTCCCCCAACGAGTGAATGTGTGCACCAGCATAGAAAAGCAGCAATCCACTGACCGCGCTCTCTCCCGCCTACTCGGCGGCGTCCCCTGCTTGGGGAGCCAGTCGCGGCTCCACTGACTGGAGATGTGCGGGTGCTTCTGACGGATCTGTGACAGCAACGCTGGCCCGGCTGCCCGCCGGTCGGCCACAAGCTCCGTGAGCCCTACAGGAATGTCTGGGTCCGCTTCCACAGTCCGTCGGGTCTTTGACATCAGTATCACCGGCCTACCGGTTTCTTGATAACCACGGCTTCCACGACACGGAGGTCGAGCAGGTCGCCGGACCTCCGGGATCATGACGCCATGCAACTCCGATACTTCAATCAGACCGGATGGACCGCGATCTTCAATGGCACTGAGACCGAGATCGGTCGCATGGTGCGCGTGGAGGGATGGAATCCCGCAACCGGGACAGCCTTGGTGGTCGACCCGCAGCGAGGGGCACTGCGCCAGGTCACGGACTACGTGGACTTCTCCCACTTGGAGCGGGCCGATCAGGTGGTCGCCGCGATACCCGGTGGGGGATGGCGGGCACACTGGACGGATGAAGGGCCGGGTGGATCACCTCTCACGGAGCAGGTGCTGGCCTGGTTGATCACTTCGCAGGGCCGGGCGACTGCCATCACAGTCAATGCTCAGGGGCATGTGGAGGACGCCGACAGCGCCGACGCCTTCATACCGCCGGGTGAGGAGCTTCAGTGACGACGTCGATGCCGCAACAGGCGGGCCCGGCGTCCGAGGGCCGGGCTTCTGATGCCGACTGGGAGGCTCCCTACTACCGGGTTCGGGCCGCCGGCTTCCAGGTGCTCTTCCTCGTGGAACCGGACGAGGCGATCGAAGAGGTCTGCAACGTCGATGCCGAGGTTCATCTTGCCGACGGGTCGCGCTGGAGTTCCACGATCTTCACTCTCGCCGAGGTGGACCGGCTCATGCGGAGCTGGGAGGCGAGCGGAGAGGCGGTCTCCGGGCAGTGCTTCTTCTGCGCGGACGGGCTGATCGTGCGGAATCCCGGCATCGGCAGCATGGTGCGCGTGATTGCCGGGCTGGTGGCATCCGGCGAGTTCGACGGGGTGTTTCGACGCATTGCCGACCCGGAATGATCACGCCGCGTCTCAGGGCATCGTGTTGTCCTGCATCTTTCGAATGGCCTTGAGCACCTTCTTCCCCAGGGGAGTGAGCGTCATGGGCCTACCGCGTTCCGCCCGGACCAGGAGTGGTCCACCGAGTTCTCGTTCGATCCGGTTGATCTGTGCGACGAGGGTGAACGTGTTGAGGCCGAGGCCGCTCGCTGCGGCACCGAGGCTGGGGTAGGCAGATGCAGCCGCGAATCGGCTCAACCGTTCGCTGGCCCCCTGGCCGCCGAGTGCCGGCCGGAGGATGCTTGGTGCTCGGCTGGCCTGGTCGATTGCCCGAAGTACCTGGCTGTGACTGGATCCTCCGCGTGGTCGCAGCGGAACGTTGTGGGTCTTGGCCCAGCGGGCCATGTTCGCGGTGCTCATGCCAGCTTCTCGGGCGAGGTCCGGCAGCGTCCGGCGGCGGTGGACGTACTGCTCGATGAGCCAGGCCCGTTCGACGGTGCCGCGGCGCTTGTAGTCCTTGGGGCCCTCGCGGAGCGGGATGCCGTACTCCTTGGCAAGGTCGGTCAGCACTCTGCGGGAGAAGCCGGTGAGGGTGGCGATCTGCTGGAGGGACCGGTGCTCGTCAAGGTAGAGCCGGGTGAAGCGCTCTGCCGAAATGGCTTGCCGGGCCTGTTGCCGGATGCGGCCGGTGGCCTTGGCGGTGCTCTTCGTCAGCGGGGGTGCAGGGGCTGGATGTTCGTCAGGACGTGCCGGATGGCCTCGACGGTCGTGCCCAGGACCTGGGCAGCGTGCTGAACAGGGTGCTGGCGTTCGCGGACGAGCTGGTGCAGGCGGGGTAGGTCGACGTGCGCCGGGTCGGGGCCGGGCAGGGAGAGCCCGGCCGGC
Source organism: Streptomyces sp. NPDC016309 (assembly GCF_043077235.1). Lineage (NCBI taxonomy): Bacteria > Bacillati > Actinomycetota > Actinomycetes > Kitasatosporales > Streptomycetaceae > Streptomyces > Streptomyces sp. NPDC016309. The sequence goes on along the minus strand of NZ_JBIBSG010000011.1, from coordinate 67,931 downwards.
AGGGTGGCGCCAGTCCCGTCGGTAGCCCGCCAGGAACCGGATGTTCTCCAGCTCCACGGCCGGAGGCTCGCTCCAGACCTCATACCTCCATCCCCGCGACTCCACCGCCTGCCGGGTCCAATCGAAGGTGAGCGCCACCTCTGGTTTGGACAACCGATGCAGCGGCTTGACGTCGACGACCACCGGTACCTGCTCGGTGAGGAGGAGATAGTCCGGTATATGCCGACGGACCTTCCCCTCCAGCACGGTCTTCAGCAAGAAGGGCTGGGCCACGATGCCGCGTACGGCCGGATCGAAATCGGCGAAGAGCAACCGCGACAGCTCCAGTCGCGACTCGTAGATCACGTGATCGCGCATCGTCGCCGACCAGTAAGTGCCTGAGTAGTGCTTCTGGCCCTTGTGCCAGCGGAACGTCCGCCACGGACAAGCCGACTGCAGGAGGTCGGCAGGCACCGTATGCCAGTCTCGGTCCTCTACGAGAGCACCACGTTGATGACGGATACTCACCGTCGTGCGACGTCCACCGCACCCCCAGCCCACGAATGACTGCCCGTGTAGCCAAGGTGTCAGCGTTCGCTCCCCGCATGGAGAGGTCGCCCCTTGCGTCACCCGGAAGAGTGAACGCTCCGAGCTGCGAGTCTCATGGTGGCTGCATAAATGCCATTCATATGCAGCTGATGCTGAGATTATGAAGCTGGATTTGAGACCCTACAACAGGCGCGATCAGGTCTGGGCCATGTCCACGAAACGGGAGTAGTGGCCCTGGAAGGCGACCGTGATGGTGGCTGTCGGGCCGTTACGGTGCTTGGCCACGATCAGGTCCGCCTCGCCCGCGCGGGGGGACTCCTTCTCGTAGGCGTCCTCGCGGTGCAGCAGGATCACCATGTCCGCGTCCTGCTCGATGGAGCCGGACTCGCGGAGGTCCGAGACCATCGGCTTCTTGTCCGTCCGCTGCTCGGGGCCACGGTTCAGCTGGGACAGGGCGATCACCGGGATCTCCAGCTCCTTGGCCAACAGCTTCAGGTTTCGGGACATGTCCGAAACCTCCTGCTGACGGCTCTCGGCGCGCTTGGAGCCGCCGGACTGCATGAGCTGGAGGTAGTCGATGACGACCAGCTTGAGGTTGTTCCGCTGCTTGAGCCGCCGGCACTTGGCGCGGATCTCCATCATCGACAGGTTGGGGGAGTCGTCGATGTAGAGCGGCGCCTGCGACACGTCCGGCATACGGCGGGCCAGACGCGTCCAGTCCTCGTCCGTCATCGTGCCGGAGCGCATGTGGTGCAGAGCCACCCGCGCCTCCGCCGACAGCAGACGCATCGCGATCTCGTTGCGGCCCATCTCCAGGGAGAAAATGACGCTCGGCAGGTTGTTCTTGATCGAGGCCGCGCGGGCGAAGTCCAGCGCCAGGGTGGACTTACCCATGGCGGGACGGGCTGCGATGACGATCATCTGGCCCGGGTGCAGGCCGTTCGTCAGCGAGTCGAAGTCCGTGAAACCGGTCGGCACGCCGGTCATCTCGCCGCTGCGCGAACCGATCGCCTCGATCTCGTCGAGAGCGCCCTCCATGATGTCGCCGAGCGGGAGGTAGTCCTCGCTGGTGCGCTGCTCGGTGACCGCGTAGATCTCCGCCTGCGCCGAGTTGACGATCTCGTCGACGTCGCCGTCGGCGGCGTATCCCATCTGTGTGATCTTGGTGCCCGCCTGGACGAGCCGGCGCAGGACCGCCCGCTCGTGGACGATCTCCGCGTAGTACGAGGCGTTCGCCGCCGTGGGGACCGACTGGACCAGGGTGTGGAGGTAGGACGCGCCACCGACCCGGTTGATCTCTCCGCGCTTGGTCAGCTCGGCGCCCACCGTGATGGGGTCGGCCGGCTCGCCCTTGGCGTAGAGGTCGAGGATCGCGGTGTAGATCGTCTCGTGGGCCGGCTTGTAGAAGTCATGGCCCTTGATGATCTCCACGACGTCCGCGATGGCGTCCTTGGAGAGCAGCATGCCGCCGAGCACGGACTGCTCGGCGTCCAGGTCCTGCGGCGGCACCCGCTCGAAGCCGCCCGCACCGCTGTCCCAGGGCCCGCTCTCGCTGCCCCGCTCGTGCTGCTCGTCGCGGCCCTGGCCGCGGCCGCGGCTGTCACTCCCGCGCTGACGGGTGACGGGCAGACGGTCACTGGGACCGGTGTCGGCCCAGGGGTCGTCCAAGGGCTCGGGAATGCTCACCGGCCCACCTCCTCCCGTCCGCTCCGCGGACCCTCGCCGTGCCACTCTTTCTACGGCACGACACTGACAAAGCGAGAGGCTCAACTCCGCTTTTGGCGCGTCGAGCGCCGGACCACGGTAGGCCCGCGGGCACCGTCAGCCAATCTGGTTATCCACAGGGCCTGTGGGTGAAGACCCAGATGCTGTGGAGAACCCCGCAGAACCTGTGCACGGACCGGGGGACAGCCGTGTGGACAAACTCATAGCCCCACCTCCACAACGCCTCTGACCTGCTGTTCTTCCATCCACCGGCTGTGGGGGAGAAAAACTTTCGCCGTCGGCTCAAGATCAGAACAAACGGCGCACACCCGAAGCGTCAACTCCGTGATCGGTAAGGATCCAAAGCCCCTTGCATCTCTTACCTGTGGAAGATTAGATTGCCCCCATGACCCAGGCCCCCTCACGACCGAAGAGCGAACGCCGCCGCCACGACCGCGAGATCATCGCGCTCGCCGTGCCGGCCTTCGGAGCACTCGTCGCCGAGCCGCTCTTCGTCATGGTCGACAGCGCCGTCGTCGGCCATCTGGGCACCCCCCAGCTCGCCGGTCTGGGCATCGCGGCCGCCCTCCTCGCCACCGCGGTGAGCGTCTTCGTCTTCCTCGCCTACGCGACCACCGCGGCCGTCGCCCGCCGGGTCGGCGCCGGCGACCTTCCCTCGGCCATCCGCCAGGGCATGGACGGCATCTGGCTGGCCCTGCTGCTCGGCCTGGGTGTCATCGCCGTCACCCTGCCCGGGGCGCCCTGGCTGGTCGACCTCTTCGGCGCCTCCGGCACCGCCGCCCCGTACGCCACCACCTACCTGCGCATCTCCAGCCTCGGCATACCGGCGATGCTGATCGTGCTGGCCGCAACCGGTGTGCTCCGTGGCCTCCAGGACACCAGGACTCCCCTGTACGTGGCCATCGCCGGCTTCGCCGCCAACGCGATGCTGAACGTCGGGCTCGTGTACGGGGCCGGGCTCGGTATTGCCGGCTCCGCCTGGGGCACGGTGATCGCCCAGTGCGGCATGGCGGCCGCCTATCTGATCGTGGTCGTCCGGGGAGCCCGGCTGCACGGCGCCTCGCTCCGGCCCGATGCCGCCGGGATACGGGCGAGCGCCCAGGCGGGGGTTCCCCTTCTGGTCCGTACGCTCGCGCTGCGCGCGGTCCTGATGATCGCCACCGCCGTGGCCGCCCGGCTCGGGGACGCCGATGTGGCCGCCCATCAGATCATCCTGTCCCTGTGGAGCCTCATGGCCTTCGCCCTGGACGCCATCGCCATCGCGGGACAGGCGATCATCGGCCGGTACCTGGGCGCCGGAGACGCCGAGGGGGCCCGGCGGGCCTGCCGGCGCATGGTCGAGTGGGGCGTGGCCTCGGGCGTCCTCCTCGGCGTGCTCATCGTGCTGGCACGTCCCCTCTTCATCCCGTTGTTCACCGGTGACCAGACGGTCCGGGACACGCTCCTGCCCGCCCTGCTGGTCGTGGCTCTCGCCCAGCCGATCGCCGGGGTGGTCTTCGTGCTGGACGGTGTCCTCATGGGCGCCGGCGACGGCCCGTATCTGGCGGGGGCCATGGTGGTGACGCTCGCGGTGTTCGCACCGGTCGCCCTGCTGGTACCGGCCCTCGGCGGCGGCCTGACCGTGCTGTGGTGGGCCATGAGCCTGATGATGACGGTCCGGATGCTGACGTTGTGGATGCGGATGCGATCCGGCCGCTGGGTGGTCACCGGCGCCACCCGCTGACCCCACCCGTGGTTTCACGTGAAACGCGACCCACGGCGCAGGCACCAACGCGCTCCGGGACCGCAGAAGGGCCGCACCCGGAGGTGCGGCCCTTCTGTGTCACTCAAGGATCGCTGGGCGATCCGCTGAGTTCAGTGCCTCAGGCGGCGACGATCTCGACGCCGAGCTTCGCGACGACCTCGGCGTGCAGACGCACGGAGACCTGGTGCGAACCCAGGGTCTTGATCGGCGAGCCGAGCTCCACACGACGCTTGTCGACCTCGGGGCCACCCGCGGACGTGATCGCCGAAGCGATGTCCGCCGGGGTCACGGAGCCGAAGAGACGGCCGGCGTCGCCGGAGCGAACGGCCAGGCGCACCTTCGTGCCCTCGAGCTGGGCCTTGATCTCGTTGGCCTGCTCGATGGTCGCGATCTCGTGGATCTTGCGGGCGCGGCGGATCTGCGCCACGTCCTTCTCGCCACCCTTGGTCCAGCGGATCGCGAAACCGCGCGGGACCAGGTAGTTGCGGGCGTAACCGTCCTTGACGTCGACGACGTCGCCGGCGGTGCCGAGGCCGGAGACCTCGTGCTTGAGGATGATCTTCATGTTTCGGTCACCCTCTCTTATCGCGCGGTGGACGTGTAGGGCAGCAGCGCCATCTCACGGCTGTTCTTGACGGCCGTGGCGACGTCACGCTGGTGCTGCGTGCAGTTGCCGGTGACGCGGCGGGCACGGATCTTGCCGCGGTCGGAAATGAACTTCCGCAGCATGTTCGTGTCCTTGTAGTCCACGTACGCGGTCTTGTCCTTGCAGAATGCGCAGACCTTCTTCTTCGGCTTGCGCACAGGCGGCTTCGCCATGGTGTATCTCCTGTGTGATCAAGAAGTGTGGGCACGAGCCCGCGCTTCTAAGCCCGGGGGCCTAGAAGGGGGGCTCGTCCGAGTAGCCGCCGCCGGAACCGCCGGAGCTTCCGCCCCAGCTGCCTCCACCGCCCTGCTGCTGGCCGCCGGCCGGCGCGCTGGTCGCCCACGGGTCGTCGGCGGGAGCGCCGCCACCCTGCTGGCCACCACCCGGGGCACCGCCCCAGTTGCCGCCGCCCTGCTGGCCGCCTCCGCCGTAGCCGCCCTGGCCACCGCGGCCGGTGGTCTTGGTGACCTTGGCCGTGGCGTTCTTGAGGCTGGGGCCGACTTCCTCGACATCCAGCTCGAAGACCGTGCGCTTGACGCCCTCGCGGTCCTCGTAGGACCGCTGCTTCAGCCGGCCCTGCACGACGACGCGCATGCCTCGCTGGAGCGACTCGGCGACGTTCTCCGCCGCCTGGCGCCAGACCGAGCAGGTCAGGAACAGGCTTTCGCCGTCCTTCCACTCATTGGTCTGGCGGTCGAAGGTGCGGGGAGTGGACGCGACGCGGAACTTCGCGACCGCCGCACCGGACGGGGTGAAGCGCAGCTCGGGGTCGTCGACAAGATTGCCGACGACCGTGATGACGGTCTCGCCTGCCATGGGGAACCTCTCGGCGGGATTGCTTCTGGCTGCTTGCTGCTGCTACTCGAACCCGATGACCTCTGAGCGAGAGGGCTCAGTGGGTCTCGGGACGGAGGACCTTGGTCCGGAGGACCGACTCGTTCAGGTTCATCTGGCGGTCGAGCTCCTTGACGACCGCAGGCTCGGCCTGCAGGTCGATGACCGAGTAGATGCCCTCGGGCTTCTTCTTGATCTCGTAAGCGAGACGACGACGGCCCCAGGTGTCGACCTTCTCGACCTTTCCGTTGCCCTCACGGACGACGGAGAGGAAGTTCTCGATCAGCGGGGAGACAGCGCGCTCCTCGAGATCGGGGTCGAGGATGACCATCACCTCGTAGTGACGCATGTGGAACCCACCTCCTTTGGACTCAGCGGCCACGGTCGTTCCGTGGCAGGAGGGTCGTGATGCGTGAGCAACGGTATCCGCCGCCACTGACAATCGCCCTCGTCGAAGAGGGACCCTGGTCAGGACATGGGCAGACACCGGTGCAGACCGTACAGAGTACCCGCACACCGGCTTCCGGTTGAAATCCTGTGGTCAGGGGACGCAATCTGTACACATCGGGTGCGTGCGGCGCTACGATGCGCCGCCTTCCGGCACAGCCAGGAGGTACCTCATGGCCCAGGCATTCCACCGTCACCCCACCTCGTCCCTGCTCGCCACGGACGGCAGACCCCATCCGCTCCAGGACACGCTGATGGCGGTGACCCTGGTGCTGGGCGCCGTCGCCTTCATCACGGCCCAGTTCCACAGCCTCCACCTGATCAGCTCGTGGACGGGCCTGATCGGCATCGTCACCGGCGCGTACGGCCAGTTCATCTCCGAGACGACACGCGAGCGCACCCTGCTGATCATCGGCATGGGCGCCTCGGCGATCGGTCTGGGCCTGGGAATGGCACACGGCGGCCTGTTCGGCGGCGTGCTCGGTTAGGCCCTCCTGGCGTACGGCCAGTCGGGGCGCTCCTCGGTGCCAGTAGGCTTCGGCGCGAGAGCCGGAGCCCCTGTACCCATGGGGACACACCTGCCGAGGAGCGCCCCGCATGAGCCTGACCCTGAGGACCATCAGCCGAGAGCAGCATCTGGCGTACATCCAGACCCTGCCCGCGGCGAGTCACTGCCAGGTCCCCGCATGGGCTGATGTGAAGACGGAGTGGCGCTCGGAGAACCTGGGCTGGTTCGACAAGGACGGCCAGCTCGTCGGCGCCGGCCTGGTGCTCTACCGCCAGCTCCCGAAGATCAAGCGCTACCTCGCGTACCTGCCCGAGGGCCCGGTGATCAACTGGTACGCGCCCAACCTGGACGACTGGCTCCAGCCGATGCTGGCGCACCTGAAGAACCAGGGCGCCTTCTCCGTGAAGATGGGCCCGCCGGTGGTCATCCGCCGCTGGGACGCGGCCGCGATCAAGTCGGGCATCCAGGACCCGGAGGTCAAGCGGCTGCGGGACGTCGAGGCCTCGTACATCGAGCCGCGCGCCTTCGAGGTGTCCGACCGGCTGCGCAAGATGGGCTGGCAGCAGGGCGAGGACGGCGGCGCCGGCTTCGGCGACGTACAGCCCCGCTACGTCTTCCAGGTGCCGCTGGCGAACCGTTCGCTCGACGACGTCCTCAAGGGCTTCAACCAGCTGTGGCGGCGCAACATCAAGAAGGCCGAGAAGGCCGGTGTCGAGGTGGTCCAGGGCGGCTACGAGGACCTGGCCGAGTGGCAGCGGCTGTACGAGATCACGGCCGTCCGCGACCGGTTCCGGCCCCGCCCCCTGTCGTACTTCCAGCGCATGTGGACCGTCCTCAACAACGAGGACCCCAACCGCATGCGGCTGTATTTCGCCCGCCACAACGGCGTGAACCTGTCGGCGGCCACCATGCTCGTCGTCGGTGGGCACGTCTGGTACTCCTACGGCGCCTCCGACAACATCGGCCGCGAGGTCCGGCCCTCGAACGCGATGCAGTGGCGCATGCTGCGCGACGCGTACGCGATGGGCGCGACCGTCTACGACCTGCGCGGCATCTCCGACTCGCTGGACGAGACGGACCACCTCTTCGGCCTCATCCAGTTCAAGGTGGGCACGGGCGGCGAGGCCGTCGAGTACATCGGCGAGTGGGACTTCCCGCTGAACAAGCTGCTGCACAAGGCGCTCGACATGTACATGTCCCGCCGCTGACGTTCCGTAGTCTTGTAGTCACCTTCGTATCACCGCAGCCACAGAAAGGTTCCGGGCCGGCCATGGCGCTCTCCCTCTACGTCGACACCGCTCGCTGGCGGGCGCACCAGAAGACCGTGATCGACCGGTTCCCGGGCCTGGTCCCGGTGTGCAAGGGCAATGGCTACGGCTTCGGCCACGAGCGGCTGTCGGAGGAGGCGTCCCGCTTCGGCGCCGACATGCTGGCGGTCGGCACGACGTACGAGGCGGCCCGCATCAAGGACTGGTTCGGTGGCGACCTGCTGGTCCTCACGCCGTTCCGCCGGGGCGAGGAGCCCGTCCCGCTGCCGGACCGGGTGATCCGTTCGGTGTCGTCCGTGGACGGCGTCCACGCCCTCGTCGGGGCCCGGGTCGTCATCGAGTGCATGAGCTCGATGAAGCGGCACGGCATCGGCGAGCACGAGCTCGGCCAGCTCCACGCGGCCATCGAGGACGTCCGCCTGGAGGGCTTCGCCCTGCACCTGCCGCTGGACCGCACGGACGGCACCGACGCCGTCGAGGAGGTCATCGGCTGGATGGACCGGCTGCGCGCGGCCCGCCTGCCGCTGCACACCATGTTCGTCAGCCACCTCAAGGCCGACGAGCAGGCCCGGCTCCAGCAGCAGTTCCCGCAGACCCGGTTCCGCGCGCGGATCGGTACGCGGCTGTGGCTGGGCGACCACGAGGCGACGGAGTACCGGGGCGCGGTCCTGGACGTCACGCGCGTCGCCAAGGGTGATCGTTTCGGCTACCGGCAGCAGAAGGCGGCCTCCGACGGCTGGCTCGTCGTCGTCGCCGGCGGCACCTCGCACGGAGTGGGCCTGGAGGCCCCGAAGGCGATGCACGGCGTGATGCCGCGCGCCAAGGGCGTGGCCCGGGCCGGCCTGGCGACGGTCAACCGCAACCTGTCGCCGTTCGTGTGGGCGGGCAAGCAGCGCTGGTTCGCCGAGCCGCCGCACATGCAGGTGTCCATCCTGTTCGTCCCGTCGGACGCCCAGGAGCCCAAGGTCGGTGACGAGCTCGTCGCCCACCTGCGGCACACCACGACGCAGTTCGACCGCCTGGTCGAGCGCTAGGTCCCGTACGCCCGCCCTGGGGCCACGCCGGTCCCCGGGGCGGCCCCGGGGCTCCCCAGGGGCCCTCAGCCCGCCGCCGGGCCTTCAGCGGCCCGCCCGGCCCCGGTGGGCGCCCGGGGGCGCCGGGGCCGCCCGGGCGGCCCGCCTCATTCCCGTACGACACCCCACTCCACGCGCGGTCCCTGGACCGCGTGCGCGGCGTGCTGGGGCGGGTGCGCGGCACGGCCGAGCACGAAGACGTCCTCCGCGCGGTCCAGCACCCCTCCGGACGGGTCGTCCGTCCCGTCGCGCCGGACCCCGTCCCGCTCGGGCAGCAGGATGTCCCGTACGACCATGGCGCACAGGAACAGCGTCCCGGCCAGGTGCAGGACGATGGCGAACTGGTAGCCCTCCGTCGGCAGCCCCTGCTTGTCGCCGCTCGTCGTGTACGCGAGGTACATCCAGATCCCCGTGAAGTACATGACCTCGCAGGCCTGCCAGACCAGGAAGTCCCGCCAGCGGGGGCGGGCCAGGGCGGCGAGCGGGATCAGCCACAGGACGTACTGCGGCGAGTAGACCTTGTTGGTGACGATGAACGCGGCCACCACCAGGAACGCCAGCTGGGCGAAACGCGGTCGGCGCGGAGCCGTCAGCGCCAGCGCGGCGACCCCGACGCAGGCCAGCGCCATCAGCACGCTGGCGTAGGTGTTGACGGTCTCCGCCTCGATGCTCAGGCCCGTGCGCTGGGTGATGACCAGCCAGAAGGACCCGAAGTCGATGCCCCGCTCGCTGCTGAAGGCGTAGAACTTCCGCCAGCCCTCGGGCGCCAGCAGCATCACCGGCAGGTTGACCACCAGCCATGAGCCGGCCGTACCCACCACGGCGAGCCCGAACTCCCGCCACTTCCCGGCCCGCCCGCAGAGCAACAGCAGCGGCCACAGCAGCAGGAACGGATAGAACTTCGCGGCGGTGGCCAGCCCCAGCAGCACCCCGAAGGCGAGCGCGCGCCCCCGCGACCACATCAGCATCGCGGCGGCGGTCAGCGCCACCGCGAGCAGGTCCCAGTTGATGGTGGCGGTGAGCGCGAAGGCGGGCGCCAGCGCGACCAGCAGGCCGTCCCAGGGGCGGTCGCGGTGCGTACGGGCGACACAGACGGCGAGGACGGCCACGCAGACCATCAGCATCCCCGCGTTGACCATCCAGTACATCTGCTCGCGGTGCTGGAGGTCACCGTCGAAGGGAAGCGTCAGCCAGGACGCCACCTGCATGAACAGGCCGGTCAGCACCGGGTATTCGAGGTACTCCATGTCACCGCCGAGGCGGTCGAAGTACGGGACCAGCCCGTCGGCGAAGCCGCGTCCCACGAACAGGTGCGGGATGTCGGAGTAGCAGGCATGGGTGTACTGCGAGCTGGTCCCGCGGAACCACGCCCAGTTGTAGCAGGGCAGCTTCTGCACCATGCCCAGCGCGAACATCCCGATCGCGACGAGGGCGATCACCCGGACGGAGGTGAGCGTGCCGCCGCCGAGCCGTGCCCAGCGGCCGACGGGGCCCCCGATGAGCTCGCTCCCGGCGGCCGCGACCTCGTCCCGCCGGGTCGGGGGCACGACGGGCCGGTCCTGGTGGGCGCTCGTCGTCTTGTGTGGGCTCGGCATGGGGACATCCTGCCGCACGCGGCTGTGGACCGGTGCGGCCTGTGGACAACGCTCCGGGAACAACGCTCCGCGGACAACGCCGAGGGCCGCCGCACCCGGCGTACGCACGGTGACGTGCGTACCGGATGCGGCGGCCCTCGGTCCGCTCTCCGGCGGCGGCGGGGGGACGCCGGGCGCTAGCCCTCCGTACCGCCGAACCAGCCCCCGTTCGCGCCACCGTTCCCGTTGCCGTTGCCACCGCCACCGGTGGGCTCCGACGGGCTGGGCGTGATGCCCCCTGTGGTGGTGCCTCCGTCGTCCGTACCGCCCGTGTCGGTCCCGCCGGTATCGGTGGTGCCGCCGTCCACGCCGCCGTCCTGGCCGCCGTTCTGGCCGCCGTTGTCGTCGTTGCAGTCCCAGTCGAACGGGCCGCACGACGGCTCCGCGGGCTTGGAGCTCTGCGACGGGGAAGGCGTCGGCGAGGCGCTCTTGGACGGCGTTTCGGACGGGGTCGGCGAAGGCGAGTCGGACGGCGTGGGCTCGGGGCTCTTGGCGCCGCCGCCGTACACGGTGTCGGCCTCCAGCTCCTCCGGCTCGGGGAACGGGATCGACTTCTGCCCCTTGAGCGCCGTCGACATGTACTTCTGCCAGATCTCGGACGGGAACGACGAACCGTGGATCTTCTTCTGACCGCCGGTGCCGTACATCTCCAGGAACTTGCGGTTCTTGTTCGCCGCGTTGTCGTCCATCCGGTACATGTCGATGGCGGTGGCCAGCTGCGGCGTGTAGCCGACGAACCAGGCCGACTTGTTGCCGTCGGTGGTACCGGTCTTGCCGGCCACCTGGCGGCCGGGGATGGCCGCGTTGTTACCGGTGCCCTCGGGGTCCTCGACGACGTCCCTCAGGACGTCGGTGACGTTGCTGGCGATGGCGGAGGAGAAGGCCTGCTCGGTGACGGCCTCGTGCTTGAAGATCGTCTCACCGCGCTTCTTCACCTCCGTCACGGAGAACGGGTCACGCTGCTTGCCGTTGGCCGCGAAGGTGGCGTAGGCACCCGCCATGCGGATGGCGCTCGGGTCGGAGATGCCGATCGAGAAGGAGGGCACGTTCGCCGCGACCAGGCTCTCCTTGCGCAGGCCGGCCGCGATCGCCGTCTCCCTGACCTCTTCGATGCCGACGTCCATGCCGAGCTGCACGAACGGCGAGTTGGCCGAGTGGATCATCGCCTCGCGGAGGTTGATGTCCCCGTAGCTCTGGTCACCGTCGTTGCGCTGGCGCCACTCCTCGCCGTCCTCGTTGTGCCAGACGCTGCCGTCGTACTTCTTGATCGTGAGCTTGTTCGCGCCGTTGTAGTACGTCTTGTCCGGGTCGACCGTCCGGCGCTGGTCCTCCCCCTGCACGGGCTCGCCGCCGGGGTCGCGCACGCCGTACTCCATCGCCGCGGCCAGCACGAACGGCTTGAACGTCGAGCCGACCTGGGCACCGGTCTGGTCGGCGTTGTTGGTGAAGTGCTTGGTCGCGTCGGAGCCGCCGTAGATGGCGACGATCGCGCCGGTCTTCGGGTTGACCGAGGCACCGCCGAACTGGACATGGCTGTCCGTGTCCGGGCGCGCCTTGGGGTCGATGTTGGCCTTCTCGACCTTCTCGACGGCCTTCCTGAGCGCCTCGACCTTCGGCTTCTCGAAGGTCGTGCGGATCACGTAGCCGCCCTGGGCGAGCTTCTTGGCCGTGATGCCCACGTCGTTGTTGTTGATGACGAACGCCTTGGCCAGGTCGACCATGTAGCCCACCTGGCCGCTGAGCCGTGCTTCCTTCTTCGGCGCCTTCGGCATCGGGAACTTGTTGTAGGTGGCCCGCTCGGCGGCTTCCAGGTAGCCGTCCTTGACCATCTCGTCGAGGATCCACTTCCACCGCTTGGTGGCCGCCGTCGTATTGGCCTCGGGCGTGGCCCGGGGGTCGATGTCCACCGAACCGGCCGGGTCGTAGTAGGTGGCGCCCTTCAGCAGCGCGGCGAGGAAGGCGCACTCGCTGGCGGTCAGCTTGTCGGCGTCCTTCTCGTAGTACGTACGCGCCGCGGCCTGGAGGCCGTACGCGCCCCGCCCGTAGTAGGAGGTGTTCAGGTAGCCCGCCATGACCTCCCTCTTGTCCCCCTCCATACCGGCCTTGAGGGAGATGAAGAGTTCCTTGGCCTTGCGGCTCACGGTCTGGCTCTGGTCGTCCAGCATCGCGTTCTTCACGTACTGCTGGGTGATGGTGGAACCACCCTGGGTCTGCTCGCCCATGGCCATGTTGTAGAAGGCCCGGCCGATGCCCTTCGGGTCGACGCCCTTGTCCTCCCAGAACGTCTTGTTCTCGGCCGAGATCACCGCGTTCTGCATGTCCATGGGGATCTGGTCGTAGTCCAGGATCTGCCGGTTGATCTCACCACCGGTGGCGGCCATCTGCGAGCCGTCGGCGTAGAGGTAGACGTTGTTCTGGGCCGTCGCGATCTTGACCGCTTGCGGGACCTCCACCATGGAGTACACCACCGTCGCGGCACCCAGGACCGTCGCCGCGAACCCCAGGAAGGCGCCCGTGACGAGCTTCCAGGAGGGCACCCAGCGGCGCCATCCGTACTTGTTGTGGCGCGGGTAGTCGATCAGCCGCTTCTTTCCCGGCTGCGTGCGACCCGCGCCGCGTCCCCCCGCGGCGCCGGCGGCACCCTCGGCACCGCGCCGGCGTCCGCCGCGCTGGGCGGCACGGCGGGCTTCGGCACGGCTGCCGTAGGCACGCTCCTCGCCGCCGCCGCCGTACGGCTCGGCGGGAGATCCCGCACTGGTTCCTCGCGCCTGAGCCGCCCGGCGGCCTGAGGGCTGCTGGGCGGCTCGCCTGGCCGCGGCACGTCCGCCACCCTGCGGCTGCGGCGGTTTGCGACGGTGCTCGCTCATCGAACGACTACTCCTCGGGCAGGCGAGTACGCCTGGAAGCGGCAGCTGAGTTCCGGTCCCCCCGAAATGGTTACGGACCAGCCCTGGCTGGGGCTCATCCGCGATGCACTCAGACCGAGGACGCCGAAGGGCGTCGCTTGGTTCCCACTGGTGTGCATGCCGCACAGACTACGCACGGTCAAAAACCTCTGGGGACCGAAGTTCATCCCAAATCAGGCAAGTCGTTTACTCCGAATTGACTATGTGACGCCGCTCACCCTAGCCGCCCTTGTCGGGGCTGCCGGGCCGTTCTATCGTCAGGATGTATCGAGTCGATACATCAGCACGGCATAGGTCACGGCGCGGGCGCCGGTACGGGCGAAGGAGGCGACGAATGAGCAGGCGCTCCGGCATCCTCGAGTTCGCCGTCCTCGGCCTGCTCCGCGAGGCCCCGATGCACGGGTACGAGCTGCGCAAGCGGCTCAACACCTCGCTGGGGATCTTCCGGGCCTTCAGTTACGGCACCCTCTACCCCTGCCTCAAGACGCTGGTCGCAAACGGCTGGTTGATCGAGGAACCGGGCAGCGCTCCCGAGGACGCCCTGGCCGCCTCGCTCGCCGGACGCCGCGCCAAGATCGTCTACCGGCTGACGGCGGAAGGTAAGGAGCACTTCGAGGAGCTCCTCTCCCACACCGGTCCGGATTCCTGGGAGGACGAGCACTTCGCCGCCCGTTTCGCCTTCTTCGGCCAGACGGAGCGCGAGGTGCGGATGCGGGTGCTGGAAGGCCGGCGCAGCCGCCTGGAGGAGCGTCTGGAGAAGATGCGCGCCTCGCTGGCCCGTACGCGCGAGCGGCTGGACGACTACACGCTCGAGCTCCAGCGGCACGGCATGGAGTCCGTGGAGCGCGAAGTGCGCTGGCTGAACGAGCTGATCGAGAGCGAGCGGGCGGGGCGGGACCAGCGACGGTCCGGCTCCGAGGCCCCGGAGGCCGGCCAGGCCGCCGAGGGCTCCACCGCCGCTCAGCAGGACGACACATCTGGAGAGACGGGCGGCCTGCCCCGGCACGGGGGCAGTACCCGGCCGGATCCGTCCGACGACACCGCCAAGTGAGGCCCTGCGACCCGCAGGGCTTCGAAGATCAACACAGGGAGCAACCGGAATGGGTTCGGTTCGCGTAGCCATCGTCGGCGTGGGCAACTGCGCCGCCTCGCTGGTGCAGGGCGTCGAGTACTACAAGGACGCCGACCCGGCGGGCAAGGTGCCGGGACTGATGCACGTCCAGTTCGGCGACTACCACGTCGGGGACGTCGAATTCGTGGCCGCCTTCGACGTGGACGCGAAGAAGGTCGGTCTTGACCTCGCGGACGCCATCGGCGCCAGCGAGAACAACACCATCAAGATCTGCGACGTGCCGTCGACCGGCGTGACCGTCCAGCGCGGCCACACCCTGGACGGCCTGGGCAAGTACTACCGCCAGACCATCGAGGAGTCCTCCGAGGCCCCGGTCGACGTGGTCCAGGTCCTCAAGGACAAGCAGGTCGACGTCCTGGTCTGCTACCTGCCGGTCGGCTCCGAGGACGCGGCGAAGTTCTACGCCCAGTGCGCCATCGACGCCAAGGTCGCCTTCGTCAACGCCCTCCCGGTCTTCATCGCCGGTACCAAGGAGTGGGCGGACAAGTTCACCGAGGCCGGCGTCCCGATCGTCGGTGACGACATCAAGTCGCAGGTCGGTGCCACCATCACGCACCGCGTCATGGCGAAGCTCTTCGAGGACCGCGGTGTCCGCCTCGAGCGCACCATGCAGCTGAACGTCGGCGGCAACATGGACTTCAAGAACATGCTCGAGCGCGACCGCCTCGAGTCGAAGAAGATCTCCAAGACGCAGGCCGTCACCTCGCAGATCCCCGACCGGGACCTCGGCGACAAGAACGTCCACATCGGCCCGTCGGACTACGTGGCCTGGCTGGACGACCGCAAGTGGGCGTACGTCCGCCTCGAGGGCCGCGCCTTCGGTGACGTCCCGCTGAACCTGGAGTACAAGCTCGAGGTGTGGGACTCCCCCAACTCCGCCGGTGTCATCATCGACGCGCTGCGCGCCGCGAAGATCGCCAAGGACCGGGGCATCGGTGGCCCGATCCTCTCCGCGTCCTCGTACTTCATGAAGTCCCCGCCGGTCCAGTACTTCGACGACGAGGCCTACGCGAACGTCGAGAAGTTCATCCGGGGCGAGGTCGAGCGCTAAAGCTCGTCCCCCGCGGCCTTCGGAAGGTCCCCGTGGCATCTGCCCGGGGACCTTCGCCGTATGTGACCCTTGCTGCCATGCCTGTCGTACGTGATCTGCGCGTACTCGTGCGTCTGACGGACTTCCGCCGCCTGCTGGCCGTACGACTGCTCTCCCAGTGCGCCGACGGGGTCTACCAGGTCGCGCTCGCCACGTACGTCGTCTTCTCCCCCGAGAAGCAGACCTCGCCCGCCGCGATCGCCTCCGCCATGGCGGTCCTGCTGCTGCCGTACTCGTTCGTCGGCCCGTTCGCCGGTGTCCTCCTGGACCGCTGGCAGCGCCGCCAGGTCTTCCTGTACGGGAACCTGCTGCGCGCCCTGCTCGCCGCCGGTACGGCGTGCCTGATCCTCGCCTCCGTGCCGGACTGGCTCTTCTACGCCTCGGCGCTCTCCGTCACGGCCGTCAACCGGTTCGTCCTGGCCGGGCTCTCGGCCGCTCTGCCGAGGGTCGTGGACGACGACCGCCTGGTGATGGCCAACTCCCTGTCGCCCACCGCCGGCACCCTCGCCGCCACGGCGGGCGGCGGGCTGGCGTTCGCCGTACGGCTGCTGGGCGCCGATTCCGACGCCGTGGTGGTGTTGCTGGGCGCCGCGCTCTATCTGTGCTCGGCGCTCGCCTCGCTGCGGATGGGACGCGGACTGCTCGGGCCCGACCGGGACGCCGTACCGCCCCGGCTGGGCGCGGCGCTGGCCTCGACGGCCCGGGGGCTGGCGAGTGGGGTGCGGCACCTGGCCCGGCGCCGGGCCGCGGGCCGGGCGCTCGCCGCGATGACGGTGATGCGGTTCTGCTACGGCGCCCTGACCGTGATGGTGCTGATGCTCTGCCGGTACGCCTGGACGTCCACGCAGTCGGAGGGGCTCGCCCTGCTCGGGCTGGCCGTCGCCGTCTCGGGGGCGGGGTTCTTCACCGCCGCGGTGGTGTCGCCCTGGGCGGTGGAGCGGCTGGGGCAGGGCGGCTGGATGGTGCTGTGCGCGGCATCCGCCGCGGTACTGGCACCCGCTCTGGGGCTGCTCTTCACTCCCGCGCCGATACTGGTGGCCGCCTTCGTGCTCGGCCTGGTGACCCAGGGGGCCAAGATCGCCACGGACACGGTGGTCCAGCTGGCGGTGGACGACGCGTACCGGGGGCGGGTCTTCGCGCTGTACGACGTGTTCTACAACGCCGCCTTCGTCGCGGCGGCCGCTGTCTCCGCGCTGCTACTGCCGTCCGACGGCCGGTCCGTCCTCCTGGTCGTCATGGTCGCCGTGCTGTACGCAGCCGTGGCCGTCGCTCTGGCTCGCTGGAGACGTGCCGACGCGGCACTGTAGAGCGGGGGGCGATGTTTCACGTGAAACATCGCCCCTCGATCGTCCGCGCACGAGGGGCGGGTCATGTTTCACGTGAAACATGACCGCCCCGGGATGCCGCTCAGCCTTGGGTAGCCCACCACTCCTTGAGCGCGGCGACGGCGGCGTCGTGCTCCATCGGGCCGTTCTCCAGACGCAGCTCCAGCAGGAACTTGTACGCCTTGCCGACGGCCGGGCCGGGCCGGATCCCGAGGATCTCCTGGATCTGATTGCCGTCCAGGTCGGGGCGGATGGCGTCCAGCTCCTCCTGCTCCTGGAGCGTGGCGATGCGCTCTTCCAGCCCGTCGTACGCGCGGGAGAGTGCGGCCGCCTTGCGCTTGTTGCGGGTGGTGCAGTCGGAGCGGGTCAGCTTGTGCAGGCGGCTCAGCAGCGGGCCGGCGTCGCGTACATAGCGACGCACGGCGGAGTCGGTCCACTCGCCGGTGCCGTAGCCATGGAAGCGCAGGTGCAGCTCCACCAGGCGCGACACGTCCTTGATCATGTCGTTGGAGTACTTCAGCGCCGTCATGCGCTTCTTGGTCATCTTCGCGCCGACCACCTCGTGGTGGTGGAAGGAGACCCGGCCGTCCGACTCGAAGCGTCGCGTGCGCGGCTTCCCGATGTCATGCAGCAGCGCCGCCAGCCGCAGCACCAGGTCCGGACCGTCCTCTTCGAGGTCGATGGCCTGCTCCAGCACGATCAGCGAGTGGTCGTAGACGTCCTTGTGCCGGTGGTGCTCGTCGCTCTCCAGCCGCAGTGCGGGCAGCTCCGGCAGCACCCGCTGGGCGAGACCGCTGTCGACCAGCAGTCCCAGACCCTTGCGGGGGTGCGCGGAGAGGAGCAGCTTGTTGAGCTCGTCCCGCACCCGCTCGGCGGAGACGATCTCGATCCGCTCGGCCATCCGCTTCATGGCGTCCACGACGTCGGGAGCCACCTCGAAGTCGAGCTGCGCGGCGAACCGCGCGGCGCGCATCATGCGCAGCGGGTCGTCGGAGAAGGACTCCTCGGGCGTCCCGGGGGTCCGGAGGACGCGCTGGGCCAGGTCCTCCAGGCCGCCGTGGGGGTCGATGAACTCCTTCTCCGGCAGGGCCACGGCCATCGCGTTGACGGTGAAGTCGCGGCGGACCAGGTCCTCCTCGATGGAGTCGCCGTAGGAGACCTCCGGCTTGCGCGAGGTCCTGTCGTACGCCTCGGAGCGGTACGTCGTGACCTCGATCTGGAAGAGCTGGTCGGCGTCCCCGACGCGGGCGGTCTTCTGCGCGCCCACCGTGCCGAAGGCGATCCCGACGTCCCACACCGCGTCGGCCCAGGGCCGGACGATCTTCAGAACGTCCTCGGGGCGCGCGTCGGTGGTGAAGTCCAGGTCGTTGCCGAGCCGGCCGAGCAGTGCGTCGCGTACCGAGCCACCGACCAGAGCGAGACGGAATCCGGCTTCCTGGAAGCGGCGGGCAAGCTCATCGGCGGCGGGGGACACACGGAGTAGTTCACTGACCGCGCGGCGTTGCACCTGGCTCAGTGCGGTCGGGTTGTCTTCGTTGGCGTTCGGCACAACAGAAAAGGGTACGTGCCCCGGCCCTGGGCAGCCCCCCGCTTTTCCCCACCCCTCCCGCCCCGCGTGCGTGATCTCCCCGACCCGGGCCGGCCCGATCATGTGGAGCAGTCCGCGGCACTTAGCCCCAGCGCTCCTCGTTACCATGCGTGGACGCAGGAACCGGTGAACCACCAACGGCAACAGACGACGAGGACGGGCGAGCGCGTGGCCGAGGCGGCAGACTTCCAGAGCACGAGTCGCTCTCCTGCCCGGCGATGGCTGCGTCGTGCGGCCTCCGCCATGGTGGGTGCGCCGCTCCTGGCCGGCCTGCTGTACGTCCCCGCCGCGCCTCCCGCGTCCGCCGCCGAGAAGGCCTCCCCGTCCCGCACGGTCGACGTGTCCCTCGACACATTCATGCCGACCACCCCGGTGGAGGGGGACACCCTCACGATCAGCGGCACGGTGACCAACAAGGGCAAGGAAACGGTCAGCGGCGCGCAGGTCGACCTGCGGGTCGGGTCACGCATGGACAGCCGGGGCGAGATCGACGCCGTGGCCAAGCGCACCGGCTTCACCCCGAGCAATGACGGCGCGGCGCTCGGCGGCCCGTACAGCATCAAGATCCCCCAGCTCGCGGCCGGCCTGAGCAAGGACTTCACGATCGCCGTGCCGGTCGACAAGCTGAACCTCGACGACGACGGTGTCTACCAGCTCGGTGTCTCGCTCTCGGGCCGGACGGCGAGCACGTCGTACAGCCAGGTGCTGGGCATCGAGCGGACCTTCCTGCCCTGGCAGCCCGAGGCCACCGACAAGAAGACCCAGGTCACCTACCTGTGGCCGGTGATCTCCTCGACGCACCTGTCCGCGGAGACCGGATCGGACGACCAGCAGACGCCGGTCTTCGAGAACGACGACCTGGCCGCCGAGCTCGGCCCGGGCGGGCGCCTGGAGCGGCTCGTGTCCCTGGGCGCCGAGCTCCCCGTCACCTGGGTCGTCGACCCGGACCTGCTCGCCACCGTCGACGCGATGACCCGGAACTACCAGGTGAAGGACGGCACGGAACGCGTCCCCGGCCGGTACCAGGCCGTGGCCAAGCAGTGGCTGAACAGCCTCGACAAGGCGGTGCAGGACGACAAGGTGATCGCGCTGCCGTACGGCGACCCCGATCTGGCGTCCCTCGCCCACCGCGGCAAGGACGTCTCCGGCTCCCTCAGCCACCTCCAGCCGGCCACCGAGGTCGCCGAGACCACGGTCGAGACGATCCTCCATGTGAAGCCGTCGGTCGACTTCGCCTGGCCGGTCGACGGGGCCCTGGACCCGTCGATCGTCGACATCGCCACCTCGGCGGGCGCCGACAAACTGATCGCCCGCAACGACAGCATGCGCGACGAGCTGCCCTACACGCCCAACGCCGCCCGGCCCATCGGCGGCGGAACCACCGCCGTGGTCGCCGACGCCTCCCTGTCCACCGCCTTCCAGGGCGACATGACCCGGGCGGGCGACTCGACGCAGGCCGTCCAGCAATTCCTCGCCCACACGCTGGCCGTCACCCAGCAGCAGCCGGGCAAGCTCCGCAGCATCGTGATCGCCCCCCAGCGGATGCCCACCACCGCGCAGGCCGAGTCCATGGCCACCGCGCTGCGCGCCCTGTCCGCCCAGCGCTGGACGCAGCCCAGCGACCTGATCGCGGCCGCCGCGGCCAAGCCCGACGACCGCGCCACGACGAAGGTCCCGGGCGCCCGGAAGTACCCCGCCCAGCTCCGCAAGCAGGAGCTGCCCGTACAGGCCTTCCTGGACATGAAGACGACCCAGGACACCCTGGACAACTTCAAGGTCATCCTGACCGCCGCCTACCGGGTCGTGACGCCCTTCGGGAACGCGATCAACCGGGAGATGTCCACGTCCTGGCGCGGCCGCGCCGAGGAGGCCACCGCGTACCGGCGGAGCGTGCAGGAGCACCTCGAGGACCTCACCACCGAAGTGCAACTGATCGACAAGTCCGACCTGACCCTGTCGGGACGCAGTGCGACCATCCCGGTCACGGTCCAGAACCAGCTGCTCCAGGGCGTCGACCACCTGGTGCTCCGGCTGACGTCGACCAAGCCCACCCGCCTGAAGCTCAACGGGGGCGACGCCGTCTCCGAGCTGCCGGTCAGGATCGACGGCGGCCACAGCCAGTCGGTGAAGTTCACCGCCTCCGCCAACGCCAACGGTCCGGTCCCCATGACGGCCCAGCTCTACACGGAGGACGGCAGGCCGTACGGCAAGCCGATGCACTTCACCGTCAAGGTCTCCGAGATCACGCCCACGGTGATGCTGGTCATCGCCGGCGGCTTCCTGCTGCTCGCCCTCGCCGGCATCCGGATGTACACCCACCGCAAGCGCGCCGCGGCCCGCGAGGCCGACACGGCGGAGGCCACGGAGCCGGTGGAGGCCAGGGAACCGGCGGACGCCGCCGGGACGGAGGCCGCGAGCGGCACGGGGACGGATCCGGAGGCCGGTACGACGGCCGCGCCGAGCGACGATCCCGAGCAGCCGAGTGACCCGACGCCGGACACCGGAGCGCAAAGCACCGACCCGTCGGGCCAGGGTGAGAAAGTGGACCGTTGAGCGATGTCGTGGCCGGTCGGCCGGGGACGATGAGGTGGGGTAAACCATGAACGCGCCGTACGACGGTGACCGCGGTCAAAACGCGGGCGGCGGCAGCGCGCCTTCCGGCGAGATGCCCCATGCGGCGGGCCAGGTCCCGTCCCCGGCTTCGCCGCCCGTCCCGGATCCGTACACCCCGGATCCGTACGTCCAGCACGCCTACGAGCAGGATCCGTACGGCGGCCAGGACCTCGCCGCCCAGGACCCGGTCGGTGAGGCGCTCTACGACAGAGCCGCCCACCCGCCCCCGCCACCGGGCACCTACGAGGAGCCGCAGCCGCTCTACCAGCAGCCCGCCGCCTCCCCGTACGCCCCGGACCCCCGGGTATGGGCACAGACCCCGCCGCCCGAGCCCGCGGGACCGTCCCGTCACCTTCCTTACGGCGACGACGCCAGGACCGTTCAGTTCACCGGCGTCGACGACCTCGTCACGCACGCGAGCGAGGACGAGCCCGAGCCGGACGCGTTCGCGCACCTCTACCGGGACCAGCAGGGGCAGGGACCGTCGCCCGCCCCGCAGGAGCCCGAACCGGCCCCCGCGCCCGCGCCCGCCCCGAAGAAGTCCGGCGGCCGAGCCTCGGGCCTGCTGAAGTCCAGCGCGGTGATGGCGGCCGGCACCCTCGTCTCCCGACTCACCGGTTTCGTCCGCAGCCTGGTCATCACCGGCGCGCTGGGCGCCGCCCTGCTCGGTGACACCTACACCGTCGCGGCCACGCTGCCGACGATGATCTACATTCTCACCGTCGGCGGCGGCCTCAACTCGGTCTTCGTCCCCCAGCTCGTCCGTTCCATGAAGGACGACGAGGACGGCGGCGAGGCCTACGCCAACCGGCTCCTGACGCTCGTCATGGTCGCACTCGGCGTGATCGTCACACTCGCCGTGTTCGGCGCACCACTGCTGATCCGGGCGATGTCCGACACCATCGCCGGTGACGCGGCCGCGAACAGCGTGGCCGTCACCTTCGCCCGCTTCTGCCTGCCCACCATCTTCTTCATGGGCGTGCACGTGGTGATGGGTCAGATCCTCAACGCGCGGGGCCGGTTCGGCGCGATGATGTGGACCCCGGTCCTCAACAACATCGTCGTCATCTTCACCTTCGCCATGTTCATCTGGGTCTACGGCTCCTCCGCCGAGTCCCGGATGGGCGTCACGACCATTCCGGACGAGGGCATCCGGCTCCTGGGCATCGGTACGCTGCTCGGCCTGGTGGTCCAGTCCCTGGCGATGATCCCGTACCTCCGCGAGGCCGGTTTCCGCTTCCGCCCGCGCTTCGACTGGAAGGGCCACGGGCTCGGCAAGACGGTCAAACTCGCCAAGTGGACCGTCCTGTTCGTCCTCGCCAACCAGGCCGGTGTCGTCGTCGTGACCCAGCTCGCCACGGCGGCCGGCAAGGCCTCGGGGCAGGACGGCGCGGGCTTCCTCGCGTACTCCAACGCCCAGCTCATCTGGGGCATGCCCCAGGCCATCATCACCGTCTCGGTGATGGCCGCGCTGCTGCCGCGCATCTCGCGCGCCGCCCATGACAACGACCCGGGCGCCGTCCGCGACGACATCTCGCAGGGCCTCCGCAACTCGGCGGTCGCCATCGTCCCCGTCGCCTTCACCTTCCTGGCCCTCGGCGTCCCGATGTGCACCCTGCTGTACGCCTCCAGCGGCACCGAGGCCGCCCGCAGCATGGGCTTCATCCTGATGGCCTTCGGCCTGGGCCTGATCCCCTACTCGGTGCAGTACGTCGTCCTGCGCGGCTTCTACGCCTACGAGGACACCCGAACGCCCTTCTACAACACCGTGATCGTGGCCGCCGTGAACGCGGCCGCCTCGGCCACCTGCTACGCGCTGCTGCCCCCGCAGTGGGCCGTCGTCGGCATGGCGGCCTCCTACGGCCTCGCGTACGCCGTCGGCGTCGGCGTGGCCTGGCGCCGGCTGCGCAACCGGCTGGGCGGCGACCTGGACGGCGCGCACGTCGTCCGCACCTACGCCCGGCTGTGCATGGCCTCCGTGCCCGCCGCGGTCCTCGGCGGTGCCGCGGGCTTCGGCATTCTCGAAGTCCTCGGGGACGGCGCCCTGGGCTCGCTCGTGGCGCTCGTCGGCGGTGGGATCGTACTGATGGGCGTCTTCTACCTGGGCGCACGCAAGATGAGGATCGCGGAGCTCAACGCCATGGTCGGCATGGTTCGCGGCCGTCTCGGACGATAAGCACGGGCGCCCGCACAACCATCGTCGGCGACCGCGTGTCGTGCATAGCGCCGGACTGTGGGCACAATTGGCATGGCTGTTGGATGTGGCGCAACGGATGGGGAGGCAGGAACGACGGTGGCGGAACGTAGCACGGCTGCCGTCGACGTGGCCGACAACAGCGGAGACGACCCGCTGACCGCCAAGGCGGACACGGCCGCGAGCGACGGGGTGGCGGAAGAGCAGGACGCGGCGGACAGGTCCGCCCAGGACGGCGACGGCGAACGTCGGGACGGCGAGCAGCCGGCCATCACGGCGCCCGAGCTCCACAGTGGGCACAAACTCGCCAGACGCTACCGGCTCGAGGAGTGCGTCACCCGACTGGACGGATTCAGCAGCTGGCGGGCCGTCGACGAGAAACTGCGCCGGGCCGTCGGGGTCCACATCCTCCCCGCCGACCACCCGAGGGCCCGCTCGGTGCTCGCCGCCGCACGCTCCTCGGCACTCCTCGGCGACCCCCGGTTCGTCCAGGTCCTGGACGCGGTCGAGGAGAACGACGTCGTCTACGTCGTCCACGAATGGCTGCCGGACGCCACCGAGCTCACCGCGCTCCTCGCGGCCGGGCCGCTCGAGGCGCACGACGCCTATCAACTCGTCAGCCAGGTCTCCCAGGCCATGGCCGCCGCCCACCGCGAGGGCCTCGCCCATCTGCGGCTCACCCCGAGCGCCGTGCTGCGCAGCTCCACCGGCCAGTACCGGATCCGGGGACTCGCCGTGAACGCCGCCTTGCGCGGCATCAGCGCCGACCGCCCGCAGCGCACCGACACCGAGGCGATCGGCGCCCTGCTGTACGCCGCGCTGACCAAGCGCTGGCCGTACGAGAACGACGCCTACGGCCTTTCCGGCCTCCCCAAGGGCGTCGGGCTGATCCCGCCGGACCAGGTCCGGGCGGGCGTGCACCGCGGGCTCTCCGAGCTCGCCATGCGCGCCCTGGTCAACGACGGCGCGACGGCCTCCCGCCAGGAGCCGCCCTGCACCACCCCGGACGAGCTCGCCAAGGCGGTCGCGGCCATGCCGCGCATCCGCCCGCCGGAGCCCGACTTCCCCACCCCGCTGGAGTACCAGCGCACCACGTACCAGCAGGGCAACTACGGCCGTCCCCAGCAGCGCCCCGCGTCGGCCGCCACCATGGCCGTGCCGGTCCCGCCGCCCCCGTTGCAGAGCCGCACGGGCAAGGCCCTCAAGTGGGCCGTCTCGGCGCTCCTGATCGCGGCCCTGGGCCTGGGTAGCTGGCAGATCGCCGACAAACTGCTCGACCAGAACAGCAACGACAAGACCGGCGAGACGGAGACCCAGACCACTCCGGGCGGCCAGAGCGTCAAGAAGCCGCCGAAGCCCCCGCAGCCGCTGCGGATCGCCGGCGCCCGCGAGTACATGCCGCACGGGGACGGGATACAGCTCAGCGAGGTACCGAACGCGGTCGACGACGCCACCGACACCGCGTGGGTCACGCCCCAGTACCTCGGTTACGCCAACTTCGGCAACCTCCGCAAGCGCGGCAGCGGGATCATCGTCGACCTCGGCAGCGTGCAGACCGTCCGCGGCGTCGATGTGACCATGTACCGCTCGGGGCAGACCGCACAGGCGCTGGCGGCGGACGAGGGCGCGACCGACCCCACTGGGCTCGACGACTTCCCGCACTCCCTGTCCGAGCTCACCAAGGTGGGCGACACGCTGACGAGCAGCCTGAAGAAGCCGGTCCGTACACGCTATGTGCTGATCCGCATCACCGAGCTCCCGCAGGACGGAAGCCCGGGCGCGTTCCGTGGTGGAATCTCCGAGATCAAGGTGCTCGGCTGACGGCTGCCACCCGGCGCGGTGCCGCCGAGGAGCGGGGAAGAGGAGGTGGCGGCATGACGAGCGGGGTATCGGGCGAGCCCGGCGACCAGGAGCTCCTGGCGCGGCATGTCGCCGGGGACCCGGACGCCTTCGGTGAGCTCGTACGCCGGCACCGGGACCGGCTCTGGGCCGTCGCCGTGCGGACGCTGGGGGACCGCGAGGAAGCGGCCGACGCCGTGCAGGACGCCCTGGTGTCCGCCTTCCGGGCCGCCCACACCTTCCGCGGCCAGTCCGCCGTAACGACCTGGCTGCACCGCATCACGGTGAACGCCTGCCTCGACCGGGCGCGCAAGGCCGCGTCCCGCCGGACGTCGCCCGTGGACGACACCGAGCGGCTGGAGCAGCTCCTGGAGCCCCATGAGTCGGCGGAGGCCCCGGCCGAGCGGCAGGACCTCCACCGCGAGCTCCTGGCCGCCCTGGCGAAGCTTCCCGCGGACCAGCGCGCCGCTCTGGTGCTCGTGGACATGCAGGGCTATCCGGTCGCCGAGGCGGCACGTGTTCTGGATGTCCCGGCGGGCACCATCAAAAGCCGCTGTGCGCGGGGGAGGGCCCGGCTCCTTCCACTCCTCACTCATCTGCGCGGTGACTCCGTGGATAACGATGGCCTGGACCGGGGAAGGAACCGGACGCCAGGGACATCCGTCCCACCGGCGTCGGGACCAAGGGATGCAGGACCAAGTGATCCTGCTGCTGTGAAGGGCGGAGGTGGGCGCGCGTGACCACGACCGACACGACTCAGCACCCGGACGTCGCGGAGATCTCCGACCTCACCGAGGGGCTCCTCCCTCCGTCCCGTACGGCGGACGTACGGGCGCATCTGGACGACTGCGAGCTGTGCGCGGACGTTCTCTCCTCCCTGGAGGAGATCCGCGGGCTGCTGGGCACCCTCCCGGGACCCTCCCGGATGCCGGCCGACATCGCCGGACGCATCGACGCCGCCCTGGCCGCCGAAGCCCTGCTGAACGCCACGGCGCCCTCGGACGCGACCGGGGATGTTTCACGTGAAACAGCGCCCGCCCCCCTCACCTCCGAACCGGTCCGTGCCGACCGTCCGGCCGGCCGCCCCAGCGCCGCCACCGGACCCGGTCGCGCCCGCCCGGTGCGACGCCGGCGCCGCACCGCCGTGCTCAGCGCGGTCTTCGGCGTCGCCGCGATGGGGGTGAGCGTCCTGCTCTTCCAGGCCGTCCAGTCGGAGGACGACCCCGCCGGGTCGAAGACGACCGACAGCGCGGTCAGCGCCCCTCAGGAGGGCACCTTCTCGGGTACGGCCGTGGAGGACCGGGTGGAAGCGCTGCTGGCGGCCGAGGAGCACACCAAGCAGCCCCGCTCCGACAAGCGGCAGCCCCCTTCGGTGGACAGCCCGTCCACGATGGCGGCGGACGACGCCGTGGCGGTGCCGTCCTGTGTCCAGGCGGGCACCGGCCGCAGCGACCAGCCGCTCGCCGCCCAGCCGGGCACGTATGAGGGCAAGCAGGCGTATCTGGTGGTCCTGCCACACAGCACGGATCCCTCCAAGGTCCAGGCGTACGTCGTCGACGCCTCCTGCGCCGCCACACCGAGCAGTGCCAAGGCGGACCTGCTGCTGACCCACGCCTACCCTCGTCCGTGACCCATGCCGTGCCGCTCGGACACCGCGGGAATGCAGGCCCCGTAGGATCCGTTGGGTGGGGTGAGAGTCCTTGACCCGGCCCACGTAGGCAGTAGGCAGTCTGCAGAGACGAGGAAGAAACCCGTGAGCGACGTCCGTAACGTGATCATCATCGGCTCCGGGCCCGCCGGCTACACGGCTGCGCTGTATACGGCGCGAGCCTCGCTGAAGCCGCTGGTCTTCGAAGGTGCCGTCACCGCCGGTGGTGCGCTCATGAACACGACCGACGTGGAGAACTTCCCCGGCTTCCGTGACGGGATCATGGGCCCCGACCTGATGGACAACATGCGGGCCCAGGCCGAGCGCTTCGGCGCCGAGCTCATCCCGGACGACGTCGTCTCGGTCGACCTGTCCGGTGCCGTCAAGACCGTGACCGACACCGCCGGCACGGTGCACCGCGCGAAGGCCGTGATCGTCACGACCGGCTCTCAGCACCGCAAGCTGGGTCTGCCCAACGAGGACGCGCTGTCGGGCCGTGGCGTCTCCTGGTGCGCCACCTGCGACGGGTTCTTCTTCAAGGACCAGGACATCGCCGTGGTCGGCGGCGGGGACACCGCCATGGAGGAGGCGACCTTCCTCTCCCGGTTCGCCAAGTCCGTCACCATCGTCCACCGCCGGGACACCCTGCGTGCCTCCAAGGCCATGCAGGAGCGCGCGTTCGCCGACCCGAAGATCAAGTTCGCCTGGGACAGCGAGGTCGCGGCGATCCACGGCGAGCAGAAGCTCACGGGCCTGACGCTGCGCAACACCAAGACCGGCGAGACCTCCGAGCTTCCGGTGACGGGCCTGTTCATCGCCGTGGGCCACGACCCGCGCACCGAGCTCTTCAAGGGTCAGCTCGAGCTGGACGACGAGGGCTACCTCAAGGTGGACGCGCCGTCGACGCGCACCAACCTCACCGGTGTCTTCGGCGCCGGTGACGTCGTGGACCACACCTACCGCCAGGCGATCACGGCCGCCGGCACGGGCTGCTCCGCCGCGCTCGACGCCGAGCGCTTCCTGGCGGCGCTCGCCGATGGCGAGAAGGCCGCCGAGCCCGAGAAGACCGCCACGGTCTGACCACCCTTCCCCACCCACACCCGCGAAACCGAAGGAGGCCGCCGTGGCCGGCGACCTGAAGAACGTGACCGACGACTCGTTCGAAGAGGACGTCCTCAAGAGCGACAAGCCCGTGCTGGTGGACTTCTGGGCCGCCTGGTGCGGTCCGTGCCGCCAGATCGCCCCGTCGCTGGAGGCCATCGCCGCCGAGCACGGTGACGAGATCACGATCGTCAAGCTGAACATCGACGAGAACCCCGCCACGGCCGCCAAGTACGGCGTGATGTCGATTCCGACGCTGAACGTCTACAAGAACGGCGAGGTCGACAAGACCATCGTCGGCGCCAAGCCGAAGGCCGCGATCCTCCGCGACCTGGAGCCGTACCTGGGCAACCAGGTCACCAAGGCCTGACGCCCACGTTTCACGTGAAACATGAACGGCCCATCCCGCCCCGGGATGGGCCGTTCGGCATGACAGAGGCTCCTCGGCCCGTCACAGGGGGCGCAGTGCCGGTTCCTTCTGGACAGCTCCCAGGAGACGGTCGAGCGCGAGCTCCACGTCCTCCTTCCAGGACAGCGTGGTGCGCAGCTCCAGCCGAAGCCTGGGGTGCACCGGGTGAGGGCGCACGGTCTTGAAGCCGACGGCCAGCAGATGGTCGGCCGGCAGGACACAGGCCGGTTCCTTCCATCGGGCATCACCGAACGCCTCGATCGCCTTGAACCCCCGGCGCAGCAGGTCCTTCGCCACGGTCTGCACCATCACGCGCCCCAGCCCCTGCCCTTGGTAGCCGGGCGCGATCCAGGCCGTGATGAGCTGCACGGCATCGGGCGACACGGGGCTCGTCGGGAAGGCGGTCGAGCGCGGCACATAGGCCGGCGGTGCGTAGAGGACGTACCCGACCGGTACGTCGTCCACATAGACCACGCGGCCGCAGGAGCCCCAGTCCAGCAGCACGGCGGAGATCCAGGCTTCCTTCTCCAGCTCAGGAGTGCCCGCCTTTACCGCGGCTTCTCCACTGACCGGATCAAGCTCCCAGAAGACGCACGCGCGACACCGTTGGGGGAGATCCGGAAGGTTGTCCAACGTGAGCGGTACGAGCCGACGCCCCATGAAGGCTGTTCCTCACTTCCTTCGCCTGCCGCTCCCAGAGCGGCGGTCAGCGCGCTCCGTTCCCGGAGCAGGCTGCCGATGAACCCGCCGACCGCACCGAGTCCCAGTCCTGCTGTCAGCAGTTGGCTGCGGCTCACCTCTCGCATGCCTGGCTCTCCCTCCGAGGTGGATCAGGCGGATGCGCATACCAGAACGCATCGTATCGATCGGGTGATGGCACGCATACGGGAAGAGGCCAAAGGGCGGACCGCGTACCGGTGAACACCGGACACGATCCGCCCTGGAACCGCACCGCGCGAGCGCGGGAGAGAGCTACGGTCTCAGCCCTCGTCACTGTCCTCGGAGTGCTCGTCGGCCAGTCCCTTTTCCAGGACCCGCCCCTCGCCCGGTGCGAGAGTGCCCAGGATGCGCTCCAGATCCTCCATCGACGCGAACTCGACGACGATCTTGCCCTTCTTCTGTCCCAGGTCCACCTTCACGCGCGTCTCGAAACGGTCGGAGAGCCGCGTGGCGAGTTCCGAGAGCGCGGGGGAGACACGGGCGCCGGCCCGCGGACCCTTGGGCTTGGGGGTGCCGCTGGGCTCGGAGCCCATCAGCGTCACGATCTCCTCCACCGCCCGGACCGAGAGACCCTCGGCGACGATGCGGTACGCCAGCTTGTCCTGGGCCTCGGGGTCCTCCACCGAGAGCAGCGCCCGGGCATGACCGGCCGACAGCACACCGGCGGCGACCCGGCGCTGGACGGGCGGCGACAGCCGGAGCAGACGCAGGGTGTTGGAGACCTGGGGACGCGACCGGCCGATACGGTCGGCCAACTGGTCGTGCGTGCAGTTGAAGTCCTTCAGTAGCTGGTCGTAGGCCGCGGCCTCTTCCAGCGGGTTCAGCTGCGCCCGGTGCAGGTTCTCCAGCAGGGCGTCCAGCAGGAGCTTCTCGTCGTCGGTCGCACGGACGATCGCGGGGATGCGCTCCAGGCCCGCCTCCCGGCAGGCCCTCCAGCGCCGCTCGCCCATGATGAGTTCGTAGCGGTCCGGACCGAGCTGGCGCACGACGACGGGCTGGAGCAGCCCGACCTCCTTGATGGAGGTCACCAGCTCGGCCAGGGCGTCCTCGTCGAACACCTCGCGCGGCTGGCGCGGGTTGGGCGTGATCGAGTCCACCGGCAGCTCGGCGAAGTGCGCTCCGGCCGACGCCTCGGTCTCGACGACCACGTCGGGCTCCACCACGGGGAAGCCACTGTCCACGGGGCCCGAGCTCTGCGGCAGCTTCGCCACCTTCGCGGCCGCCACCCCTCGCTCGGTCGCCAGGGACGGGACCGCCCCCGGAGAGGTGGACCCTGCTCCGACCGACGCCGCCGGCCGTTCCTGGGGTGCGGCGGGGATCAGCGCACCAAGCCCACGCCCCAGCCCCCTACGTCGCTCGCTCACTGGATCCCCTCCGACATGCTGTGCTGGTTGTTCTGGTTGCCCATCTGGGTCGCATGGGTGTGCTGGGCGTCATACCGGATGCCGACTCCCCGCAGGGCGATCTCGCGGGCCGCTTCGAGGTAGGACAGCGAGCCACTGGAACCGGGGTCGTACGTCAGGACCGTCTGTCCATAGCTCGGCGCCTCCGAGATACGGACGGACCGCGGGATGCTGGTCCTCAGCACCTCGTCACCGAAGTGGCTGCGGACCTCCTCGGCCACCTGCGACGCCAGCCGGGTCCGGCCGTCGTACATGGTCAGCAGGATGGTCGACACGTGCAGTGCCGGGTTGAGGTGGCCCCGCACCAGGTCGACGTTCCGCAGGAGCTGGCCGAGGCCCTCCAGCGCGTAGTACTCGCACTGGATCGGGATCAGTACCTCGGCGCCGGCCACCAGGGCATTGACCGTGAGCAGGCCGAGTGACGGCGGGCAGTCGATGAGGATGTAGTCCAGCGGCTGCTCGTAGGCCTGGATCGCTCGCTGAAGCCGGCTCTCCCTGGCCACCAGCGAGACCAGCTCGATCTCCGCACCGGCGAGATCGATGGTGGCCGGAGCGCAGAAGAGTCCCTCGACGTCCGGGACGGGCTGGACCACATCGGAAAGCGGTTTACTCTCCACCAGGACGTCATAGATCGATGGCACTTCGGCGTGGTGGTCGATACCGAGTGCCGTGGAGGCGTTTCCCTGCGGGTCGAGGTCGATGACCAGGACCCGGGCACCGTGCAGGGCCAGGGACGCGGCGAGGTTGACCGTTGTGGTGGTCTTGCCGACCCCGCCCTTCTGGTTGGCGACCACCATGATGCGGGTCTGTTCAGGCCGGGGGAGTCCTTCACCC
Organism: Streptomyces sp. NPDC016309; assembly: GCF_043077235.1. Lineage (NCBI taxonomy): Bacteria > Bacillati > Actinomycetota > Actinomycetes > Kitasatosporales > Streptomycetaceae > Streptomyces > Streptomyces sp. NPDC016309. Next base: position 36,722 of record NZ_JBIBSG010000011.1, on the reverse strand, counting down.
GCACGGCCCAATGCTTCCACCGCCAGTTGGGCAGCTCGGCCGATGGGGGTGTCGTCCATCGGGGGCGGTGTTTCACGTGAAACATCCTCCCCCGCCGATTCGGTTCGGGGACCGGGGACCGGATCGGTCATCGGTCCCGCGATGTTGGCGTCGGACCGCAAGGATTCACTCTCCTCGGCTTCAGGCTCGCGATGAACAGAGCCTGCCATGCTTTCGGGGTCGTGAACCAGCGAGGCCCGTGGTTCTGTGGAGAACTCCACCTCTGTGGACAACCCCGTAGCCCTGGTGGGTGGCTTACGGTCGCGCGGCGTGGCAGCCGCGCGGCCGCGGCTGATGATTCCCTGCAGCAGTGAGCGACGTTTCACGTGAAACATTGATGCACTCGCCGCAGGGTCCGGGTGTCACGACACTCCGAAATGCGTACGTATGAGGATCAACCGGGTCAGCGGCGCCGACGGGAGGTCCTGGCGGCCTTGGCCCGCTTCGCGGCGAACCGGACGCCTCCGGGGCTCTCGCCCACCTCGACCCGGACCACCGTGGACAGCGGGTCGACGATGCCCTCGCCGACCTGGAGCACCGAGGTCTCCACGACACCGAGCTTGCTCAGTGCGGCCCGGGCGCCCTGGAGCTCCTCCTCCGCCGTGTCCCCCTTGAGCGCCAGCATCTCGCCGTAGGGGCGCAGCAGGGGCACGCCCCAGCCGGCCAGCCGGTCCAGCGGGGCAACGGCACGTGCGGTGACGACATGGACGGGGGGCAGCTTGCCGAGCACTTCCTCGGCCCGTCCGCGCACCACGGTCACATGGTCCAGGCCGAGCAGCTCCACGACTTCCTGGAGGAAGTTCGTACGGCGCAGCAGGGGCTCCAGCAGGGTGATCTTCAGGTCCGGGCGGACCAGCGCCAGCGGGATGCCCGGCAGGCCGGCTCCGGAGCCGACATCGCAGACGGTGACCCCCTCGGGCACGACCTCGGAGAGCACCGCGCAGTTCAGCAGGTGCCGCTCCCAGAGCCTCGGCACCTCGCGGGGGCCGATGAGGCCACGCTTGACGCCCGCGTCCGCGAGGAGCTCCGCGTACCGCACGGCCTCGGGGAAGAACTCACCGAAAACCGTCCGCGCCTCTTGAGGCGCATGGGGAAGCTGCTCTGCCTCCGTCACGGGAACCGTCCTTCCGTACCGCATTACCGCACTGGGAGCTGCCCAGTGATCAGTGACTATCAGGCTGACAAAGATCGGCCCCGCCTGCGAACAGACGGGGCCGACTCCCCCGGGCTCTCACTGGCGTGCGAGCCGGGGGCACTCCCACCGGAGGGTGGTCAGGCAGGGAGGACGACGACGAAGCGCTGGGGCTCCTCGCCCTCGGACTCGCTGCGCAGACCGGCGGCGGCCACCGCGTCGTGCACGACCTTGCGCTCGAACGGGGTCATCGGCTTCAGCTTGACCGGCTCGCCGGTGCTCTTGACCTCGTCGGCGGCCTGGGCACCCAGCTCGGCGAGCTCGGTGCGCTTCTGGGCCCGGAAGCCCGCGATGTCCAGCATCAGCCGGCTGCGGTCGCCGGTCTCCCGGTGCACGGCGAGACGCGTCAGCTCCTGGAGCGCCTCCAGCACCTCGCCGTCACGGCCCACCAGCTTCTGGAGGTCACGGCTGTCCGAGTCGCTGATGATCGAGACCGCGGCGCGGTCCGCCTCGACGTCCATGTCGATGTCGCCGTCGAGATCGGCGATGTCGAGCAGACCCTCGAGGTAGTCGGCCGCGATCTCGCCCTCCTGCTCCAGGCGGGTCAGGGTGTCGCCACCCTGGGCGGCGGAGGTGGTGCCTTCCGTCACGGATGGACTCCTTCTTACTTCTTGGACGACGGGTGCTTGGGCCGCTGCTGGCCCTTGCGCTGTCCGGACTTGGCTTGGCGTGCGGACCCGCCGGCGGGCTTGGCGGGCTGCTTCGGCGTGGCGTCCCCGGGCTCGTCGGCCTTCTCCAGGGACGTCTTGGCCGTGGACTGCTGGGTGGCCCCGGCCTGGCGCTTCGCCTTGGGCTGGCGCTTGGGCTGCTGGCGCCGGCTCGCGGCGGCGGCCTCCGCCTCGGCGGTGGCGGGATCGGCCTTCTGCACGGAACCGTCGGCCTGGGCGGTGAACCCGGCCTTGGCGAGAGCGGTGACGAACTTGCGCTCGTTGTCGTTGCGGTCCGGACCCTTGGCCACGATGGACTGGACCACGGTGCGCCGACGGCGGCCACGCACCTCCCCGTGGGCGGTGACGCTCTTGAGCAGTCGCTGGAGGTAGTGGTCCTGCGCCTTGCTGCCCGGGGTGGGGTTCTGGTTGATCACGTACATCTGCTGGCCCATGGTCCACACGTTGGTGGTCAGCCAGTAGACGAGGACACCGACCGGGAAGTTGATGCCCATCACGGCGAAGATGACCGGGAAGATGTACATCAGCATCTTCTGCTGCTGCATGTACGGGGTCTTCACCGTCAGGTCGACGTTCTTCTGCATCAGCTGGCGCTGAGTGAAGAACTGCGACGCCGACATGAGGATGATCATGATCGCGGTGACCACGCGGACATCGGTGATCGAGGCGTTGAGCGAGGCGACCTTGGCAGCGCTGTCGGTGAAGGTGGCGGCCAGCGGGGCGCCGAAGATGTGCGCCTCACGAGCGCTGTCGAGCAGCGGCTCGTTGATGACGCCGATCGTCTTGCCCGAGGCGATGCTGGAGAGCACGTGGTACAGGGCGAAGAAGAACGGCGACTGCGCGAGGATGGGCAGGCACGAGGAGAGCGGGTTGGTGCCCGTCTCCTTGTACAGCTTCATCATCTCTTCGGACTGACGCTGCTTGTCGTTCTTGTAGCGCTCCTGGATCGCCTTCATCTTGGGCTGGAGCGCCTGCATGTTCCGGGTCGACTTGATCTGCTTCACGAAGAGCGGGATCAGGCAGATCCGGATGAGCACCACGAGGGACACGATGGACAAGCCCCAGGCCCAGCCGGTGTCAGGGCCGAACATCGCCCCGTACAGCTTGTGGAACTGGACGATGACCCACGAAACAGGTGTGGTGATGAAGGCGAACAGACTGGCAATCGTGTCCACTAATCAGGCTCCTTGAGCATTGGGCGAGGTCTCTGCGGCCGGGCTCGTCTCGGCGGAGTTCCCGCCCTTGCCGCCGCGCAGCGCGTCGCGCAGCATTTCGTGCCAGCGCGGGCGCTTACGAGGGGGAACATGGTCCACACCGCCCGGCGACCACGGGTTGCACCGCAGAATGCGCCAGGCGGTCAGAGCTGTCCCCTTGACCGCGCCGTGCCGGTCGATGGCCGTGTATCCGTAGTGGGAACACGAGGGGTAGTACCGGCAGACGGGGCCGAGCAACGGGCTGATCGTCCACTGGTACAACTTGATCAGAGCCAGCAGCGGGTACTTCATCGCGCGCCCCCTCCCAGCAACCGCTGAAGGGCGGCATCCAGGTCCTGGGCCAGCTGTGCATGATCGGCGTCACCCGAGCCGGGCAGCGCCCGTACTACCACCAGGCTACCGGGGGGCAGGGAAGGCAACCGGTCGCGTATCAGATGGCGAAGCCTGCGCTTCACCTGGTTACGGACGACGGCACCGCCCACGGCCTTGCTGACGACGAAACCCGCACGTGCCGGGGGAGCGCTCTCCCCCGACGCGTGCGGGTCCGTTGCACCGCTGTTCAGGTGGACGACGAGGAGCGGGCGGCCTGCCCGGCGTCCTCGGCGTACCGCGGTCGCGAAGTCCTCGCGCCGCCTCAGCCGATTCTCGGTAGGCAGCACGTCATGACCTGTTTAGGCGATCAGGCGGACAGGTTGGCGCGACCCTTGCTGCGGCGGTTCGCCAGGATGGCGCGGCCGGCGCGGGTACGCATGCGCAGACGGAAACCGTGGGTCTTCGCACGACGACGGTTGTTCGGCTGGAAGGTGCGCTTGCTCACTCGGGGGCTCCAGAAATGATTTGGGTGGTGGCGGGACATCGCCTGGCTGTCACCGTGCGCCCACGAGTAGCTCGCAATACGCCCGAGTGCACCGCTTTCACGATCACTGACCGTGATCTTTGCCCATCGGAGGCAGGCGGCAGCAGCCATCGACAACTCGACCTGGTTACGGTACGCGCGGCTACGCCATCCGGTCAAACCGGCGTCGAGCCATGGTCCACTATGCACAGGCTGTGGACAACAACTTGAACCACGTGAGCCGCCGCGACTACCGTGGCTGAACTCGGATTCCTTTCCTGCCTGTCCTTCCATCCCGTCCCGAGAACCACACATTCGTGGGACCTGTGAGAGAGCGTGCCTTGTGGCTGACGTACCTGCTGATCTTGCCGCAGTGTGGCCACGAGTGCTCGAGCAGCTCCTCGGCGAGGGCCAGCAGGGCATCGAGCCGAAGGACAAGCAGTGGATCGAGCGCTGCCAGCCCCTGGCCCTGGTGGCGGACACCGCTCTGCTCGCCGTCCCCAACGAATGGGGCAAGCGCGTGCTGGAGGGCCGGCTCGCCCCGCTGATCAGTGACACGCTCAGCCGCGAGTGCGGCCGCCCCATCCGGATCGCGATCACCGTCGACGACTCCGCCGGTGACCAGCCGCCCGCGCCCCCGGCCCCCGGCCCCCGGCAGCAGCCCCCGCAGCCGTCCCGCTACGACGAGCGGCAGCAGGGCGAGCCCTACGACAAGCCGTACGAGAAGTACGACGGCTACGGACACCGGCCCATGCCCGACGACGGGCTGCCGACCGTGCGCCCCGCCTACCCGGAGTACCAGCAGCAGCGCCCGGAGCCCGGCGCCTGGCCGCGCACCCAGGAGGACCTGGGCTGGCAGCAGCCGCGCCTCGGCGGCTTCCAGGAGCGCGACCCGTACGCGACGCCGCGTCCCCAGCAGCCGCACCACGACTACCGGGGCCCGCAGACGTCCGAGCCCCCGGCGTACGACCAGCAGCGCGGCGACCGGCGCGACCACCTGGCGGACACCCCCGGGCAGCAGCGTCCCGGCGGTGCCGGAAGCCCCTCGGGCGGCGGCGGGGCGGGTGCCACGGGCGGCCGCCCCGGGGAGCCGCACGCGCGGCTGAACCCCAAGTACCTGTTCGACACGTTCGTCATCGGCTCGTCCAACCGGTTCGCGCACGCCGCCGCCGTGGCGGTCGCGGAGGCGCCGGCGAAGGCGTACAACCCCCTCTTCATCTACGGGGAGTCCGGGCTCGGCAAGACCCACCTGCTGCACGCGATCGGCCACTACGCGCGCAGCCTCTACCCCGGTACGCGGGTGCGGTACGTGAGCTCCGAGGAGTTCACCAACGAGTTCATCAACTCCATCCGCGACGGCAAGGGCGACACGTTCCGCAAGCGGTACCGCGACGTGGACATCCTGCTCGTCGACGACATCCAGTTCCTGGCGAGCAAGGAGTCGACGCAGGAGGAGTTCTTCCACACCTTCAACACGCTCCACAACGCGAACAAGCAGATCGTGCTGTCCTCGGACCGGCCGCCCAAGCAGCTGATGACCCTGGAGGACCGGCTCCGCAACCGCTTCGAGTGGGGCCTGACGACCGATGTGCAGCCGCCGGAGCTGGAGACGCGGATCGCGATCCTCCGCAAGAAGGCGGTCCAGGAGCAGCTCAACGCCCCGCCGGAGGTCCTGGAGTTCATCGCGTCCCGCATCTCGCGCAACATCCGCGAGCTGGAGGGCGCGCTGATCCGGGTGACGGCGTTCGCGAGCCTCAACCGGCAGCCGGTCGACCTGGTGCTGACCGAGGGCGTGCTGAAGGACCTGATCCCCGGCGGCGAGGACGCGGCCCCGGAGATCACGGCCGGCGCGATCATGGCGGCCACCGCCGACTACTTCGGGCTGACGGTCGAGGACCTGTGCGGATCGTCGCGCAGCCGCGTGCTGGTGACGGCCCGCCAGATCGCCATGTACCTGTGCCGCGAGCTGACCGACCTGTCGCTGCCGAAGATCGGCGCGCAGTTCGGCGGGCGCGACCACACGACGGTGATGCACGCCGACCGCAAGATCCGGGCGCTGATGGCGGAGCGCCGCTCGATCTACAACCAGGTCACCGAACTCACGAACCGCATCAAGAACGGCTGAGGACGGCCGGCGGCCGACTCCCGGCCACGAACCCCTGGAGCCCCCGCCGGGGGGGGGGGGGGGGGGGCCCCCCCCGGGGGGGGCGCCCCCCCCCCCCCCCCCCCCCCCCCCCCCCCCCCCCCGGCGGGGGGGGGGGGGGGGGGGGGCCCCCGGGCGCGCCGACCACCAAAACCCCGCCCCCCGGGCCCCGGTCCCCCACCCCCCCGCGGGGGGGGGGGGTGGGCCGCCCCGCGGGCGGGGGCCCCCCGCCGCCCCCCCCGCCGGCCCCCCGCGGCCCCCGGGGGGGGCCCGGGGGGGGCTCCGGCCGGACTCCAGGACGGTTCACAGAACGATTCCAGGAGGGGTTCAGGGCGGTTCACAGGAGGGCTCCAGGAGGGGTCCGAGGAGGCTCCGGGAGAGGGCTGCGGGCGCTCCTCGCCGTGGCCCACCCCCGGTGCCGGAGCCCGGACTGTTCGAATAGTTCGGTCGGTCACCGGGTTCTCCACAGCTCTGGGCACGATCTTCAATCCACAGCCTGGGGACTGCCGAGTTGTCCAGATCGCATCCACAGGGCGGGCTGTGGGGACTGCGTCCTTGCAGGTCAACGGCTTGTGGATTTGTGGCCGAGCGTGCTCCACAGGCTGTGGACGCGCGCGTCGTCCACAGGGCCCGTTCGCCGTTGTCCACCGGCGGCCCACAGGTGGCGGTCCATGGTCCACAGCTTCTCCACACCGCTGTCCACTGTTCGGCAACGAAACGCCCGGCCTCACCGCGCCGAGTGAAAGCGGTCACACCAAGGTGGTCGGTTGGCCTGTGGGGAAGCTGGGTAAAACTGGGGACGGCGCTGGGGAGAAGTGGGCCCCCGCTGTGCATCGGGTGTGCAGAACTTTCCCGCGTCCACAGAAAGGGCCGGTTGTCCACCGGTGCCACCCACAGGCGCGGTGGACAAAAAACGTGCCGTGACCTGGGTGGATGACGTTATCCACGGTTTCCACAGGCCCTACTACTACTCCCACTCAGAGTTACCGGGGAATCCGCTTGGAAGCGGGGCCTGTGCACAACTCGGCCCCGGAGCGCCGGGTGCCCCTCGTCGCGACTTGACCCCGACCCGCACCGACTGTCGGCGGCGTGCGTCAGACTGGTTCCCGCAGTCGACGAAAGAGCCAGCAACAGCAGGAGGCGGTTCCGGTGAAGATCCGGGTGGAGCGCGATGTACTCGCGGAGGCGGTGGCCTGGGTGGCCCGCAGCCTCCCGGCCCGTCCGCCGGCGCCCGTGCTCGCGGGCCTTCTGCTGAAGGCCGAGGACGGCGCGCTGAGCTTCTCCAGCTTCGACTACGAGGTCTCCGCGCGGGTCTCGGTCGAGGCGGAGGTGGAGGAGGACGGCACGGTCCTCGTCTCCGGCCGCCTTCTCGCCGACATCTGCCGCGCCCTCCCCAACCGTCCGGTGGAGATTTCCACAGACGGTGTACGGGCGACCGTGGTCTGCGGCTCCTCCCGCTTCACCCTCCACACCATGCCCGTGGAGGAGTACCCGGCGCTGCCCGAGATGCCCACCGCGACCGGCACCGTCCCCGGTGAGGTCTTCGCCTCCGCAGCCGCCCAGGTCGCCATCGCGGCCGGCCGTGACGACACGCTGCCCGTCCTGACCGGTGTGCGCATCGAGATCGAGGGCGACACGGTGACGCTGGCGTCCACCGACCGCTACCGCTTCGCGGTCCGCGAGTTCCTGTGGAAGCCGGAGTCCCCGGACGCCTCCGCGGTCGCCCTGGTGCCCGCCAAGACGCTCCTGGACACCGCCAAGGCGCTCACGAGCGGCGACACGGTCACGCTGGCGCTGTCCGGCTCGGGCAAGGGCGAGGGCCTGATCGGCTTCGAGGGCGCGGGGCGGCGCACCACCACCCGGCTGCTCGAGGGCGACCTCCCGAAGTACCGGACACTTTTCCCCACCGAGTTCAACTCGGTCGCGGTGATCGAGACGGCGCCCTTCGTCGAGGCCGTCAAGCGCGTGGCGCTGGTGGCCGAGCGGAACACGCCGGTCCGGCTGAGCTTCGAGCAGGGCGTCCTCATCCTGGAGGCGGGTTCCAGCGACGACGCACAGGCTGTGGAGAGGGTCGACGCGCAGCTGGAGGGCGACGACATCTCGATCGCCTTCAACCCGACGTTCCTGCTGGACGGCCTGAGCGCGATCGACTCGCCGGTCGCCCAGCTCTCCTTCACCACCTCCACCAAGCCGGCGCTGCTGAGCGGCAAGCCGGCGGTGGACGCGGAGGCGGACGAGGCCTACAAGTACCTGATCATGCCGGTGCGGCTGAGCGGCTGAGCCGCCGCCGGGGGCGGTGCGCCTGAGTGGCTGATCATGCGTCTGATGAGCGCCCGACCCCACAGGTGTGCGCCCGCGTCCGGGCGTAGGCTCGGACGCGGGTACGAACTCTCCGCACACAACGATTGAGGATTCTCTGATGGAGCTCGGTCTCGTCGGTCTCGGCAAGATGGGCGGCAACATGCGCGAGCGCATCCGCCGCGCGGGTCACACCGTCATCGGATACGACCGCAACCCTGACCTCGCCGATGTCCACAGCCTCCAGGAGCTCGTGGACAAGCTCAAGGGTCCGCGCGTGGTGTGGGTCATGGTCCCGGCCGGAGCCGCGACCCAGTCCACGATCGACGAGCTGTCCGAGCTGCTCTCCCCCGGTGACGTCGTCGTCGACGGCGGCAACTCGCGCTGGACGGACGACGAGAAGCACGCCGCCGAGCTGCGCGAGAAGGGCATCGGGTTCGTCGACTGCGGTGTCTCCGGTGGCGTCTGGGGCCTGGAGAACGGCTACGCGCTGATGTACGGCGGCGACGCCGAGGACGTGGCGAAGGTCCAGCCGGTCTTCGACGCGCTCAAGCCGGAGGGCGAGTTCGGATCCGTCCACGCGGGCAAGGTCGGCGCGGGCCACTTCGCCAAGATGGTCCACAACGGCATCGAGTACGCCATGATGCAGGCGTACGCCGAGGGCTGGGAGCTGCTGGAGAAGGTCGACTCCGTCACCGACGTGCGCGAGGTCTTCCGCTCCTGGCAGGAGGGCACGGTCATCCGTTCCTGGCTGCTGGACCTGGCGGTCAACGCGCTGGACGAGGACGAGCACCTGGACCGGCTGCGCGGCTTCGCCCAGGACTCCGGCGAGGGCCGGTGGACCGTGGAGGCCGCCATCGACAACGCCGTTCCGCTGCCGGCGATCACCGCGTCGCTGTTCGCGCGGTTCGCGTCCCGGCAGGACGACTCCCCGCAGATGAAGATGATCGCCGCGCTGCGCAACCAGTTCGGCGGCCACGCGGTCGAGTCCAAGAAGTAGATCCACAGGCTGTGCACCCGGCGGTGCACGGCATGCCGGGGGAAGGTCGGCGCACACCATGCACGTCACGCATCTGTCGCTGGCCGACTTCCGCTCGTACGCCCGGGTCGAGGTCCCTCTCGATCCGGGCGTCAGCGTTCTCGTCGGCGCCAACGGGCAGGGCAAGACCAACCTGGTCGAGGCGGTCGGCTATCTGGCGACGCTCGGCAGCCATCGGGTGTCGTCCGACGCCCCCCTGGTGCGGATGGGCGCCGAGCGGGCGATCATCCGGGCCGCCGTACGGCAGGGCGAGCGGTCGCAGCTCGTGGAGCTGGAGCTCAACCCGGGGCGGGCGAACCGGGCCCGTATCAACAGGTCGTCCCAGGTCCGGCCGCGCGACGTGCTGGGGATCGTCCGGACGGTGCTGTTCGCGCCGGAGGACCTGGCACTGGTCAAGGGCGACCCGGGCGAGCGCCGGCGCTTCCTGGACGAGCTGATCACGGCCCGGTCCCCGCGCATGGCGGGCGTGCGGTCGGACTACGAGCGGGTGCTCCGGCAGCGCAACACCCTGCTGAAGTCGGCCGCCATGGCCCGGCGGCACGGCGGCCGCTCCATGGACCTGTCCACGCTGGACGTGTGGGACCAGCACCTGGCGCGGGCCGGGGCGGAGCTGCTGGCGCAGCGCCTCGACCTGGTCGCCACCCTCCAGCCGCTGGCGGACAAGGCGTACGAGCAGCTCGCGCCGGGCGGCGGGCCGGTGGCCCTGGAGTACAAGGGGGCCGTGGCCGGGGCGCAGGGGCGCGAGGCCCTGTACGAGGCGCTGCTCGCCGCGCTGGCGGAGGTGCGCAAGCAGGAGATCGAGCGCGGCGTCACCCTGGTGGGCCCGCACCGCGACGACCTGGTGCTGAAGCTGGGGGAACTGCCGGCGAAGGGGTACGCGAGCCATGGCGAGTCCTGGTCGTACGCGCTGGCGCTGCGGCTGGCCTCGTACGACCTGCTGCGTGGCGAGGGCAACGAGCCGGTGCTGATCCTCGACGACGTCTTCGCGGAACTGGACGCTCGGCGACGCGAACGGCTGGCGGAGCTGGTCGCGCCGGGCGAGCAGGTGCTGGTGACGGCGGCGGTCGACGACGACGTACCGGGAGTGCTGGCAGGGGTGCGGTACGGGGTGTCGGAGGGATCGGTGGAACGGCTGTGACGGACGCGCACGTACCGGAGCCGTCCGGGGTCGATCTGGCGCGGGTCGCCTTGCGCGCGGCGAAGGAGCAGGCGAAGGCGCGGGGCGCGGCCGCGCAGCAGAAGAAGCAGGCCCGGCGGGGCGGTGGCTTGCGGTCCGGTGCCCGCGCGGACGGCCGCGATCCGCTGCCGCTGGGCGCCGCGATCAACCGGCTGATCACCGAACGCGGCTGGGAGACCCCGGCGGCGGTGGGCGGCGTGATGGGCCGGTGGCCGCAGATCGTCGGTGAGGACCTGGCGAAGCACTGCGTGCCCTTGCGGTACGACGAGGACCCCGACGAGCGGGTGCTGACCGTGCAGTGCGACTCCACCGCGTGGGCCACCCAGCTCCGGCTGCTGGCGCCCCGGCTGGTGGCCCGGCTGAACGAGGACCTGGGGCACGGGACGGTACGGGTCATCAAGGTGCTGGGCCCCGGCGCCCCCCGCCGCGGATACGGGGGGCCGCTGCGGGCGCCGGGGAGCATGGGGCCGGGCGACACCTACGGGTGACGCCCGCGGGCCCGTCCCCGCGGGCCCGTCCCCGCGGCCCGCCCCCGCGGGCCCGTTCGCGCGGCCCGGCCCCGCCCGCCCGCGCCGGGTGCCCGGGCACCGGCACACCCGTACGCCCGTACACCGATACACCGCTGCCTGGCGGCGCGACCCCGCTTCGTCCCGGGCGCCGGTACGGCTCCGCCCCCGTCCCATCCCCGCCCCGCTCGCGCTGGGCACGCGTGCGGGACAAGGGGGGCCGGGGGCCGCACGGAGGGGGTGCCGGGGGGTGAGAGGGGTGCCGGGGGTCGGCTCCGGGTGAGGTGGTCGTCACGGTCGCCGGCGGTTGACAGTCCGAAGCGCTGAGTGGCGGCGTGAGGCTCTTGGAGCCCCTTCCCGGATATGGGGAGTCGGTCGGCGCCGGTTCAGGGCGGCACATGCGGACTCAGGCACCGGCAAGCCCCCATTAATGTCAGTGCTACCGGTAGACTGGTAGGTAATCCCGCCCACTGCGGAACATGTCGAACGACGCAGCCGCTCCCGCATGCCCGGAGAGACGGCTTGTGCTGTGCCAGAAAGGGCGCTTCGTGGCCGATTCCGGCAACCCCAACGAGAACATTCCGTCCACTGCCGCCGGCGAGAACGGCGAGGTCACCTCGTCGTACGACGCCAGCGCGATCACCGTCCTCGAGGGTCTGGACGCGGTTCGCAAGCGTCCCGGCATGTACATCGGCTCGACCGGTGAGCGTGGACTCCACCACCTCGTACAAGAGGTCGTCGACAACTCCGTCGACGAGGCCCTGGCAGGGCACGCGGACACCATCGACGTGACCATCCTCGCGGACGGTGGCGTCAGGGTCGTGGACAACGGTCGCGGTATCCCCGTGGACATGCACCCCGTCGAGAAGAAGCCAGCCGTCGAGGTCGTGCTGACCGTCCTGCACGCGGGCGGCAAGTTCGGCGGCGGCGGTTACGCCGTCTCCGGCGGTCTGCACGGCGTGGGCGTCTCCGTCGTGAACGCCCTGTCCACCCGGGTGTCCGTCGAGATCAAGCGGGACGGCTTCCGCTGGACCCAGGACTACAAGCTGGGCGTGCCCACCGCCCCGCTCGCCAAGCACGAGGCGGTCGAGGACTCCGGCACGACCGTCACGTTCTGGGCCGACCCGGACATCTTCGAGACGACCGAGTACTCCTTCGAGACGCTCTCGCGCCGCTTCCAGGAGATGGCCTTCCTCAACAAGGGCCTCCGCATCACGCTGACCGACGAGCGCGAGTCGGCCAAGGCGACGATGAACGCCGACGACCCCGACGCCGCCGAGACGGTGGAGGAGGCGCCGGCGCGGACGGTCTCGTACCACTACGAAGGCGGCATCGTCGACTTCGTCAAGTACCTGAACTCGCGCAAGGGCGAGCTCATCCACCCCACGGTCATCTCGGTCGAGGCGGAGGACAAGGAGCGGCTGCTCTCCGTCGAGATCGCGATGCAGTGGAACTCGCAGTACACCGAGGGCGTGTACTCGTTCGCGAACACGATCCACACCCACGAGGGCGGTACGCACGAAGAGGGCTTCCGCGCCGCGCTCACGGGCCTGGTCAACCGGTACGCGCGCGACAAGAAGCTGCTGCGCGAGAAGGACGACAACCTCACCGGCGAGGACATCCGCGAGGGCCTGACGGCGATCATCTCCGTCAAGCTGGGCGAGCCGCAGTTCGAGGGCCAGACCAAGACCAAGCTGGGCAACACCGAGGCCAAGACCTTCGTGCAGAAGGTGCTCCACGAGCACCTCTCCGACTGGTTCGACCGCAACCCGAACGAGGCCGCGGACATCGTCCGTAAGGCGATCCAGGCCGCCACGGCCCGGGTCGCGGCCCGCAAGGCGCGCGACCTCACCCGCCGCAAGGGCCTGCTGGAGTCCGCCTCGCTGCCGGGCAAGCTGTCCGACTGCCAGTCGAACGACCCGTCCAAGTGCGAGATCTTCATCGTCGAGGGCGACTCCGCCGGCGGCTCGGCCAAGTCCGGCCGGAACCCCGAGTTCCAGGCCATCCTGCCCATCCGCGGCAAGATCCTGAACGTCGAGAAGGCGCGGATCGACAAGATCCTCCAGAACACCGAGGTCCAGGCGCTGATCTCCGCCTTCGGCACCGGTGTGCACGAGGACTTCGACATCGAGAAGCTCCGCTATCACAAGATCATCCTGATGGCGGACGCCGACGTCGACGGCCAGCACATCAACACCCTGCTGCTGACCTTCCTCTTCCGCTTCATGCGGCCGCTGGTCGAGGCCGGGCACGTCTACCTGTCCCGCCCGCCGCTGTACAAGATCAAGTGGGGCCGGGACGACTTCGAGTACGCCTACTCGGACCGTGAGCGCGACGCGCTCGTCGAGCTCGGCAAGCAGAACGGCAAGCGCATCCGCGAGGACTCCATCCAGCGCTTCAAGGGCCTGGGCGAGATGAACGCCGAGGAACTGCGCATCACCACCATGGACCAGGACCACCGGGTGCTCGGCCAGGTCACGCTGGACGACGCGGCCCAGGCCGACGACCTGTTCTCGGTGCTGATGGGCGAGGACGTGGAGGCGCGGCGCTCGTTCATCCAGCGCAACGCCAAGGACGTCCGCTTCCTCGACATCTGAGTCGGTCTCAGCTGACCGTACGAAAGGACTGAAGACCAGCAATGGCCGACGAGAACACCCCTGACACCCCCGACACCCCTGTCGTCGTGACGCCCGAGGCGGAGCCCCCGGTCCCCGGCGTGGGCCTCCGCGTCGAGCCCGTCGGGCTCGAGACCGAGATGCAGCGCTCGTACCTCGACTACGCGATGTCCGTCATCGTGTCGCGCGCGCTGCCCGACGTCCGGGACGGCCTCAAGCCCGTCCACCGCCGTGTGCTGTACGCGATGTACGACGGCGGGTACCGGCCCGAGAAGGGCTTCTACAAGTGCGCCCGCGTCGTCGGCGACGTCATGGGTACGTACCACCCGCACGGCGACTCCTCCATCTACGACGCCCTGGTCCGTCTGGCCCAGCACTGGTCGATGCGCATGCCGCTGGTGGACTCCAACGGCAACTTCGGTTCCCCGGGCAACGACCCGGCCGCCGCCATGCGGTACACCGAGTGCAAGATGATGCCGCTGGCCATGGAGATGCTCCGGGACATCGACGAGGAGACCGTCGACTTCACGGACAACTACGACGGCCGCAACCAGGAGCCGACGGTCCTGCCGGCGCGCTTCCCGAACCTCCTGGTCAACGGCTCGGCCGGTATCGCGGTCGGTATGGCGACCAACATCCCGCCGCACAACCTGCGCGAGGTCGCCGCCGGTGCCCAGTGGGCGCTGGAGCACCCGGAGGCCACCCACGAGGAGCTCCTGGACGCGCTGCTCGAGCGCATCAAGGGCCCCGACTTCCCGACCGGCGCCCTGGTCGTCGGCCGCAAGGGCATCGAGGAGGCGTACCGCACGGGCCGTGGCTCCATCACGATGCGCGCGGTCGTCGAGGTCGAGGAGATCCAGAACCGCCAGTGCCTGGTGGTCACGGAGCTTCCGTACCAGGTCAACCCGGACAACCTGGCCCAGAAGATCGCCGACCTCGTCAAGGACGGCAAGATCGGCGGCATCGCGGACGTCCGCGACGAGACCTCCTCCCGCACCGGTCAGCGCCTGGTGATCGTCCTCAAGCGGGACGCGGTCGCCAAGGTCGTCCTCAACAACCTCTACAAGCACACCGACCTCCAGACGAACTTCGGCGCCAACATGCTGGCGCTCGTCGACGGGGTGCCGCGCACGCTGTCGCTGGACGCGTTCATCCGCCACTGGGTGACGCACCAGATCGAGGTCATCGTCCGCCGTACGCGCTTCCGGCTGCGCAAGGCGGAGGAGCGGGCGCACATCCTGCGCGGTCTGCTCAAGGCGCTGGACGCGATCGACGAGGTCATCGCGCTGATCCGGCGCAGCGACACCGTCGAGGTCGCGCGCGAGGGCCTGATGGGCCTGCTGGAGATCGACGAGATCCAGGCCAACGCCATCCTGGAGATGCAGCTCCGCCGGCTGGCCGCCCTGGAGCGCCAGAAGATCGTCGCCGAGCACGACGAGCTCCAGGCGAAGATCAACGAGTACAACGCGATCCTGGCCTCGGAGTCCCGCCAGCGCCAGATCGTCAGCGAGGAGCTCGCCGCGCTCGTCGAGAAGTTCGGCGACGACCGCCGCTCCAAGCTGATCCCCTTCGACGGCGACATGTCCATGGAGGACCTGATCGCCGAGGAGGACATCGTCGTCACCATCACGCGTGGCGGCTATGTGAAGCGCACGAAGACGGACGACTACCGCTCGCAGAAGCGCGGCGGCAAGGGCGTGCGCGGGACGAAGCTCAAGGAAGACGACATCGTCGACCACTTCTTCGTCTCCACCACGCACCACTGGCTGCTGTTCTTCACCAACAAGGGCCGGGTCTACCGGGCCAAGGCGTACGAGCTGCCGGACGCCGGCCGGGACGCGCGCGGCCAGCACGTCGCCAACCTGCTGGCCTTCCAGCCGGACGAGCAGATCGCCGAGATCCTGGCGATCCGCGACTACGAGGCGGCGCCCTACCTGGTGCTCGCCACCAAGGCCGGCCTGGTGAAGAAGACCTCGCTGAAGGACTACGACTCGCCCCGCTCCGGCGGCGTCATCGCGATCAACCTCCGGGAGACGGAGGACGGCCGCGACGACGAGCTGATCGGCGCGGAGCTGGTGTCGGCCGAGGACGACCTGCTGCTCATCAGCCGGAAGGCCCAGTCGATCCGGTTCACCGCGACGGACGAGGCGCTGCGCCCGATGGGCCGTGCCACCTCCGGTGTGAAGGGTATGAGTTTCCGCGAGGGCGACGAGCTGCTCTCGATGAATGTCGTCCGGCCCGGTACGTTCGTCTTCACCGCGACGGACGGTGGGTACGCCAAGCGCACCGCCGTCGACGAGTACCGCGTCCAGGGACGTGGCGGCCTCGGCATCAAGGCTGCCAAGATCGTGGAGGACCGCGGTTCGCTCGTCGGCGCGCTGGTGGTCGAGGAGACGGACGAGATCCTCGCCATCACGCTGTCCGGTGGTGTGATTCGTACGCGAGTCAACGAAGTCAGGGAGACGGGCCGTGACACCATGGGCGTCCAACTGATCAACCTGGGCAAGCGCGATGCCGTCGTCGGCATCGCCCGCAACGCCGAGGCCGGTCGCGAGGCCGAAGAGGTCGAAGGGGCCGACGGGATCGAGGGCCCTGACGACATCGACGGGACCGACGTGACCGGAGAGGTCGTAGACACCACGGCTGCCGCAGAGAGCGGAGCCGCGGCCGACGCAGCCGGGGGCACGGAGCCCTCGGCCGGGGAGCACGAGGAGTAGAGCGTGAGTAAGGCCACGGGCGCCGGATCGGCCGCTTCCGGAACGAGCGGTGCCCGTGGCCCTGCCACGGACTCCCAGGGGGTTACGGTGACCACGTACGACGACGGCCCGCTGCCCGCAGAGCGGCCCTCTTCCGGGCAGCAGACGGCGCAGCCGTACCACCCGCCGCAGGCGTACGCCACGCAGGGCGGCGGCAAGGGTGCCACCGGCGGCTCCGGCGGTACGGGCGGCACCGTGCGCCGGCCGCGTACGGGCGCGAAGACGACGCCGCGTACGCGCAAGGCACGGCTGCGGGTGGCCAAGGCCGACCCGTGGTCGGTGATGAAGGTGAGCTTCCTGCTCTCCATCGCGC
Organism: Streptomyces sp. NPDC016309; assembly: GCF_043077235.1. Taxonomy (NCBI): domain Bacteria; kingdom Bacillati; phylum Actinomycetota; class Actinomycetes; order Kitasatosporales; family Streptomycetaceae; genus Streptomyces; species Streptomyces sp. NPDC016309. The sequence goes on along the minus strand of NZ_JBIBSG010000011.1, from coordinate 19,927 downwards.
TGGGCATTTGCACGGTGGTGGCGGCGGCGGTGCTGTGGATGGTCATGGACGCCATGGGCGTCTTCTCGACGGTCGGCGGCACGATCAGCGAGGCCACGGGCTCCAACGAGAGCAACGGCTTCGACCTCCAGTCGTTCCTGTCGCTGCCGAGGGTGCTGGTGTTCACCTCGGTGATCGCCGTCATCGACGTCGTCCTGGCGACTGCGCTGGCCACGCTGGGCGCCTTCATCTACAACCTGTCGGCCGGCTTCGTGGGCGGGGTGGAGCTCACCCTCGCCGAGGACGAATAGCGGATTTGGGTACTCGCCGCTCCGTGCGCTAATCTTCAGAGGTCAGCGCGGGCGGCGAGCCCGACGCGGAGGGGCTATAGCTCAGTTGGTTAGAGCGCATCCCTGATAAGGATGAGGCCACAGGTTCAAATCCTGTTAGCCCCACAGTGACGGTCGGCCCGGACGGAGAATCTCTCCGCCCGGGCCGACCGCTTTGTGCCAGGACCCAGTTGGGCGGGACGTAGGTCACCGATCGGTATCGGTCGTGTGTATAGTCGGGCGCCAGAAGGTCCCCTACGCCAAGGAAAGACGAGGTCGCGCGGTGAAGAAGCTCCTCCTGGTCGCACTGGCCGCCATCGGCGGGCTCCTCGTGTACCGCCAGATCCAGGCGGATCGCGCCGAGCAGGATCTGTGGACGGAGGCGACCGACTCCGTGCCCGCAGGTTCGGGTGTGTGAGACGCAAGCACGCGGTTCCGCACATGGGCCCTGGTCGCTGAGAGCGATCGGGGCCCATTGCTGTTTTCCGGTCGCTGTTTTCCGGTTGCTGTTTCCGGAGGGTCAGGGGCCGTGAGCGCCGTCATCGGGTGGTGACGGAGAGTCCTTTTGCTTCGCCCCCGCGAATACCGGTCCGGGACGTGCGGCATCCGGCCGGGCCCGCAGACACCGGTGGGACGGCCGGGGCAGGATGGACCGGCAGTGCGGTCACCGGGCGGCGGGGCGGCGTCCGGGCGCGTCCGGGTGGCCGGGAGACGGTGGCCGGGAGACGGTGGCCGGGAGACGGCGAGGGGAAGCGCGTATGCGGCGGAGGGGCGCTCGGCGTGACGGAACGGGGCCGGCGGGGCCGGCGGGGTTTCCGGGGCTACGGGGGCTACGGGGGCTGCGGGGGCTGGTGAGGTCCGCGGGGCTTGGGGCGGTCGTGAGAGCGGTGGTACCGATGGCCGCCGCCCTGGGCCTGACGGTGGCGCTGCCCGGAGGCCCGGGCCCGGCATGGGCGGCCGATCCCGGCGGGTACGCCTTCGCCGAGGGCATCGAGCCCGTCCGGGGAGCGGAGACCAGCAGTGACGCGCCTGTGCTGAAGGCGGGCGTGACGTACAAGGACGCGGTCGAGGGCGGTGGGAAGCGGATCTACCGCCTCGACCTGGACGCCGGGTCGAACGCGTACGTCTCCGCCGTCGCCGTACCCCCTCCCGGCAGTGAGGTCGGGCTGTTCGACAGCCTGAAGGTCTCCCTCCAGGACCGCAACGGCCTCGATTGCAGCTCCAACGAGACGCGGTTCGGCTCGGCCGCCTTCCCCCGGCCGCTCGCGGCGTACGCCCACCGGACGCTGAACCGGAACCGGTCCGCCTGCCGGCAGACCGGCGCGTACTTCGCCGTCGTCGAGCGCACCACGAAGGCGCCTTCCTCCGCCGGGGCCTGGGACCTGGAGATCCGCCACGAGCGGGAGCCCGGGCTCAGGGCCGAGGGCCCGACCGCGGCCTCCGGCGACCGGGCCGGTACCACGCCCCCCGTACCCGCCGGCGGCTCCGGGGAACGGACCGGCGGCGCCGGCTTCTCCGACGCGACCGGTCTCACCGAGGGCGAGTGGACCGACCGGATCGAGCCGGGCCGGTCGCTGTTCTACCGGGTGCCGGTGGACTGGGGGCAGCAGATCTTCGCCGGCGCCGACCTCGGCAGCTCCTCGGGCCGCGGCTTCGTGGCCGGTGCCCTCGCGCTGACCCTGTACAACCCCGCGCGGGGCGTGGTGGCCGGCTCCGAGGCGGTCGGTTACGACGGCAAGCAGAAGTCGGCCGACCTGGGGCCGCTGCCGCCGGTGCGGTACGAGAACCGGTTCGACTCCTCCGCCGAGTACGTGAACACCCGGTTCGCCGGCTGGTACTACCTGCGGGTCAGCCTGAGCCCCGAGGTCGGCGAGAAGTTCGGCCGGAAGCCGTACGGGCTGACGCTGCGGATCGGCGTGGAGGGCACGCCCCAGGCGGGGCCGGCCTACGACGGCCCGCCCGGCATCTTCGACGTCACGGAGGCGGACCGGGACGCGGCCGCGCACGGCCGGAACGCCGCGGCGGCGGAGGCGGCCGCGGAACGGGGCGGCACGATGCGGCTGGTCGCCGCGGCCGGGATCGGCACCGGCACCGTGCTGGTGCTCGGCCTGGGGGCGTGGACGGTGCTCGCCCGGCGCCGCACGCCGCGGGCCGGGGCGGGGGCGGGGCCGCCGGGGTACGGGCCTGGCGCCGGGCCGCCGGGGTACGGACCGCCCGCGGGATGGTGAGCGGGGCGTCGGCGCGGACCGGTGACGGTGGCCGGTCCGCCGGGCCCGCCATCGCTCGGGCGGCGCGGTGCCCGGCCTGCGGACGGTGGCCGACAGATGGCGGCGCTCAGGTCTGGATGAGGGCCCAGATCCCGATGGCGAAGCAGACCAGCGCCACGATCAGCACCGGAACCGCCACCTGCGCGGGCGGTCCCGGCCGCCGGCGTGCGGGTGGGAGGGATCCGGCGGGGTGCTGGGGGACGGGCGCGGTGTACGGGCGGGTGGCGCCGGAGGCGGGGGCCACCCCGGCGGTCGGGGGGTGCGGGACCTCGTGCGCGGCGAAGGGGTGGGGGTGGGAGCCGGGGTGGGCGTGGACGTGGGAGCCGGGGTGGGCGTGGGCCGCCGCCGGGGCGGGAGCGGCGGGGCCGGCCGGGTGGGCCGCCGCCGGGGGAGCGGCTGCGGCCGGTGGGCGCGGCTGCCCGGTGGACGGGTGCGCGGGCGCGGGGGCCGCCGGTTCCGGCCGTGCCGCCGCTTCGGGCGGGGACGCGGGCTGCCGCGCCGGCGGGGCCAGGTGGAAGCTGCCCGTCTCCGACGGGACCGGTACCCCGGCGTGCGGGCGCGGAGGGCGCACCGGGCCGTCGGGGCCGAAGCCGGCCGGGAGCGGGCCGATCTGGTCGAAGACCTCGACCGGCTCCTCGTCCGCCGCCGGGTCGGGCAGCGTCTCGGCCGCCGACGTGAGTGCCTTGCGGGCGCCCGTGGCCGTACGGAACCGGGCCTGCGGATCGGGCTGGAGCAGGCCCGCCAGCACTTGCCACAGCGGCTCCGGAACGCCCTGCGGGGCGTGGGGCGTGCCGTGCTCGGTGAAGTACTCGACCAGCGCCCGCGCGTCCGGCTTGCTGCCCTGGAGCAGGTACAGGGCGACCAGGCCGACCGCGAACAGGTCGGCGGGGAAGTCGGGTTCCGCGCCCATGATCTGTTCGGGCGCGAAGTAACCGGGCGTCCCCACCACGTAGTTGGTCTCGGTCAGCCGCGGCTCACCTTTGCGGAGGGAGATGCCGAAGTCGGACAGCCGCAGGTGCGGCCGTCCGGTTCCGGTCGCCTCCAGCAGGATGTTGGCCGGTTTGATGTCGCGGTGCACGACCCCCTCGGCGTGCACCGCGGCCAGTCCGGCCAGCAACTGGTCGAGCAGGGTGCAGACGAACCGGGGCGGCAGGGGGCCGTAGTCGCCGATGACGTGCGCCAGCGACCCGCCGGCCACCAGGTCCATGGTGAACAGCACCTTGTCGTCGTCGGCCGCCCAGCTCGCCGGCGCGAGGACGTGCGGGTGGTCGATCCGCAGCGCCTGCTCGCGCACGAAGCGCAGCAGCGTGTGCGCGTCGCTCTGCTGGAGGACCTTGGCCGCCACGTACCGGCGCCGCCGGTGGTCCCAGGCCCGCCACACGGCGCCGACACCCCCGCGCCCGATCGGATCGACCAGTTCGTACCGCCCGGCGAAGACCTCACCCATCGTGCCGCGCCGCTCCCCGTCCGTCCGGCCCCTGGGCTCAGCCCTGGTGCGACTCGTAGTGGGCGACCGCGTCGGCGGTGCGCCCGGCGCCGTACACCCGGAGGAACTCCGCCAGTTCGGGATGGGTGGCGGCGAGGGAGTCGGCGGCGTCGATGATGTCGCCGGCCGCCGCCACCGAGCGCAGCAGCGACTGGATCTCGCGGACCACGCGGCGGACCGTCGGCGCCCCGGAGCTGTTGGCCGTCTGGCTGGTGCCGGTGAGGACCGAGCCGCCCTGGGACTTCTTGATCTCGTCCATCCGGTCGGTGGCCTCCACCGCGCTGACGCTGCCGTCGGCGACCTGCCCCGCCAGCTCCTGGAGGGCCTGGACGCGCTGCACCACGGCCGGGTTGCCGATCTTGGCGCGCTGGCCGCTCATGAGCTGGGACAGCATCGGAGCAGACAGCCCGAGCACCGCGGCGAGCCGGGCCTGGTTGAGGCCCAGGTCGTCGATGAGCCTGCGGAAGAGCGCCCCCAACGGCTCCCCGTACCAACTGCGCTGGAGCTCTCTCGCTCTCGCGGTCGCTTCCTGCTGTGCTGCATCCATTGCGTCTCCCCATCGCTTCGGTTCGCTGCTGCGAACCTCGTCCAGCATCTTACGGAGAGTGGTCGGCGACCGGGAGTCCCAAACCTTTTGCGGGGCACCCCCCGGCACCCGGTACTCTGGTCTGCGGCACGCGTCGCACGTCGGCCGTCCCGGGGCCTTAGCTCAGTTGGTAGAGCGCTGTCTTTGCATGGCAGATGTCAGGGGTTCGACTCCCCTAGGCTCCACATCGCACGATCGAGCCCCCGTCCCGTGGGAACACGGGACGGGGGCTCTTGTCGTGCCCGCCCCGGGGCGGGCCCCGGTGGCGTCAGTCCCGCCGGGCCCGTACGGCCAGCAGATATCCGGCCTGGAACCGGCTCTGGGCGCCCAGGTCCACCATGATGTCCGCCACGTGCCGGCGGCAGGTGCGCACGGACATGCCCAGGCGCAGGGCTATGGAGGCGTCCGTCATGCCCTCCATGAGGAGGCGGACGATCGCCTGGCGGACGTTGTCCGTGACCTCGCCCCGGGCGCCGAAGGCCACGCCGTAGGGCTCGGCCGCCAGCCACAGCCGCTCGTAGGTCTCCGTGATGAAGGCGACCATGTGGGGGTCGCGGACCACGACCGCGCCCAGCGGGTTGCCGGGCAGGGAGATGACGGCCGTCTCCCCGTCGAAGACCAGCAGACGGCTGAAGTGGTCGTCCAGTGTTCGCACCTGCGCGCCCAGTCCGGACATCCGGTCGACGTAGGCGGCGGTGCCCGGGCTGAACCTGGCGGTGTGCTGGTAGAGCACGCGCATCTTCACGCCCCGGGCCAGGGCCGCCTGGTCGCGGGGGGCCGCCTCCTGGAGGATGTCCTCGTCCCGGCCGCCGCCCGGCTGGCCCGTCAGTATCTCGCTGTGGGTCCGCGCGGTCAGGTCGGCGATGGCCGCGCGGACTTGGGCGAGGTCCTCCAGGACCTCCAGCCCGCTCTCCCTCTCCCGGGAGAGCCGGTTCGTCTCGAAGACGGGCAGGAACGACATGATGGCCGCGCGGGTCTCCTCCGCGACCGCGCGGCGGGCCCGTATGTCGCGTTCGAGGGGACTGACGACGCCGGCCACCGCCTCGTCCGGGGAGACCGCGCGCAGCTCGCCGGCGGGGTCGCCGCGCAGCAGTCCCATGTCGAGCAGCCCGAGCACCGCGGTGGTGACGTACGCGGGGGAAAGGCCGGTCGCCGCGCTGATGGAACTCGCCGTCGGAGCGGGCCCGTCCGCGTGGTCGAGTGCATATTCATACACCCGCCGCAGTGTCGCTCGGCTTCTGCCCGTCGTGTCCATCCGTGTCACCTTGCCCCTGTATCTCCCCATATGCGGGGGCGTCATCATGCTGTCATGCAGCATGATGATCCAGTTTGCACCCTCATGCACCTGTGGATCCTGGCATGGTGATTCATCTCGCCCCCATCGATGCAAGGGAGCTTCCGTGGTGGGTCGGTTAACAGGGATCAACACGCACGTGAAGGCGAGCTCATGAAGACGTTGCGCAAGACCGTTCTCCTCGGATGGGCCCTCGCCGTGGCAGCCGGCGCGCTGGGCGGCGTGCACGCCACCTCGCACGCCACCTCGCACGCCGAGGCCGGCTCCGGCCGGACCGGCGTCGTCAACGGCGACACCGGCTGGGGCTGACCCGGCGCCCTCCCCCCACATCCCGGGCCCCCACGCACCCTCCGTCTCTTCTCCGCCCCGCCGTGCCCCCCACCGGCCGGGTGTCCCCGCCCCGCCGTGCCCCCCACCGGCCGGGTGTCTCCACCCGCCTCGCCACTCGCGCTCCCGACCCGCCCCCGTCGCCGTCCCCGGGGCGGGCACCGGTTCCCGGGCCGTCCGCCCGCGCCGGGCTGCCGAGGCGTTCCCCAAACCCTTATGCGAGAACGAGCGAATAGGTCGACCCCATGATCCTTACCGGGACCGAAATCGAGCGGGAACGGACGAACGGTCGTATCACGATCGAGCCCTTCACGCCGGAGCAGGTCAACCCCAACAGCTACAACTTCCGCCTCGGCAAGACCCTCCGGGTCTACCAGGACCTCCCGCTGGACGCCCGGCGCACCAACGAGTTCGAAGAGATCGAGATCCCGGACGACGGCTACGTCCTGGAGCCCGGCCGGCTCTACCTCGCCCACACCATCGAGGTGCTGGGCAGTGAGCACTACGCGCCCACCTTCGCCGCGCGCTCCTCGGTCGCCCGGCTCGGCCTCTTCATCAACCTGTCCGCCAGCCTGGGGGACATCGGCTACACCGGCCAGTGGACGCTCCAGCTCTACAGCATGAACCGCGTCCGGGTGTACCCCGGCATCAACATCGGCCAGATGATGTGGTGGCGGCCGCAGGGCGAGATCGTCCTCTACGACGGCAAGTACCAGGGCTCCGTCGGTCCCCGCTCCAGCGACATCCACGTCGACTTCGACAAGCAGTTCGCACGGCAGCGCTTCCCCGGGGTCGGGGCGACGTTCGACCCGGCCGAGGTGGGCCCCAAGTTCGCCCAACTTGCCGCGTCCAGCCACGACTTCCGCGTACCGCCCGCGTTCTGCGTGCCCGCCGGTGAGTTCACCGACGCGCTCACCGACGAGCAGAACGCCGCGCTCGCCGACGCCTTCGCCGACCTCAAGGCGACCGTCGGGGCCTTCTTCACGGACTCCGTGCCGAAGATCGAGAAGATCGGCGCCGAGATCCGCGTCCCCGAGCAGGCCCGCAAGCTCCTGACCGCGCGGCTGAACGAGATGTTCGGCGACGACGCCGAGCTCGCCGTCCGGTCGTCGGGCCTCGACGAGGACACCGGTGAGTCCAGCCTCGCCGGCATCCACCAGACCGTCCTCGGGGTCCGCGGCGCCGACGCCGTCGTCGACGCCGTCGAGCGGTGCTGGCGCTCGCACTACGAGGCGCCCGCCGTCGCCGCCCGCATCCGGGCCGGTGACTTCTCCCCGGTGCCGCGGCTCGCCGTGATCGTGCAGCGGCTCGTCCGCCCCACCCTCGCCGGCGTCGCGTTCACCGGCCTGGACGGCGCCGACGACGACCGGGTGACCATCGAGTACGTCGAGGGCCTCGCCGACGAGCTCGTCGCCGGTGTAGCCGACCCCGAGCGCACCGATTCGGCCGCGCTGGCCGGGGGACCGGCGGCGCCGGACGACCCGGCCCACGGCGTCCTGACCGAGGTCGTCGGCATGGTGCGGCGACTGCGGGAGAGCCGCGGCCACGACGTGGACGTCGAGTGGGCGGCCGACGCCGACGGCGTGCACCTCGTCCAGGTCCGCCCGCTCACCGCGGCCCGCGACGTCCGGCAGAGCTCCACCGAACCGGTCACCGAGGCGCACCGGCTGTACGTCGACACCCTGCCCGCCGGCTTCGGCCTGGGCGCGGTGGCCGCCGTGTACAGCGGCTACACCGCCAAGCGCGGCCCCGCCCACCGGCTGGCCCACGCGCACGGGGTCTCCACCGGCGCGGGCTGGGTCATCCGCTTCAACGGGCGCGGTCTGCACGGCGCCGAGGGCAGCGCCTCCTTGCGCGACACCCTCTCCGGCGGCACCGACGAGTGCGTGCTCGACTTCGGTGACACCCTCCGCCAGATCGTGGTGCCCAAGGAGGAGGTGCCGCACCAGCTCGCCGTCACCACCGGCGTCACCCCCGAGGGCTCCGCCCTCCACACGGTGGTCGTACGCGACTTCATCCGCGGCGACCTCGGCGTGATCTCCCGCCGGGCGGGCGACGACGGCCTCGTCGTCGAGTACACCGACGAAGGGCTGATGGCCCTCAACCGCGGCACCGCGGGCGGCGAGGCGATCCTCGTCAAGGACCTGGCCGCGGGCTACGACGACCCGTCCAACGTCACCTGCCCGGACACCGGTACGGCCCTGCTGCCGCACCTCGACGAGCTCGCCCGCTTCACGGCGGCCATGCACGCCGAGCACGGCCCGGTCACCCTGGAGTGGGTCTTCGACCGGGGCACGCTGTACTTCGTCGACTACTCGGTCCTCGGCGGCGGTGACGCCGTCACCGTCTCCCACGGCGAGGTCTGCATCTCGCCCGGCACCGCCCGCGGACCGCTGCTGCGCTTGGACGACGACGCGCTGCTGCGCAGGCTGTCCATCGGCCCGGCCGTGAGCATCGACAAGTCCCAGGACGTCAGCGAGCACGAGGGACTTGCCCGGATCCTCGACCTGGTCAGGTCCTTCGACGAAAAGCCCGTGATCAGCGCATCCCGGCCCTACGCGGTGCTCTCCGTCCTCATCGAGCACGTCGCGGGATTCGTCTTCGACAAGGGCTCGGCCCTCGGGCACCTGGCGATCCTGCTGCGCGAGGCCGGTGTCCCCGCGGTGACCGCCGCCGGGATCAGCGGAGCCGAAGCAGTGATCAGCGATGGCACGGTCGCCACGACCGGCCGCAAGGGAGAATGACCGTGAGCGACACCCACGCACCCCTCACCCCGGCGCCGGGCCGGCGGGCCTGGCTGGCCCTCGGCGGCCTGCACCTGCTCAACGGCACCGCCCCGCTCGCCGCCGGCGACGCGGTGGTCCTCGTGGAGCTCGACGCCCCCGTGGAGCGGGACTTCCCCGGCAACACGGTCGTGCTCCACTGGGACCGGCTCGGCCCGCTGGAGCTGGCCGCCCGTACCGTCGACGGCACCGCCCGGCACACGGCCAAGGCGCGCGGCGAGGAGCTCTTCCCCGGCATGCTGCCGGGTACGGCGCTGACCGAGGCGGTGACCGCCGTCACCGGCGGGCCCGCCGGGCCGCTCGTCCCGCTGTTCTACATCACCGCGGACGGCGACCGTGCCCATGTGCACAGCCAGATCCGCTTCCTGGCCGAGGACGCCTGCTTCATCCGGATCACGTCCGAGGCCGTGGACACGGCGGGCGTCGAGGACCTGGCGTGGCTGCCCGAGGCCGTACGGCTGCACGCCGAGCAGTTCCTGTTCCTCAACAACCACCAGCGCTACTACCGCAAGTGCTTCCAGGGCAACGAGCTGGAGTACAAGTACACGCTCGCCCCGCCGGTCGACACCTGGACGCTGACCGTCGAGCTCTACCGCAGCCTCCTCGCCGGGGACCTGCCCGGCTACGTCATGGAGTACCGGGACGAGTACCAGGCCTGGGACTACCTCAACCACCTGTTCGAGGTCACCGGCCCCACCGAGGCCGAGCGCGGCTACGCCTCCTTCATCCCCACCACCGACGGCAAGCACCTGCTCAAGCGCAAGTGGTACGCCGAGGACGCCTTCGAGCGCCGGGAGAGCCACACGTACGGGCTCGACCTGGCCGACGACGGCGGCTTCGAGCGGTACCTCACGGAGGAACTCCGGGTCCAGGCCGTCCGGCTGCCGTCCTTCCGGCGGGTCCGCTACGACATCAACTTCGAGTCGGCGCGCACCGGCCACGTCTACGGCGTCTTCTTCGACCACTGCAGTCTGGTCGAGGCCCGCGACGTGACCCTCAACCAGTGCGAACTGGAGTACCTGCGCAGCCGTGTCGCCGTCGAGCCCGACGAGTCCGAGGTGCTCGCCGAGATGGAGGTGATCGTCGCCTGGCTGGAGGGGTTCCTGCGCGAGCGGGGCCTCAACGACCAGCGCGGCTTCTACTCCAAGCGGACCTTCCTCAAGGACGCCGTCGCGGCGCGGCCCGAGCTGGCACGGGCGGTGGGCTGATGCCGGGCACCGGGGTGCGGGCGGTCCTGCTCGACCTGGAGGGCACGCTGTACGCCAGGGGCGCCGTGATCGACGGTGCCGTGGAGGCGGTGGCCGCCCTGCGGCGGCTGGGGGTCGGGCTGCGCTTCCTGACCAACACCGACTCCAAGCCGGCGGAGACCATCCGCGCCGAACTGGCGGGCTACGGACTGGACGTGGCGGCCGACGAGCTGTTCACCCCGGTGGTCGCGGCCGCCCAGCTCCTCACCGCCGCCGGTGCCCGCACCTATCCGCTGGTCTCCCGCGAACTGCGCGGGGCGCTGCCCACGCTCGCCGACGAGCCCCCGTACAGCCACGTGCTGATCGGGGACTGCCGCGACACGCTGGACTACGCGGCCCTCGACGGGGCCTTCCGGGCCGTACGGGACGGGGCGCGGCTGCTGGCCCTCCAGACGGGCCGCTACTTCAAGCGGGCCGACGGGGACCACCTGGACACCGGGGCCGTGGTGGCGGCCGTCTCGTACGCCTCCGGCGTCGAGGCCCGCGTCCTGGGGAAGCCGGCCACCGACTTCTTCGCCCTCGCGGCCCTCTCCCTGGGGGTGCCGGTCACCGCGTGCGTGGTGGTCGGCGACGACGCCACGACCGATGTCGCGGGCGGCCTGGCCGCCGGGCTGCGCACCGTCCAGGTGCGCACCGGCAAGTACGCGGACCAGCGGGCCGAGGGCCTGACGGGCCGGGCCGACCACGAGCTGGACTCGGTGGCGGACCTGCCCCGGCTCGTCGGGGAGTGGGTCGGCGCATGACGGTGTACTGGGTGGTCTGGGACGCCGGGGCGCACTGGGTCGTGGACCGGCTCGAACGCGAGGGCGCGCTCCCCGCCGTCACCCGCATGCGGGAGCGCGGCGCCTTCGCGGCGGCGCGCCCCGCCCGCCCCAACTGCCAGACCCCGCCGTCACTGGCGACCCTGTTCACCGGCACCTGGCCGGCCGAGCACCAGGTCACGGGCTACACCGTGCCGGGTGCCGGACAGGGCGTCGCCAGCCATGTCAGCGGCTTCTCGCCCGGGTTCCCGGCGGTGCCGCCGGTGTGGGAGACGCTCTCCGAGAACGACCTGACCAGCGCCCTGGTGCACGCCCCCTGGGTGTTCGACGCCGAGGACCGGGTCGGGCCGCACGTGGACGGCGCCGTGGAGGCCTACAGCAACCGGCTGACCCGGCACGCGGTCCGCGCCCTGGAGCCCTGCCCGGGGTTACAGGACTGGGAGATCGGCGGCCACCACGTCGAGGCCCGCGTCGAGGCCGGCCCGGCGGGCCCGCGCGCGGTGCGCGTCGGGGTGCCGGCCGCGGCCGGCGAGCGGCTCACGCTCACGCCCGGCGACGACTGGCGGCCCCTCGCCCTGGACCCGGAGCACGGCACCTGGGTGCGCTGCGTCCGGGCCGAGGAGCGGCTGATGCTGGTCCACACCGGTGTGTGGCGGGCCCGCACCGCGGGGCGCAACCGGGAGACGCTGCGCCGGCTGGCGCAGTGCCCCCCGTTCGCCGGTGAGGGCGTCGGGCCGCTGTACCGCGAGGCGGTGTTCGGCCCCCGGCTCGCCGAGGGCGGGGACGGCTCGGCCGAGGAGGTCTTCCTCTCCTCGGTACGGTGCGTGGCCCGGTCCTTCGGGGCGGCGGCCGACGCGGTGCTCGACACGCACGACGCCGACCTGGTCGTCGTCTACCTGCCGATGACCGACGACGTGGGCCACGAACTGCTGGGCTGGTGCGACGAGTCCAGCGCGGCCCACCGGCCGGACATCGCCGACCGGGTGTGGTCCTACATCCGGCGCTGCTACGGCTGGTCGGACGCGATCCTGGGCCGGGTGCTGGACCGGGCCGGCGCCGAGGACACGGTGGTGCTCGGGGCGGACCACGGCATGGTCGGCAGCAGCCACCTGGTGCACCTCAACGACCAGTTGGTGCTCGCCGGGCTCGCCGTGTGCACCCCCGGCGGAGAGCTGGACCCGGACGGGTCGCAGGTCTTCTACCACCCGGCGAACAACGGCTCCCTGTGGGCCGCCGAGCGCGTGGCCAAGGACCCGGCGTACGCCCGCAAGGCCATGGCACAGGCCCGCGAGGCGCTGTCCGCGATCACCGATCCGGACACCGGCCGCCCCGTGCTCACCGGCTTCCTCGACCGCGACGGCGCGCCGCTCACGGACCCCGACGCCGACCCGGCGGTGGCCTACGTGGCACTGGCGGACGACTACCAGCCCACCGCCCAGCTCCTGGGCGAGGGCCCGGTGGTGCGGCGGGTCCCCAAGACCGGCGCCCACGTGGTCAACACCGGCGACAGCAGGCTCCACGCGATCCACGCGGCGGTCGGGCCGGGCATCCCGGCCGGGGCCGCGGCGGGCGTCGTCGACAACACCTGGCCGGCCGCGCTGGTGCTGGGCCAGCTCGGCATGGGCCCGGACGCCGCCGGCGCCCGGGGCACCGGCCTCCACGAACCGACCGACGAAAGATGATGGTATGCCGTCCGGCTTTCCCCACATCCTGACCCCCGACGAGCTGACCGCCCGCCGCCACGCCCATGTGACGGACTTCCTGGCGGGGCGCGGCCTCGACCCCGGCCGGCTGTCCGCGCTGATGCGCGAACGCGTCGGCGAGGGCCGATTGCTGCTCACCAGCTCCCCCGTGCACGGGCTGGCCAACCCGACCAGTGACCTGGACTTCATCCGCATCCAGCGCGACGCCATCGACGGCCCCCGGATCTCCACCAAGATCTTCGACGAGGGGCACCACCTGGAGGTCGTCTCCTTCAGCGAGGCGGAACTGGCCTCGAACCTCGACGAGCTGACCCGGCTCGCCGGCCTGCCGGCCGAGCGGACCGTGGCCGGATTCCGGGCCTGGGACAAGCAGCGCGAGCCGCGCCGCAAGCAGACCGAACGCATCGTCAACGGCATCGCGATGGACGGCACCGCGCCCTATCTGGCGTGGCTGCCCGCCCTGAGCACGGTCTGGAGCCGGGCCGCCCTGCACACCGCCGTCGAGCAGGTCGTGCACACCGCGCTGGCCGAGGCGGCCGGCGAGACCCGGGGCCGGGTCGGCTACGCGTACAACGTGCTGCTCCACCTGATGGACGCCCTGCTGTCGCACCACGGCGACGTGTACACCACCCGCAAGTGGTACGTGCTGCGCTGGACCCGCCTCATGGCCGAGGGCGGCTGGCACGACGCCCGGCTCCAGTCGGTGGCCTCCGGCCTGGAGGTGCTCCGCAAGGGCGTCAGCGCCCACCTGGACCCGGCCGCCGCGCACGAGCCGCTGGCCGGGACGTACGCGGAGCTGGTGGCGGACGCGGTACGCGCCACCGGCACGGCCGCGACCGTCACGGTCGCCGTCGAACTCGCGGGCGAGCCCCAGCCGTTCCTGCCGGGTGCCTCCGTGCTGCTCGGCGCGGGCGCGGGCAGCGGTGTCGTCCTGCCCGGCGTCGGCACCGGGGCGGACCTGCCGTTCACCACCGGCGCGGTCGGCCTGGACGCTCCCGCCGCGCTCGACGCCCCGGCGGCCGCCTCCCTGCTGCGGGCGCTGCGCGCGGGCGCGGCGACCCTGCGGATCGGCTACGTGACCGGGGAGGACGGCCGGTGATGACGTACGACGACACACGGACCGGCCCCGGCACCGGCCCGCGGGCCGACCGGACCACCCGCACCACCACTTCCACGACCACCGACACGGACAGGGGCGACCGGGACATGACCGAGGACCGCGGCCGAGTGCCGCGCACCACCCGCGGCGCGGCGGACCTCACCGCCTTCCCCTCGGTGCGCGCCGGCCACATCATGACCGGCCCGCACGCCGTGGAGGCCTGGGTGCAGGCCGCCTGGCTGATGCTGGCGGAGGGCCGGGCGTACGTCGAGGACCTGGAGGGCGGCACCGAGCAGCCGCAGATGCAGCAGGCCGCGAAGCTCCGCTTCCTGGAGCAGCTCCTGGACATCGACCAGCGGCTGGCCGGCCGGGCCGCGGTGGACGACGCCCACTGCCTGGCGCTCGCGCTGGAGTACGGGATGCGCGAGGTGGTCGACGCGACCGGCCCCGAACTGGCCGCCGTCTTCGGCCTGCACGAGGAGTTCGGCGGCGACGCCTGCGCCGTCGGGGAGATCCACGTCCTCTGGGAGCGGCTCCTCGACGCCTTCCCCGGCGAGCTGCCGGACCGGCTGGTCGCCGAAGGACAGCGGGACATGCTGCGGACCCTGCGGGTGTGGGCGCGGCTGGCCCGTGCCGCCGGGCTGGACATCGGGTTCCTCGCCCCGTTCATGAAGGCCGCCTGAGAACCGTCGCCCGCAACCGATACAGAGAGTGAGGTGCATATGCCCAAGATCCAGGCGGACGCACTGGTCGAGGGACGTACCCCGGACGAGGTGTGGGCGGTCGTGAAGGACAGCCCCCTGGTCGCCTCGCGCGCCCGGCACGTCGTGTCCGTACGCCCCCGGTCGGAGCAGGACAAGACCTTCCGCATCAACGAGTGGACCCTGCTGCTCAACGGCAGCGAGGTGACCTGGACCCAGCGGGAGGCCGCCGGCCCCGGCCTCCGGCTGCGCTTCGAGCAGCTCGACGGCGACCTGGAACGGCTGTCCGGCCAGTGGTCCGTGACCGAGGCCGGCACCGGCACCCGGGTGTCGCTCGCCATCGACTTCGAGCTGGGTGTCGACGGCCTCGCCCCCCTGCTCGAACCCATCTGGTCCCAGTCGTTCCAAGCCCACGCGGACGAGCTGCTGCGGGCCCTCACGACCGTCGCCGCGTAACGGAGAGTGACCTGAACATGCGTCTCTACCTGAACTTCCTGCACACCACGGTGCGGTTCGACGTGGCCGAGGACGCGGAGGGGGTCTTCGAGCCCGTCCGGCGGTTCTTCCGGCACCTGATCGGGCCGGACGCCGCCCACGAGCCGACCTTCCGCATCGACGTGCGCTCCTACGACCCGGACGCGGACGTCGCCCCCGAGGTGTGGGAGCTGCCCCAGTCGGTCATCCGGCGCAGCAACGCGGCCGAGTTCAACTTCGACGCGCACATCGTCGAATCCGGCTCCCGCAAGCAGTACGTCAACCGGGCCACGCTGCTCGACGCCCCGGCCGACACCGCGAAGGACAACACCTTCCTGGTACGGATCACCGAGGGGTCCACGGTCCAGGTCCTCGACTTCGTCCGCGACCTGGTCATCCGGCACGAGGAGAACCTCGGCACCGTGGTGCTGCACGCCTCCGGCCTGCACCGGGACGGCGAGGCGGTGATCATCGCCGGGCCCAAGGGCGCGGGGAAGACCACCACGCTGCTGTCCGCGCTGCGCCGGCCCGGCTGGCAGTACTTCACCGGCGACAAGCTTTTCTGCACCGTCGAGGACGGCGAGATCCTCGTCCACCCCTGGCGCGACTACCCGTACGTCGGCGTCGGCACCATCCGGGCCGACAGCCGGCTGGAGCAGCTCGTCCGCGACGGCGTCGACCCCCGCATCGACGACCACGAGCCCGGCCACAAGATCCTGATGGACCCCGACGTGTTCGAGTCCTGGCTGGGCGCCGAGTTCACGGCCGAGCCCAAGCGGCTGGCGGCACTGCTGCTGCCCGAGGTCAAGCCCGGGGAGCCGCTGACCGTACGGCACCTGACGGACGACAACGAGCGCTGGGCCCACCTCAACAAGATCGTGGACCGTCAGGTCGACACCACCTTCTTCACCTGGCAGTCCTACCTGGTCCCCGACTACGCGGCCTTCTACCGCTCCCTCGCCGAACTGCGCCGGGTCCTCGGCACGGTCGACATGGTGCGGCTGCGGGGCACCCTCGACGTCGACCCGGACGCCGTCCTCGGCCGCACCCCCGCCGGCTCCGCCGGCCCTTCCCGTACCGCCGAGCAGGAGAACGGACGATGACCACCGAAGCACGCCGCACACTGCGCATATCCGTCGTGGGACTGGCCGGGGCGGGCAAGTCCACCTGCGCCTCCCTGATCGAGGAGTTCGCCCGCGACAAGGGCCTGAGCCACGCCCGGATCAAGCTCGCCAAGCCGCTGTACGACCTCCAGGCGGAGGTGTACCGCACCGCCGGCGGCACGCTCCACGACGGCGCCCAGGACCAGATCCTGATGGAGGCGCTCGCCGACGCGATGAGACGGATCCGCCCCGACTCGCTGGCCGCGGACTTCGTCGCCCGCCTGGCCGACACCGACGCCGACCTCGTCGTCAACGACGACCTGCGCGACCCGCACGTGGACGCCCCCGCCCTGCGCGGCCACGGCTTCCGCGTCCTGCGCATCACCTGCGACGAGGAGCTGCGGCAGCGGCGGCTGGAAGGCCGGGGCGACCCGTCCCGCGCCGACCGTTCCACCCGGGAGATCGACCTGATCACCCCGGACGCCGTGATCGACAACGGGGCGGGCCTGGACGAGTACCGGACCGCCGTCCACGAGCTGCTGGGGAGCTGGCTGTGATTCTGAGCGGACCCGAGATCCTGTCCGAGGTACGCGCCGGACGGATCCACATCGACGACTTCGACGCCGAGCGCCTGGAGCCGAACAGCTACGGCTTCCGCCTCGCCGACGACATCCTCTGGTACGAGCAGGACGTCATCGACTGCTTCGAGCCGCCGCAGGCGGCGCACGTGAAGATGGGCCCCGAGGGCATGGTCCTCGAACCGGGCCGCTTCTACCTCGGCGGCACCATGGAGGCGATGGGCAGCCCCCACTACGCGGCCACCCTCTACGCCTGCCGGTCCGCCTCGACCCTCGGCATCTGGATCCAGTTCTCCGCCCCGCTGGGGCACAGCGGAGCGGTCTTCCCGTGGACCCTGGAGATGAAGGTCGCCCACTCGGTGCGGGTCTATCCCGGGATGATGATCGGCAAGCTGGCCTTCTGGTCGATGCAGGGCGAGGCGGTCGGCTACGACGGCAAGTACACGGGCTCGTCCTCGGCCGTGGCTTCCCGCTTCAGTCTGGACGCCCGTGTCTCAGACTGACCTCTTCCGGCTGCTGGCGGCCCTCGCCCTGCTGCTGGCCGCCGCCCACGGGACCGGCCGGCTCTTCGCCAGGATGCGGCAGCCACCGGTGATCGGCGAGATCCTCGGCGGCCTGCTGCTCGGGCCGACGGTGCTCGGGCGGCTGGCGCCGGAGGCGCAGGAGTGGCTGTTCCCGGGCACCGGCCCGGCGGCCTCCGGGCTGACGCTGGTCTACCAGTTGGGCATGCTGCTGCTGATGTTCACGGCGGGCGTGGAGATGCGGACGGTCTTCTCCCGCCGGGACGGCCGGACCGTCGTGGTGATCGCCCTGGCCGGCATGGCCGTGCCGTTCGCGCTCGGCCTGCTGGTGGTCAGGGTCATCGACACCGCGGACGTCATGGGCCCGGCGGGCGACGTCACGGCGCTCACGCTGATCATCGCCTGTGCGATCGCGGTGACCAGCATCCCGGTGATCTCCAGGATCATGCTCGACCTGGGGATCGTGCGGACCCGGTTCGCCCGGGTGGTGCTGTCCGTGGCGGTGCTGGAGGACATCGTCCTCAACGTGCTGATCTCGGTGGCGCTGGGCATGGTCGCCGGCGGCAAGGAGGGCGGCTTCGGGCTGGCCCACACGCTGGGGATCACCTCGTCCGACGCCTCCGCCGCGTACCACTCGGTGGCCTCGGTGGCGTTCTTCGGCCTGATGGTGGCCGCCGCCGCGGTGCTGCGCCGCCGGCCGGGCACCCGGGCCGGCACGGCGGACCGGCCCCCGGGCCGGGTGGCCGTACGGATGGCCGTGATGCTGGCGGTGACCGCGGCCTGCGTGTTCCTGGGGGTCGCGCCCATGTTCGGCGCGTTCGTGGTGGGGCTGCTGTCCGGGATGACCGGGATGACGGCGACCAGCGAGTCCCTGGTCCACATGCGGGGCTTCGCGTCCGGCTTCTTCATCCCGGTCTACTTCGCGATCGTCGGCCTCAAGCTCGACCTCGTCCACTCCTTCGACCCGGTGTTCACCGTGTCGTTCGTCCTGGTGGCCTGCGTGGCGAAGGCGGCCAGCGTGTACGCCGGGGCCCGGCTGACGAAGCGGCCCAAGGCCGAGGCCCTCGACCTCGCCGTCGCGCTCAACGCGCGGGGCGGGCCCGGCATCGTGCTGGCGACGGTCTCGTTCGACGCCGGGATCGTCAACGCCTCGCTCTTCACCACGCTGATCCTCACCGCCATCGTCACCTCGCAGATCGCCGGCTGGTGGCTCGAACGGGCCGTACGCCGGGGTGCCTTCGCCGTCCAGGACGGTCCCCATCCCGTACCGCCGCAGCCCGACCGGCCCACCAAGGAGCCCCTGGACGCCGCCACGGGCTGAACGATCCGCCTGACGCCACCCACCCCTTCCACCTCGCGACCACGGGAGCCCCCACTTGGCCACGCCGCCCGCCGCTTCTCGTACCGGCACCGTCACGACGACCAAGCACATCTTCGTCACCGGGGGTGTCGCGTCCTCCCTCGGGAAGGGCCTGACGGCCTCCAGCCTGGGTGCGCTCCTGAAGGCGCGGGGTCTTCGGGTCACGATGCAGAAGCTCGACCCGTACCTGAACGTCGACCCGGGCACGATGAACCCGTTCCAGCACGGTGAGGTGTTCGTCACGAACGACGGCGCCGAGACCGATCTGGACATCGGTCACTACGAGCGGTTCCTCGACGTCGACCTGGACGGCTCGGCCAACGTCACCACCGGCCAGGTCTACTCGCAGGTCATCGCCAAGGAACGGCGCGGCGAGTACCTCGGTGACACCGTGCAGGTCATCCCGCACATCACCAACGAGATCAAGTCCCGCATCCGCCGCATGGCCACCGACGACGTCGACGTCGTGATCACCGAGGTGGGTGGCACGGTGGGCGACATCGAGTCGCTGCCGTTCCTGGAGACCGTCCGCCAGGTCCGCCACGAGGTCGGCCGCGACAACGTCTTCGTCGTCCACATCTCCCTGCTGCCCTACATCGGCCCGTCCGGCGAGCTGAAGACCAAGCCGACCCAGCACTCGGTCGCCGCCCTGCGCAACATCGGCATCCAGCCCGACGCGATCGTGCTGCGCGCCGACCGCGACGTGCCGACCGCGATCAAGCGGAAGATCTCGCTGATGTGCGACGTGGACGAGGCCGCCGTGGTCGCCGCCATCGACGCGAAGTCGATCTACGACATTCCGAAGGTGCTGCACACCGAGGGTCTGGACGCGTATGTGGTGCGCAAGCTGGACCTGCCGTTCCGCGACGTGGACTGGACCGTCTGGGAGGACCTGCTGGACCGTGTCCACAATCCCGACCACGAGGTGACGGTCGCGCTGGTCGGCAAGTACATCGACCTGCCCGACGCCTACCTCTCGGTCACCGAGGCCATGCGGGCCGGCGGCTTCGCCAACAAGGCCCGGGTCAAGGTCAAATGGGTCACCTCCGACGACTGCGCGACCCCCGCCGGCGCCGAGAAGCAGCTCGGCGACGCCGACGCCATCCTCATCCCCGGCGGCTTCGGCGACCGCGGTGTGAGCGGCAAGGTCGGCGCGATCCGGTACGCCCGCGAGCACAAGGTGCCGCTGCTCGGCATCTGCCTGGGCCTCCAGTGCGTCGTCATCGAGGCCGCCCGGAACCTGGCGGGTATCGCGGACGCCAACTCCACCGAGTTCGACCCGGCCACCTCCCACCCGGTCATCTCCACGATGGAGGAGCAGCTCGCCTA
>NZ_JBIBSG010000010.1:0-271931 GCF_043077235.1 Streptomyces sp. NPDC016309 | reverse complement strand
AACAGCCCGCGGCCTATGGGCCCTCTCCCCACGTGCGGGGGTAGGCCGGGCGGCCCAATGTGGCCCTCCCCCCGCCCCCCTAATACGGGGGGGGGGCCCCCCCCCGGGGGGGGGGGGCCCCCCCTTCTCCGTTACGTCCGCGGTCGTGCGGGGCCGGTGTCGTACGACGGGCTCAGATCCTGACCTGCACCGCGCGGGAGAGCCGGTCGTGCAGCCCGCGGCCGTCGCGGTCCCAGATGAGCGCCGGGACGGCGAGGCACAGCAGGGCGCTGCGGACGACGACCCGGACCGGGCCGAGCCGCTCGCCGTCGACCGAGATGACGCGCAGCCCGAGCAGCCGCTTGCCGGGCGTGCTGCCGACGGTGCCCACCGTGAGCACTCCGAGCACGAAGAGGACGACCACGGCCCAGTTGCCCGCCGCCGCCTGGTCACCCGGCGCGATCAGGCCGTATGCGATCACCATGCACAGCGTCCAGTCCAGGAACAGGGCGCCGAACCGGCGTCCCAGGGGGGCCATGGAACCCGGCCCCTCCTGCGGCAGGCCGAGCCGCTCACCCCGGTAGCCGAAGTCGGCGCCCATGTCCTCGGCCGCCGCGCGGGGCCCGGACAGCCACGATCCGATTGCTTGCCTGTTGTCCACCCGACCACCGTACTGTGCCCGCTTTCGATCACTTCGACCCGGGTCCGTCGGGACACAGAGGGGCGCGCTCCGGTTAACTTGGTCGAAACAAATGGGTCACGCTTGAGAAATCCCGCCTCCCTATGGTCGGGAACAGCGTGTGCCACCGCACTGGCCGCACGACCGAGCTACAACCCCGCCCTCCCCCGGGTGGGAGTAGGAGGAGTTGGATGTTCCAGAACGCCGACGACGTCAAGAAGTACATCGCGGACAACGACGTCAAGATGATCGACGTCCGCTTCTGCGACCTTCCCGGCGTGATGCAGCACTTCACGATTCCGGCCACGGCGTTCGACCCGTCCGAGGAGCTCGCCTTCGACGGCTCGTCGATCCGCGGCTTCCAGGCCATCCACGAGTCCGACATGGCGCTGCGCGCCGACCTGTCGACGGCGCGCCTGGACCCGTTCCGCCGTGACAAGACGCTGAACATCAACTTCTTCATCCACGACCCGATCACGGGCGAGCAGTACAGCCGCGACCCGCGCAACATCGCCAAGAAGGCCGAGGCCTACCTCGCCTCCACCGGCATCGCGGACACCGCCTACTTCGGCCCCGAGGCCGAGTTCTACGTCTTCGACAGCGTCCGTTTCGCCACCTCGGCGAACGAGGGCTTCTACCACATCGACTCCGAGGCCGGCGCCTGGAACACCGGTGCGGTCGAGGACAACCGCGGCTACAAGGTCCGCTACAAGGGCGGTTACTTCCCGGCCCCGCCGGTCGACCACTTCGCCGACCTGCGCGCCGAGATCTCCCTGGAGCTGGAGGCCGCCGGCCTCCAGGTCGAGCGCCAGCACCACGAGGTCGGCACCGCCGGCCAGGCGGAAATCAACTACAAGTTCAACACCCTGCTCGCCGCCGCCGACGACCTGATGCTCTTCAAGTACATCGTGAAGAACGTCGCCTGGCGCAACGGCAAGACCGCGACCTTCATGCCCAAGCCGATCTTCGGCGACAACGGCTCCGGCATGCACGTCCACCAGTCGCTGTGGCAGGGCGGCTCCCCGCTCTTCTACGACGAGCAGGGCTACGCCGGCCTGTCGGACACCGCCCGCTACTACATCGGCGGCATCCTCAAGCACGCCCCGTCGCTGCTGGCGTTCACCAACCCGACGGTGAACTCCTACCACCGCCTGGTGCCCGGCTTCGAGGCCCCGGTCAACCTGGTCTACTCGCAGCGCAACCGGTCCGCCGCGATGCGCATCCCGATCACGGGCTCGAACCCGAAGGCCAAGCGCGTCGAGTTCCGCGCCCCGGACCCGTCCTCGAACCCGTACCTCGCCTTCTCGGCCTTGCTGCTGGCCGGCCTCGACGGCGTCAAGAACAAGATCGAGCCGGCCGAGCCGATCGACAAGGACCTCTACGAGCTGGCCCCCGAGGAGCACGCGGGCGTCCCGCAGGTCCCGACCTCGCTCCCGGCCGTCCTGGAGGCCCTGGAGGAGGACAACGAGTACCTCCAGGCGGGTGGCGTCTTCACGTCCGACCTCATCGAGACGTGGATCGACTACAAGCGCACCAACGAGATCGCCCCGATCCAGCTCCGCCCGCACCCCCACGAGTTCGAGCTCTACTTCGACATCTAAGGAGCAGCGCCGCCTCCCGGCGCCTCGCACCGAGCACCGAGCACCGAGCACCGAAGGCCGCCATCCGACACCCGGGTGGCGGCCTTCGCCGTTCGGTCACGGAGCCGGGGCGCGGGGGGTCAGGCGGAGAGTTCCCGTTCCAGCGGGGTGCGGAAGCGGGGGGTGACGCGGGTGGTGCCCAGCCAGGCGTGGAGGCGGGCGGCTTCCGCGGCGATGGCGGTGAGGGCGTCACGGCCCGGGTCCGGGTCCAGGAGGCGCCAGACCGGTTCGCCGTCGGGGCGCTGGGACCAGCCGCCGACGACGCGGCCGTTCCACCAGACGGTGGGGCCGATGTTGCCGCTGCGGTCGAAGAGGGCGGCGCGGTGGGCGGGCGGGAGGTACCAGTCGCGGTGCTGCCAGCCCATGGGGGTGGGGTCGAGGGCCGGGAGGAAGGCCGCCCAGGGGGCCGGGGGTGCGGTCGGGGCGGTGTCGTCGGGGAGGACGTGGCCGGTGGCGCCGTGGTCGAGGTCGACCGGGACGGCCCCGACGGCCGCCAGGGCCCGGCGTACGTCGGTGACCTTCCAGCCGGTCCACCACTTCAGGTCCTCCTCGGTCGCCGGGCCGTGGGAGGCGAGCCACGCGCGGGTGAGCGTGGCCCGGGCCTCGTCGGGCGGGACGTCGGGGAGCGCCGGGGCGATGGCCCAGCGGAACTGGCTGGACGTCCAGGAGCCGAGCGGGCGGCCGCGCACGACGCGGGCCTCGGTGCCCAGCAGGCGCAGCAGGCGGGAGGAGACGGTCTGGCGCTGCTCGTAGGTGGTGCCGGGGGCGTACACGAACTGCTCGCGCAGCCGCGGCTCGTGCTGGGCGAGTTCGGCGGCGGTGGCCTCGCCGCGCCTGGTCAGGGCGTCGAGCACCGACCGCTCGACGTCGGCGAGCCACTCCGCGTCGAGGGAACTGCCCGCCGCCAGGTGCTTGAGCAGCGTGGCGCGCTCGCGGGCGGCTACCGCGTGGGTGGTGGAGGACTGGACGACGGGCGCGAGGGAGGTGGGGACGACGAAGACCGTGTGGCGCATGCCGTGCATGCGGACGAGGGTGCGGTCCTCGTACAGGGCGCGTTCCATGGCGGCGACCGGTCCCGCCGGGTCGGCCAGCCGGGCTCCGGCGGCGAGGTGGACGGTGGCGGGGTCGGTGCCGTGCAGGGCGGTGAGGGACTGCGCGATCCGCTCGACGGTCGCCGCGCGGGCCGCCGGGGTGAGGTGGTGGCGCACGGCGAGGCGGTCGCGGCGCTCTTCGTCGGTGATGCGGGGACGGTGGCTCGGCATGGTGCAGAACGTATCCAGGGAAACGGTGTCGTGCGGCGCTTCCGGACACGCCGCCGGAGGAACCGCGTGCGGTGGGCCCCGTGCCCGCCGGCCCCGTCACGGCGCGGCGGGCACGGGGTGGTGCTCAGCGGCTGGTGTGGATCAGCGCCCGGACCATCCGGCACGTGGTGTCGGACGGCGGGTGGATGCCGATGCGCTCCGCCGTGCTCCGTATCGTCTCGTCGTCGGCCTGGGACGGCTGGTAGACGCCCGAGTCGAGCAGGGCGATCGCCAGTCGCATGGCCTTCAGGCGGCGGTTGTGGGACACGTACCACTCGCGGGGCCGGCCCGCCGGGAGCGGCTTCTTCCGGAGGGGCTTGAAGGGTTCGAGGGGTAGTGTCGTGAGTGCGGCTACGGCCATCGGCGACCTCCTGGTACGCGGTGTGTGGACCCTCCCCCGGGCCCTCACGAACTCCTCCGATTTTACTGCCGCCCACTGACAATCGGCCCTGGCCAGCACGGCTTTGCGCGGTCACCGGCGGTACGGTGGCGGGCATGGAGATCTGGATCAATCCCGCGTGTTCCAAGTGCCGTGGCGCACTGACGCTGCTCGACGAGGAGGGGGCGGACTACACCGTCCGCCGTTACCTGGAGGACGTGCCGTCCCCGGCCGAGATCCGGGACGTGCTGACCCGGCTCGGCCTCGAACCCTGGGACATCACCCGTACCCAGGAGCCGGCCGCCAAGGAACTGGGGCTGAAGGACTGGCCGCGCGAGGCCGGTTCGCGCGAGCGCTGGATCACGGCGCTGGCGGAGCACCCGAAGCTCATCCAGCGCCCGATCATCACGGCGGACGACGGCTCGGCGGTGGTGGCCAGGACGGACGAGGCGGTACGGGACGCGCTCGGCCGCTCCTGACGGGCCGCACCGGAGGGGGTAATTCACTTTTCCCGAGCGGCAGTTGAGCGGAACCTCGGTGCTACTCGTACGTAGGGGCACACACGGAAGCCATCCGGCCGTCACTCCCCCGAACGGCCGGGGACAGGAGCCCCCACGTGTCACGCAAGAGGACGCTCAGCGGAAAGAAGAAGCTCGCCCTGCTCGTCGGCGCGGCCGCGATGGCCGGCGGCACGGCGGTCGTCATGACCGGGACCAGCCAGGCGTCGGTGGCCTGCGACGGTCTGGCGACGGCGCTGGGCAACAACGAGCAGTTCATCGCCGGCCAGCGGGCCAACCCGGACGCCCAGTCGGAGGCGCGGATCGCCAACCGCCAGGCGGTCATCGAGCAGATCAAGCGCCAGCAGCAGGCCGCCGGGTGCGAAGTCGGCCAGGGCAGCGCCCAGGGCGGTGCGGAAGGCGGCGCCCAGGCGGGCGGGCAGGCCCCGGGCGCGGGCGCGGACCAGGGCGCCGGCAAGGGCCAGGGGAATGGGCAGGGCAATGGGCAGGGCCAGGGCAATGGCCAGGGCGCCGGGAAGGGTAACGGCCAGAACCAGGGCAATGGGCAGGGCCAGGGCGCCGGCCAGGGCAACGGGCAGGGCAACGGGCAAGGTGCCGGCCAGGGCAACGGGCAGGACCAGGGCGCCGGTCAGGGCGCGGGACAGCAGGACGGCGGCAACGCCGGCGAGGTGGTCTGCGCGGGGTCGACCGTCACCCTGTCCGGCGAGGGCGGCGCCCCGGCCGCGTCCAGCAACCAGTTCCCGATCGGCACCAAGCTCAAGGTGACCAACCTCGACAACAACAAGTCGACCACCGTGAACGTCACCTCGGTCTCCGGTAGCTGCGCCCTGCTCAACAACGCGGCGTTCGAGCAGGTCCGCGAGCCCGGCAAGTTCCTCATCCGCAAGGCCCGCATCGAGCGCGTCGGCTGACGCCCCGCGGGCCGGACCCCGGACAGGAGGCGCGGCTCAGTCGGCGGGCCGCGCCTCCGCCCCGGCGAACCGCTCCGCCGCCGCCAGGATCTCCGTCACGCGCAGCCCGAAACGGGCGTCACAGGCGTGCGCCCTGCCGCTCCGTACCGCTGCCAGCAGCGCGTCCACCGCCGTCCCGAACGCCCCGACCGCGTCCGCCCAGGAGGGCATCTCCGCCCGCCCGTGGTCGCCGTACAGGGTGACGCCCGCGTCCGAGGCCCGTACCGGGGCGCTCAGGCTCACCGTCGTCGTGCTGCCCGCGCCCGAGGCGTGCCGCAGCACCAGGTGCCGGGCGTCCCCCGGCCCCGCGACGGCCGACGTGATCTCCGTGACGTCCCCCAGGACCGGCAGGAGCACCGACAGCACGTGCGGGCCCACGTCCCACAGCCCGCCCTTCTCGCGGCGCCAGGGCGACGCGGCGTAGGCACTGGTCGACCCGGGCGAGAACAGCGCGCCCAGCCAGTGCGCCCGCGCCAGGTACCAGCCGCCCAGCGCCGCCTGCTCCTCGATCCAGGGGGCCGTGCCGGCGGCGAAACGGAGCGTGCAGAAGACGACGGACGCGACCCCCGCCCCGTCGGCGGCCTCGGCGATCTCCCGGGCGGCCGCCACGCCGGTGGCGACGGGTTTGTCCAGGAGCAGGTGGCACCCGGCCTTCGCGGCGCGCACGGCGAGCGGGGCCTGCACGTCCGGCGGCAGGGCGAACGCCACCGCGTCGCTCGCCGCCAGCAGCGCGTCCACGTCCTCGTAGGCCCGTGTGCCGTGGGCGGCGGCGAGCGCGGCCGCCGCCTCCGGGCGCCTGCCCCACACCCCGCTGAAGGTGATGCCGGGGTGCGCGGCGAGCGCGGGGGCGTGGGTACGGCCGGCCCAGGGGCCGGTGCCGAGGAGTCCGATGCGCGGCTTGCTGTCCATGCCCGCCAGTCTGCCCCGTACGCGGACGGGGCACCGGACGGGCCTCCCGCGGCGGAGCGGCGGGGCGGGCGGCCGGCCGCGACGGCCCGGCGACGGCCCGGCGACGGCCCGGGAGGCGCGAAACACAGGGAACCTGAGTAACACGGGGTTCACAAACGGGCAACGGTCGGGAAATCCCGTATTGCGAAGCTGCGCGACATACCGCTGCACCCGCAAAGGATGAGGCCCCCGTGACCACCATCAAGGCTGAGTACATCTGGATCGACGGCACCGAGCCGACCGCCAAGCTTCGCTCGAAGACGAAGATACTGGCCGGCTCCGCCGCCACCGGCGTCGCCGATCTGCCCATCTGGGGCTTCGACGGGTCCAGCACCAACCAGGCCGAGGGCCACGCGTCCGACCGCGTGCTGAAGCCGGTGTTCTCCTGCCCCGACCCGATCCGCGGCGGCGACGACATCCTGGTGCTCTGCGAGGTGCTCAACACGGACATGACGCCGCACGCGTCCAACACGCGTGCCGCGCTGGCCGAGGTGGCGGAGCGGTTCGCGTCGCAGGAGCCGATCTTCGGCATCGAGCAGGAGTACACCTTCTTCAAGGGCGCCCGCCCGCTGGGCTTCCCCGAGGGCGGCTTCCCGGCGGCGCAGGGCGGCTACTACTGCGGTGTCGGCTC
The DNA here is from genome assembly GCF_043077235.1 of Streptomyces sp. NPDC016309. Taxonomy (NCBI): domain Bacteria; kingdom Bacillati; phylum Actinomycetota; class Actinomycetes; order Kitasatosporales; family Streptomycetaceae; genus Streptomyces; species Streptomyces sp. NPDC016309. The sequence goes on along the minus strand of NZ_JBIBSG010000010.1, from coordinate 264,906 downwards.
GGACGAGATCTTCGGCCGTGACGTCGTCGAGGCGCACCTGGAGAACTGCCTGAAGGCGGGCCTTGGCATCTCCGGCATCAACGCCGAGGTCATGCCGGGCCAGTGGGAGTTCCAGGTCGGCCCGCTGGCGCCGCTGGAGGTCTCCGACCAGCTCTGGGTCGCCCGCTGGCTGCTGTACCGCACGGCCGAGGACTTCGACATCTCCGCCACCCTCGACCCCAAGCCGGTCAAGGGCGACTGGAACGGCGCCGGCGCGCACACCAACTTCTCCACCAGGGCGATGCGCGAGGGCTACGACGCGATCATCACCGCGTGCGAGTCGCTGGGCGAGGGCTCCAAGCCGATGGACCACGTCAAGAACTACGGCGCCGGCATCGACGACCGCCTGACCGGTCTGCACGAGACCGCCCCGTGGAACGAGTACAGCTACGGCGTCTCGGACCGCGGTGCCTCGGTCCGCATCCCGTGGCAGGTGGAGAAGGACGGCAAGGGCTACATCGAGGACCGCCGCCCCAACGCGAACGTCGACCCGTACACGGTGACCCGTCTGCTGGTGGACACCTGCTGCTCCGCGCTGGAGAAGGCCGGCCAGGTCTGATCCCCGCGCGACCGCACGTACGCACGCCTCGGGGCGCCCATCGTTCACGGTGGGCGCCCCGTGGCGTTCCGGGTGGTGAGAAGGGGGGGTGCCGCGCGCCGGCATCTGGTTGAATGGGGGCATGGCCAGCCTTCAGGACACCGCGACGGGTCGCAGCGACCTCCAGCCGTTCTGGCCGACCCGTCAGCACCACGACTTCGACCGGGTGTGTTGCCGCGCGACGAACGCGCCGGCCCTCTAAAGCCCTTCGGCTGCTCCGCTCCGATCCCGTCGGACCCCGATGCAGGCCTTCGGCCGCCGCGCACGACGTACTCCTCGTCCCTTCGCGCGAAAGAGCTGACCTCTCATGGCCAACACCCGTGCCCTCACCGCCCTTCCCTCCGCCGCGACCGCCACTCCGCCCCCCGCGCCCGGCCGGCACCACCTCCGTGCCGTCGACGAGCGCGACGAGGCCCTCGTACGCCTCCCCGGCGGTGTCGACGTCGCCGACTTCCTTCCGCCGGGCGCCACGTGGGTGCCCGCGCCCCCGCACACCATCCCCGTGCTGCCGGGGCAGCCGCCGATGGTCGGCTACCTGGTCCTGGTCCCGGCCGAGCAGCCTCCGGCGGGGACCGCGGCCGACCCGGGCGAGGGGCCGGTCACCATCGACACCACCCGGCGCACCGCCCAGGTGGACGGGCAGCCGCTGGATCTGACGTACCTGGAGTTCGAGCTGCTGGCGCACCTGGTCGCCCATCCCCACCGGGTGCACACGCGCGACCAGTTGGTGACGACGGTGTGGGGGTACGGGCACGTGGGCGACGGGCGGACCGTCGACGTCCATGTGGCCCGGCTGCGGCGCAAGCTGGGCGCCGACCACCGCCATGCGATCCAGACCGTGCGGCGGGTCGGCTACAAGTACGCCCCCTGAGCCGCCCGGCCCACCACCCGGCCGTCGCCGGCTGACGCGGCGCAACGGCCCGCCGGTCCCTCCGGCGGGCCGTTCCGGTTCCCCGGGGGGTGGCCGCTAGGGCGCGGTCCGGGCGGCGCGGCGGGCGCGGGCGCGGGCCGTCAGGCCCAGGACCGCGTCCACGGCGAGGAACGCCAGCAGGCTGATGCCGAGCATGGGCACGAACCAGCCCACCAGGGCCGTCGTGGCGGCCAGCGGGAGGAGCAGGGTGACGGGCACCTTGCGCCAGGCGCCACGCGGTACGGGCCGGCCGGCGCCCAGTTTGCGGTCCTTGGTCGGTCGGCGCAGCCACCACATGCGGTAGCCCCAGAGGACGAGGAGGACGAGCGCCACCATCAGGGCGGCGAGCGCGAGCTGGTTGGGGAGCCCGAAGAGGACGCCCATGTGGGCGTCGATGCCGAAGCGGGTCAGCTTGGCGAGCACGGGGTAGTCGGCGAAGCGCAGTTCGTCGATGACCGTGCCGTCGGCCGGGTCGACGGCCACCGAGTCCAGGTGGACGGGGAACCGCGTGTCCGTCTCCTTGACGACGTACCCCTGGCCCTCGGCCGGGAGGGTCACGGCGATCCGTCCGTCGACGCCGGCGCCGCGGGCGGCCTCGACCGCCCGGTCGACGCCGATGTCCGCGCCGGCGGGGGCGGGGGCGGGGTGGTGGCCGGCGCCGTGGCCCTCATGGCCGGTGCCGCCCGGGGCGGCGGCGCCGTCGAGGGTGGCGGAGACGGTGGGGGTGGCGCCGCCGAGCTGCGACTGGACGGCGTCGATGTGCTCGCCCGCGAACCGGGACCAGGTCAGGCCGGTGGCGGAGAGCAGGACCAGGCCGGTCACCGCCCACAGGCCCACCGACCCGTGCCAGGACAGGGTGCGGCGGCGGGACTTGGGGCCGCGTTCGGGGAGGAACAGGGCCCGCTTGGCGGTACGTCGGCGGCCGGCCCACAGGGCCAGGCCGCCGAGGGCGACGACCCACATCCAGCTCGCGGCCATCTCGCTGTAGTGGCGGCCCGTCTCGCCGAGCCGGAGGTTCGCGTGGAACTCGGAGAGCCAGGCCCGCAGCGGGAGCGCCCCGGAACTGCCGTAACTGGGCAGGTCACCGCGTACCTCGGCGGTGTACGGGTCGACGAAGACGGCGAGCGACCTGCCCTCCTCGACGTCGGGTCCGGTCATCAGGACGCGGGTGGTGGCGCCGTCCTCCGGGGAGGGCCAGACGGCGGTGACGGTGCCGTCCGGGTGGGCCCGGCGGGCCGCCTCGACCTGTGCGGACAGCGGGAGGACCCGGTCGCCCACCGGGACCTGGAGCTCGTGCCGGTAGAGGACCTTCTCCGCCTGGAAGGACAAGGCGTACAGCAGGCCGCTGACCGCGGCGACGAGGAGGAGCGGGGCTATCAGGAGGCCCGCGTAGAAGTGGATGCGGAGGAGGAGCGGGCGGAGCGCGCTCCACGTCGATCCGGTCGTGTTCGGGGTGGGGACGGAGGCGGTTTCGGCGGCGGATTCCGCCGGTACGGCCGTCGTACGGTCGTCAATGGCCATGACTGTCCTAGGAGTCGGCGCGATGGCGTGTCTGGAAAGGGGGAAGCGGCCCCTGGTCAGACGTGTGTCGCTCCGGGGACCGTGGCGCGGGGTGGGAGGGACGTGGGCGGGCCGCGCCGGGACAGGGTGTGGGCGAGGACGACGCCGTGGTGGCGGCGGAGGTGCCGGGTCCGGGGACGCGGCGCGCGCGGGGCGGCGGGCGGGCGGACGACGGCGAGCAACAGCCGCAGCGGGGTGAAGGCGAGGGCCGCGACGGCCCGGGCGAGCCGGAAGAAGGCGGCCTCGCCGCGGGCCAGCCACAGGGCGCAGACGGCCGCGGCCAGCAGGTGGACGGCGATCATGCCGGCGGAGGCGCCGCCGGTGATCGTGGTGAGGAGGTCGGCGGTGCCGCCGGTCGTGGTGGCGGTGGCGTGCCCGGCGGGTGGGGCCGGGGCGGCGGCGTGGGACATGCCGGGCACCAGGTGCCCGGCCGGGCCGGGGGCGGGGCCATGGGCGTGGTGCCCGCCGTCGCCGGTGAACGTCAGGTGGAGCACGCCCTGGACCGCGAGGAGGCCCGTACCGATGGTGGCGGCGCCCCGGCGGCGGCCCGCCGCGAGCCAGGCGAGGCCGCCGGTGACGCAGAGGGCGCCGAGCAGCGACCCGGGCGGAAGACTGTGCGCAGACATGGACGAATGCCCCATGGCGGCCAAGGTCACGCACACCGCCGCGAAAAGTGCGGCACGCAGGGCGCGCAGGGGCGACCGGGCATTCGTCATCGTCGCCACATGCTGCCATCCCGTCGGCGGCGGCGGGAGACCGGCCGTTCTTCTGGCAGCAGAACCGCTGGTCGGAGCCGTGGTGAACGCGGCAGGGTCGGATCATGAGGCTATTGGTGCTGGGTGGTACGGAGTTCGCGGGCAGGGCCGTCGTCGAGGCGGCGTCGGCCCGCGGCTGGGACGTGACGGTCTTTCACCGGGGGCGCCACGAGCCGCCGGCCGGTGTGGTGTCGCTGCGGGGCGACCGCACCGTTCCGGGCGGGCTCGCGGCGCTCGCCGAGGGGCGGTGGGACGTGGTCGTCGACACGTGGTCGTCGGACCCGGTGGCGGTGCGGGACGCGGCACGGCTGCTCGCCGGCCGGGTGGGGCGTTACGTGTACGTCTCCAGCCGCAGCGTGCACACGTGGCCGCCGGCGGCGGGGCTGACCGAGGACGGTCCGCTGGTGGCGGGCTCGCCGGACGCCACCGGCGTGCCGTACGCGGAGGCCAAGCGGGGCGGGGAGCTGGCGGCGGTCGCCGCGTTCGGCGAGGAGCGGGTGCTGATGGGGCGGGCGGGCCTGATCCTCGGCCCGTGGGAGAACATCGGGCGGCTGCCGTGGTGGCTGGACCGGATCGCCCGCGGCGGACCGGTGCTCGCCCCGGGCCCGCGCGACCTGCCCCTCCAGTTCATCGACGTCCGGGACATGGCCGGGTGGCTGCTGGACGCGGCGGAGGCCGGGCTGTCGGGTCCGTACAACCTGGTGTCCCCGCCCGGGCACACGACCATGGGCGGGCTGCTCGACGCCTGTGTGCGTGCCACCGGTGCGGACGCCGAACTGCGGTGGACCGAGCCGGAGGTGGTCCTCGGCGCGGGCATCGAGCCCTGGTCGGGGCTGCCGGTCTGGACCCCGCCCGGCGAACTGCACGCCGCGATGCACGCCGCCGACGTGTCCAAGGCCCTGGCGGCGGGCCTGCGGTGCCGGCCGGCGGCCGCGACGGTCGAGGACACCTGGGCGTGGCTGCGCGGGCTGGGCGGGACGGCACCGCGCCGGCCGGACCGGCCGGCGGTGGGGGTGACGCCGGAACAGGAGGCGAAGGCGCTGGGCGGCTGACGCCGGAACAGGAGGCAACGGCGGGGCAAGGAATAGCGGTTCGCCCGCTTTGGGGACGTAGGTTTCTACGAATCTCCCGGCGCGCTGAACGAGCCCCGAGGAGCGGCCGTATGGAACGGAGCGGTTCACCCCGCCCAGGATTGGAGTTCCATGCGACGCACACGAAAACGCTCGACACTGGCCAACCGGGCGATCGCCGCCTCGGCTGCCCTGATACTGGGCGGCGGCGGGTTGGTCGCGGCCAATGTCTACGCGTCCGCCGGTGAGGGCTGGTCCGGATGGTCCAGCTCCCGCCCGCAGCAGCAGAAGCCTTTGAACGCCGGCCAGCAGATGTCGACCATCGACTGTCCGGAGGTCGCCAACGGTCTTCCCGACGTGCCCTACCAGGTGCGGGCGGAAGTGGACCGGGAACTGGCGAACATGGATACCCAGATCACCGAGGCGTACCAACGCTTCGCGGATCAGAAGCAACAGATCCAGCAGGATCCGGCTTTTGCTCAGAATGCCATTCTGAATCCTTTGAAGGACAAGCGGACGGCCGCGATCGAGCGGATCGTCATCGCCATCGACCGGATCGCCCAGCGCCCCGGCGGCCTGAGCGGCCTGGCGCCGTGCACCCTGCGCGCGGACGACACCAACCAGGTGAAGGACCAGAACGGCGACGTCGGCCAGAACGGCGACAACCAGAACGGCGGTGACCAGAACGGAGACGGCCAGAACGGCGGTGACCAGAACGGAGACGGCCAGAACGGAGACGGTCAGAACGGGGACGGTCAGGACCAGGGACAGGACCAGGGACAGGACCAGGGACAGGGCCAGGGACAGGACCAGGGCCAAGGTCAGGGCCAGGGGCAGGGGCAGGCGGGCAACGGGCCCGTCGCGGGTGACTTCGTCGACATCCAGAACGTCCAGCCCAACGTCCGCAACCCCCGCAAGCTGAACGGCGCCTCGCGGGGCACCTTCACCACGAACTGCGGGCGGAACGAGAACGGCAAGTTCAACCCGGACAACGTGATCGTCGCGCCCGGCGTGAGCAATGGCGCCCACCACATGCACGACTACGTGGGCAACCAGGCCAATGACGCCTTCGCCAGTGACGACGACCTCGCCAGGGGACAGACGACCTGCCGGAACCAGGGGGACAAGTCCACCTACTTCTGGCCGGTCCTGCGTCTCCAGAACGGCCAGAACGAGAACGACGCCCAGGCGGACGGCGGCGGGAACGACAAGAACGTCGGTGAGATCCTCACCCCCAGCCAGGTCACGATGAACTTCGTCGGCAGCCCGGTGTCCAAGGTGTCGGCCATGCCGAAGTTCCTGCGCATCATCACCGGTGACGCCAAGGCGTTCACCAACGGCGACAAGAACGCCAACGCCTCCTGGAGCTGCACCGGCTTCGAGGACCGGCAGCTCAAGGACAAGTACCCGATCTGCCCGCAGGGCAGCCAGGTCGTACGGTCGTTCAAGTTCCAGAGCTGCTGGGACGGCCAGAACACCGACAGCGCCAACCACCGGACACACGTGGCCTTCGCCGACGGCAACGGCCAGTGCCCCAACGGGTTCCGGGCCATTCCCCAGCTCGTCCAGCGGATCGTGTACGACGTTCCGCAGGGGACGGTGTTCGCCGTGGACTCGTTCCCCGAGCAGCTCCACAAGCCGATCACCGACCACGGAGACTTCATCAACGTCTTCAACAACCGGCTGATGCAGCAGATGGTGAGCTGCATCAACGGCGGGCGGCGGTGCGCCTGACCGGCGAACGGCCGTTCAGGGCCTGACAGGGACCTGACCGCCCGGCGACCGGCGATCGGCGAGAGACGAGGGGCCGGACCACCTCCCTGGTGGTCCGGCCCCTCACCGCGTGCGGTCAGCCGCCGTCGTGCCCCGCGTGGCCCGCGCCGGCCGCGCCGCCCGCGCCCTTCGCGCCGTGCCCGCCCTGACCGCCGTGCTCACCCTGACCGCCGCTCCCGCCGCTCCCCGAGTGGTGCGACGCGCCGGTCTCCACATCGCCGCCGAGCCGGTCGCGCAGCGCGCCGACGACCTTCTCCTCGCCGACGGCCACCCACTTGCGGCCGACCAGGTAGGCGCCGCCGTAATCGTTCGCCTCGTTGATCCACTCGCGCTGGCCGCGATCGGTGGCGAAGGTGGCCAGGACGTACTTGCCGTCCTTCGTCTCACAGTTGGCCTGGCGGATCTCCTCCGCGTCCGTCTGTATGTTCGGCTCGCACGCGACCTTCGCCGCGAGCTCCTCCAGGGTGCCCGTCGCCGTCTTCGGCGTGGCGTCGGGCTCGTCCCCGCCCCCGCCGCAGGCCGTCACGGCGGGCAGGGCCAGGACCACCAAGGCGGCCGCCGCCACCGACGCCACACGAGTTCGTTCCGTACGCATCTGGCCATCGTGCCGGTTCGCACCCCTGTTCCGGGGACGAACCCCGAGTAACGTGCGACACGTCCGTATCTGATGTTGTGTCAGCATCGTGGAGGAGCGCCGTGGCCGACCTGTCGAGACGAAGGCTCCTGGGAACCGCCGGAGCGATCGGCGTGGGCGCCGGCCTCGTGGGGGCGGCCCGGCCGCCCGCCGCGGCGGAGGAGAACCCCATGGGCCCGGCCCGCGCCGCCCTCGAAAGGCTCCTGCCCCGGCACGCCGACCAGTTCCGGCTGGCCCGCCTCCGGGGCGGGCCCGACCGCTTCCGCGTCACGGGCTCCACCGGCCGCGTCGAGGTCGCCGCCACCGACCCCGCCACGGCCCTCACGGGCGTCCACTGGTACCTGAAGTACCGGTGCGGGGCCCATGTCTCCTGGGCCGGCAGCCAGCTCGGCCTGCCCACCCGCCTCCCCGCGCCCGGCGAGCCGCTGGAGCGGGAGGCCACCGTCCCGCACCGGTTCGTGTTCAACGACACGCACGACGGCTACACCGCCCCGTACGCCGACTGGGCGCGCTGGGAGCGGCTGATCGACGTGCTGGCCCTGCACGGCTGCAACGAGGTCCTCGTCACCACCGGCCAGGAGGCCGTGTACCACCGGCTGCTCCAGGACTTCGGGTACACCGACGCCGAGGCCCGCGCCTGGCTGCCGGCGCCCTCCCACCAGCCCTGGTGGCTGCTCCAGAACATGAGCGGGTACGGCGGCCCCCTCGACCCCGGCCTGATCGCCCGCCGCGCCGCCCTCGGCCGGCGCGTCGCCGACCGGCTCCGCGAGCTGGGCATGCACCCGGTCCTGCCCGGGTACTTCGGCACCGTGCCCGACGGGTTCGCCGCGCGGAACCCGGGCGGGCGCACCATCCCGCAGGGCGTCTGGTCGGGCCTGCGGCGCCCCGACTGGCTCGACCCGCGCACGGAGGTGTTCCGGGCCGTCGCCGCCGCGTTCCACCGGCACCAGACGGACCTGTTCGGCGAGGCCGACCACTTCAAGATGGACCTGCTGCACGAGGGCGGCTCGCCCGGGGACGTGCCCGTCCCCGAGGCCGCCCGGGCCGTCGAGGCCGCCCTCCAGAAGGCCCGCCCCGGCGCCACCTGGGTGCTCCTCGGCTGGCAGGCGAACCCGCGCCGCGAGCTGCTGGACGCCCTGGACCCCTCCCGCCTCCTCGTCGTCGACGGGCGGTCCGACCTGGAGGGTGTCACCGACCGCGAGAAGGACTGGGGCGGCGTCCCCTACGCCTTCGGCACCATCCCCAACTTCGGCGGCCGCACCACCATCGGCGCCGAGACCCACCTGTGGACCGAACGCTTCACCGCCTGGCGCGACAAGCCCGGCTCCGCGCTCGCCGGGACGGCCTACATGCCGGAGGCGGCCGAACGGGACCCGGCCGCCCTGGAGTTGTTCACGGAGCTGGCCTGGCGCCGCGAGCCCGTCGACCGGACACGCTGGTTCGAACGGTACGCGGACCTCCGGTACGGCGGCCGGGACGCCGCCGCGCGGGAGGCCTTGTCGGTGCTGCGGGACACCGCGTACCGGATCACCAGCCGGGACGGGCGTCCCCACGACTCGCTCTTCGCCGCCCGCCCGGCCCTCACCGCGAGCTCCGGCGCCTACTACGCGACCCGCTCCCCCGCCTTCGACCCCGCCGCCTTCGACCGGGCGTTCGCGGCGCTGCTGCGCGTGCGGGAGCCGCTGCGCCGCTCGGACGCGTACCGGCACGACCTCACCGACCTGGGCCGCCAGGTGCTGGCCAACCGCTCCTGGCAGCTCATCGGCCGGCTGCGGGACGCGTACGCGCAGGGGGACCGGGACACCTTCCGGGCGCTGTCCCGGCTGTGGCTGCGGCTGATGCGGCTGAGCGACGACATGGCGGGCTCGCACCGCTCCTTCCTCCTCGGTCCCTGGCTGGCGGACGCCCGCCGCGAGGGCATGGAGCGCACCGCCCGCGTGCTGGTCACCACCTGGGCCGACCGCCCCGCCGCCGACGCGGGGCACCTCGCCAACTACGCCAACCGCGACTGGTCGGGCCTGATCGCCGACGTCCACCTCCCCCAGTGGCGGGCCTACCTGGAGGAGCTGGAGGACGCCCTGGCGCACGGGCGCGCGCCGAAGGCGTTCGACTGGTACGCGAGGGAGGAGGCGTGGACGTACGGGAAGGACATCTACCCCCTCCGCCCGCCGCACGACCCGTACCGGACCGCCACGCGCGTGCACGAGGCCCTCGCCCGGGCGCCGTTCCAGGGCGCGGTCACCGTCACCGGCTCCCCCAGGGCGTTCTCCCCGGGCGCGGAGGCCGAGGTCTCGGCCACCTTCCGGAACGTCAACGGCCTCCGCGCCACCGGCCCGGTCACCGTCACGCTCACCGGCTTCGGCGACCAGCCGCCGCTGCGGCTTCCGCCCGTCCCGGCGGCCGGCTCCGGCACCGTGTCGTGGGGCGTCGTGGCGCCGGCCGGGCCCCTGACCGTCCCCGTCGAGCCCCTCCCGTACGAGCTGCGCGTCACCTACGGCCCCGAGGGCGAGGAGCCGGTCACCACCGTCCACCAGGGCGACCTGTACCGGGCCGGGCCCCTGGACCGGACGTGGCGGACGTACACCAACAGCGGGGCGGTCTTCGGCCGGGCCGGGGACCGGTTCGCCATCAACGGTGGCGGCCAGGACCTGTGGAAGGGCACCGCCGAGTTCGGCGCCCTCTACCGGGAGGGTGTCTTCGCGGACGGCCGGGTCCTCACCGTCCGGGTGGAGTCCCAGGACGCGACCGGCCCCTGGGCGCGGGCCGGGATCGCCGTACGGAACTCCCTGGCCACGCCCGGCTCGGCGGGGTTCCTCAACCTGGCGGTGACCCCGCTCAACGGCGTGGTGCTGTCGTACGGCACGACCGGTGACGGCACCCTGGACACCTACCGGCGGCTCACCGGCACGCCCTTCGCGGCGCCCGTGCTGCTGCGCCTGTCCCGCGCGGGGGGCGCGGTCACCGGGTCCTGCTCGACGGACGACGGGGCCACCTGGCGTACGGTCGCCACGGTCCGGGTGCCGGGCGCGGCCGAGGCGCAGGACGCGGGACTGTTCATGACGGCCATGCACGGGGGCGGCGGGACGCGCGGTACGGCCGTGTTCGGCTCGGTGAGCGGCTGGGGGGACACGCCCGGGAGGTGACCATCCCCCGATTCGCTCGTTCTGCTGAAGGTGAGCACCAAGGAACTGGCCACCTCCTCCCCCGTCGGCGTCGACCAGGCCGAGGCGGCCCTCGTCGAGCACTACCCGAGGCTCGTCCGGATCGCCTATCTCGTGCTGCCGTCCGGCCTCGGGCGCAACCGGCGCGTGCTGACCGCGCACTCCGTGGTGCAGCGGGCGCTGCCGCGCCGGCGCGGTGCCGGTGACGACGGCGGGATGCCCGCGCAGCGGCAGCCCGACGACGCCGTCGACCCCGGGTACGCGTACGTGCGCGCCCGGGTGCTGCGCCAGGCCCTGGAGGCGGGGCTCCCGCTGCGGCGCAAGGCGTGGCCCAAGCGGGCGCAGTTGCCGCCGCTGCTGCCCCAGGTATGGGGCCTGAGGCTGTTCCCGCGCGCCGGGGGCGCCGACGAGCTGGCGCTGGACCAGCGGCTCTCGGCACTGTCCGGGCCGGGCCGGGCGGCCTGGGTGCTGCGCGGGCTGGAGCGGCAGGGCGATGCCGAGGTGCGCCGGGTGCTGGCGGCGGCCGGGGTGGCCGACCCGGGGGCGGCGCTGGCCGAGGCGGACTCCGTGAAGGCGGCGCACACGCTGCTGGAGTCGCCCGAGTTCGACCCGTGCTCGTTGCAGGCCCGCCCCACGGACCTGATGCGCCGGCGCCAGCACGGCAAGGCGGCGCTCGCGGCGCTCGCGGCCGCCGTGGTGTGCGGGGCGCTGCTCGGGCTGCCGGGCGAGGGCTGGGCCCCGGACGGGGCGGCCGCCCCGCCGTACGCGCGCAATCCGGTGTCGGAGGCGGCGCTGGACCCGGTCAACCTGCGGCGGGTCGCCCCGGCCGCGTGGCAGGACTCGGAGCGAACGGACTTCTCGGTGTGGCCCGCGCGGGGCGGCCTGGTCGGTGACGAGGCGCTGCTGCGGCGGGCGCTGGCGGTGTGGGCGCGGCCGGGCGCCACGGTGCGGGCGTCGGCTACGCCGGGCACCCCGCCGGGGCCGCCGATGGGGCCGCCGCAGCTCCTGTTCGCCGGGGAGGTGGACGAGGCGCGGGTGGTGCTGTTCCACGACGGTCTGCGGGTGGTGCGGTACGCGGAGCCGAAGGACGGTACGGCCGGTGCGGCGCTGGACTTCGCGCGCACGGACGGTGCCGACGCGGCGTCGGCCGCCGCCCTGGTGGTGGGGCGGACGCACGCCAATGTGCGGTACCTGACGGCTCCATGGGTACGGGAGGTGTCGGCGCGCGACCTGCTGGACCCGTCGGCGGCGGCGCGCCCGGTGCGACGGGACGCGTACGGGGTCACGAATGCGCAGCTCAGCCCCGTGGCGCCGAGCCGGTGCCGGGCGTGGGACGTGCTGGAGGTGCGGGACGGCACGGGGACCCGGACGCTGACCGACCTCGGGGAGCTGGCCCCGGCGCGGCTGACGTCGGGGTCGCCGTCGGAGCGGGCCGATCTGGTGGCGGGGGACGCACAGGCGCGGGCGGAGTGGGCGCGGACGGCCTGTCTGCTGCCCCTGCTGCGCGCCAAGGGCGTGCGGGCGGTGAACTCCTGGCGGTTCGCGGAACAGGAACTGCCCGGCTCGGCCGGCACGGCGGGGACCGCCGCCTGGCTGTGCACGCGTGCGGAGACCTGGCGGGGGACGGGGGGCACGGTGCTGGCCCAGTTCCAGGCGCCGTCCACGAAGGCGGGCGCGGTCGTCGCGAAGGCCGAGGAGTCGCCGGCGTGCGGGACGCGTGAGCCGGACGTGCTGGCCGGTGCGCTGTGGCAGTCCCCGGGCGGGCGGTGGTACATGCTGGCGGCCGGCAGCCCGGGAGTGGCCTCGGTCGCGGTGTCGGGCGGGGCGTCGGGCGGCGCGGACGAGGACCGGCTGCTCGCGGTGGAGCTCCCGGCCAAGCCGTCCCGGCAGGTGGAGCTGACGGGCCGGCTGGAGGACGGCGGCAGGATCACCTCGCTGCGCTGACCGGCCCCTGCCCCGGCGGCGTCTTCGAGGGGGAACCGCGCCGCTCCGGCCGCACGGTCATCGAGGGTCGGACCGGAGCGGGATCGAGGCGACGGGGCACGGGCCGGCCGCGATGGGCACTGACGCCCCCTCCTCGCGGCCTTCCGCGACACGCCTCAGGGCAGCAGCAGCCAGTCGGCGGCGAGGGCGGCGAGGAGGCCGGTGGCGAGGAGCCAGGTGGCCAGGCGGGTGCGGCCGTTGCGGCTGAGTTCGATGGCGACTCCGCAGAGGATCATGGCGAGTCCGTAGACGCCGACCACGAGCACGGAGGTGCGACTGGCCAGGCGGAGGACCAGGACGACGGCGGTCGCCGCCAGCAGGACGGAGGCGGCGGCGATGCGTAAGCGGCGGGCCTGGCGGGGTGTGAGGCCGGCGCGGGGGGCCGGGGTCTCGTGGTCGGGGCTGCTCATGACCGGCAGCGTAGCGAACTGTGTAGGGGCCACTGTTCGAAGGCCGCCGGGCGGTGAACGCTAGGCTGATCGTATGACGACCGGGGCGCGGCGCAGGATGGGCGTCGAGGAGCGCAGGCAGCAGTTGATCGGGGTGGCGCTGGAGCTGTTCAGCCGCCGGTCCCCCGACGAGGTGTCGATCGACGAGATCGCCGCCGCCGCGGGCATCTCCCGGCCGCTGGTCTACCACTACTTCCCGGGCAAGCAGAGCCTGTACGAGGCGGCGCTGCGGCGGGCCGCGGACGAGCTGGCCCGCCGGTTCGTGGAGCCGCGCCAGGGGCCGTTGGGCGCCCGGCTGCTGCGGGTCATGGGGCGGTTCTTCGACTTCGTGGAGGAGCACGGGCCGGGGTTCTCGGCGCTGATGCGCGGCGGCCCGGCGGTCGGCTCGACGACGACGAACGCGATGATCGACGAGGTGCGGCAGGCCGCGTACGAGCAGATCATGGCCCACCTCGGGGTGGTGGACCCGCCGGCCCGGCTGGAGCTGGTCGTGCGCTCGTGGGTGTCGCTCGCCGAGTCGACGGCGCTGCTGTGGCTGGACGGCCGCCGGATACCGCGCGGGGAGCTGGAGTTGCAGCTCGTGCACGACTTCGTGGCGCTGGCCGCGGTCAGCGCGGCGTACGACGGCGCGATGGCCTCGCTGCTCGCGCGCACGCTGGCCGACGAGCCGGTGGACGGGCCGTTCGGTGGCCTGGTCGACCGGCTGGCGGCGCTGCTGCCCCCGGTGCCCGCGGCGGCGGCCGGCCAGCCGGTTCCGTAGCGGCGTACGCGGCCGTCAGAGCGCGCGGTACGAGGGGTCGAGGTCGCGGACCTCGGCGGAGACGTGCAGCACCCGGCCCTCGGCCGGCCGGACGAACTGCGGTACGAGCGCGACGGCGGCCTCCGTCAGGCGCGCCTTGGACTCCTCGGCGCGCCCGGCCAGCAGGTCGACGGCGATGTGGACGAGGGCGTCGTCGGCCGTGCCGTCGCCGGTCACGGTGTCCTCGACCCGGCGCGTGCGGGTCTTGCACGCGGCGAGCCGGGCGTCGACCGTCTCGACGACGAGGGGGTGCAGGGCGAGCGCGAGGCCCCGGCGGTCGAAGTCCTCCTCGAGGGAGGCGGAGTAGTCGACGGTGATCTGCGGCATGGGTGTGGCTCCCGGTCGTGGTGGCGTCCGGGTCACGATAGGCCGGGGCGCCACGGTCCGGGACAACCGTCCGGACCGTGGCGCCCCGGGCTCGCGCTACCGCTGGGTGAACACCGCCACCGTGCGGGCCGGAACCGTGAAGGTGCCGGTGGCCGGGTCGTACGAGGACGTCCTGGCGGTGGCGTCGGAGCCGGCGGCCTGGACCGGGTGCAGGGCGTAGCCCTTGCCGGTCAGGGCGGGGACGGACTGCGCCTGCTTCCCGGGCGTGGCGTTGAAGACCACCACCAGGTCGCCCAGGCGCATGGTGATCACGCCGGGGGTCTCCTGCGCGCCGGAGAGCGGGAAGGACAGCGCCTCCTGGACCTGGCCGGCGGTGGAGAGGCTGAAGGCCTTCTCCGTGGTACGGATCTTCAGCAGGTCCCGGTAGGCGGCGGAGGCGCCGGTGATCTGCGGGCAGCCGACCGTCAGGGACGGGGAGGTCAGCAGCGGTTTCCCGAAGGCCCACTTGTCCTTGTTGTCGGCCGCCGGGGGCAGGCCGCGGCCGAAGCCGTTGCCGGCCCGGCAGTCCCAGTGGAGGACGTTGAACCAGTCGCCGCTGTCGTAGGAGTTGCGGTCCAGCGACTTGGAGCGGAGCAGGTCGCTGCCGGCCTGGGAGAGCGCCGGGCCCTGGGAGAGCGCGGCGGTCGCCATGGCGAGCACCTGCATCCTGGCGCGGTCGTCGGGGGACGTCGCCGCCGGGAGCTTGAAGGCGAGCGCGTCGTAGAGGGTCTCGTTGTCGTGGGCGTCCGCGTAGGCGAGGGCGTCGCCGGGGGCGGCGGCGTAGCCGGCGGGGGCGCCGTTGTAGTCGACCTCGGAGCCCTTGACCTCCTTCCCCGAGGTGTCCGTGAAGGTGTAGGAGGCGAGGTTGCCGGACAGGCCGACCTTGATCAGGTCCTGGTAGTGCAGCAGGCGGGCCTTCTGCTCGGCGGGGGTGCCGTTCGCCTTGGAGGTGTTGGGGTCGGTGAACAGGCCGGAGGCGAAGCCCTGGACGCCGGGGTCGGCGTCGAAGGGACCGCCGCCGCGGACGGCGTCGCGGGCCCGGTCGGAGAAGGTCGCGATGCCCGTGCCGGCCATGTTCTTCTGGGTGGCCTGGACGAAGCGGGCGTCGTCGGCGATCTCGCCGAAGTTCCAGCCCTCCCCGTACAGGATGATCTTCTTGCCGTCGACGCCGTCCTTCGCGGGCGTGAGCGCGTCGAGGGCCTCGCGGACGGCCAGGATGTTGGCCTTCGGGTGGTGCCCCATGAGGTCGAAGCGGAAGCCGTCGACCTTGTACTCCTTGGCCCAGGTGACGACCGAGTCGACGACGAGCTTGCCCATCATCGTGTTCTCGGGCGCGGTGTTGGCGCAGCAGGTGGAGGTGGCGACGGTGCCGTCGGCGAGGAGCCGCTGGTAGTAGCCGGGCACGATCTTGTCGAGGACGGACTTGTCGGCCTGGCCGCTCGCCACGGTGTGGTTGTAGACCACGTCCATGACCGTACGCAGTCCGGCCTTGTTCAGGCCCTGCACCATCTGCCGGAACTCGACCGTGCGGCGGGTGCCGTCCGGGTCGGAGGCGTAGGAGCCCTCGGGAACGGTGTAGTGCAGCGGGTCGTAGCCCCAGTTGAAGGCGTCCTTGGCGGCGGCCCTGGACACGCACGCCTGCTGTTCGTCGGAGTCGGGGGCGTACGCCGCCGGGTCGCAGGCGGGGACGGCCTGGTCGGACGTCTTCTCGGGGATGGTGCCGATGTCGAAGACGGGCAGCAGGTGGACGTAGGAGGTGCCGCTGCCGGCCAGCTCCTTCAGGTGCTTCATGCCGTCCGACGTGGTGTCGGTGAAGGCGAGGTAGCCGCCGGGGTGCTTCGACGTGCGGTCCGCGATCGAGAAGTCACGGACGTGCAGCTCCTGGATCCGCGCGTCGCGCAGCGGGGTGGCCGCGGGCTTCCTCAGCGTCGTCCAGCCGGCCGGGGCGAGCTTCGGGTCGGTGAGGTCGGTGACCAGGCTGCGGGCCGAGTCGGCGGTCAGGGCGGTGGAGTAGGGGTCGGTGACCTTGTTGGTGACGACCTTGCCGACGCTGGGCGCCCAGACCTTCACCTCGTAGCGGTACGGCTTGTTCCGCCAGCTCTTGGAGCCCGTGACGGACCAGACGCCGGTGGCCGCGTGGCGCTTCATCGCCACGCGCCTGCCGTCGAGTTCGAGGGCGACGTGCTGGGCGGTGGGCGCCCAGACGGAGAGCGTGGGCGTGCCCTTGCGGAAGACCGGGCCGAGCGCCGTGGCCCGTGCCTTCGTGCCGTACAGGTCGTCGAGCACGCCCGGGATCTGGACGCCGGTGGCGGCGAGCAGGGCGCCGTTGGGGGCGCGGTGGGTGGCGATGAGCTGCCCGCGCAGGGCGTCCCGCACGCGGTCGCGGTCGCGCGGGTCGATGCGGAAGGCGGGGTAGTCCTTGAGGTGCGGGTGGGCCGCCTTCTGGGCGTCGGTGAGCGAGGAGGCGTTCAGGCGCAGCCAGCGGCCCTCGTCGGACAGGGCGCCGTCGGGTGCGGTGATGCCGCCGTCCCGGTCGTACACCAACTGCCGGCTGGTGCCGGGCGCGGCCTTGACCTTCCAGACGACGGTGTCGGCGTCGATCCACTGGGCCTCGGCCCGGGTGAGGTCGAGCACGGGCGCGGCGCCCGTGGTGGGCAGCAGGTAGCCGGTGTCGCCGGTGAGGAGGAAGACCTCCTTGCCGTGGGTGCCGAAGTCGAGGGACCGGTCGGCGGGGATGTCCTTCTCGTCGCCCTTGTGGACGATGTAGGACAGCGAGGTGGCGCCGGCGGCGAGCGGGACCTCGAAGGTGAGGCCGAAGGCGTCCTTCCGCACCGGCTGGAGCGGCGTGGACCAGTCGGTGGGGGTGGCGGCGCCGGTCCAGGTGTGCAGGCCCCAGCCGTCGTAGTTCCCGTCGGGGCGGTGGTAGTGGATGACGGCCTTGCCCGGGTCCTGCGGCGGGTAGGCGCCGTCGGGCGCCTTGTTCTGCTGACCGTCCGCGCCCTGCGCGATCCACACCTCGCCGGTGGCGGCGAGGTCCAGGGTGCGCTGCGGGCCGTCGGCGGTGCCGTTCTTCTCGACGGTGTACGGGACGGACGTGGCGCCGTCCTCGACCTTGACCCAGGCGAAGGCGCCGTACGCGTCACGGCCGGTGAAGGCGGCGGTGGTGGCACCCGTCCTGAGCTGCCAGCCGTCGTAGTCGCCGTCGGTGCGCCGGTAGTGGACGACGGCGTGGTCGCGGTCGACGGCGCTGGGCTTGCCGGGCTCGGGCGTCTGCCCGGCGGTGGTGGAGGCGAGGGCGCTCGCGGTGCGGCCGGTGCTGTCGACGACGACGGCCTTGTAGCGCAGGGCCGTTCCCTCGGGGGCGGTGACGGTGTGGGTGACCTTGTAGGGGGCGTGGTCGGCGGAACCGAGCGTCCGCCACCTGCCGTTGCCGGTCTGGGCGGCGAAGACGACCCGGTTCAGCCCGCCGCCGTCGACGTCCGCGGTGATCTCGACGGTGCCGGTGGCGCCGGCGGCCGGGGCCTTGAGGCCGATGGTGGGCGCGGTGGCCGGGGCCGGCACGGGCTTGCCGGCCCGGAGGACGACGGAGGAGAGGGCGGGGACGGTCACCTTCAGCTTGCCGCCGCCGCTGCTGGTGACGGCGCCCGTGCCGCCGTACAGGTGGCGGAAGGCCGTGTCCGGGGAGTCGGTGGTGAGCTCCACGGTCTTGGGGGCGGGGGCGTTGTTGACGGCGACGACGTACTCGGTGCGCGTCTTCGTGCCCGTACCGGAGAAGCGGGAGAAGGCGTACACGCCCTGGCCGGTGTCGGCGTGCCGCTCGGTCTGGACGCCGTCGCGGAGGGCCGGGTGGGCCTTGGTGAGCCGGGAGAGGGCGGCGATGGAGCGGTAGAGCGGGTGGCGGGTGTCGTACGCGGCGGCGGCGTGCGTGCGGTCGGTGCCGAGCTGGTCGTCGTCGAGGTAGTCGGCGGTCTTCGACGCGAACAGGGTCTGGCGGGCGTCCTTGTCGCCGCCGGCGCCGGTGAAGCCCTGTTCGTCGCCGTAGTAGACGACGGGGTTGCCGCGGCTGAGGAACATCAGCTCGTTGGCGAGCCGGTAGCGCTTGAGGAGTTCCCCGTCGTCCGCCCCGGCGTTGTCCTGCTTCAGGAAGGTGCCGAAGCGGCCCATGTCGTGGTTGCCGAGGAAGGACACCGACTCGTAGGCGTTGGCCTTGTCGGTGGTGTAGCGGTGGTCCTGGGCGAACAGCTCGGACAGCTTGGTCGCGGGGCCGCCCTGCGAGGCGTACCGGCGGGCGGCGTCCTGGAAGGGGAAGTCGAGGGTGGCGTCGAGCCGGCCCCGGGTGACGTAGGGGGCGGTGACGGCCGGGTCGGCGGAGTAGACCTCGCCGAACATGAAGAAGTCGTCCCGGCCGCGCTTGGCGGCGTAGGCGTCGAGCGCGGTGGCCCACTGGGTCCAGAACTCGGTGTTGACGTGCTTGACGGTGTCGATGCGGAAGCCGTCGATGTCGAAGTCGCGCACCCAGCGCTGGTAGATCTTCTCCATGCCCTCGACGACCTCGGGGCGCTCGGTCCACAGGTCGTCCAGGCCCGCGAAGTCACCCTGGGTGGAGGATTCGCCGGCGAAGGTCGAGTCGCCCCGGTTGTGGTACATCGTGGGGTCGTTGAGCCAGGAGGGGACCTTGAGGTTCTTCTTGGCGTCGGGGACGACCGGCGTACGCGGGAAGGAGTCGCGGTCGGTCTTCGGGAACGGCTTGGTGCCGTCGGCGTGGTCGGCGTCGTCGAAGGGGACGCCGTCCTTGGTGAGGTAGGGGAAGGCGCCCTTGGAGAGGTAGCCGTAGGACTTCTCCTGGTAGTCGACGACGTCGGCGGTGTGGTTGGTGATGACGTCGAAGAAGACCTTCATGCCCTTGGCGTGGGCCTTGTCGATGAGCCTCTCCAGGTCGGCGTTGGTGCCGAAGTGGGGATCGACCTGGGTGAAGTCGGTGATCCAGTAGCCGTGGTAGCCGGCCGAGGCGTCCTTGCCCTGGCCCTGGACGGGCTGGTTCTTGAAGAGGGGCGCCATCCAGATGGCGGTGGTGCCCAGGCCCTTGATGTAGTCGAGCCGCTCGGTGAGCCCCTTGAGGTCCCCGCCCTGGTAGAAGCCCTTGTCGGTGGGGTCGTAGCCGGTGTCCAGGCGGGTGCCGGTCAGTCCGCCGCGGTCGTTCCCCGGGTCGCCGTTGGCGAACCGGTCGGGCAGGACGAAGTAGAACTGTTCGCGCGTCAGGTCGTGGCGGGCGGGCTCGGCCGCGAGCGCCTTGTCGGACGGCGGGGCGGGGGGCTGGGGCGCGGCGGTCGCCGGCAGGGCCGGGACGAGTGCCGCGACCGTAGCCGCCGCGAGGGCGGCCGCGGTTCTGCGCGGGACGCGCGGCAGGGATCGGGGGCGTATCAAGGCCGGATCTCCTCGAAGAGGGTACGGAGACGTCAGGTGCGGGCCGCCCCGCGCCCAGGAGGGGCGCGGGGCGGCGGAGGGACGCGCGGGTCAGGCGCGCCAGGTGTCGTTCAGGGTGACCTTCCCGGAGGCCGGGACGGTGGCCGTGCGGTTGGCGCCGGACTCCCAGGTGACGTTCCCGGCGGCGTCCTTGCGGACGTACTTGTACGCGAAGGCCGTTCCGGCGGGGAGGGACACGTCGAGCTTCCAGACGGGGTACGCGGCCGGGTCGAGCTTGGGCGCGGCGGCCGGGTTCCAGTTGCCGAGGGCGGAGTGGTCGCCGGTGACGTAGATGTTCTCGCCGGGGACGGTGGTGGCGTCGACGGCGAAGGACGCGCCGGAGGTGGCGGGCGGCGGGGTGGTGGATCCCGCGCCGCAGGTGCGTGCCCCGGCGTGCAGCGCGACGGCGGTGCCGGCGCCGAGCGTGGCCGTGAACTGGCCGGAGCCGTTGACGGTCACCGTCCGGTTGTTCTGCACGTCGCAGTAGTCGCCGCCGGGCAGTGACGTCTGGAAGGTGCGGGTGAGGGCGGACGTCTCGTGGTTGATGGCGACGTACGCCTTGCTGCCGCGCCCGAAGGCGATCTGGTCGCCGCCGTTGTCCCACCAGTTCGTGACACCCTGACCGCGGGCCACGTTCCGGAAGGCGACCATGGAGGCGATCTCGCGCCAGGCGTGCTGGCACTTCCAGCCGTCGCTGTAGCAGGCGCCCACGCTGCCGTTGCTGGGCGGGCCGGCGTCCTTGTCGGTCCACTCGTAGCCGGAGTGGACGTCCGGGGAGCCGTAGGGCCAGGCCAGCATGAAGACGTTGGCGAGCGTGTAGGCCGAGCCGTTCTTGTAGTTCAGCGTGTCGCCGCCGCGCTCGGTGTCGTGGTTGTCGACGAAGACGGCAGACTTCCCGGACTCCATGTAGCCCCAGGCCTCGCCGTAGTTCTTGAGGTGGGCGAGGTTCTCCCCCAGGAAGACGCGCTTGAGGTCGCGGGCGTAGCGGAACTCCTGGACGTCGCCGTTGCCGAGGTACTCGCCGGGCGAGACGGCCTCTCCGGCGCCGTATATCGCCTCCTGCTTCCAGTACACGCCCGGGTTGGTGAGCTTGGCCTTGATGGCGGCCAGGTCGTTCGCCGGCATGTGCTTGGCGGCGTCGATGCGGAAGCCGTCGACGCCCAGCGTCAGCAGGTCGTTCATATAGCCGGCGATCTTGGTGCGGACGTACTCCTCGCCGGTGTCCAGGTCGGCGAGGCCGACGAGTTCGCAGTTCTGGACGTTGGCGCGGTCCTGGTAGCTGGTGATCTGCGCGGTGCAGTCGTTCATGTCGGGCGCGGAGTACAGGCCCGGGTAGCCGTACTTGGTGTACGACGAGCCGCCGGTGCCCGTGCCGCTGCCCGCCGCCATGTGGTTGATGACGGTGTCGACGACGACCTTGACGCCCGCGCCGTGGCAGGTGTTCACCATGGACTGGAAGGCCGCGCGGTCGCCCAGGCGGCCGGCGATCCGGTAGCTGACGGGCTGGTACGAGGTCCACCACTGGCCGCCCTGGATGTGCTCCTGCGGCGGGGAGACCTGGACGTAGCCGTAGCCGGACGGGCCGAGGGTGTCGGTGCAGGCCTTGGCGACCGAGGCGAAGGACCACTCGAACATGACGGCGGTGACGTCCTTGTCGCCGGGCGGGACGGCCGCGGCGGGGGTGGGGGGTGCCGTGACGGCCACAGCGGCTCCCGCCACGAGGGCGAGCGCGGCGGCCACGGTCTTTCGGACCATGTTTCCTCCTGGGGAATGGGAGGTGCGGATTGCGGTGCAGCCTCGTACGGCAACGCGCCATGCCCGCAAGGCCCTGGTGAATCTTCTTGCTGCAAGACAGCAGCAACAGTTTTCGGTCGTGACCGTACGAGCCCCCAGGGACGCGGTCAACCCCTGGGACACACGCGGTTCACATCGGGGAAATCCGCCGGATCCACCGCTGCAAAGTCTTTCGCAAGCACTTGCAGTGGTGTTACGTTCAACCGCGACTCCGGTCCGGCCGGCCGGGGGTCCCCGTACCCCGGGGCCCCACGCGCCCGGCCGGCCGGGCCGGTCGCCGACCGGGCCCGGCCATCCGCCGGGTACGTCATGAGCCGGGAGGCCCGGGGCCGATGAAGACCCCGCCGCGCCCGATCACGGGCAGGCCCCGGGCCTCCTCGACACCCACGCCTCATCTGCGCTGGGCGGTGGACCCCCGTACCACCAGCTCCGGCTGGAACACGAACTCCGTGCGCTGCACCGGGTTGCCGTCGATCTCCTCCAGCAGCGCGTCCACCGCCGCCGTCGCCATCGCCTGCACCGGCTGGCGCACCGTCGTCAGCGGCGGGTCGGTGAACGCGATCAGCGGCGAGTCGTCGAAGCCGACCACCGACACGTCCGAGGGCACGTCCAGCCCCCGCGCCCGCACCGCGCGTATCGCGCCGAGCGCCATCAGGTCGCTGGCGCACACGATCCCCGTGCAGCCCTGGTCCAGCAGCGCCCCCGCCGCCGCGTGCCCGCCCTCGACCCCGAACAGGGTCTGCTGGACGCGCGTTTCCGCCTCCTGGGGGCCCACGCCCAGCAGGGCGCGCAGCGCGGCCGTGAAGCCCTCGGCCTTGCGCCGCGAGGGGACGTACCGGGTGGGGCCGATGGCCAGCCCGATCCGCTCGTGGCCCAGCTCGACCAGGTGCCGCACGGCCATCCGGGCGGCCGAGCGGTCGTCGGGCGAGACGAAGTGGGCGTCGATGTGCTCGTTGAACCCGTTGATGAGCACGAAGGGCACGCCCCGGGCCGCGAGCCTGACGTACCGGGACGGGTCGGCGCTCATGTCGGCGTGCAGCCCGGACAGGAACACGATGCCGGTGACACCGCGCTCCTCCAGTTGCTCGACCAGCTCGTCCTCGGTGGCGCCGCCCGGCATCTGGGTGCACAGCACCGGGGTGTAGCCGTGTCCGGCCAGCACCTGCTCGATGACCTGGGCGAACGCGGGGAAGATCGGGTTGGTGAGCTCGGGGATGACCAGGCCCACCAGCCCGGCGCTGCGCCGCTTGAGCCGGACGGGCCGCTCGTAGCCCAGCACGTCCAGGGCGGCCAGCACCCGGGTCCTGGTGGGCCCGGCGACCCCCGCCTTGCCGTTGAGGACCCGGCTGACCGTGGCCTCGCTGACCCCGGCCTGCGCGGCGATGTCCGCGAGCCGCGGGGCGCCCCCTCCTCCGTCGCCCCGCGGCTCGGTCCGTGCGTCGCCGCGCGGCGACAGGATCGTCACACCGACCACCAGACGGTGGTGTCGGCGGGCAGTTCGGCGGTGCCGTCCACGCTGGTGCGCACCCGCTCGCTGGCGAGCAGCATCCGGCCCGGCACGGTGATCCGCACCGCCCGCCCGGTGGTGTTGGCGTGGCACACGAAGGCGCCGCGCCGGAAGGCCAGCACGCCCTCGGGCGCCTCCAGCCATTCCACCGCGTCGCCCGCGCCCAGGTCCGGCTGCTCGCGGCGCACGGCGAGCGCGGCGCGGTACAGCTCCAGCGTGGAGCCCGGGTCCCCGGTCTGGGCCTCCACGCTCAGGTCCGCCCAGCCGGCCGGCTGGGGCAGCCAGCTACCGCCGCCGCCGAACCCGTACGACGGCCCCCCGACCGTCCACGGGATCGGCACGCGGCAGCCGTCGCGGAAGCCGTCCTGCCCGGTCGCCCGGAAGAACGACGGGTCCTGGCGCACCTCGTCGGGCAGGTCCGTGACGTCCGGCAGGCCGAGCTCCTCGCCCTGGTAGACGTACGCGGAGCCGGGCAGCGCCAGCATCAGCAGCGTGGCCGCCCGCGCCCGGCGCAGCCCCAGCTCGCGGTCGCCGGCCGTACGGAGCTGGGTGCCGAGGCCGGGCGGGTTGGCGAACCGGGTGGCGTGCCGGGTCACGTCGTGGTTGGACAGCACCCAGGTGGTGGGGGCGCCGACGGGGCGCATCGCGGCGAGCGAGGCGTCGATGACCCGGCGCAGTTCGGCGGCGTCCCAGTAGGTGCCCAGGTACTGGAAGTTGAACGCCTGGTGCATCTCGTCGGGGCGCACGTAGTTGGCGGTGCGCTCGACGGTCGGGGTCCAGGCCTCGGCGACCAGGACGCGGTCGGCGTCGTACTCCTCCAGGACCTCGCGCCAGCTTCGGTAGATCTCGTGGACGCCGTCCTGGTCGAAGAACGGCATCACGTCGTTGCCGAGCAGCTTGAGCTGGTCGTGGGCGCCGATGTCGGGCAGTCCGGCCGCCTTGACCAGGCCGTGGGCGACGTCCACGCGGAAGCCGTCGACGCCCATGTCCAGCCAGAAGCGGAGGATGGAGCGGAACTCGTCGCGGACGGCGGGGTGCTCCCAGTTGAAGTCGGGCTGCTCGGGGGCGAAGAGGTGCAGGTACCACTCGCCGTCCTCGACGCGCGTCCACGCCGGGCCGCCGAAGATGGACTCCCAGTCGTTGGGGGGCAGTTCGCCGTTCTCGCCCTTGCCCGGACGGAAGTGGTAGCGCTCGCGCAGCGGCGACCCGGGGCCCTCGCGCAGCGCGCGCTGGAACCACTCGTGCTGGTCGGACGAGTGGTTGGGCACCAGGTCGACGATGACGCGCAGCCCCAGCCCGTGGGCCTCGCGTATCAGCGCGTCGGCGTCCAGCAGGGTGCCGAACATGGGGTCGATGGCGCGGTAGTCGGCGACGTCGTACCCGGCGTCGGCCTGCGGGGAGGCGTAGAAGGGGCTGAGCCAGACGGCGTCGACGCCGAGGTCCCTCAGGTACGGCAGCCGGCTGCGGATTCCTTCCAGGTCGCCCATGCCGTCGCCGTTGCCGTCGGCGAAGCTGCGCGGATAGACCTGGTAGATCACCGCGTCTCTCCACCAGCCCGTGTGCGTGCCGGTGGCGGGGGCGTCGGGGGCAACGAGGTGCTGGGTCATGTCTTCCCTGAGTGGAGGAGTGGAGCGGCCGCCCGGCCCCGACGGGACTGTCGGGACGGCCGGCGCGCGGACCGGGATACGGAAGTGGGGACCGGCGCGTCAGCCGGTCCGGTGGCGGCCCGTTAAGGACCGGGCCGCGACCGGAGCCGCGACCGGGACAGCGGCCGGAGCCGGAGCCCCGGCCGGAACGCCGACCGGGACGTCGGCCCCCGGCCGGCGGTCGGCCGGAGCGACGGCGGACCCCCGGGCGGGCACGGACCGCCGGGCGGGCACGGGGCCCCGGCCGGCGGACCGGCCGCCGGGCCGGTCCGCCGCCGGGGAGCGCGTCGCCCGGACGGCCGGGTCGGCGGCCGGTGGCGGGGGCGGCGCCGGGACGTCGTGCCCGTCCGGCGCCCGGCGCCCACGGTGCCCGAGGTCCATGACGCCGTCCCCCTACGACTTGGTCGCGCCGGCCGTCAGGCCGGAGACCAGGTGGCGCTGGACGAGGCCGAAGACGACCGCGGCGGGCGCCGCGATCAGCACGGCCGCCGCGGTCAGCGAGCCCCAGTCGGCCGTGTACTGGTTGACGAAGGTCTGGAGGCCGCCGGCCAGGGTGAGGTTCTCCTCACCGGTCATGAACGCCGAGGCGTAGGCGACCTCGCCCCAGCCGGTGATGAAGGTGTAGAACGCGGTGACGGCCAGACCGGGCTTGGCCAACGGCATGATCAGCCGCCAGAAGGTGCCGAAGGGCGTCAGGCCGTCGACCCTGCCCGCCTCGTCGATCTCGGCGGGGATGCCGTCGAAGTACCCCTTCATCATCCAGGCGCAGAACGGCACGGCGACGGTGAGGTACGTGATGACCAGCCCGACCGGCTGGTTCAGCATGCCCAGCGAGGCCAGCAGGTTGTACAGCGGCACGATCAGGACCGCGACCGGGAACATCTGGGTGATCAGCAGCAGCCACATCAGGGGCCGGAGGCCCGGGAAGCGGAAGCGGCTGACGGCGTAGCCGGTGGTGGCGGAGATGAAGACACCGACGACGGTGGTGATGCCGACGACGACCAGCGAGTTGCCGAGCCAGGCCAGGAACTGGGTGTCGGAGATGACGTGGCTGTAGTTGCCGAAGGTGAAGTTCTTGACGATCGAGGTGTCGAAGGCGTCGGTCTTCGGCTTGAACGACGTGATCACCAGCCACAGCGGCGGGAAGACCGCGATGAGGGTGGCGAAGAGCAGCGTCAGGTGCAGTCCCGCGGACGCGAGCGGGGAACGCTCGCCCCGGGGCCGTACCTTCGGGGTCTGGGCGTGGGTGCTCACCACATGTCTCCCTGCTTGCGGAGCGCGCGGCGGTAGGCCACCGCGAACAGCGACAGGAGCGCCAGGATCAGCACGCCCCAGGCCGCCGATCCCGCGAAGTCGCGGGGGCTGACGACGAACGAGAGCTTGTAGGCGTACGTCACGAGGATCTCGGTGGCGTCGCCGGGACCGCCCCGGGTGAGCAGGAAGATCACCGGGAACATGTTGAAGGTCCAGATGGAGCTGAGCAGGACCACCGTGCCGGACACCGGGCGCAGTCCGGGCAGCGTGATGTGGCGGAACCGCTGCCAGGCGGTCGCGCCGTCCATCTCGGCGGCCTCGTAGAGCTCACCGGGGATGGACTGGAGGCCGCCCAGCATGGCGACCAGCATGAACGGCACGCCGAGCCAGACGTTGACGGCGATGACGGAGATCTTGGCCCAGGTGGGGTCGTTCAGCCAGGAGATCGCGTCGATGCCGCCGCCCGCGAGGAGCTGGTTGAACAGGCCGCTGCGCTCGTTGAACAGCAGCCGCCAGGTGAAGACGGAGACGAAGGCCGGGACGGCCCAGGGCAGGACCAGGGCCATCCGGTAGAAGGTGCGGCCCTTGATCTTGCGGTTGAGCATCGTGGCCAGCACGAGGCCGAGCGTGAAGGAGAGGGCGACACAGCTGACGGTCCACACCACGGTCCAGCCGAGCCGGTCCCAGAAGACGTTGTCGGTGAGGACGGCCTGGTAGTTGTCGAGGCCGACGGACCGGTACGTCGCGGGGATGTGGTTGATGCCGATCGTGCGCTCGACGTTGGCCTCGTTGGCGTCGGTCAGCGACAGGTAGACGCCGCGCACCAGCGGGTAACCGATGATCACGCCGATCACGATCACCACCGGGGCGACCATGCTCCAGGCGTACCAGTGGGTGCTCAGCGCCCGGCGCAGCCGGCCCGGGCCCGGGGACCCGGGGGTGTTCTCAGTGCGGTGGCCGCGGCCGCGGGCGCGCTCGGCGCCCGCGGCCTTCGCCACCGACTGGCTGGTCTCGACAGCCATTGGTCGGTCAGCCCTTCCCACTGCTTACTTGTAGTCCTTGAGCATCTTGCGGTAGGCGTCGCCCGTCTCCTGGGCGGCCTTCTCCGGGGTGGTCTTGCCGCCCAGGACGTTGG
The DNA here is from genome assembly GCF_043077235.1 of Streptomyces sp. NPDC016309. Lineage (NCBI taxonomy): Bacteria > Bacillati > Actinomycetota > Actinomycetes > Kitasatosporales > Streptomycetaceae > Streptomyces > Streptomyces sp. NPDC016309. The sequence continues at coordinate 238,010 of NZ_JBIBSG010000010.1, read as the reverse complement.
CCATCTGGAGGCGGATCGGCTCGAAGAGGGCGTTGCCCTGCGGGATCCACGGGCGCTCGACGGCCTTGTCGACGGCCGGCTTGAAGAACTGGACCATCTCGTTGCCCGACACCGACGGCTGGGTGTAGACCGACAGGCGGGTGGGCAGGAGGCTGAGCTTCTCGGTGGTCTGCTGCTGCACCTTGGCGGAGCCCATGTACTTGGCGAACTCGTAGGACGCGTCGAGGTTCTTGGAGCCGGCGTAGACGGAGAGGTTCCAGCCGCCCTGCGGGGAGCCCTGGCCGGCGCTGCCGGCCGGGACGGGGGCGATGCCCAGGTTCTTCGGGTCCTTGAACTCGGCGCCGGCGCGCGAGTCGGCGATGGCCCACGGGCCGTTCAGCATCATCGCGACCTTGCCGGACTTGAACGCGTTCTGCATGTTGTTCCAGCCGTCGGAGGCGTCGGTGATCGCCGCCTTCGAGTCGACCAGGTCCTTGATGGTCTTGTACGCGCTGACGCCGGACGGGTCGTCGATGGTGATCTTCTTGCCCTTGGCGTCGACCAGGTCGCCGCCCTCGCCGTAGAGGAAGGACAGGAACCAGTACGGGTCGTCACCGCGCAGGTACAGGCCGGTCTTGCCGGGCCACTTCTTGCTGACCTTGGCCGACGCGTCCTTCAGCGCCTCCAGGGTGGTGGGGACCTCGGCGCCGGCGTCCTTGAGCATCTTCTTGTTGTAGAAGAGCGCCATGGTGTCGATGACCTGCGGGACCGCGTAGGTCTTGTCGTTGAACTTGGTGCTCGCGGCGGCCTGGGGCAGCCAGTCGCCCTGGTTCTCGATGGCGCGGGTGCCGTCGAGCGGGGCGAGGTAGCCGAGGCTGGCGAAGTCGGCGACCCAGGCGACCTCGGTGCGCATCACGTCGGGGGCGCCGGAGTTGCCGCCCGCGGCGTTCTTGAACTTGGCGTTGGCCTCGCCGAACGGCACGTTGACGTACTTGACCTTCACCTTGGGGTGCAGCTTGGTGAAGCCCTCGGCGAGAGACTGGTACGTCGCCTTCTCGGCCTCGTTCGAGGTGTCCCAGAAGGTGACCGTGCCGGACAGCTCGCCGGATCCGCTGGACCCGCCCTGGTCGCCGCCGTCGCCTCCGCACGCCGCCGTCGTCAGACCGAGGGCCGCGACCAGCGCGGTGGCCGCTATGCCACGCCGCATGTGAACTCCTTCAACTGATCCCGGGAAGACGAAGGCGGATCACATGTCTGGATCTCGTGCCTCCTGCAGACCGCTCCCTCGCGGTGCGCCGGGTTGCCAGGAACGTAACAGGGATGAAAACGCGCCGAAAGACCTTGCGGTAAATTTCTGCAAGGCACGCTGATCGTTACATCCGCGTGTCCCTACAGTTGCCGACGCATCGCTTGACAGCGGCCGCGAGGCGGCCTTGCGCGGCACGGGAACGGTCTGCAAGCCTTTTCGTAAGACCTTGCAGGACCGTTGCATTACCACTGCCACCTCGTTAGATGTACGTAGCCCCCATCCCGGCCCACCGAGAGGGACACCGCACATGGCACACGAGCTGACCTCGCCCGTCCCGGCGCCGGAGGATCTGCGCCGTGCAAGCTCTTCCAGCGACCGCCCGGGGTGGTGGCGGGAGGCCGTCATCTACCAGGTGTACGTCAGGTCCTTCGCGGACAGCGACGGCGACGGCATCGGCGACCTGCGCGGGGCCCGCGAGCGCCTGCCCCACCTGGCCCGGCTGGGCGCGGACGCGGTGTGGCTCACCCCCTTCTACGCCTCCCCCCAGGCCGACGGCGGGTACGACGTGGCCGACTACCGGGCCGTCGACCCCGTCTTCGGCGACCTGGCGGACGCCGACGACCTGGTCCGCACGGCCCACGAGCTCGGGCTGCGGGTGATCGTCGACATCGTCCCCAACCACACCTCCGACCGGCACCCCTGGTTCCGCGAGGCCCTCGCCGGCACCGGGCGCGAGCGCTACCACTTCCGCCCCGGCAAGGGGCCGGACGGTTCCCTGCCGCCCAACGACTGGGAGTCCGTCTTCGGCGGCCCGGCCTGGACCCGCGTGCCCGACGGCGACTGGTACCTGCACCTGTTCGCCCCCGAGCAGCCGGACCTCAACTGGGACGACGAGGAGGTCCGAGCCGAGTTCGAGTCCGTGCTCCGGTTCTGGCTGGACCTCGGGGTCGACGGCTTCCGGGTCGACGTCGCGCACGGCATGGTCAAAGCCGCCGGGATGCCCGACATCGGGCACGGGGAGCAGGCCCGGCTCATCGGCACCCAGCAGCTTCCGTTCTTCGACCAGGACGGGGTCCACGAGATCCACCGCGCCTGGCGGCGGCTGCTGGACGGCTACGAGGGCGAGCGCATCGCCGTCGCCGAGGCGTGGGCGCCGTCGGCGGAGCGGCTGGCGCTGTACGTACGCCCCGACGAGCTGCACCAGGCGTTCAACTTCCAGTTCCTCAACTGCCCCTGGGACGCGGACTGCCTGCGGCGGGTCATCGACGACTCGCTGCGGGCCACCGCCTCGGTGGGCGCGCCGACCACCTGGGTGCTGTCCAACCACGACGTGGTCCGCCACACCACCCGGTACGGGGACGGTGTCACCGGGCTGCGCCGGGCGCGGGCGGCCGCGCTGCTGATGCTGGCCCTGCCCGGCTCGGCGTACGTCTACCAGGGCGAGGAGCTGGGACTGCCCGAGGTCACGGAGCTGCCCGACGAGGTCCGCCAGGACCCCGCCTTCCTGCGCGGCGAGGGCCAGGACGGGCTGCGCGACGGGTGCCGGGTGCCGATCCCGTGGACGCCGGAGGGCCCCTCGTACGGCTTCGGCCCCGGCGGTAGCTGGCTGCCCCAGCCGTCGTCGTGGCGCGAGCTGTCCGTGGCGGCCCAGACCGGCGACCCGGACTCGACGCTGGAGCTGTACCGCAGCGCGCTGGCCGTGCGCCGCGAGCACCCGGCGCTCGGCGCGGGCGACGCGGTGGAGTGGCTGCCCGCGCCGGACGGGGTCCTGGCGTTCCGCCGCCGTGCGAAGGGCGCGGGCACCGGCCCCTGGCAGGGCGACCTGGTCTGCACGGTCAACCTCACCGACCGCCCGGTCCCCCTGCCCGTCCCCGGCGGCCGGGTCCTGCTGTCGAGCACCCCCGTCCCCGCCGCTCCCCCGGCCCCCGCCGCTCCGCCCGGGGAGTCGGCCGGCGAGGCCCCCGGGAACCCGGCGGCGGCCACCGCTCCCTGCGCCAAAGTCCCGCCCCCCGCACGGGAGTCGGCGGTGGGGGCGGGCACCGGGGACGCCGGCCGGACCGTCCTGCTGGCCCCCGAGTCCTGCGTCTGGTGGGCAAGCTGACGTGCGGCCGGTACAGTCGCATCCCATGACCGCGCGGCTAGCCGACATCGCAGCCCAGGCGGGGGTCAGCGAAGCCACAGTCAGCCGCGTGCTCAACGGCAAGCCCGGTGTGGCGGCGGCCACCCGCCAGTCCGTGCTGGCCGCCCTCGACGTGCTCGGCTACGAGCGTCCCGTACGGCTGCGGCAGCGCAGCGCGGGACTGGTCGGGCTGATAACCCCCGAGCTGGACAACCCCATCTTCCCGGCCCTGGCCCAGGTCATCGGCCAGGCCCTGACCCGCCAGGGCTACACCCCCGTCCTCGCCACCCAGACCCCCGGCGGCTCCACCGAGGACGAACTGACCGAAATGCTCGTCGAGCGGGGCGTCTCCGGCATCATCTTCGTCTCCGGACTGCACGCCGACACCACCGCCGACATGACGCGCTACGACCAGCTTCGCGGCAAGGGCGTCCCGTACGTCCTCATCAACGGCTTCTCCCCCAAGGTGCAGGCGCCGTTCGTCTCCCCCGACGACCGGGCCGCGATGCAGCTCGCCGTCACCCACCTCGCCTCCCTCGGGCACACCCGGATCGGCCTCGCGGTCGGACCGAAGCGGTTCGTGCCCGTCCAGCGCAAGATCGAGGGCTTCCGGCTCGGCATGCAGGCCCGGCTCGGCCTGGACCCGGAGCGGTGCGAGGAACTGATCCAGCACTCGCTGTACACGCTGGAGGGCGGGCAGGCCGCCGCGACCGCGCTGATCGACCGGGGCTGCACCGCCGTCGTCTGCGCCAGCGACATGATGGCCCTGGGTGCCATCCGGGCCGCCCGCCAGCAGGGGCTGCACGTCCCCCGGGACGTCTCCGTCGTCGGGTTCGACGACTCCCCCCTCATAGCCTTCACCGACCCGCCGCTGACCACCATCCGCCAGCCCGTCCTCGCCATGGGGCAGGCGGCGGTGCGGGCCCTCCTGGAGGAGGTCGGCGGCACACCCGCCCCGCACAGCGAGTTCGTCTTCATGCCGGAGCTGGTCGTCCGCGGGTCCACCGCCTCGGGACCTCAGGGTCAGCGGTCATCCGAAAGGCGTAGCGATGGCGATGACGACCAGACTGACGGATGATCGAGCGAGTAGACCTATCTGGCAGACTCTTGGCCCATGGGTGACACGACTGTGAGGACACGGGAAGGCCGCGAGGCCCCGGCACCACCGGTGGATTCACCCATCGAGCAGGGTCCGGCCCGGGAGGCGGACGGCCGTACGGTGTGGCAGCGTGCGCGCGCTCCGCGCCGCCCCCGCATCTGGTTCGAGATCCTGCTGATCGCGGTGAGCTACTGGACGTACTCACTGATCCGCAACGCGGTGCCCGAGCAGAAGGCGGAGGCACTGCGCAACGCCGACTGGATCTGGCGGGCGGAGCAGTCCCTCGGCATCGCCGTCGAGAAGTCCGTCAACCACGCCGTCGACTCGGTGACGTGGCTGATCGTGGGCATGAACTACTACTACGCCACCCTGCACTTCATCGTCACCATCGGTGTCCTGGTGTGGCTGTACCGGTGGCACCCGGGGCGGTACGCCGCGACCCGCCTGGTGCTGTTCTCCACCACCGGTGTCGCCCTGCTCGGCTACTACCTGTACCCGCTGGCCCCGCCGCGCCTGATGACGTCGGAGACGTTCGTCGACACGGTGCTGGTGCACCACACCTGGGGCTCCATGGCCTCCGGCGACCTGAAGCAGATGTCCAACCAGTACGCCGCGATGCCGTCCATGCACATCGGGTGGTCGCTGTGGTGCGGGCTGACGATCTTCGCCCTGGCCCGGGCGCCCTGGGCCAGGATCCTCGGGCTGCTCTACCCCACCGCCACCCTGGTGGTCATCGTCGCCACCGCCAACCACTTCTGGCTGGACGCCGTGGGCGGCATGATCTGCCTGGCCTTCGGCTACACCCTGGCGTACGTCTGGTACGGCAGGCTGCCGCACCGGCTGCCGCGCCTGGTGGCGGCGTACACCCCGGCGGCGCCCGGCGCCGGAGCCGGCGCCCACGCCGCGCCCGCCGGCCCGGAAGCGGATCCGGCCGGCCCGGAAGCGGCTGCCGCCGGCCCGGAAGCGGATCCCGCCGACGCCGGTGCGGCCGGTGCCGGTGCGGCCACCGGCGCCCCGCTCGCGGCGGGAACGCGCCGCTGACGGCCGCGAGGCCTCCCGGACCGCCTCAGCCCCCGTAGAACAGCTCCTCCACCACCGCCCGCGCCCGGCGCGTGGTGCGGCGGTAGTCCTCCACCATCTCGCCGACGTGCCCGGGCCCGTACCCCAGGTAGCGGCCGACCGCCGCCAGCTCCCGGGAGTCGGACGGGAAGGTGTCCCCGGCCCGGCCGCGCACCAGCATCACCCCGTTGCGCACCCGGGTCGCCAGCACCCAGGCCTCGTCCAGGGTCTGGGCGTCCTGCTCCGTGATCAGGCCCGCGTCCCGGGCGGCGGCCAGCGCCGGCCGGGTACGGGTGGTACGCAGCCCCGGCACCGCGTGCCCGTGGCGCATCTGGAGGAGCTGGACGGTCCACTCCACGTCGGACAGCCCCCCGCGCCCCAGCTTGGTGTGCAGGGCGGGGTCGGCCCCGCGCGGCAGCCGCTCGGTCTCCATCCGGGCCTTCAGGCGCCTGATCTCCCGCACCGCGGCCTCGTCCAGGCCCTGCTCGGGGTAGCGCAGCGGGTCGGCCAGCTCGATGAACCGGCGCCCGAGGTCCTCGTCGCCGGCCATCGGCTCGGCGCGCAGCAGCGCCTGGCTCTCCCAGCCCAGTGACCAGCGGCGGTAGTAGGCCGCGTACGACTTGAGGGTGCGCACCAGCGGCCCGCTCTTGCCCTCGGGGCGCAGGTCCGCGTCGATGAGCAGCGGCGGGTCGGCGGTCGGGAGCTGGAGCAGCCGGCGCATCTCGGCGACCACGGCGTTGGCCGCCCGCGCCGCCTCCTGCTCGTCGACGCCCTCGCGCGGCTCGTGGACGAACAGGACGTCGGCGTCGGAGCCGTACCCCAGCTCATGGCCGCCGAAGCGGCCCATGCCGATGACGGCGAACCGGGTGGGCAGGGTGTCGCCCCACTGCTCGCGCACGGCGGCCCGCAGCGCCCCCGCGACGGTCGCCGCGTTCAGATCGGTGATCGCCTGCCCGACCCGGTCCACCAGGGCGCCGGGGTCGGCCTCGGCGGGGCTGTCCTCGGTGCCGTACGAGCCGATGATGTCGGCGGCGGCGGTACGGAACAGCTCCCGGCGCCGTACGCCACGGGCCACGGCCACGGCCAGCTCGGCGTCCTCCGCGCGGCCGACGGCCGCCAGGATCTCCGGCTCCAGATGGGAACGGCCGCGCGGCCGGAGCCCCTCGGGCGCCCCCAGGATGGCCACCGCCTCGGGCGCGCGCAGCAGCAGGTCGGGGGCCAGCCGCCCGGCCGACAGCACCCGGGCCAGGTTCTCCGCCGCCGCGCCCTCGTCCCGCAGCAGCCGGAGGTACCAGGGCGTCTTGCCCAGCGCGTCCGACACCTTGCGGAAGCCCAGCAGCCCGGCGTCGGGGTCCGCCGAGTCGGCGAACCAGCCCAGCAGCACCGGCAGCAGCGTCCGCTGGATCGCCGCCTTCCTGGTGACGCCGGACGCCAGCGCCTCCAGGTGCCGCAGCGCGGCGGCGGGATCGGCGTACCCGAGCGCCTCCAGGCGCTGCCCGGCGGCCTTGGCGCTGAGCCGTGTCTCCCCGGGAGCGAGCTGGGCGACCGCGTCCAGCAGGGGCCGGTAGAACAGCTTCTCGTGCAGCCGCCGCACCACCGAGGCGTGGCGCCGCCACTCCCGGTTCAGCTCGGCGACGGGATCGGTGCGCAGCCCCATCGACCGGCCCAGCCGCCGCAGGTCCTCCTCGCCCTCCGGCACCAGGTGCGTACGCCGCAGCCGGAAGAGCTGGATGCGGTGCTCCATCGCCCGCAGGAAGCGGTACGCCTCGTCGAGCTGCGCCGCGTCGGCGCGCCCCACGTAGCCGCCGGCCGCCAGCGCCTTCAGTGCCTCCAGCGTGGTCGCGCTGTGCAGCGTGGCGTCGCTGCGCCCGTGCACGAGCTGGAGGAGCTGCACCGCGAACTCGACGTCCCGCAGCCCGCCGGGCCCGAGCTTCAGCTCGCGGTCCACGTGCGCGACCGGGATGTTGTCCACCACGCGGCGGCGCATCTTCTGCACGTCGGTGACGAAGTTCTCCCGCTCGGCGGCCTGCCACACCAGGGGCGAGACGGCCTCGATGTACGCGGCGCCCAGCTCCGGGTCACCGGCCACCGGCCGGGCCTTCAGCAGGGCCTGGAACTCCCACGTCTTGGCCCAGCGCTGGTAGTAGGCGAGGTGGCTCGACAGCGTGCGCACCAGGGGCCCGTTCCTGCCCTCCGGCCGCAGATTGGCGTCGACCGGCCAGATGGTGCCCTCCACCGTCTGCTCCGAGCAGATGCGCATCAGGTGCGAGGCCAGCCGGGTGGCGGCGCGCAGCGCCTCGCCCTCGTCGGCGCCGTCGACGGGCTCGCCGACGAAGATGACGTCCACGTCGGAGACGTAGTTCAGCTCGCGGCCGCCGCACTTGCCCATCGCGACGACCGCGAGCCGGCACAGCGCCGCGTCCTCCGGGGCGGCCGCGCTCGCCAGGGCGAGGGCCTTGCGGAGGGTGGCCGTGGCGAGGTCGGCCAGCTCGGCGGCGGTCTCGGCGACATCGATGGTGCCGCACACGTCACGGGCCGCTATGGCCAGCAGGCAGCGCCGGTAGGCGACGCGCAGCGACACGGGATCGGTCGCCCCGGCCAGCCCGCGCTCGAACTCCGCGACGCCCGGGTGCAGGTCGGCCGACTCGTACGTGACGAGCGCCTCCCAGTCCCGCGGGTGCCGGGCCAGGTGGTCGGCCAGCGCCTCGGAGGAGCCGAGCACGCCGAGCAGCCGGTCGCGCAGCGGCTTGGCGCTCAGGACCGTGCCGAGCAGTTGCCGGCCGTCCCCGTCCTGCGCCTCGGCCAGCCGGACCAGCCCGCGCAGCGCCAGATCGGGATCGGGGGTGGCGCCCAGCGCGTCCAGGAGGACCGGGTCACCGCGCACGGCCGACACCACAGGCAGGTCGAGCAGCCGCTCGGCGGCGGACGGATCGGTGAAGCCGTGCCGCAACAGTCGGGTGAAGGTACTGCTCCTGCGCCCCGGTCCGGTCATGGCTCCCCTTCTTCCGGAGGCTCGGTCCGCCTCCGGGAACCAGTCGCGTCCGCCGGCGGTCGACCGTGCTCGGGCCGCTCGTACCCCGCGGCCCTGCGCGCTCTCCCGCTCGACGCCCGCGCGCCCCTTCGGCCCACTCGCCAGCACGTCCCCACGAGCCTATCGGCCCGCGCCCCCGCCGCACCGTGAGGCCCCGGGGCACCGGCGGCCACGGGGGCGACGGCGTGAGGCAGCGCACACGGCGGCCTATGAACCGGATGGCGGCAATGCCCCTCTTCCCTCCCGGTTCGACCACTCCCACCCGTATGACGGAAGCCGCCGCCCATGTCTCGCCCCGCCCTCCCCTCCTTCCGCCGAGGCCTGCTCGTGGCCGCGCCGATCGCCGTGCTGCTCGGCATCACGGGCGGGACCCTGGCGCTCACCACCGGGTCGTCGGACGCGTCCGACGTGCCGACCCGGGGCGTACCGGAGGCGGACGCGATGAAGCCGGTCCGCACGGCCGGGGAGGCGGTCGTGCAGATCATGGCCCACCCGGACGACGACCTGTTCTTCATGAACCCGGACGCCAGCCAGTCCATCGCGTCCGGCCGAAGCCTCACGTCCGTGTACCTGACCGCCGGGGAGTCCGACGGGCGCAACGCCCGCCGTCAGGACCCGCGCCCGCGCGCCGACAAGGCGGCGTACGCGGAGGCCCGGCAGAACGGCATCCGGGCCGCGTACGCCGAGATGGCCACCGGCAACCGCACCAGCCCGTGGGACCGCACCTCGATCGTCACGGCCGGCGGCGGCCGGGCCGAACTGGACACCCTGCGGGCGAAGCCGCAGATCAGCCTGGTCTGGCTCCAGCTCCGTGAGGCGGGCAGCATCTCCGACGACCGCCCGCACAGCCTGCGCGGGCTGTGGGACGGCCGGGTGGAGCGGCTGGAGTCCCAGCTCGCGGCGGGCTCCCCGGTCCGGGACGGCTTCGCGTACACCAGGGACCAGACGGTCGCGACCCTGACCGGGGTGCTCGACCGGTTCCGGCCCACTTTCGTGCGGATGATGGACCCGACGCCGGGCCGGAACGAGAAGACGGGCAAGCTCTCCGACCACCAGGACCACATGTACGGCGCCCGGTTCGCGCAGGCGGCGCTCGCCCGGTACGCGGAGAAGAGCGGGCGCCCGTCCTTCGCCGTGCAGAACTACCTCGGGTACTCGACCGGCGGGATGCCGCACGTGCTGGACCCGCGGACCACCGAGGCGAAGCTGCGCACGCTGAAGACCTACGCGTGGTGGGATCACACCGACTACTGCGAGGACCCGGCCGGCTGCGGCGACCGCAAGGTGGCCGCCCGCCCCGCCGGGCACGACTGGGCCCAGTCGGTCCGCTACGCCCGGGGCGGTTCGGCCTCCTGGGCGCAGCGGGGCGCCGGGCCGGGCGAGTCGTACGCGTTCTCGGTGCTGGACGGCCGGCTGGCGGTGTGGCACCGGCGGGACGCGGCACAGGGGTGGACGGGCCCGGTCCTCCAGAAGGGGACCGGCCTGGACAGCGGGGTGACCTCGGTGCGGCTGCCGGACGGCCGGGTCGCGGTGTTCGGGACGCGCACCCGGCTGGACGGGAAGTACCGCCGCGAGGTGGTGGCGTCGGTGCAGTCCACGCCGGGCGGGGCGTTCGGCCCGTGGCGGTCGCTGGGGACGCCGGAGCGGGACGACGACACCGCCACGTCCGACATCGGCCTGCCGGCGGTCCTGGTGGACCGGGCCGGCCTGATGACGGTGTACGTGCGCGACGGCGGCCACACGATGCGGGTCAGTGCCCAGCGGGCGGACGGCGGCTGGGGGCCGTGGCGGCCGGCCGGGGGGCGGGACCTGCGGGGCGACCCGGTGGCGGCCATGGACGCGACGGGGCGGGGGTACGTGTTCGCGGCCACGCCGAGGACGGTGCTGGCGTGGACGCAGGCCGCCCCGGACGGGCCGGTGGGCGGGCCGGTGCCGACCGGGCTGCCGGCGACCACCGTGTCGCTGAGCGCCGCGCCGGACGGTGCGGACGGGGTGCGGCTCTGGTTCCGGAAGCCGGATGCGGGTGACGTCCGCTCGGCCCGCTTCGCGGGCGGTGGCCACGCCTCGCCGGTACGGGAGGCGCCGGGCGGCGTGGCCGGACACGGCGCCCTGGCGGTGTCGGGCGGCCGGGTGGCCGGGCGCGCGGGCACCGGCGCGGTGGCGGCGCTGTCGCCCGGCGGGCGGTGGACGACGGGCGGTTCGCTGTTCGCCGGCGCCCCCGCCGCCGCCCCGGGCGGTTTCGCCACGCTGGGCCTGGACGGCCGGCTGAACTGGTCGCCCTGGGAACGGTGAGCCGATAAGCCTGCGCCGCGCGCGGAGTCCGGCTTGGATGGGCGTACGTCCGGCTTGGATGGGCGTACGTATCGAGGGAGGAAGCCCATGAACTGGACACTCGAGGTCGTCGTCGTCCCGGTCACCGACCTGGACCGGGCGAAGGACTTCTACGGCACGGCCTGCGGGTTCACGGTCGACCTGGACACGGAGGTGGCCCCGGGCGTGCGCATCATCCAGGTGACCCCGCCCGGCTCGCGCTGCTCGATCGCCCTCCAGAGCGGCATGCCCCCGGGCCCGGGCGAGAAGCCCATGGCCCCGGGCTCGCTCCAGGGCCTCCAGGTGTGCGTGACCGACATCGAGGCGGCCCGCGCGGAGCTGCTGTCCCGGGGCGTGGACGTGACCCCCGTGCAGCACGTGGGCCCGGACGGCTGGACGGAGGGCAAGGGCGGGACGTGGAACTCGTTCATGTTCTTCAAGGACCCGGACGGCAACGGCTGGACGGTCCAGGAGGCCCCGTCCGAGCTGTCCGAGCGCTAGGTCGTGTCGATCAGGCGGGCGTCCCGCCGATCGGGCTCCCGATGCCCGCCTGATCGGCACGACACCGCCTAGGTGCGCTTCGGCCGGGACGTGGAGGCGACCGCGAACAGGGACAGTCCGCACAGGGCGACGAGGGCCCAGCCCGGGCGGGACGCGTGGGCGAGTCCGGCCGGGGCGGAGCCCGCGACCAGGCCGCCGGCGACGGCGATGCCGAGCGCGGCGCCCAACTGCCGGGCGGTCGAGGTGATCGCCCCGGCCACCCCGGCGCGGCCGGCCGGCAGGCCGCTCACGGCGGTGTTGGTGATCGGCGCGTTGGCGAAGCCGAACCCGATGCCGATGAGCGCGTAGGCCGGCAGGAGCAGCAGTACGCCGGTGTCCTGGTCGAGACCGGTGAGGCAGAGGCCGCCGGCCGTCATGGAGGCCCCGGCCGCCAGCAGCGGCGGCCTCGGCCCGGTACGCCCGACGAGCCGGCCGGACCAGGGCGCGCAGAGGGTCGCTCCGACGGCCATGGGCAGGGTCGCCAGCCCGGCCGCGAGCGGTGTCCAGCCCCGGCCGTCCTGGAGGTAGAGGGTGTTGAGCAGCAGCGTCACGTTGAGGGCGACGAAGACGGCCACCGCTCCGAGGACGGCCCCGGTGAAGGCGGGGCGGCGGAAGAGCCGCGGGTCCACCAGCGGTTCGGGGCGGCTCCACTCGACCCGTACGAACGCGGCCGCCGCCAGGCCGGTGAAGGCGTAGGCGCCGAGGGCGGCGGGCGAGGTCCAGCCGATGCGCGGCCCTTCGATCAGGACGCCGACCGCGGCCGCGATGACCAGGGTCAGCAGCACCTGGCCGGGCAGGTCGAGCCGCTGGGCCCGCCGGGCCCGGGACTCGGGGACGAACAGCGCGGTGAGCACGAGAGCGGCGACGACGACGGGGGCGTTGACCCAGAACAGCGAGCGCCAGCCGAGGCTTTCGACGAGCGCACCGCCCGTGACGGGGCCGGCGGCCATGCTGAGCCCGAACACCGCGGCCCAGACGCCGATCGCCCGGGCGCGTTCCCTCGGGTCGGGCATCGCGTCGACCACGATCGCGAGGGCCACGGGGCTGAGCATCGAGGCGCCGACGCCCTGGAGCGCGCGGGCCGCCACGAGCACGCCCACCGAGGGCGCGAGGGCGCAGGCCACGGACGCCAGACCGAAGACCACCAGCCCGGTCCGGAACACCTTGCGGCGGCCGAAGCGGTCCGCCAGCGCGCCGGAGGTGATGAGCAGACCGGCGAGGACGAGGGTGTAGGAATCGACGGTCCATTCGAGGCTGCGGGTGCCGATGTGCAGGGCGCGTCCGATCTCGGGCAGGCCCACGTTCACGATGGTGGTGTCCAGGCCCACCAGGAACATGCTCAGGCAGCAGACGGCCAGTACCGTCCAGCGCCTTCGCGGGCTCAGCACGGGCGGTTCGGTCTGCTGCGGGGGATGGATCGTCGTGGTCACGGCCTTGCCTCTCACGTTCGTGCAGTGTCCGGCCCGGTCATGCTCGGGGTGGCCGCCCACCGTGGCCCAGCGACTTTGCGGAGACCGCAAAATGGCTGTCATGGACGCGGAAGTGCAAGAGACGATCGACGGCATCGGCCCCCGGTTGCGCGCGCTGCGCCGGGACCGCGGACTCACCCTGGAAGCGCTGGCCGCGACGACGGGGATCTCGGTGAGCACCCTGTCCCGGCTGGAGTCGGGCAAGCGCCGGCCGACGCTGGACCTGCTCATCCCGCTGGCGCGTGCGCACCGGGTGGCCCTGGACCAGCTCGTGGCGGCGCCGGCCAGCGGCGACCCCCGGGTGCACCTCAAGCCGCTCAACAAGGGGCACGGCAACGTCCTGGTGCCCCTGACCCAGTACCCGGGCCGGGTGCAGGTGTTCAAGCAGGTGCTGGCTCCCCGCGAACCCAAGCTGGTGACCCACAACGGCTACGAGTGGCTGTACGTCCTCGCGGGCGAGCTCCGCCTCGTCCTCGGGGACCAGGACTGCGTCCTGCGCCCGGGCGAGGTGGCCGAGTTCGACACCAGGCAGCCCCACTGGTTCGGCCCGGCGAACGGCAAGCCGGTCGAGATCCTCCACCTGTTCGGGCCCCACGGCGACCAGGCCGTCGTCCGCACCCCCGGCCCGGCGGCCCGCGGAGGCCACGGCCCGCACGCCTGACGGCCGACGCGCGCCACGCCACCCGGCGTGCTGCACTGGACGGAGGACCACTGCGGAGGTGCCCATGACCGGCCGCGTCGGCAAGACCCGGAACATCTTCCTCGTGTGGCTCGTCTGGCCACTGATCACCCTGGGGATCTACCACCTCGTCTGGTACTACAAGGTGAACCGCGAGGCGCGCGACTTCGACGAACGCATCGACGTCCGGCCGGGCATGGCGGTGGTGGCCATCGCCCTCGGCTGGATCCTGATCGTGCCGCCGTTCATCTCGGTGTACAACACGGGCGAACGCATCGCCCGCATGCAGCGGGCGGCCGGGATGCAGCCGACCTGCAACCCCTGGATCGGCCTCGTCCTGGTCTTCATCTTCAGCCTGCACCCGCTGTACTACCAGCAGGAGATGAACCGCATCTGGGCCCTCTACGGCCACCGTCCGGAAGGCGACCAGGTCCCCCTGGCGGCCTGACCCCCGGCCGGGCCGCCGGCCGAACCGAGCCGGCTCAACGTCAAGCAGCTCCCCCGGCGTTCCCATGCCGGAGGAGCAGCTCACGGACCGCGGGCAGAACCGGGCTTCCGGCCCTCCGCCCCCGCTCTTGATTACTTCCAGATCTGCCAGTCGCTACCGTTGCACTTATTGGTATAGACGTTGCCCTGCCAATCGCCATCGAGACACAGGCCGGTCTGCCGATTCACGAGCTGCATGCCGTCGCCCGTCCAGTTCTCGTACCACTGCTGGTAATAATTCGCCGGCTTGTCGCAGGGCTCGATGTAGACCTTTCCGACGCCACTCCCGTCGGCGTACCAGCTCGCCAGGCAGCGACCGGAGAAGAACGTGTTCCTGGTGGTGATCTTGTAGGCGCCGTCCGGGTTCTGAAGATTACTCTGCGAGTCGTCCCATCTGATGCTGAGCCCCTTGGGCACGTCCACGCACTTCAGCATGGCCGCGGCACTGGTGTCGACGCCGCTGCTGTTCCAGACTCGGAGGCAACCGCCTGTGTGCGCGTTGCGCCACAGGATGTTGTCGGATGCCGACGCAGGCGTAGAGACAGCCGCCAGGATCGTCGGAACCGCCGCCAGCACCATGGCAGCGCGGATTTTCGAAGCCTTATTCATATTTCCCCCTGCACCCGAAGGCGCTAAAGCCAGGGGGTGGAATATGGTCAGATCCCCCTGGGACGCCTGAACTCTACGCGGGAGAGTTCGAGACACGCAAGCAAGTTGATCAAGACTTGAGCCGGAATGAAATGCTCCGCCTGAGATCCGGGAAATGCCTCCGGGAAATGCCCGGTGGTTTCGGGGGTCGGGTCAGCAGCCGGATAGCCATGACACGGCCGACGGTCGGTGACCGTCGGCCGTGTCATGGCTGTCGTGCAGCGGTGGACCCAGGGCTGAACCCGGCCTACAGCACCGGCAGGTTCTTGCGCAGCTCGAAGGCGGTGACCTCGGAGCGGTACTCCTCCCACTCCTGCTTCTTGTTGCGGAGGAAGTTACGAGCCGCTCAAGCGACCTGCGGCCAGCCCGACCGCCCCGATGCTGACCTGCGCCCGAGCAGTGGTCATTGGTCGTTGTCGGCCGTCCCCGGTCCTCCCCAGACGGCCCACAGACGGCCCGGGCCGGGCCGATCCACGAAAGCCAAGGGCCGTTGTCAAAGCATCGGTTTACACTCCGCCGCATGGTGAAGGGTGCGATCTCGCGGGACGACATTCTCAAGACGCTTGCCGAGTACGACAACCTCGGGCGCGAGGCCTTCCTCGACCGGTACGGCTACGGGGAAGCCAGCACGTACATGCTCGTCCACGACGGCAAGGAGTACGACTCCAAGGCCATCGCGGGTGTGGCCCACAAGCATCAGCACGGGGCGGCCCTCACGCGTAAGCAGCTCAGCGGCGGGGTGGGGCATGCCGTTGACTGGCTCAAGCGCGAAGGCTTCACGGTCGTGGCGTCACGCAGCCCGAAGTGGACGCGCGACGAGCTGATCTTGGCCTGCGATCTGGTCGTGCGGAACGGGTGGGAGGGCCTGCCTGCGGAAGACCCACGGGTCGCAGAACTGTCAGAACTCCTGCAGTTGCTGGGCGCGTACCCCGAGGAGGAACGGGCCAGTACCTACCGCAACTGCAACGGCGTCGCACGCAAGACGTACGACATCGCCACTCATCACCCCGACTACCAAGGGAAGCCCACCAACGGTGGCCGGTTGGACCGGGAGGTCCTGCGTGACTTTATCGACTGGCCGGCGCGGATGGCGCAGGCAGCTCAGCTCCTTCGCGAGGGTCTGGAGCACGGAACTCTCCAGCCCGTGCCGGAGAACCAGGAAGACGAGGAGGAGTTCAGCGCGCCGGAGGGCCGCGTGCTCTACCGACGCCACCGCACCCGGGAGCGTAACAAAGGACTGCGCAAGAAGAAGATCGCCGCAGTACTGAAGGCTGGCGGCACACTGGCTTGCGAGGCGTGCGGCTTCGACTTCGCTGCCGTCTACGGGGAGCGCGGCGAGGGCTATATCGAGTGCCATCACGTGGTCCCGCTCCACGAGGCGGGAGAGGGTACGACGAAGCTCTCAGACCTGGCGCTCATCTGCTCGAACTGCCACCGCGTGATCCACCGAACCGCACCATGGCCCACGCCAATTGAGCTTCGTGAACTCATCTACAGCCAGGCCTCGCTGGAGCGTGCGCCAGTACCGATGCCGCGGTTGGCAGGGACAGCCATGTACGGCGACATCGACCGCGCCACACTGTGAAATTTCACCACCGATCAAACACGGCACCAAAGGGACCGGTTATGTGCACCCGACCCCAGTCGCTCCCTTCACCTAAGATCCAGCGACAAAGTTTGCTTAGCATGAACCTTCTTGCCTCCCGCGCGATGCACGAATGCCCTGATGGGATGCGGCTCATTGGGCCATGCGGCTCTACTCGCCTCGTTCAGCCTGACCACGTATTCGAACGGAATGGCCCAAGTGCCTTGCCGGTGCGGTTCGAGCACATACGGCATGGGAGTCTCCGTGACCGCATCTTTCAGCGGTTTTAGACTGGCCCCCTTCGACACGTCGACACCGAAATCCAGTAGCTCAACTCCTAGCCTGCCTAGGTTCACTACTTCCACGGCTAGTACTGGCTGGCTATAGCCTTGCTGCGCGAACGACCGGAAGGTTTCATCGAGATTTCGTACGTTCTCCACCGGCATCGTGACCATTCCTCCAGCACCAATGGCCCCCACTGTCATGCGGACTTGCAGACGTGGCCCGTTGAGCAGATACAGCGCAAGCTGCCAGGTCAGGTTCGCCATAGTGACGGTTAGAGCGATCATGCTGATAATTAGGCTGGCTGTCACGCGCACATCATCTCACTTCCGGACTGGCTTGCAACGCGTTCTCCGCAATGAAGCGAGGGCCCGCTTGGTGCAGACGACGCAGACCGCCACCTACAGACGACGGGGTATCAATGCCTGCGCAGTCTGTCCACCCCATGCCTCGCGTGACGGGTACGACTTGGCTCTGCATACACGAAGCCACGAGCATCATCGAGCGTGTACAGGTTGCTGACACCCTGTCATCGCTGCGGATAAGATGGTTAGGTGATGATCTCAGCCCCGGCACCCCCCACTCTTTTCGGAGTGTCCGTCGCCGTACTCGCTCTCGCGGTCTCGCTGCTCAGCTTCTCGGTCGCCCTCGGCGCCCTCGGGTGGCAGATGGCCAAGCATCGACTCGATGGCGGGCGCCCGAAGGTCTATTTGAATAGCGCCATTTGGGAGCCCGGACAGAAACTCATCGTAAATCGCTCCGGAAAATGGGAACTGAAGAACGGTAACCTGGGTCATATTGGGCTGGAAAATATTGAGCTAGCTCAGCTGGTGGTGGAAAATCCGGGCCGGACGGCGATAACAATATACACACCAGGGATCGCGGTAGTCGGCACAAAGAATCGCGACTACACCATCTCGCCACGCCTCTTCCCACTTGAAGGATACGGAGCAGACAATGCCAGCAGCGAGAATTCACTGCGGCTTGAACCGTACGACAGGGTTACCTTCCTGCTGGACTACTGGGCTATTGTGCCTCGACTCCTCAGGGAGGCTAACAATGGGAGGGTTACCCTTCGGGGATGCATCTCAGTAGCAGGACGCAGTCGCCTGCAGAAATCCCCGAAGCGGCTCGCGTGGAAAGTAACCGATACCGCCTGGACGGCCCGCAAGGACGCGCGAAGCATCTCACCCTTCACCGTAATATGGCGCGTCCTTTTCAAGGACAATATGAGGGCAGCCACTGACAGCGACGGCGACACTTATCCTGCCTACACCCTTGGAGCGATCGTTCGCACTGCTATGCAGAAGTTCGGAGACCGACCCGAAGTCGACGCGTTCGTAGCCGAACTCGAAAGAGCTGACAATCTATACGGTTCGGTCAGCTTCCAGTATCATTCCCTGACCTTTGCGATGGATGAGGCGCTCGATCGCTACGGGGTGCATCTCTCAGCCTGGAGCACAGGCCCTGCTGGGGGCCGGGCTGCCCACGGTGAGGCAGATCAGTCGCCGTAATTGGTTCTACCGCGCCCGGCCAATGACAGTTTTCAGATCCGATCGGCAGGCAACGGCCAGAACCGCCCTCATCTGCCCCTTTCCCGCTCCCAAGGCGCCGCGCGGAAACCCTGGCCCGCACATGGCTCGTGAGGGCCCGGAAGCGGCCCTCACGGAGCCCGCCGCCACGTGCGACCCTGGCAGCAGTCGTCGCTCTTGGAAGGAGGTGCCGTGCCGGAGGCCAGCCCGCGCGGAACCTATCTGCTCATCGCCGATGCGCTGCGAAAGGACATCGAGAAGGGGCTCGACGGAGGCATGCTCCCGTCCGAAGCCGCTCTCATGCGGACGCATGATGTCTCGCGCAACACCATCCGGCGCGCGCTCAAGACCTTGGAGGCGGAGAAGCTCATCGCCTCCGTTCCTGGCGCCGGCTGGCGGGTGTCCAGCAAGCCCATCAGGCCGCTCATCAACCGCATGACGGATCTGATCACGGAAGAGTCGCTGACGGTAGGCGACGCCTACCCGTCGGAGTCGAAGCTGTGCGAGCGCTTCGGCGCCTCCCGTACGGCGGTCCGTCGCGCCCTCGCCCAGATGGAGGGAACCGGCCTCCTCGCGACGGTCCACGGCAAGGGCCGCACCGTTCGCGCTCTCCCGACGAGCCTGGAGGAAACGTAGCCTTGGCACCCATGGGGCTTACCGAGTGGGCGTACTCGCTCTCCGAATCGATGTTGTCCGAACCGTTGCCGCGCCGCTGGGCACACTCCCTAGGTGTCGCCAAGCGGGCCCGTTCTCTGAGTCCGATCCTCGGCCGAGACGCCGAGCTTCTGGAGGCCGCCGCTGTTCTGCACGACGTCGGCTACTCGCCCTCCATCGCCGCGACCGGCTTCCACCCGCTCGACGGCGCCCGGTTCCTCCGCGACCAGGAAGGTGCTGACGACCGGGTGGTGCGGCTTGTGGCCCATCACTCCTGCGCGCTCTTGGAGGCCGAGGAGCGGGGGCTCCGGCAAGAACTGGAGGCGGAGTTCGAGCTGGAACGGCCGGAACTTGTGGACGCCCTCATCGTCTCCGACATGACGACGACCCCTGACGGCGAGCACACGACGCCGGCGGCCCGGCTGGACGAGATCGTGCAGCGATATGGGCCGGACACGATCGTGGGCCGTTTCATTCAGCGCGCGGCGCCGGAGATCTACGCCGCGAACGAACGCGTAGAGCTCCGGATGGCTTCCGCCGCGGCCGGCGCTCAGCCGATGTAGGGCTCCCGTCGGGTTTCGTCCAGGCCATGCGCGATGCGCAGCCGCATGGACGGGTGAATGTCCAGGCCATCAAGGTCCACCGGGTCTACCCAGCGGACCTCCTTCGACTCGTTGCTCGTCCGGAGCGAGCCCCCGACCGGGTGGGCCCGAAAGCAGATGGAGAACTGCTGCCGCACTTCGCCATCGTCGTAGGCGAGGACGTGATCGGGGTCGGTGTAGAGCCCGACGATGTTGTCGACCTCGATGCGAATCCCGGTCTCTTCCTCGACCTCACGGACGGCTGTGTCGCCGATCCGCTCGCCGATATCGTGGCCGCCGCCGGGGAGTGCCCAGAGGTCGTTATCCGTCTTGTGGATCAGGAGGAGGTGCCCGTGGTCGTCGCGGACCACGACCGTCACAGAGGGCACCACCGAGTTGGCTTTGGGCGCCTTCGGGTCGCGGAAGTAGTCGATCCGGCTCATGCGTCCGATCCTCGCAGCTCGGCGGGTGAGGAGATGGGACGGGCGCTCTCCCAGACACGTTCGACGCTCTCCGCATAGGCGTCGAACAGCTCTCCTCCGGGGACGCGCTGAAGGTGCAGCACTGGCGCCATATAGGCGCCGACGCCGTATAGGTGCCCGTTCGCCAGCATCGCGTCATCGGCACGGTAGATCGAGTTGTAGAGCGTGGTGGAGTGCAGCCGGAACTCCACCCCGGGGAGCCCGAACAGCGGCGCGTAGTTCACCAGCGCATTGCGAATCTTGCTCGCCATCGCATCGCCGATGCCCTCGTCCTGGCCGCGCACGGCGACGGCGGTCGAATCGGGGTCTCCGAGCATGAACCGGATCCGTAGGCCATCGGCCGACTTCTCCTTCACCACCTGGTGGAACGCGGCGTCCTCGGTGAGCCAGAAGCCCGAGTACACCAGGACGTCGAAGTGCCGCTTGGCGCCAGCGTAGAGCCGCGGCCAAAGCCGGTTCGGCACGACCGAGCGGTGGGGGTAGAGCTGAACCAACTCGGCGTTGCCTGCCTCGGTCACTTCCGCCGACGTCCGCTCCTCCGGCCAGAGGTAGGACACCTCCCGCCCCAGAAGGGACGCCGTCGCGTACTTGTACCGGCGGTAAGGCTGACGCTTGGGCTCATTGATCCAGCGCTCAACGGTCTTAGTCGAAACCCCTAGTCGCTCCGCGATCTGATCTAGCGTCATTCCGCTCTCGACGATCGCACCACGCAAGCGCTCATTGGCCATGCCCTGCACTCCCCCTGAGGGACGACTTGGGACGACTTCACCGTAGCGAAGACGTCCTGGAGTTGGGCAAGCACGGGGTTCATCGTCGTGCCTGATCAAGCCACGCTTTAGGTACCTCAGCGGGGGCGGACTCGCGAAGTCGAAGAAACCGAAGGACTTGACTCCGCGAACCATCCACCTCATCCTGAGGAACAGGTACTACATGTACCTTACGCTCGGAGGGCTCCGCACTAGGCGGGTCGGCTCGATGGAAGCGACTGCTTGCTTGAGAACTGAACAGCGTGATCCACCGCAGTACGACGCCGTGACGACGCCGGCGAGGCGAGTGGAGACCAGCCGATCGAGACCGGGCCCGGTGTCACAGCCGGGCCTCACACCCCACATGGGGGACACGCCATCGGCTCTAAAGAACCGCGTGGGTCGACATTGACGCCGCGACGCGCCCCGGGAACCGGACCTCCCCGGGGTCAGCGGCACCACGCGAATCGGAGGTCTGAACAACCGCGCAGCACTCGCTGCGGCCGGTTGCCTCCGCTGCTCGTCTCGCACGAGCAGCGCCGAGGGGAGCCGGAGATTCCGACTTCAACGGCGCGCACCCCCGGAGCGGCTACTCCGGGGGTGCTGTTCGGGCCGTTGCACCTGGTAGGGAGACCACGACCCATGGACCACATCGTCACTGTTCAGGATGCTGTTACCGCGTTCGCCGACTTCATGGAGCCGACGGACGCAGAGCTGGACGCGATCGAGCGCGAGATGCCCGTGATCCTCGCGGACGTCGACCTGCTGGACGCACACATTGTCACCCTCGACCGCATGCCGACCGAGCTGGACGAGCGCCGCATCCGTCGTGCCCGCCGCCGCGCGCTTGCCGCCCGCGTCGCGCTGATCAACCGCATGGCCGGCACGAGCCTCCACGGGGGTGCCGCGTGAGCGCCACCGACCGCACCCTGATCGCCGCGCACGCCGAGGTAAAGGCGGAGATCGCACGGACCGACACCAAGACCGCGCTGCTGCTGGCGTTCGTCGGGGCCGTCCTCGCCGGTACCTGGACCGTCGCCCGGGACCTGCCCCTGACCTGGCCCACGATCGTCGCGGGCGGACTGGGTCTGGCCCTGCTGGTCGCGGCGGCCGGCCTGCTGCTGCGCTCGACCCGCCCGAGCCTGGGCGGCCGGCACGGCTTCCCGCTGTGGGCCACCCTCACCCCCGAGGAGATCACGGCCGCCGTTGCGGGGGACCTGGCCGCCGACATCGCCGGCCTGTCCCGGCTGGCGGTCGCCAAGTTCACTTCCCTGCGCCGCGCGGTCGACCTCACCATGACCGGCGGCGCCCTGCTCGTCCTCGCCGCCCTGCTGGCTGTCGGGGGTGCGCGATGACCGGTACCAAACTGACCCGCGTACAGATCGGGGTCTTGTCGGCCGCGTTTGTGCCGATGCTGGCCACGGGCGTGTTCGGCGGGATCGGCACGTACAGCAACATCGGCCACGCCTTCGGCAGGGGCACCGCGCTCGGTGCGCTGGCCGCCGGTGAGGGCGCCACGGCTGTACTCGCCCTGGTGCTGCTGGGATTGACCATGCTGGGGCAGTCCTCCCCGCGCATCGTCCGCGCGGGTCTGTGGGTGCTGCCGGCCGCCGCCGCCGTCATGGGAGCGATGGCGGCCCCCGACCCGGGGCGGACCGTGATCTACGCGCTGACCCCGATGGGCATGTCCGTCTCGGCTGAGGGCATGGCGTTCCTGGCCCGGCGGATTGTGGTGCACACCGACGGCCGCGACGCGGAGAACGAACGCCGTACCGCCGATCTGGTGCAGGCGCTCGCCTACCACCGTGCCCGCGCCACCCAGCACCCGAGCGGTCGCGTCAGGACATGGTCCGAGCGGAAGTCGTGGCGGCTGGCTCGCAAAGTCGGAGTCGGGGACGTAGCACTCGGATCGAGGCTCCTCGATGTCCAGCGCGAACGGGTCACAGCCGGCGCGGATGCCGCGCTCGCCTCGATGTTCGGCGGCATCACCGCCTCACCCGCCCTCGATTCCAGCCTGGAGTCGAATGCGGAGGAATCGTCACAGATCAGCAGGAAACGGTCTACGGCTGACCTGCCCGAATCGACCCCGGACCCCGTGGTCACGTTGACCCGACTGACCGTGCCCGAGCCGGTCGCGGTCGACCTGGGCAAGTCGACCCCGCCCTTCAAGCCGCTTCCTCCGGCCATGTCCGCTCCGGTGACCTCGATCGAGCGGCGGGCAGTAGCGGCTGAGTCGGCCCGGCCGCGCCGCGCCACCGGCCGCCTGCCGGAGGTGGCGAAGTCGACCCGTCCCAAGCGCACGCCGGATCAGTTGCTCGCCGAGGCGAGGGCCGCGACGGCCGATTGGCCGGACGCGAAGGTGACCGGCGAGGGTATCCGCCGCGCGGTCCGTACGTCACCGGCGAACGCCCGGCTTCTGCGGGACACCCTTCTCGCCGAACGAGCCGCTGCGGCGGCTGAGGTGGCGTGATGGGGGCGCTGCCGGTGTTCCGCTGGCGCCTGGCCCCGGATGGCTACGCCACCCGCCGCCAGCTCCGCGCACAAGGTCTGCGGCCCGGCGGCCAGGACGTGGCGGCTCAGCTCGAACGCCCCCGTCGCCGCCGAGGCCCTCTGACCGCCTACCTCTACCACATCGACCTGGCCAAGCCGGTCCGGCCCATGACCGATGCGAAACGGGCGGCCCTGGCCAAGGCGAATACCGCCCGCCGCACCTGCCCGCAGTGCCACCGGGATGCCGGTTACGTCATCCCGCCCTCGCTCGGCATGTGCGCCCCATGTGCCTACCCCGACACCCAGCACGCCGCCTGACCCTGCCCGAGGAGGCAGCCATGTCCAACCTTCCCGAACCCGTGCGGGTGGTGCAGCTCCCGGACGGCACCCACGTCTACACCGACCGCCTGCCCGCCATCCACCAGCCCGTGCAGCCGCAGATCGTCCACCAGCACATCCACCAGGCCCCGCCGGACCGCACCGTGCAGCGCGTCGCGCTCGGATCCGGGGTCGGCGCCGGGGCGGTGGCGGCCGGGGTCTACTTCGGCCCGCTGCTCGTCGGCGCGCTCACCGCCATCGTCGCGAACCTGGCGATCCTCGCGTTCCTGGCCGTCGCCCTTGCATGGGGGGTCGTGAGCGTCGTCCGCGCCGTGGGCGGCCAGGACGCCGGCAAGAGCGCGACCAGGGGCCGCCGAGGGGGCCGTGCGTTCAGGTCCGGTGACAGGGTCCGCTGACCGGCTGCCTGTCCCTCCCGGGCCACCACCGGGAGGGGCGGGGAGCCGGGACAGACCCGGCCCGCACCTGAAGGAGAACCACGTGTTCGACCGCATGAAGGCCCAGGCCGACAAGAACCGTGACGCGGCGAAGGTGCTGCGCAGTCGCGGTAAGGACGACGCCGCCAAGCGCTACGAGGCCAGGGCGGACGAGTTGGAGTCCGGCCGTGTCACCGACGTCACCGACCAGGTCGTGGGCCTGTTCCGCTGGGCCCAGGGCCGCTGACCACCGAAGGAGAGAAGTGATGGATCAGCCGAAGCTCACCGCCAGGGAGAAGGCCACCGTCGCCTGGTGCGTGGCCCGGATGTGCAAGCGGGACCTCGCCGGCCCCGACGTCGACCAGCGCGACCTTCAGCGCAAGGTCGACCGGATCATCGACGGCGCCCGCAAGCGCGCCGGCAAGCGCAAGTAGCTACGCCCCGGGGGCGGCCGTCCCGGCCAAGGAATCGGGCCGCCCC
Source organism: Streptomyces sp. NPDC016309 (assembly GCF_043077235.1). Taxonomy (NCBI): domain Bacteria; kingdom Bacillati; phylum Actinomycetota; class Actinomycetes; order Kitasatosporales; family Streptomycetaceae; genus Streptomyces; species Streptomyces sp. NPDC016309. The sequence goes on along the minus strand of NZ_JBIBSG010000010.1, from coordinate 213,758 downwards.
CGGGCCCCTCCCCGTCCAGCAACAGCGCCAGACAGGAGTAGCCCCAGCATGACCGACCCTTCCCGCCCCGCGCACCTGCACCCGGTGCCCGACATCGGCGACGACGCGCCGGCCCCGCCGGTGCCGGTGGACAACCCGAACCTTCCCGACCCGAAGGTGACCGTGGAGAAGCGCAAGCCGGTGCTCGCCGGGTGGTTGACCAACCGGCGTGACTTCCTGGCCACCGCCCGCCACGCCGGCGCCAACCTCGGCTACGCGAGCCTGTACCACGGGGTGCGCCTGCCGGTGTATGCCGGACGCCTGGCCCTGATGTCCCCGCGGGGCGCCTGCCGGTTCATCGCCTCCACCAACCGGTGGGTGTGGGACCGGGAAGCCGCCCCCCTTCGGGACTTCGCCGTCTGCACGGAGGACGTCGAGGAGTACATGCGCCTGGCCCGGCTGCGGTCGGGACGCATCCGGCTGCGCGGCCTGGTCACCCTCGTGGCCGCCGTCTTCGGTCTCGGGTTCGCCCTGTGGCTCTACGTCCTGGCGCCCGCGTACCTGTACGCGTTCGCCGCCGGCGGCGTGCTGCTGCTCGGGTTCGCCGGCCAGCAGCCCGACGCGCCGGTCGTCGGCCCCGCCGTGCTGAAGACCGAAATCCAAAAGCTCACCGGCTCAATTGTGCTGCGCGGGCTGGACAGCATCGGGAACGCGAAGATCTCCGCCGCCATCAAGAAGGGCGGGGAGATGAACGGTCTGCGGTTCGTCTCTGAAATTGTGCGGGACGGGCCCGGCTACCGCGCCGACCTGGACCTTCCGTACGGCGTGACGCCGGAGGACATCATGGAGGCCCGCAAGCCCCTCGCTTCTGGCCTTCGGCGCAAGGTCGGCTGCGTGTGGCCCTCCCCCGACCCGAGCGAGCATGAGGGCCGGCTGATTCTGTGGGTGGGCGACAAGCCGATGAACGAGACGACCAAGCCTGCGTGGCCGCTGCTGAAGTCGGGGCAGGTCGACCTGTTCAAGCCGGTCGTCTTCGGCAATGACCAGCGCATGCGGGACGTGGCCGTGACGCTGATGTTCGCGGCCGTCGTCGTCGGCTCCATCCCCCGCATGGGCAAGACGTTCCTCATGCGGCTGCTCCTGCTCATCGCCGCCCTGGACCCGCGGGCGGAGCTGCACGCGTTCGACTTCAAGGGCACCGGCGACTTCGGCGCCCTGGAGCCGGTCTGCCACCGCTACCGCGCCGGCGAGGACCCCGAGGACATCGCCTACGTCCTCGACGCCCTGCGGGAGCTGAAGGAGGAGCTGCGCCGGCGGGCGAAGGTTATCCGGGAGCTTCCCCGCACCCGGTGCCCTGAGTCGAAGGTGACGCCGGAGTTGGCGAGTGACAAGAGCCTGGGGCTGCACCCGATTGTGGTGGGGCTGGACGAATGCCAGGTCGCGTTCGAGCACGACGAGCACGGCGGCGAGATCGAGGCGATCTGCACCGACCTGGTCAAGCGCGGCCCCGCGCTCGGCATCGTCGCCATGTTCGGCACCCAGCGCCCCGACGCCAAATCCCTGCCCACCGGCATCAGCGCGAACGCGGTCCTGCGGTTCTGCCTGAAGGTCATGGGCCAGCCCGCCAACGACATGGTGCTGGGGACGTCGATGTACAAGGCCGGATACCGGGCCACCATGTTCTCCCGCTCCGACCGGGGCATCTGCTGGATGGCCGGCGAAGGCGACGACCCCCGGATCGTCGCCTCCGCGTTCGTCGACGCGGTCGGCGCCGCCCAGGTCGTTGAGCGGGCCCGGAAGCTGCGCGAGGAGTACGGCAACGTCACCGGCCACGCCATCGGCAAGGGCCCGGAGAAGACCAACAGCACGGACATCCTCGCCGACGTCCTGGACGTCATCCCCGCCGGCGAGAAGGCGGTGTGGTGCGAGCGCATCGCCGCCCGGCTCGCGGAGCTGCGGCCGGAGACGTACGGCGGGTGGAAGGGCGAGAACGTCACCGCCGCACTCAAGCCCTGGGGCATCAAACCGGGCCAGGTCTGGGGCCAGACCGACACCGGCGAGGGCAAGAACCGGCGCGGCATCGAACGCACAGCGATCACCGCAGCCATCACACGGCGTGACGCCGACCGGGCCGCCGCCTAGCCGAGCAGCGCTGCTAGACCTAGCACCCACCGCCGCTAGGTCTAGCAGCCCCACTAGCAACCCAAAGGGCCGCTGATCAGCGAACTAGCGTCTAGCGGCCCACCTGCAAGAACCCTCGAAACCGCCCTGGAAAGGGAGGTCGCCCCGTCATGCTTACCGCTAGCGCCCTCATCATGGCCACGCTCGCCGGTTACGCACTGTTGTGCTTGGTCAAGCCGTTCGGACCGTGCCGCAAGTGCCAGGGCACCGGCATTCGGCAGGTCCGCAAGGGCATCAAGGTCTGCCGCCGTTGCCACGGCCAGCGTTACCGGCTGCGCGTCGGCCGCCGACTGCTCAACAGCAGCCGCGACATCCACGCCGCTGGGACCCGCCCCCGCCGTCCCACCATCCCGCCCCGCCACTGACCCGGAAGGAAGATCACGTCATGGCCGTGACCGTCTCACTCGTCGCCCTCTTCGGGCTCGTCCTGTTCTTCCTGCTCCGCTCCCACAGCCTCAGCGCCGGCAGCGCCTTCACCGCCGCCGGGTTCGGCTTCTTCCTCGCCTCCACCGGCGCCGCCGAACCCATCAACCGACTCGTCACCGCACTCGTCGACGCCATCCCGGCCATCTGACAGCGCCTGATTCCAGCAACGACAAGGGCGGCCCGCGTCTCGCCAAAGCCTCGGGCCGCCCTGCTCTCCAGTCCACGAGTAGACCTACGGAGGTCTCCAGCATGACTCATCCTGTCCCGATCCGGCGAGACGGCGCCCGTCCGCGTCTGCTGGACGCGTTCTGCTGCCAGGGCGGCGCCGGCATGGGCTACCACCTGGCCGGGTTCGACGTCACCGGCATCGACACCAGCCCCCAGCCCCGCTACCCCTTCACCTTCATCCAGGGCGACGCGGTCGGCTTCATCCGCGAGCACGGCGCGGAGTTCGACTTCATCCACGCCTCCCCGCCCTGCCAGTTCTACAGCGACACCCAGCGCCTGACTGGCAACGCCCACCCGGACCTGATCGCCCCCACCCGGGCCGCCCTTCAGACCACCGGCCGCCCCTACGTCATCGAGAACGTACGGGGCGCCGTGCCCCACCTGAAGACGCCCGTGATGCTGTGCGGCGCGATGTTCGACATGGCGACCTACCGGCACCGCTGGTTCGAGACCGGGCTGTGGTCTCTCACCACCCCGGCCCACCCCGCCCATGCGGCGCCGGTCGCGAAGATGGGCCGTCCCATCCCACCCGGCCACTTCGGGCAGTTCGTCGGCAACTTCTCCGGCGTCGCCCACGCCCGCCGCGTCATGGGCGTGGAGTGGATGAACCGCGACGGCATCCGCGAGTGCATCCCCCCGGCTTACACGCAGCACATCGGCCGCGGAGCCCTGGCCACGCTCGCCCCCACACTGGAGGTGGCGGCATGAGCACGACGCTCGACCTCCTGCACACTGCGCTGAGCCTCGCCGCCTCGCAGATCCCGGTGCTGCCGCTGCGAGCGGGCAAGGTCCCGTTCGGCAATTGCCGCCGCTGTCAGGGCAACGCCTGCGGCGGCCGGCCGAACATGAAGAACTCCGGACCGTGCAACTGCCCCGGGCCTTGCCACGGCTGGGCCGCCGCCACCACCGACCCGCACGTCCTCACCTCCGGCCCCTGGCGCCGCGCCTGGCTGCGAGCCGAGGCGGTCGCCTACCACCCCGGCGGGGCCGGTCTGACGGTTGTAGACCTGGACAACGCCGACGCGATCGCATGGGCCCGCGAGACCCTGCCCACCACACAGACCGTGCCGACCACGCGCGGCGAGCACTGGCTCTACCTCGGTGCCATGCAGTCCGCGAACGCGGTACGACCGGGCGTGGACATCAAGTCCACCATGGCCTACGCCCGGTGGCTCGGCTTCGGCGCTGGCACCATCGCCCCCCTGCCGGACGCCGTCCGCGCACTAGCCGTGAAGAAGCCGTCCCCGAGTCGGCCGGCGCCGCCTGCCCTCGCTGCGCCCGCACGGGCGGACACCGGGGAATGCCGTCACCGCACGCCCGCTTACTTGGAACGGGGCATCGCCATGGCGGAGCAGCGCATCACCGAGGCCTCCAGCGCGGTGCACGCCACCGTGTACCGGACGTTCCTCGCGGTGCTGTCCGTGCATGGCCGGTGCGGCTGCCTGACCGACGTGCACGTGGGGCGGCTGTTTGCCGCCGCGCAGGCCAAGGGCGAGAGCCTGCGGCACTGCACCGACGCGTGGACCAACGCCCGCACCGCTCTGGGGATGTGAGGCATGTCCGAGGACGAGAAGACCCCGGCCCGCGAGGTCATCACCGACTACGCGCAGGCGCACTTCCGGTACTTCCGCACGGCCGACGGGACCGTATACGCGCAGAGGAACGGCCACCCCGTGGCCCGGCCGATCCGCTCCCAGGGCACCACGGGGAGCCACCGGCAGGAACTCATGGTCGGTCTCTTCCGCGACGGGGTCGGCGTGTTCAACGGCACCGCCCTCAAGGAGGCCCTCGACCTGATCGAGGCGCTGGCGCTGACCGAGGACACCCAGCCCGTGCACATCCGCGTCGCGCCCGGCTTCGACGGCGCCACGTGGCTGGACCTGGGCCGCAACGACGGGCAGTCGGTCCGTATCCACCCCACCGGGTGGGACATCACCGTCCCGGACCCGCGTGAGGTCTGCTGGCGGCGTACCCAGCTCACCGGGGAGTTGCCCCTGCCGGCCAAGGACACCGACGGCAAGGGCATCGACCTGCTGTTGAGGCTGACCAACTTCGCCACCGCGGAGACCGAGTGCCTGGCCATCGCCTGGCTCATCGGCTGCCTCGAACCGTCCGTTCCCGTCCCCGCGCCGTTCCTCACCGGCCCCCAGGGCGCGGGGAAGTCCACCGCCGGGCGGATGCTCGTGCGGATCATCGAGGGCATGAGCGGCGACCTGCGCCGCGCCCCGAAGGACGAGGAGAACCTGACGGCGGCCGTCGCCGCCGGGTGGGTCACCGCCCTGGACAACCTCTCCCACATGACCCCGGACCTGTCCGACGCCATGTGCTGCATCGTCACCGGCGCCGAGAACGTCAAGCGCGCCCTGTTCACCGACGGGGACGTCTTCCGCGCCCGCTACCGCCGCCCCATGCTGCTGACCGGCATCGACGTCGGCGTCATCCGCCCCGACCTCGCCGAACGGCTCCTCCCGCTGCGTCTGGAGCGCCCCCGGGTACGGCGGACGGAGGCGGAGCTGTGGGCGGAGTACGAGGAGGTGCTGCCCGTCATCCTCGGCTCGCTCCTGGACCTGACGGTGAAGGTGCGGGCCGCCGAGGCGGACATCCCGGCCGACCTGCGGATGGCCGACTTCGCGCATCTGTGCGCGCAGCTTGACGCCGCGACCGGCTTCGGCTCGCTGGACGCCTACCGGGCCAGCCTGGACGACCTCAACGACGACGTCATCGAGGGTGACCTGCTGGCCCAGACCGTGCTGAAGCAGGCCGCCGACATGATGCCGGGCAGTGAGACCCGGATGACTTCCTCGGAGTGGCTGTATGCCCTCACCAGCCTCTACAGCGGCGAGGAGTGCCGTCCCCTGCCCAAGGGGTGGCCCACCACCGGCAAAGTCCTCTCCGACCGTCTCAAGCGCCTCCAGCCGACGTTGGCTGCCCGGGGTGTGCTCATCGACTGGGGCCGCACCGGCTCCGCCCGCTACATCGCCATGACCCGCCCGCCCACACCTCCCGTACACCAGCAGGAAGCGCTGACCTGACCTGCCGCGCCACGACGGCACGGCGCGGACAAGCAAGAAGAGCACCGGGCGCCACGACGACGTGCTCCTCTTGCAGTTCGGCGGCCCGCCGCCGCCCAAGGGTCGCGCCGCGAAGCGGCTCCGCATTCACTCCCTGAGCCGCACCGCACCACAACAAAACCCCTCCCTTCGTCCTAAGGGGAAAGACGCTGCGTCATCTGCGTCACTCAGGAGTCGTAAACGCCCCGTGACCTGCCGCAACAGGAGTGACGCAGACGGCTGCGGCTGCGTCATTCCGCGTCACGTGCGTCATCGGTGACGCAAGCCCTGCGTCACCGATGACGCACGCCAGCAGCCACTGCGTCACCAGAACCCCCAGCTCAGACGGATGACGTGACGCAGATGACGCAGTGACGCAGAAATCCGCACCTCGGACACATGCGGACGCCCAAGCCGCCCAACGCCGCTTCCGGAGGGCACCCAGTGAGACCCGATACCGACCCCCGGACCACGCTCCGGGCCGGACTCCCGGACCGCTACCTCACTCCCGACGACATCGCCGAGCTCTTCGACGTGCCCAAAGAGACCGTCTACCAGTGGCGCAAGAAGCGCACCGGCCCGCCCGGCTTCCGCGTCGGCAAGCACATCCGCTACGACCCTGCGGCAGTCCACCGCTGGGCCGCCGAGCGAATGGCCGCCGACGCCGCCTGACACCTCCAACCACCCATACGCCACGAGAGCGGGCCGCCCGGCGGCCCGCTCTCGTCGTACCCCAGAAGGGACCACCCCTCCATGGCAGGCCACATCCAAGACCGCTGGTACAAGACCGAAGCCGGCCCCGACGGCAGAGCGCGACGGGTCAAGAGCGACCGCCACGGCTCCGGCATGCGCTACCGCGCCCGCTACATCGGCCCCGACGGCACGGAGAAGTCCAAGAGCTTCCCCGACCGGCAGAAGCGCCTTGCCGAGCAGTGGCTCGCTGCGATCGAGGCCGACATGTCGCGCGGCCAGTACATCGACCCGACGGCCGGCCGCGTCACCTTCCGCGAGTACGCGGAAACGTGGCTGGCCTCTCAGACCACGGACATGACCACACGCTCTTCCGTGGTGGTGCAGATTCGCAGTCACGCGATCCCGTACCTCGGCACACGGCCGCTCGGGTCGTTCCAGCCCGGGCACATCCGTGACTGGTTGAGCAAGCTGGAGGGCGCCGTGCCAGCGTCGTCGTACCGGCGCGTCATCTACAACAGCGTCTCGACCGTCCTGAACGCTGCCGTGGACGACGGCCACCTCCAGAAGAACCCGTGCCATGCAAGGTCCGTCCGGCCACCGGAACCGGGCCACACGCGGGTCGTCCCGTGGTCGTCGGAGCGGGTCTTCGCTGTGCGCTCGGCGCTGCCGGCGCAGTACCAGGCCGCGGTCGACCTCGGCGCGGGGTGCGGTCTCCGGCAGGGCGAGATCTTCGGCCTGGCAGACGACCAGGTCAGGTTCGACACGGGCTGGCTGCACGTCGCGTGCCAGGTGAAGGTGGCGAACGGGCACCTCGTCTTCAGTCCGCCGAAGCGCAACAAGGTCAGGGATGTGCCGCTCCCCGACCGTGTCGCGCGCGTCCTGGAGGAACACATGGCGCGGTTCCGGCCGGTTGCCGTCACTCTGCCTTGGCTGCGCCCGGACGGGCCGCCCGTGACTAAGCACCTGCTGTTCACCCGGATCGACGGGGGCGGGGCCGTGCGGCGTACGGACTTCAACACGCGAGTGTGGAAGCCCGCGCTCGTGGCCGCCGGCGTCATCCCGCAGCCGTCGGCCGGCGAGCGGCACCAGGCCGCCCGTGAGCACGGGATGCATGCGCTCCGGCACTTCTACGCGTCGGTTCTGCTGGACGCCGGCGAGAACGTGAAGGTGGTGAGCACGTACCTCGGACACAGCGACCCGGGGTTCACCCTGCGCGTCTATACGCACCTGATGCCGAGCAGCGACGGCCGGGCGCGAAAGGCCGTGGACACCATGTACCGGGCTGCCTCTCCCACCTCCGACGGCCCACAGACGGCCCAGGGCGGCTGACACGGCTTCCGGGCCGGCGGTCGGTGACCGTCGGCCCGGAGTGGCGTGCAACCGCGAAAGTGGGGCTGACCTGGGGTTACAGCACCGGGAGGTTCTTGCGGAGCTCGAAGGCGGTGACCTCGGAGCGGTATTCCTCCCACTCCTGCTTCTTGTTGCGGAGGAAGAAGTCGAAGACGTGCTCGCCGAGGGTCTCGGCGACCAGTTCGCTGCGCTCCATCAGGGAGATCGCCTCGCCCAGGTTCTGCGGGAGCGGCTCGATGCCCATGGCGCGGCGTTCGGCGTCGGAGAGGGCCCAGACGTCGTCGTCGGCGCCGGCGGGGAGTTCGTAGCCCTCCTCGATGCCCTTCAGGCCGGCCGCCAGAAGCACCGCGTACGTCAGGTACGGGTTGGCGCCGGAGTCGATGGAGCGGACCTCGACGCGGGCGGAGCCGGTCTTGCCGGGCTTGTACATGGGGACGCGGATCAGGGCGGAGCGGTTGTTGTGGCCCCAGCAGATGTACGAGGGGGCCTCGCCGCCCGAGCCGGCGGTGCGGGTGGAGCCGCCCCAGATGCGCTTGTAGGAGTTGACCCACTGGTTGGTGACGGCCGAGATCTCCGCCGCGTGGCGCAGCAGGCCCGCGATGAAGGAGCGGCCGACCTTGGAGAGCTGGTACTCGGCGCCCGACTCGTAGAAGGCGTTGCGGTCGCCCTCGAAGAGGGAGAGGTGGGTGTGCATGCCCGAGCCGGGGTGTTCCGAGAACGGCTTGGGCATGAAGGTGGCCTGCACGCCCTGCTCCAGCGCCACCTGCTTCATGACCAGGCGGAACGTCATGATGTTGTCGGCGGTCGACAGCGCGTCGGCGTAGCGGAGGTCGATCTCCTGCTGGCCGGGGGCGCCCTCGTGGTGGCTGAACTCGACCGAGATGCCCATCGACTCGAGCATGGTGATCGCCTGGCGGCGGAAGTCCATGCCGACGTTCTGCGGGGTGTGGTCGAAGTAGCCGGAGTTGTCCGCCGGGGTGGGGCGGGTGCCGTCCAGCGGCTTGTCCTTCAGCAGGAAGAACTCGATCTCGGGGTGGGTGTAGAAGGTGAAGCCGAGGTCGGAGGTCTTGGCCAGGATCCGCTTCAGCACGTACCGGGGGTCGGCGAAGGACGGGGAGCCGTCGGGCATGAGGATGTCGCAGAACATCCGGGCCGTGCCCGGTGCCTCCGCCCGCCACGGCAGGATCTGGAAGGTTCCCGGGTCGGGCTTGGCGATCATGTCCGACTCGTACACCCGGGCGAAGCCCTCGATCGCCGAGCCGTCGAAGCCGATGCCCTCGTCGAAGGCCTGCTCCAGCTCGGCGGGGGCCACGGCGACGGACTTCAGGAAGCCGAGCACGTCCGTGAACCACAGGCGCACGAAGCGGATGTCGCGCTCCTCGAGCGTACGGAGTACGAATTCCTGCTGCTTGTCCATGTCCACACCCATCCTCGCTGATCAGGCCAGCATGCCACCACACGGTTTCGTGCACGTTGCGAACCCATAGTGCATGGACCTCTGTGGCGTAGGTAACGGAGGCCTCGCAGACTGGTCCCATGGACCGTGGCACCCAGCAGTTGCCCGGCGCCGGCAAGCCGCCGGCCTGGCTGCGTCTGCTGCCCTGGCTGACGATGGTCCTTCTGGTGGTCGTCCAGCTCACCACCCCGAGGAGCGTGCAGCTCGGCTTCGCGTTCGCCGTGGTGCCGCCCCTGACCTCGCTGCTGTACGGAATGCTCGGCACGGCCATGGTGGCGGGCACCCTGTTCGGGCTGCTGCTGATGCCCGCCATCCGCGCCGACGACGTCACCTACGGCGACCTGCTGGCCTTCGGGCTGATCGGCGCGGTCAGCGTCATCCTGGCCGGGGTGCGGGTGCGGCGGGACGCGCAGCTCGTGTCGGTGCGGACGGTGGCGGAGGCGGCCCAGCTCGCCGTGCTGCCGCCGATGCCGGAGCGGGTGGGCCCGGTGCGGTGCGGGGCGCTGTACCGGGCGGCGGAGCGGGGGACGCTGGTGGGCGGGGACCTGTACGACGTGCAGGACGGGCCGTACGGAGTGCGGGCGATCGTGGCCGATGTGAAGGGGCACGGCCTGGAGGCGGTGGGGACGGTGTCGGCGCTGCTGGGGACGTTCCGGGAGGCCGTGCTGGACGAGCCGGAGCTGGCCGGGGTGGCCCGGCGGCTGGACCGGCGGCTGGTGGTGGACTCGGCGGGGCGGGGCGAGACGGAGGTGTTCGCGACCGCGGTGCTGATGGAGTTCCCGCCGGGCGGCAGGGCGGTACGGGTGCTGAGCTGCGGGCACCCGGCGCCGCTGCTGGTGGACGGGGACGGCCCGCGCGAGGTGGAGCTGGCGCCGGGCGCGCCCCTGGGGCTGGGGCTGAGGGAGTACCGGGCGCCGGAGGCGGTGACGGTGCCGCTGCGGCCGTCGGACGTGCTGCTGGCGCACACGGACGGCGTGACGGAGGCGCGGGACGCGACGGGCGCGTTCTACCCGCTGGAGACCCGGCTGCGGGCGGAGACGTGGCCCGTCTCGCCGGTGGAGCTGGTGCGTGAGGTGTGGCGCGATCTGGCGTCGTACGCCGGTGAGGTGGCCGACGACGTGGCGCTGCTGGCGCTCTGTACGCCGGACGGGCGTGGCTGACCGGACGGCGGCCCATTACCATCAGCGCCCATGGGGGGCCACGGGCTCATACGCATCGCGCGTCCCATGGCGTTCGCGGGCGCCGTGGCGACGCTGCTCGCCGCGCTCTTCGTCTGTGTCGCCCCGCACGGCGGCGCCGGGGCCGGGCACCGGGGCCCCGTGGCCGGCAGCACCGCCGCCGGGCACCCGGCTTCCGGGTACGGGACGGGGCACGAAGCCGGCGAGTACATCTGCCCGTACGACCGGGGCGACTGCGGGCTCTTCCCGTACCTGACCCCCGCCGTCCTCACCGCCCCGCCGCTCGACCCGCCGGCCCAGCCGGACGGCCTGGTGCGGGCGGGGGCAACCGCTCCCGCCGGCCGGCCCGCCGCCTCCGGCGTCCGGCCGCGCGCGCCGGACCTCCACGTCCTCCAGGTGCTGCGGACCTAGGGCAGCCCGCCGCAGTCCCGGACCCAGCAGTGACGACCCTCCACATCCGACAAGGAAACCCCCACCATGGCTGCCAACCGATCGTCCACCGCCGACCGCCGTGCCCGAATAGAGGAGATGCGCCGCGCCGAGCGCGCCCGTGAGCGCCGCAACCGCGTGATCACCATCTCCGTCAGCGCTCTCGTGGTCGCCGGCCTCGTGGGCTTCGGCGGATACGTGCTGAACAAGGAGAACAAGGAGCAGGAGCAGCAGGAGGCGGCCGCCAAGGCGCCGATCGAGGACGAGAAGTCCTGGGACGCCAAGAAGCTGGGCCGCAACCACGTCACCAAGTCCGTGACGTACCCGATGAAGCCCCCGGTGGGCGGTGACCACGACCAGGTGTGGCTCAACTGCGACCGGGACGTGTACAAGAAGCCGGTTCCCGAGCGGAACGCGGTGCACTCCCTGGAGCACGGCGCGGTGTGGGTGACGTACAACTCCAAGGCGCCGGCGGACGACGTGAAGAAGCTGGCGGAGAAGGTCGGCAAGACCTCGTACTCCTTCATGAGCCCGGTCGAGGGCCAGGCCGGTCCGATCATGCTGAGCGCGTGGGGCAAGCAGGTCACCGTCGACGGTGCCGACGACCCGCGGGTGGACGCCTTCTTCACCAAGTACGTGCAGGGCCCGCAGACGCCCGAGCCGGGCGCGGCGTGCACCAACGGGCTGGACCCGCAGTGACCCGTACGCACTGGGCGGCGGTGACGGCGGTGGTGCTGGCGCTGCTGTTCGCCGGGGCGGCGACGGTCGCGTCGGCGGGCCCGGGGACCGAGGGCCGTGCCGCGGCCGTGCCGGCCGAGGACTCGGCGGACGCCGGGTTCGCGCGGGACATGTCGGTGCACCACCAGCAGGCCGTGGAGATGTCGTTCATCGTGCGGGACCGCACGAAGGACGAGGAGGTGCGCCGGCTGGCGTACGACATCGCCAACACCCAGGCCAACCAGCGCGGCATGATGCTGGGCTGGCTGGACATGTGGGGGTTGCCGAAGGTGGTGGCGGGGAGCGAGCCGATGGCCTGGATGGACATGCCGTCCCACGGCCCGGGGCACTCCGGCCCGCTGATGCCGGGCATGGCCACGGCCGACGAGCTGGACCGGTTGCGGACGGCGAGCGGCCGGCAGGCGGAGGTCCTGTACCTGCGGCTGATGACCGAGCACCACCGGGGCGGGGTGCACATGGCGCGCGGCTGTGTGGACCGGTGCCGTCCCGGGGTGGAGCGGAACCTGGCGCAGGGGATGGTCGACGCGCAGGAGTCGGAGATCCTGCTGATGGCCGACCTGTTGGAGAAGCGCGGCGCGAAGCCGTAGCGTCCGGCGGCGGCCGGCCGCCGTGCGGCCGCTCCGGGGTGCCCGGGGCGGCCGTACGGCCGAGCAGCGGTCGCGGGGCGACGGGGCGGCGACGAGAATGAAGGCGCTCGGGGACCGCGTACGGCGCCGTACGGCGTCTTCGGAGGAAACGAACCCCATGACCACCGCCAAGGACATCATGCACCCCGGAGCCGAGTGGCTCCCCGCCCACGAGACCCTCGACCGTGCCGCGCAGCTCATGCGCGACCTCGATGTGGGCGCCCTGCCCGTCGCCGACGAGAACGAGCGGCTCTGCGGCATCATCACCGACCGGGACATCGTCGTCGGCTGTGTGGCCATGGGCCACGACCCGGCGCGCGTCAAGGCGGGCGAGATGGCGAAGGGCACCCCGCGCTGGATCGACGCGAGCGCGGACGTGGAGGAGGTCCTCCGCGAGATGAAGGGCCACCGGATCCGCCGGCTTCCGGTGATCGAGAACAAGCGTCTGGTGGGCATGATCAGCGAGGCCGACCTGGCCCGGCACCTGTCGGACGCCCAGGTGGCCGACTGGGCGGGGCGGGTCTACGAGCGGCGCTGACCGCTCCACCGGTACGGGGGCGTGGCACGCGCGCGGTGCGGCCCGCCCCCGTCGTCGTGGCCGGCGCGGCCCGCCCGCGTCGCCGTGCCCGGTGCGGCCCGCCCGCGTCGTCGTGCCCGGCGCGTCCGGCGGGCCCGTCAGGACATCGCGTCGCTCTGACGATTACACTGGCCGGGTGCCTCAACTACGCCTCGCTCTGAATCAGATCGACTCGACCGTCGGTGATCTCGCCGGGAACGCCGAGGCGATCGTGCACTGGACCCGGCACTCCGTGGAGCAGGGAGCGCATCTGGTCGCGTTCCCCGAGATGGTGCTGACCGGCTACCCCGTCGAGGACCTGGCCCTGCGGTCGTCCTTCGTCGAGGCGTCCCGCAGCGCGCTGCGCGCGCTCGCCGCGCGCCTCGCCGAGGAGGGCTTCGGCGGTGTCCCCGTGGTGGTGGGCTACCTGGACCGTACGGAGAAGGCCCAGCCCCGTTACGGCCAGCCCGCCGGGGCGCCGCGGAACGCCGCCGCGGTGCTGTACGACGGGGACGTGGTGCTGTCGTTCGCCAAGCACCACCTGCCGAACTACGGCGTCTTCGACGAGTTCCGGTACTTCGTGCCCGGCGACACGATGCCGGTGGTCCGGGTCCACGGGGTGGACGTCGCGCTCGCCATCTGCGAGGACCTGTGGCAGGACGGCGGCCGCGTCCCGGCCGCCCGCAGCGCGCACGCGGGTCTGCTGATCTCGATCAACGCCTCCCCGTACGAGCGGAACAAGGACGACGTCCGGCTGGAACTGGTGCGCAAGCGCGCCCAGGAGGCCGGCTGCACCCTCGCCTACCTGGCGATGATCGGCGGCCAGGACGACCTGGTCTTCGACGGCGACTCCATCGTGGTCGACAAGGACGGCGAGGTCGTGGCGCGGGCGCCGCAGTTCGCCGAGGGCAGCGTGATCCTGGACCTGGACCTGCCGGCGGCGTCCCCGGACGCCCCGGAGGGCGTCGTGGACGACGGGCTCCGCATCGAGCGGGTCGTGCTGTCGGAGGAGCCGCTGCCCGCCTACGAGGCGGAGCTGACCGGCGGGTACGCGGAGCGCCTCGACGACGACGAGGAGGTGTACACCGCCCTGGTGGTGGGGCTGCGGGCGTACGCCGCCAAGAACGGTTTCCGTTCCGTGCTGGTCGGTCTGTCGGGCGGGATCGACTCGGCGCTGGTCGCCGCGATCGCCTGCGACGCGCTGGGCGCGGGGAACGTGTACGGGGTGTCGATGCCGTCCAAGTACAGCTCCGACCACTCCAAGGGCGACGCGGCGGAGCTGGCCCGCCGCACGGGCCTCAACTTCCGCACGGTGTCGATCGAGCCGATGTTCGACGCCTACATGGGCTCGCTCGGCCTGACGGGCCTGGCGGAGGAGAACCTCCAGTCGCGGCTGCGCGGCACGATGCTGATGGCGATCTCCAACCAGGAGGGGCACATCGTGCTGGCGCCGGGCAACAAGTCGGAGCTGGCGGTGGGGTATTCGACGCTGTACGGCGACTCGGTCGGCGCGTACGGGCCCATCAAGGACGTGTACAAGACGACCGTCTTCCGCCTGGCGCGGTGGCGCAACCGCGCGGCCGAGGAGCGGGGCCAGACCCCGCCGATCCCGGAGAACTCCCTCTCCAAGCCGCCGAGCGCCGAACTGCGGCCGGGGCAGGTCGACACCGACTCGCTGCCCGACTACGACGTGCTGGACCGGATCCTGGAGCTGTACGTCGACCGCGACCAGGGCAAGGACGCGATCGTCGCCGGGGGGTACGACGACGAGCTGGTGACGCGGACGCTGCGGCTGGTGGACACGGCCGAGTACAAGCGGCGCCAGTACCCGCCGGGAACCAAGATCTCGGCCAAGGGCTTCGGCAAGGACCGGCGCCTGCCGATCACCAACCGCTGGCGCGAGACGACGACGGGCTGACGTCCCCGGACCGCCCCCGCCCCCTTCGGTCCGCCGGTACCGCCGGGTCCGGGTCCTGGCCGACCGGGCGGGGTTCCGGCCGGTAGACCACGAGGGGGCAGACGGCGCAGGCCCGGGGGCCCCGCTGGACGAACCACCGGCAGTCGGCGCGGACGGCACACCGGGGCAGGCCGTCGGCGGCGGCCTCCGGCTCCGGGCCGGGCGCGGCGCCGACCAGGGTGTCGACGAGGGAGCAGTCCCGGCCGCTCCAGTTCTCGCAGCCGTCCTCGCGGCACCGGTCGGCGAACCGGAACCGCGACTCGGGGTCGCCGTGCCGCTCGGCGGCGGCCACGAACGCGTCGTCGACGGGGAGCGCGGGGCGCAGGTAGCCGAGGCGCCCGTCCTCCCCCAGCACGGCGATGAGCACGGCACCCTCGTGGCACGGCGCGCTCGGGCACGTCATGCCCCGCGTGGCCGCGGCGGCTCCCGGTGACGCGCCGGTACCGGAGCCCGGACCGGGCACCTAGACCGTCCTCGCGTCCTTGACGCGGAGTCCCTGGAGGTGGCCCGGCCCGCCGAGCGACTCCACCGCGAAGCCCTGGGCCAGGAGGTCGGTGGCGCGGCCGTGCAGATCGACCGTCGCCAGCTCGGTGAGGACGGCCTTGCGGACAGCGGCGTCGATGCGCTGGACGACCTCGTCGGGCAGGTCGATCCCGTCGATGTCGATCTGGAACCTCTGTTCCTTGTTCGCCATGGCGACCTGCCCTTTCCCAGCTCCGGGGCCCGTGACCGGGCGGGTCCGCCATCGGTGGCGGACCCCCGTCAGCCAAACACCGTGCCGGGTGCCGTGCCACCGGTCACCGCCCGGCCGGGTGACGCCCGGCCCCGCGGTGTCAGAGGGTGACGCGGGCGGCGATCGGGAGGTGGTCGCTGTCGGTCTCCGGGAGGGTCCAGGAGGCGACCGGTTCCACGCCCTTGACCATGATCTGGTCGATCCGCGCCATCGGGAACGCGGCCGGCCAGCTGAAGCCCATGCCGTCGCCGGCCGCGCCCTGGGTGGAGCGCATCTGGGAGGTGACGGCGTTGAGCGACCGGTCGTTCATCGTGCCGTTGAGGTCGCCGAGCAGGATGACCTTGCCCAGGTCCTCACGGACGATGGCCTCGCCCAGCGCGTCGGCGCTGTCGTCGCGCTGGTTGGCGGTGAACCCGGCGTTCAGCTTGACCCGCACGGACGGCAGGTGGGCGACGTACACGGCGACCTGGCCCTGGGGCGCGGTCACGGTGGCGCGCATCGCGCGCGTCCAGCCCAGCCGGATGTCCACCGGGCGGCTCTCGCCCATCGGGTACTTGCTCCACAGGCCGACCGTGCCCTGGACGGAGTGGTACGGGTACGTCTCGGCGAGCGCCCGCTCGTACACCGGGACCATGCCGGGCTTGAGCTCCTCCAGGGCCACGATGTCCGCCCCGGAGCCGGCGACCTGGCGGGCGGTGCCCCCGGGGTCCGGGTTGTCGGCGTTGACGTTGTGCGAGACGACCATCAGGTCCCCGCCCGAGCCCGACTTGTCGGTGACGAGCCCGCCGAAGAAATTGAGCCAGATCACCCCCGGCAGCAGGGCGGCGACCAGCGCGGTCGCCGAGCGCCGCACCACCGCGGCCACCATGATCACCGGCACGAAGACGCCGAGCCACGGCAGGAACGTCTCGGTGAGACTGCCCAGGTTGCCGATCTTGTTGGGGATCTGCGCGTGGAAGACCATCAGCAGCGCCAGCAGCACGGCGCAGCAGGCCAGCAGGGCACCCCGGCGCCAGATGCCCGGGTCGTCGCGCCAGCGGTCGAGCACCGACCGGACCCGGGATCCGGTGCGCCGCTGGTCCCGCGCGCTGCCGTTCCCCGTCTCCGTCACGTCCACCCGCGCCATGCCGCCGTCCTCACTGCCTTGCTCGTCGTGCTCCGTCGTACGCCCCGCCCCGGACCCGACCCTAGGGGATCGGGGGACGGGCGTACTGCCACGAGGACGAAGAGGCGGCGCGCCGGGTTCCTGGGGTTGCGGGCGGAGCGCGGGCTGTGACAGAACGCGCACAAAACGGGAACCGGGCCGGGCGGGGGGCGTGTGGCGGAGATGGCCGCGGACCCACTTCCCCCCGTACGGCACGAAGTGCCACCATGGACGTGGTCCGGGGACGCCGTGAGGGCGCCTCGAGATGACGAAGGAGCCTTTCAATGACGCTTCAGGCTGCCCCCAAGCAGCCCGCCGACAGCGGCAAGGCGCTGTACGGCGGCAAGGGCACTCGGCGCATCACCGTCCATGACATCGCCGGCGCCAAGGAGCGCGGCGAGAAGTGGCCCATGCTGACCGCCTACGACGCGATGACCGCGTCCGTCTTCGACGAGGCCGGCATCCCGGTCATGCTCGTCGGCGACTCGATGGGCAACTGCCACCTCGGTTACGAGACCACCGTCCCCGTCACGCTCGACGAGGTCGCCATCCTGTCCGCCGCCGTCGTCCGGGGCACCAGGCGCGCCCTGGTGGTGGGCGACCTGCCGTTCGGCTCGTACCAGGAGGGCCCGGTGCAGGCGCTGCGGTCGGCCACCCGGCTGGTCAAGGAGGCGGGCGTCGGCGCGATCAAGCTGGAGGGCGGCGAGCGGTCGCTGCCGCAGACCGAGATGCTGGTCCAGGCCGGCATCCCGGTGATGTCGCACCTGGGCCTGACGCCGCAGTCCGTGAACACCATGGGCTACCGGGTGCAGGGCCGCGGCGACGAGGCCGCCCACCGGCTGCTGCGGGACGCCAAGGCCGCCCAGGACGCGGGCGCCTTCGCGCTGGTCCTGGAGCTGGTGCCGGCCGAGCTGGCCGCCGAGGTCACCCGGTCCCTGCACATCCCGACCATCGGCATCGGCGCGGGTCCCCACACGGACGCGCAGGTCCTCGTCTGGACCGACATGGCGGGCCTGACCGGCGGCAAGGTGCCGCGGTTCACCAAGCAGTACGCCGACCTCCGGCGGACGCTCGGCGACGCGGCGCGGGCGTTCGCCGACGAGGTGACCGGCGGAACGTTCCCGCAGGAGGAGCACACCTTCCACTAGCCACTCCCGGTACGGACGACGGCCCGCCGACTTCCCCCATCGGCGGGCCGTCGGCCGTCACCTCCCGGGTGGGCGGGCGCCGGCCGCCGGCGTGTGGACGGCTCGTCCGGGCCGTAGCCTGGGAAGTGGACTCGGGGGCCCGTTCCCAGCCGCCCAGGAGGTGGTGGACATGCCCGGAATCGTCCGCAAGAACTTCGACTCCGCGGATGAGACCCGACCGTTCGAGGACGGCAAGGGGAGGCTCGATCTGGTCAACACGGACCGGGGCCCGGTGGGACGGGCCGTGTTCGAGCCGGGCTGGCGGTGGACCGAGCACGTCAAGCCCATCGCCGGCACCGAGAGCTGCGAGGCCTCCCACGCCTGTTACGTCGTCAGCGGCCGGATGAAGGTCGTCATGAACGACGGCAGCGAGGACGACGTGGGCCCCGGTGACTTCTTCGCCGTCGAGCCCGGCCACGACGCCTGGGTGGTCGGGGACGAGCCCTGTGTCCTCGTCGACTGGGTGGGATTCGGCGACTACGCCGTCCCGGCGTCCTCGTAGGGACGCGGGAACCACGGCCCGTCGGTGATCCGTCGGTGATCCGTCGGCGACCTGCCGGTGGGCCGTCATCGGTGTCGGTGACATGTCGGCGGGCCCTGCTCCCATGGGGGCATGAAGCGATCCGACACCAACGCCGTCGAGGTACGAGGCCTCGTCAAGCACTACGGCGCGACCAGGGCACTGGACGGAGTGGACCTCGACGTGCGCGAGGGCACCGTCCTGGGCGTCCTCGGCCCCAACGGCGCCGGCAAGACCACGCTGGTCCGCTGCCTGTCCACCCTGATCGTCCCGGACGCCGGGACCGCCACCGTCGCCGGGTACGACGTCGTGCGCCAGCCGCGGCAGCTCCGCCGCACCATCGGACTCACCGGCCAGTACGCGTCGGTCGACGAGAAGCTGTCCGGCTGGGAGAACCTGTACATGATCGGGCGGCTGCTCGATCTGTCCCGCAAGGACGCCCGCCGGCGCGCCGACGGGATGCTGGAGCGGTTCTCGCTGACGGAGGCCGCCAAGCGGCCCGTCATGACGTACTCCGGCGGTATGCGCCGCCGTCTCGACCTGGCCGCGTCCATGATCGGCCGGCCGGCCGTCCTCTACCTGGACGAGCCGACGACCGGTCTGGACCCGCGTACCCGCAACGAGGTCTGGGACGAGGTCCAGCGGATGGTGGCCGAGGGCGTGACCGTCCTGCTCACCACCCAGTACATGGAGGAGGCCGAGCAACTGGCCCACGAGCTCACCGTCATCGACCGCGGGCGGGTCATCGCCGGCGGCAAGGTCGACGAGCTCAAGGCCAGGGTCGGCGGCCGCACCCTCCAGGTCCGGCCCGTCGACCCGGACCAACTGCCCGAGATGGCCCGCGCGCTGGGCGACAGCGGACTGGCCGGCGTCGCGGGGGCGACGGTCGTCCCGGACGAGGGCCTGCTGTACGTACCGATCCTCACCGACGCCCAACTGACCGCGGTGGTGGGTCTGCTGGCCGCCCGGGGCTTCGGCATCGCGCACATCGGCACCCACCTGCCCAGCCTGGACGAGGTGTTCCTGGCCATCACCGGGGAGAAGACGTCCTCCGCGGTGTCCGACACGATCCCCGAGGAGGTCGCCGCGTGAGCACGGTGACGGCGGCGCCCGGCGAGGGCCGCATCGGACCGCGGGCCAACGCCCGCCACATCGGCGCCCTGGTGCGCCGCAACGCCCTTCAGATCAAGCAGGACCCGGAGTCGATGTTCGACGCCGTCCTGATGCCGATCGTCTTCATCCTGCTGTTCGTGTACGTCTTCGGCGGCGCCATCGCCGGCAAGGGCAACCAGGAGGACTACGTCAACTACGTCACCCCCGGCCTGATGGCGATGATGGGTCTCAACATCGCCATGGCCGTCGGGACCGGCATCAACGACGACTTCAAGAAGGGGGTGATGGACCGGTTCCGGACGATGCCGATCGCCCGGTCGTCCGTCCTGGTCGCGAAGATCGTCGTCGAGGTGGGCCGCATGATGATCGCCACCACGATCCTCCTCGGCATGGGCTTCCTCCTCGGTCTGGAGATCAAGACCTCGGTGCTGGACCTGCTGGCGGCGGTCGGTCTGTCGGTGGTCTTCGGTGCCTCCCTGATGTGGATCTTCATTCTGCTGGGACTCACCATGAAGACCGCGCAGGCGGTGCAGGGGGTGGCCATGCTCGTGCTGATGCCCTTGCAGTTCGGCTCCTCGATCTTCGCCCCGCCGACGTCGATGCCCGGCTGGCTGGAGACGTTCACCGACTACAACCCGCTGTCCAACCTGGCCGACGCCGCCCGGAACCTCATCAACGGCGGGCCGGTCGCCCACTCCGTATGGATGACGCTGGCCTGGGCGGTCGGCATCACGCTGGTCACGGCGCCGCTCGCGGTGTCCAGGTTCCGCCGGAAGACCTGAGCGTCACCCGCCGGCCAGCAGGGCGGCGGCCTCCTCGACGGAGAGGCCGCCGCCCTCGGCGTACCCGGCGTCGAAGGCGGCGTCCCCGATCCGGGCACGGGTCGCCGTCACGGCGCCCTCCAGGCTCTCCCGCTCCATCGGGCTGCGGACGTAACCGGCGGGCAGCAGCGCGTCGTTGGCGCCCAGCAGCACGGCCGCCGTGTACGCCCGCGGGCCGCCGACACCGGCCAGCGCGCGGGCCGCGGTGACCAGGTGGACGGCGGGCATGTGCGGGGCGATCATCTCCGACAGCGGCTCCTTGGCGTACGCCAGGGCATGGGACACCCGGTCGAGCGCGCTGTCGTAGTGGCCCTCCAGGGTGTCGAGCCAGGCGTGCACGCCGAGCGTGAAGCCCTGGAAGAGCGCCAGCGCCCCGGGGCGGAACTCCTCCATCAGTACGTCGAGCTGGCTCCGGGCCTCACCCGTGCGGCCGCTGCGGCCCAGCCACAGCGCCAGGAACAGCCGCGCGGCGGGAACCGCCTCCTGCCCCGAGCCCCGGCCCTCGGCCAGGACCTCGCGCAGGATCCGTTCACCCTCCTCGCCCCGTCCCGTCTCGTTCAGCGTCTCGGCGTACCGGACGCGCAGCAGCGACATCTGGGCCTGGGCGCCGATCCGGTCGGCGTGTTCCATGGCCGCCAGGAAGTCCTCGGCGGCACCCGCGTGGTCCCCCTGGCGTTCCCGGGCCTCCCCGCGCGCCGACAGCGCCTCGGCCGCGCCCCACGAGTCGCCGAGCCGGCCGAAGACCTTCAGGCTCTCGTCCGCGTCGCGGAGCGCGTCGCCCGCCCAGTCGCTCCGGTTGGCCAGCACGTTGGCCCGCATCTGGAGGATGCAGGCCAGCTCCCACTCGTAGCCGTACTCCCGGCACGCCCCGACGGTGTCGTCCAGGAGGCCGCGTAGCTGGTCGGCCTCGCCGGTGAGCAGTACCGCGTACCACCACAGGGTGCCGGGCATCCAGCAGGTCTGCGGCAGCCCGGGCCGGTACGCGCTCCTGATCCGGCGCGCCCGTTCCAGCCCCTCCGGGGTGGTCCAGGTCGCCGTCTGGTGGTCCATGCTGGCCAGTTGCACCAGGCGCACCCCGCGCCGTGCCTCCGCCACCTGCTCGTCGCTCATCGGCGGCGGGGCGTCGGTGCAGCGCGTGGTGAGCGGCGGGGCGGGGGCGACGGGCGGGGCGAACGGGTCGGGGCCGAGGGCGGCGGTGGCCTCGGCCCAGTGGAGGGCGTCGGTGCGCAGGTCGCGCATGTGCCAGTACCAGACGAGCGACAGCACGAGGCAGAGCGCCTCCTGCTCGTCGCGGGCGGCGACGGCGCGGCGCAGCGCGGAGCGGAGGTTCTCGTACTCCCGCTGGAACCGGGCGAGCGCGGTGCGCTGGCGGGCGCCGCGCAGTTCCGGGTCCGTGGTACGGGCGAGTTCGCGGTAGTGGACGAGGTGGCGGCGCTCGGTGCCGGGCCGGTCGCCGGCCTCGTCGAGGCGTTCGGCGGCGTACTCGGCGACCGTTTCGAGGAGGCGGTAGCGCATGTCGCCGCTCTCGGTGGGGGCGGCGACGACGAGGGACTTGTCGACGAGGGACCCGAGGGCGTCCAGGACGTCCGGCACCTCCGGCCCGCCGCAGACCGCCTCGGCGGCGTCCAGGTCGCAGCCGCCGGAGAACACCGACAGCCGCCGCAGCACCGCCCGTTCCGGTGCGTCGAGGAGGTCCCACGACCAGTCGACGACCGCGCGCAGGGTCTGCTGGCGGGGCAGGACGGTCCGGCTGCCGCCGGTGAGGAGCCGGAAGCGGTCGTCGAGCCGGTCGGCGATCCGGCGCGGGGTGAGCATCCGGAGGCGGGCGGCGGCGAGTTCGATGGCGAGCGGCAGGCCGTCGAGGCGCCGGCAGATCTCGGCGCACGCGTCGGGGTCGTCGGCCACGTCGAAACCCGGCCGCGCGGCCGCCCCGCGCTCGGCGAGCAGCCGCAGCGCCATGGGGTCGGGCAGCGGGTCGACCGGGCGCACGGTCTCGCCGGGCACGCCGAGGGGTTCCCGGCTGGTGGCGAGGACGGTGAGCCCGGGGCACTCCTCCAGCAGCCGCTCGGCGAGGGTGGCGGCGGCGGTGACGACGTGCTCGCAGTTGTCCAGCAGGATCAGCATGCGGCGCCGCGAGCAGTGTTCGGCGAGGCGTACGAGGGCGTCGCCGGTGTCGCCGTGCCGCTCGGCCGCCCGCAGCCCCTCGGCGCCGGCGCCGCGCAGCACGGTCTGGCGCGCCCCGAGGGCGGTGAGCACGGCGTCCGGTACGGCGTCGGGGTCGTCGACCGGCGCGAGCTCGGCCAGCCACACCCCGTCGGGCCAGGCGGCCCCGCCGCGCTCGGCCGCCTCCTGCGACAGCCGCGTCTTCCCGGCGCCGCCGGGCCCGAGCAGGGTCACCAGCCGGGCCCGCGCGAGGTCGCCGAGGACGGCCCCGATGTCCTCCTCGCGCCCCACGAAGCTCGTCAACCGCGCGCGCAGGTTCCCCACCCGCCGCGCCCCGCCGGTGCCGCCGTCGCCGTTGCTTGGGACACCGGCCGCCCCGGGGGCCGGGGGCGGGGTGAGGAGTTCGGTGTGGAGGGCGCGGAGCTCGGGGCAGGGGTCGGTACCGAGGCGGGCGGCCAGGTCCCGGCGTACCGCCTCGTACGCGGCGAGGGCCTCCGCCGGGCGGCCCACCGCGCGCAGGGCGCGGATCCGCAGCGCCTGGAGCGGTTCGTCGAGCGGGAACTCGCCGCACAGACCGGCCAGTTCCGGCAGCGTCTCCTCCGCCCGCCCCAGTGCCAGCAGCGCCGCGAGCCGGGCCCGGCGGGCCTCCCGGCGGCGGGCCTCCCGGGGCGCCGCCTCGGCCGCCCGGTCGGGCAGGTCCGCGAGCGCGCCGCCCCGCCACAGCGCGAGCGCCTCGTCCAGGGCGGTCACCGCCCCGGCCGGGTCGCCCGTCTCCAGGGCTCGTACGCCCTCGGCGGCCAGCCGCTCGAAGCGGTGCAGGTCGACGTCGTCCGGGTCTGCACCGAGCCGGTACCCGCCCGCCGACGAGACGACGATGTCCGGCCCGAGCGCCCGCCGCAACCGCCCCACCAGTGCCTGGAGCGCGCCGGTGGCGTCGGCGGGCGGCGCGCCGCCCCACACCTCGTCGACGAGGAGCCCGGCCGGGACGGTCCGCCCGGCGCGCAGCGCCAGGACGGTCAGCAGCGCGCGCAGCCGCGCCCCGCCTACCGGTACGGCGGAGCCGTCCGCGCGGTGGACCTGTATGGGACCGAGCAGGGAGATGCGCACCGCCCCATTGTCCCCGCCCCCGGCCCGCGCGCCGCGTCCGGTACGGTCGGTCACCACCAGACCCGCCCACCCTCAGGAGCGCCCCCCATGGCCACCGCCACCTCCCGCACCGGCGACCGGAGGATCAGCCCCGTCTTCCTCGGGATCGCCGCCGTCATGGCGGTCACCGGATGGGCGGTGTGGACGGGCTTCTCGGCCAACCTGGGCCTCGCCGTCTTCCTCTTCGTGACGTCCGGGTGGGTCGTCTCGCTGTGCCTGCACGAGTACGCGCACGCCCGCACCGCGCTGCACGGCGGTGACATCACCATCGGGGCGAAGGGCTATCTGACCCTCAACCCGCTGAAGTACACGCACGCGCTGCTGAGCATCGTGCTGCCGGTGGTGTTCGTCATCATGGGCGGCATCGGCCTGCCGGGCGGGGCGGTCTTCATCGAGCGCGACCGTATCCGGGGGCGGTGGAAGCACAGCCTCGTCTCGGCGGCGGGCCCGCTGACGAACGTCCTGTTCGCCGTCGTGTGCACCGCCCCGTTCTGGCTGGGCAGCCTGGACGGCGTGCCGTCCGGCTTCCGCTTCGCGCTGGCGTTCCTGGCGCTGTTGCAGGTGACGGCGGCGATCCTGAACTTCCTGCCGGTGCCGGGCCTGGACGGCTACGGCGTGATCGAGCCGTGGCTGTCGTACAAGGTGCGCCGCCAGGTGGAGCCGTTCGCGCCCTTCGGGCTGCTCGCGGTGTTCGCGCTGCTCTTCGTCCCGGAGGTCAACCAGGCTTTCTTCGGGCTGGTCGACGCGGTGCTGGACGGGCTGGGCGTGCAGGAGGTCGAGACGTACTGCGGGCAGAACCTCTACCGCTTCTGGCAGGAGCAGCACCCGGGCTGCTCGGCGATCATCGACCAGTGACGTGCTTGGCCCGGCGGTGGTAGTACCACGCCATGTTGGAGGAGACACCGGCCAGCAGCACCCACACGATGCCGAGCCAGGTGCCCTGGGTGAAGGAGACCACGGCCGCGGCGACCGCGAGGACGCAGACGGCGAGGGCGTACAGAGCGAGGCGGGGCATGGGGGTCGGCTCCTGTCCGGGTACGGCGTGAGACGTGCCCGTCCAGTGTCCCCCATGCCCGGCGGCCGTCAGACGTCGGTCACGCGCAGTCCGGCGTGGACCTTGTAGCGGCGGTTGACCGAGATGAGGTTGGCGACCAGCGCCTCCACCTGGTGGGCGCCCCGCAGCCGGCCGGCGAACACGCCCCGCATGCCGGGGATGCGGGCGGCGAGGGCCTGCACCAGGTCGGTGTCGGCGCGCTTCTCGCCCAGCACCAGCACGTCCGTGTCGATCTCGTCGACCGTCTCGTCCTGGAGGAGGACGGCGGACAGGTGGTGGAAGGCGGCCGTGACGCGCGAGTCGGGCAGCAGGGCGGCGGCCTGCTCGGCGGCGCTGCCCTCCTCGGGCTTGAGGGCGTAGGCGCCCTTCTTGTCGAAGCCGAGCGGGTTGACGCAGTCGATGACGAGCTTGCCGCTCAGTTCCTCGCGCAGCGCGGTGAGGGTCGCGGCGTGCCCGTCCCACGGCACGGCGATGATCACGATGTCGCTGCGCCGGGCGCACTCGGCGTTGTCGGCGCCCTCGACGCCCCGGCCGAGTTCGGCGGCCGCGGCCCGGGCGCGCTCGGCGGCCCGCGAACCGATGATCACCTTCTGGCCGGCGCGGGCGAGGCGGTAGGCGAGGCCGCGGCCCTGGTCGCCGGTGCCGCCGAGGACACCGACGACGAGCCCGGAGACGTCGGGGAGGTCGTACGGATCAGTAGTCATGGTCCCTGACAGTACGTGGCGTGACGGCGGGTGCCCCCGTGCGGGTGACACGACGCGGAACGGCCGCCTCAGGGGCGCCGGCGGGGGCACGATACGGCGCCATGGATGCCGTACGTGTCGCGCTGCTGCGCGAGGTCCTGGACGGTACGGAGTGGCCGGCGGCGGCGCGCCGGTTCGCGGGGGTCCTGCGGTCCGCGGTGGTGCCGCGGGGCGGCGGGCTGCTGCTGGTGGGGACGGAGCGGTACGAGCCGTGGCACCTGGCCGCGCACCTGGTGGACGAGGCGGCCTGGTCGGGCCGGCCGGAGCTGGCGCCGACGCTGGTGCGGCACCGGACGGCGCCGGCCGGTCCGGCGCACCTGTCGGTGGGGCTGGGGCGGCTGGAGGCGGCCGGGCGCGGGGCGACGCTGCTGGTGGTGGCGCCGGAGCGGCCGGACGCGGCGCTGCTGGAGCGGGTGCACGACGCCCGACGGGCCGGGGCGACGGTGCTGTCGCTGGACGGCGGGGACCGGGAGGTGCGGGGGCTGGCGCACGAGGCGCTGACGGTGGCGGAGGCGGACGAGGTGGACCTGGACATCGTCCAGCACCTGGTGAGCGCCGCGGCCGGGGAGAACACGCTGCCGGCCGCGCCGCCGGGCCGGCACCGGTTCCGGGACCGGCTGTCCCGGCTGGCCGATCAGCTCACGGCCCCGCCGCCCCGGCTGTGGTAGGGCGGGCCGCGGCGGGCCGGGAGCGTCATCCCGGCGCGCCCGCGTCCGCGCCGGGGCCGCCCGTCAGGGGGTGTCCTCGTCCTTCGGGGTGTCGTGCCACTTGGGGTCGGTCTCCCAGTCGAGGTTGCGCTCCCGGGCGGTGTCCATCGCGCGGGAGGCCTCCTCACGGGTCGCGTACGGGCCGAAGCGGTCCGCCGCCCGGCACTCCGGGCCCTCCTCGACCGTTCCGTGCTTCAGGCAGTAGTACCACTCGCCCGCCTTCGCGACGGCGCGCCTCTTGAACAAGGCCATGTCGGCTCCTTCCTCTGTCGCAAGGGTGCCCCCGCGACGGCTGGTTAGACTCGCTGGCATGTCTGGCCAGTCGCTGCTCGTACCAGGGGAACTCTCCCCCACCCGTTCCGTTCCCGGATCCATCCGCCGCCCCGAGTACGTGGGCAGGCCCGCCCCGACGCCGTACACCGGCCCGGAGGTGCAGGACGCCGACACCATCGAGCGGATGCGCGTCGCGGGCCGCATCGCGGCGCGGGCGATGGAGGAGGCCGCCAAGCACATCGCGCCGGGTGTGACCACGGACGAGCTGGACCGGGTCGCGCACGAGTACATGTGCGACCACGGCGCCTACCCCTCGACGCTCGGTTACCGGGGCTTCCCGAAGTCGCTGTGCTCCTCGGTCAACGAGGTCATCTGCCACGGCATCCCGGACTCCACCGTGCTGCGCGACGGCGACATCGTGAACCTCGACGTGACGGCGTACATCCACGGTGTCCACGGCGACAACAACGCCACCTACCTGTGCGGCGACGTGGACGAGGAGTCGCGGCTGCTGGTGGAGCGGACCCGGGAGTCGCTGAACCGGGCGATCAAGGCGGTCAAGCCGGGCCGCCAGATCAACGTCATCGGGCGGGTCATCGAGTCGTACGCCAAGCGCTTCGGCTACGGGGTGGTGCGGGACTTCACCGGGCACGGGATCAATTCCTCGTTCCACTCCGGTCTGATCGTCCCGCACTACGACTCCCCGCACGCCACCACGGTCATCCAGCCCGGTATGACCTTCACGATCGAGCCGATGCTGACCCTGGGCACGCACGAGTACGACATGTGGGACGACGGCTGGACGGTGGTGACGAAGGACCGCAAGCGGACCGCGCAGTTCGAGCACACCCTGGTCGTCACGGACACCGGTGCCGAGATCCTGACGTTGCCCTGACGCCCCGGGTGGGTACCGTTTTACCGACAGGCCGTCGGGAAGCGGCCGGCCCGGGGCTCCCTGGGCGGAGCGGCCCGGCGGCGGTGGCGGCCCCCGGCCGCCGCGCTCCACCCCCGGCCCCCGGAGGCCCGCCTTGGACACGAGCGGTACCGCCACCCCGTTCTCGACGCTCATCCGCACGGCGTCGCACCAGCAGCACACCGAGGCCGAGAACTCGACCTTCATGAGCGACCTGCTCGGCGGCCGGCTCGGGGTGGACGCCTACGCGCGCTACACCGAGCAGCTCTGGTTCGTCTACCGGGCCCTGGAGGGTGCCGCCGGCGCGCTGCGGGACGACCCGGTGGCCGGGCCGTTCATCCGTCCGGAGCTGTTCCGCACCGCCGAGCTGGAGCGGGACCTGGCCCATCTGCGCGGCCCGGACTGGCGCGCGGCGGCCGCGCCGCTGCCCGCCACCGCCGCGTACGCGGCCCGGGTCGAGGAGTGCGGGCACCGGTGGCCGGGCGGGTACGTGGCGCACCACTACACGCGCTACCTGGGGGACCTGTCCGGCGGGCAGATCATCCGGGACCGGGCCGAGCGGACGTGGGGCTTCGCCCGCAAGGGCGACGGCGTGCGGTTCTACGTCTTCGCGTCGATCCCCAACCCGGCGGCGTTCAAGCGGGGCTACCGCGAGCTGCTGGACCGGGTGGAGGCGGACGACCTGGAGAAGCAGCGGATCATCGACGAGTGCCGGCGCGCCTTCGATTTCAACGGCGCGGTGTTCCGTCAGCTCGCGGACGAGTTCCCGCTCAGCGCCTGACCTCGCGCACCCGGCCGCCGAGTTCGATGGTGCCGTCGGGGCCGGGCGCCGTCAGGAGCTGGGACCCGCGGCCCTGGGCGATGTTCAGCGCCCGGCCCAGGCGGGCGGTGAGCAGCAGGGCGGCGGCGCCGGTGGCCTCGTCCTCGTCGATGCCGTCGCCCCGCCCGGGGAACGCCCGGGCCCGTACCCGGCCGGCGGCCTCCTCCTCCCAGGCCCAGGCGTAGATCCACTCGCCGGGCGGGGGCACCTCCAGCGCGTCCACCTCGGCGGCCGAGGCGTACTGGCGCAGGGTCCGGGGCGGGGCCCACTCCGCGCGGGCCGTGATCCAGGTGAACTCGCCGTCGTGCCGGGCCCAGACCTCGCCGGCCGGAGGGTTCAGCACCTCCAGGTCCAGCAGCCAGGCGGTGCCCACGAGCGGGTGGCCGGCGAAGGGCAGGCGGACGCCGGGGGTGTAGATGTCGACGACCCCGCGCTCGGGGTCGTCGACGAACACCGTCTCGCTGTGGCCGAGCTGCTTGGCGAACGCCTGACGGGACGCCTCGTCGGGGTGGGCCCTTCCGTCGCGCACGACACCGAGGAGGTTGCCGTGGCGGCCGTCGCCCCCGCAGAAGACGGCGAGCACGTCGTATGCAGTGTTCACCCGGGCATTGAAGCACGGGCGCGGACGCCGGGACCGGCGGGGGGACGAAGCGGCACAAAGCGGAATAATGATCGCCACTTGACCAGCACTTGACCCGCCGATGGGCTACCCATGAACCGTCCGTTACCGCCCTGAGTCGCCGGCTTGTAAGGCTCCCTTAAGTAAGGTTCGCCTCACCTCGAACCCTTCGCCCCTGCCCCGTACCGACAGCACCTGATCCCCTCCTCGGAGCCCGTATGCGACCCGTCCGTCTGCCCCTCGTCGTCACCGCCGCCGCTTCCCTGGCCGCTCTGACCTCCGTCACGGGCTGCGCCGAGAAGAGCGACGCCAAGGCCGGTGACGGCGCCGTCCGGGTCATCGCCAAGGACGACGCCTGCGAGGTGTCGAAGAAGGAGTTCCCCGCCGGCCACGTCAAGCTGGCCGTGGAGAACAAGGGCTCCAAGGTCACCGAGGTCTACGTCCTCTTCCCGGACGACCGGATCGTCACCGAGCGTGAGAACATCGGCCCCGGCACCAAGGCGACCATCACCGCCGAGGTGAAGGCCGGCGACTACGAGATCGCCTGCAAGCCCGGCATGAAGGGCGAGGGCATCCGGCAGAAGGTCACGGCCACCGGCGGCAGGACCGCCACCCGCTCCCCCGAGATGGACGCCGCCGTCGCCGCGTACCGCCAGTACGTCCAGCAGCAGGCCGACGAGACCCTGCCCAAGGTGAAGACCTTCACCGACGCCGTCCGCGCCGGTGACGTCGAGGCCGCCAAGAAGGCGTACGCCGCCTCCCGCATCGGCTGGGAGCGCACCGAGCCGGTCGCCGAGTCCTTCGGCGACATCGACCCCAAGGTCGACGTCCGCGAGGACGGCCTGGAGAAGGGCCAGGCGTGGACGGGCTGGCACCGCCTGGAGAAGGCGCTGTGGCAGGAGAAGAAGCTCGGTCCCGACGCCAAGACCCTCGCCGACACCCTCGACAAGGACCTGGCCGACTGGGTGAAGCGGGTCGGCAAGGCCGAGATCACGCCCACCTCGATGGCCAACGGCGCCAAGGAGCTGCTGGACGAGGTCGCCACCGGCAAGGTCACGGGCGAGGAGGAGCGCTACTCCCACACCGACCTGGTCGACTTCAAGGCCAACGTCGAGGGCGCCCAGAAGTCCTTCGAGCTGCTGAAGCCGGTCGCCGCCAAGAACGACCCGGCGCTCGTCGCCCAGCTCGACAAGCAGTTCGCGGCGCTGAACGGCCTGCTGGACAAGTACCGCGCCGACAAGGCCTCCTACGACTTCACCCCCTACGACAAGGTCTCCGCCGGGCAGCGCAAGGAGCTGTCCGACGGGGTCAACGCCCTGGCGGAGCCGCTGTCCAAGCTCGCCGCCGCGGTGGTGAAGTAGGACCCCATGGCCGACGACGAGAAGACGACCCCCTCGCGGCGCGCCCTCCTCGGCTGGGGAGGGGCGGGCCTCGCCCTCGGCGCCGCGGCGGCCGGCGGCGCCATGGCCGTGACCGACCCGCTGGACCGGGCGGCGCCCGCCGCGGACACCGGCGCCGCGGTGCCCTTCCACGGCCCCCACCAGGCGGGCATCGCCACGCCCGTCCAGGACCGGCTGCACTTCGCCGCGTTCGACGTGAAGACGAAGGACCGCGCCGAGCTGGTGCGACTGCTGAAGGAGTGGACGCGGGCGGCCGAGCGGCTGACCACGGGCCGCGAGGTCGGCGAGGGCGCGTACGGCGGGCTGCCCGAGGCCCCGCCGGACGACACCGGCGAGGCGCTGGGCCTCAAGCCCTCGCGGCTCACGCTCACCATCGGGTTCGGCCCGTCGCTGTTCGACGGGCGCTTCGGCCTGGCGGACCGGCGGCCGGCGGCGCTCACGGAGCTGCCGCCGTTCCCCGGCGACAACCTCGACCGGGCCCGCAGCGGCGGCGACCTGTGCGTCCAGGCGTGCGCCGACGACCCGCAGGTGGCGGTGCACGCCATCCGCAACCTCGCCCGCATCGGCTTCGGCCGGGTCGCGGTGCGCTGGTCCCAGCTCGGTTTCGGCAAGACGTCCTCGACGACGCCCGACGCGCAGACCCCGCGGAACCTCTTCGGTTTCAAGGACGGCACCCGCAACATCGCCGGCACCGACACCGCCGCGCTCGACAAGCACGTGTGGGTCTCCCCCAAGGACGGCCCCGAGTGGCTGGCCGGCGGCTCCTACCTGGTGGCCCGCCGCATCCGGATGAACGTCGAGACCTGGGACCGCACCCCGTTGCAGGAGCAGGAGGACATCTTCGGCCGCGACAAGGGCGAGGGCGCCCCGGTCGGCAAGGCGAAGGAACACGACGAGCCGTTCCTCCCGGCCATGAAGCCCGAGGCGCATGTGCGCCTCGCGCACCCCGACTCCAACGGCGGGGCGCGGATGCTGCGCCGCGGCTACTCCTTCACGGACGGCACCGACGGGCTGGGCCGGCTGGACGCGGGCCTGTTCTTCCTGGCGTACCAGCGGGACGTACGCACCGGATTCCTCCCGGTGCAGACCCGGCTCGCACGCCACGACGTGCTCAACGAGTACATCCAGCACGTGGGTTCGGCGCTGTTCGCCGTCCCGCCGGGCGTCCGCGGCACGGACGACTGGTGGGGCCGGGCGCTGTTCGGCTGAGGGGACGGGACAGGAATGTTCGGCAACTATCTGATCGGGCTGCGCGAGGGCCTGGAGGCCAGCCTGGTCGTGTGCATCCTCGTCGCGTACCTGGTGAAGACCGGG
This sequence comes from Streptomyces sp. NPDC016309, assembly GCF_043077235.1. Lineage (NCBI taxonomy): Bacteria > Bacillati > Actinomycetota > Actinomycetes > Kitasatosporales > Streptomycetaceae > Streptomyces > Streptomyces sp. NPDC016309. The sequence goes on along the minus strand of NZ_JBIBSG010000010.1, from coordinate 182,241 downwards.
CGGCGGGACGCGCTGAAGCCGGTCTGGGCCGGCATCGGCATCGCGGTGGGGCTGGCGCTGGCGTTCGGCTGCGTCCTGGAATTCGGTTCCCAGGAGCTGACGTTCGAGGCGCAGGAACTGCTGGGCGGCTCGCTGTCCATCCTCGCGGTGGGCCTGGTGACGTGGATGGTCTTCTGGATGCGGCGCACCGCGCGGCACCTGAAGGCCGAGCTGCACGGACGGCTCGACGCCGCCCTCCGGCTGGGCACGGGCGCCCTGGTGGCCACCGCGTTCCTCGCGGTGGGCCGGGAGGGCCTGGAGACCGCGCTGTTCGTGTGGGCCTCGGTGCGGGCGGCGACCGACGAGGCGGGGTCCTCGGACCCGCTGGTGGGCGTGCTGCTGGGCATCGCCACGGCGGTGGTGCTGGGCTGGCTGTTCTACCGGGGCGCGCTGCGGATCAACCTGGCGCGGTTCTTCACCTGGACCGGCGGGATGCTGGTCGTGGTGGCCGCCGGCGTGCTGGCGTACGGCGTGCACGACCTCCAGGAGGCGCGCTTCCTCGGCGGCCTGGCGGACAAGGCGTTCGACGTCAGCGCCACCGTCCCGCCGGACAGCTGGTACGGGACGCTGCTGAAGGGCGTCTTCAACTTCCAGCCCGACCCGACCGTCCTTCAGGTCACGGTGTGGGCCCTGTATCTGGTCCCCACGCTCGCGCTGTTCCTGGCCCCGGTAGGGTTCGGACGGTCAGTGGGGGTCGAGGAGCAGAAGGCAACCGATGAGAAGGCTGGGGCGGAGTCGGGTTCGGGGCCGGGCGGCGGGGCTCGCGACGGCGACGGCGACGGTACTGGCGCTGACGGCGAGCGGGTGCGTGACGGTGCACGGCGAGCTGGCGGTCGTCCCGTCGGTGACGAAGGCTGAGGCGGCCGAGGCACTCGCCGACTTCACCGAGGCGTACAACAAGGCCGACAAGGCCTACGACCCGGCCCTGGACGCGGGCCGGGTCACCGGCGCGCTGGGGGCGATCAACCAGGCCGGTCTCAAGGCCCGCAGCGTCACCAGCCCGGGCGGCAACCCCGCCCACCGGCCGCTGGAGCTGACCGACGCCCGGTACGCCATCCCCAAGAAGGCGGGCTGGCCGCGCTGGTTCGTCGCGGACACCGACTCCAACCGGGACACCGACCGGGGCGCGGACGACAACCGCTGGGTGCTGGTCTTCGTCCGCAACGGGCCCCAGCAGCTCTGGGAGGTCGCCTACCTCCAGATCCTGCCGGCCGCCGGGGTGCCCGCGTTCCGGACGGACGCGGACGGCTGGGCCGAGCCGGCGGCGCCGGACTCCGCGTCGCTGGCGGTGGCGCCGAAGAACCTGAGCGAGGAGTACTCCTCGTACCTCCAGACGGGCAAGCCGGCGCACTTCACCGCCGGTCCGCACACCTCGGTGTGGCGCGACGAGCGCGCCAGGGTCGGCAAGCGCCCGGGGCTCGCCACGCAGTACGTGGACCAGCCGCTCGACACCGGTGACTACGCCCCCCTCGCCCTGACGACCGAGGACGGCGGCGCGCTGGTCTTCTTCGCGACGCGGTTCTACGACCGGCAGGTGGCGGCCAAGGGGTACCGGCCGAAGGTGAACCCCGATGTGCGCGCGCTGATGACGGGCGAGGTCAGGAGCACCCTCACCAAGGAGTGGGTGACCAGCCAGGCGGCGCTGGTGAAGCCCGCCGGTGCCACGGCGGACCAGGTGACGGTGCTGAGCCGGCTCCAGGGCGTCACCGCGGCCACCGGGTCGTGACCCGGCCGGGGTGGCCGGGCGGCCCGGTGCCGGGGCCGAGCGGCCGGTTCAGCGGCTGAGCGCCTGTGCGAGGGCCGGGCCCTCCGGACACTGCGGCCGGTTCAGCGGCTGAGCGGCCAGGCCACCGAGTGGTGGTCGTCCTGCCCGTCGTACCGGTCGGCGTGGCGGGCGCAGGCGTCGGTGAGCGCCTCCAGCAGGGTCAGCGGGTCGGGCAGCGGGTGCTCCGGGCCGCGCACCCAGTCCACGCCCAGGTCACCGGGCAGGCGCGCGGGTGGTACGAGGACGTAGGAGCCGCGGCAGTGCCAGCGCAGCCCCGGGTGCTCGTCCATCGTCTCGGGGTGGCAGTCCAGCTCGCACGGCCACCACTCGTCCTCGTCCTCGGGGGTGCCGCGGGTGGCGGTGAAGAACAGCATCCGGCCGTCCCCGGACTCGGCGACCGGGCCGACGTCGATCCCCTCGCCGAGCAGCCGCTCCAACGCGGCGCGACCGGCCTCCAGCGGAACGTCGAGGACGTCGTGGACCATGCCGGTCGCGGTGATGAAGTTGGCCTGCGGCTGGCCCTGCGCCCACCGCTCGATCTGCGCGCGGTCGGTGGTGGACTGGGTCTGCCAGGCGAAGGAGAGGGGATGGCGGGCCGGGGTGGGACAGCCGATGCGCTCGCACGAACACCGGTAGCCGACGGGATGCGCGGCGGGGGCGAGCGGCAGGCCGGCGGCGGCGATGGCCCGGAGCAGGTCCTCGCGGTCCGGGGCCTCGGCGGCGGTCTTCTTCGGGCGCCGGCGCAGCCACTGCGCGAGTTTGTTCTCCGTGCCGCGGTAGCGGCCGATACCGTCGCCCATCTATCCCCTCACACCTCTGCCAAGCCCTGCGGTCCCTGCCATGGTCCCACCATCCTGCTCCTTCGGTGACCGGAGTCCCCGATCCGAGGAGGGTGACCGCGCACCAGGGGCCTCCGGGGCGGTGATTTTGTCCGCGTATGCGATGTTTCGCACCGCGCCGGGGACCGCCGGGCGTGAGGAGCTCCACGGAGGGGCCGGGCGGGGGCCGGCGGGGGCGGGGCGGGGGTCAGCGGGGGGCGAGTCCGCGGAGGGCGTACTCGACGAGGGTGTCGGCGTAGGCGTGACTGAGCGGCTGGGTGCGCAGCAGCCAGCGGTGGGTGAGCGGGCCGACGAAAAGCTCCAGGGCGATGCGGGGGTCGATGTCCGGGCGGACGTGCCCGGCCTCGCGGGCGGCGGTCAGGCGCTCGACGTACAGCAGTAGCTGCGGCTCCAGCAACTGCTCGACGAACCGGGCGCCCAGTTCGGGGTTCACCACGCCCTCGGCGGTCAGGGCCCGGGCCGGGACCTCGAACCTGGGGTCGGTCATCTCGTCGACCGTGGCACGCAGGACGAGCTTGAGGTCGGCCTCCAGGTCGCCGGTGTCCGGGATGACGCTGTCGGCGTCGCCGCCGAGCGCCTCGTTGGCCTGGACACCCAGGTCGATGAAGGCCTCCAGCAGCACGGCCGCCTTGGAGGGCCACCAGCGGTAGATCGTCTGCTTGCCGACCCCGGCGCGGGCGGCGATGCCCTCGATGGTGGTCCTCGCGTAGCCGACCTCGCCGACGAGGGTGAGGGCGGCGTCGTAGATCGCGCGGCGGGAGCGTTCGCTGCGGCGCGTGGAGTCGGGTGCCTTGGTCTCAGCCATGGCATCAATCTAGCAGCGGGCGAGGCGAGACGTATCGTCTCTTGACAAGACGAGACGTCTCGTTCATTGTTGAGGACGTCAGCCGGTGAGCACGACGACCGGAGAAGAACGGAACCGAACGGAAAGGAGCCCACCATGACCCGAGGTGGAGCCGGAAGGATGCTGGGCGTCGGCGGCACCCGCAAGAACCTCTCCCGTGAGGCGCTGCGCGGCAGCGGCGGCGGAGCGGCCGGGCGGGGCGTCGATCCGGCCGCCCGGAAGCGGGCGTTGCTGCGGAAGCTGAAGGAGGGGCGCACGGCTCACGGCACTTCCTGAGCGCCGGCGTGAACTCACCCGTACGGTCCACTGCGCGGAGGCTCCGCACGGCGCACCATGGCAGGCACGCACAGATCGTGCGCCCGTCGTCCGTGAGGAGCCTTCCTTGCCGCGTGACGCATCACCCCGCCGCTACCTGATGTGCCCACCCGCGCACTTCAAGGTGACGTACTCCATCAACCCGTGGATGGACCCCGCGAAACCGGTCGACCTGCCGCTGGCCCTCACCCAATGGGAAGACCTCAAGGACCGGTACGTGTCGCTCGGCCACACCGTCGAACTGCTGGAACCCCGCGGCGACCTGCCCGACATGGTGTTCGCCGCCAACGGGGCCACCGTCATCGAGGGCCGGGTCCTCGGCGCCCGGTTCGCCTTCACCGAACGCGCCGCCGAGGCCGCCGTACACCGGGAGTGGTTCCGGACCCACGGCTTCACCGACGTACGCGAACCCGACCACGTCAACGAGGGCGAGGGCGACTTCGCGGTCACCTCGACGTACGTCCTGGCCGGCCGCGGCTTCCGCTCCAGCCCCCTGTCGCACGACGAGGCGCAGGAGTTCTTCGGGCGGCCGGTGATCGGGCTGGACCTGGTGGACCCCCGCTACTACCACCTGGACACGGCCCTGTGCGTCCTGGACGACGCGGCCGACGAGATCATGTACTACCCCGGGGCCTTCTCCCCCGGCAGCCGCTCGGTGCTGCGCCGGCTCTTCCCCGACGCGCTGATCGCCGAGGAGGAGGACGCGGCGGCGCTGGGGCTCAACGCGGTGAGCGACGGCAGGCACGTGCTGCTGCCCCAGGCCGCGGTGGGGCTCTTCCGGCCGCTGCGCGAGCGTGGTTTCGAGCCGATCGGGATGGACCTGGGCGAACTGCTCAAGGGCGGCGGCAGCGTGAAGTGCTGTACGCAGGAGCTGCGCGCCTGATGTCCGGCCCGTGGCCGGGGGGCGGGTCCGCCACGGACCGGCCCCCCGGCTTCGGGGTACGGCACGCTCAGTCGTCGAGCTTGATCAGGAAGCGGGCGACGTCGCCGTCGAAGGTGACCTCGGCCTGCCCCTCGGCCTCGACGTACGTGCCCGTGCCGCCGGTGACCGCCGACAGCCCGCCGTGGCGCCGGTGCGGGAACCGGTCGATGGTGTCGCTCAGGCTGATACTGCCACCGTCGGTGCGCAGCACCCGGTGGCACAGGGCGACGTACCCGTGGCGCGTGAGGTCGACGGCGCTGCAGTGCGCGGAGGCGTCACCGATCTTCTTGCCCGGCTTGCCCTTCCTGTTGGTGTACAGGTGGGCGTGGACGGTCCAGTCGGCGCCGACGCGCACGCGCTCGGGCCTGCTGTCGGACTGCTTGACCGCCAGCCAGTCGAGGACCTTCACGGAGTCCTTGGGCGTGTCCTTCGGCGTCGGCCGGGGCGCCGCCCCGGCGGTGGGGGCCAGGGCGGTGGCGGCGAGCACCACGGTGGCGGCGGCCAGGACGCCCCGGCTCAGCAGCCGGGCGCGGGAGGGGGTACGCGGCATGGAACCTCCAGGGTGTACGAGGAGCGGGGACGAGCCCAGCTCAACTCCGCCCGGGCGCCGTGGGCCATTGCCACGGGCACCGGGTCACCCGCGTGGTCGCGCGCTGTCACCCCGTCAGCGGGGCGGCCACTCGTCCCCCCAGGCGGTGTCCCGGGCGGCCTTGTAGAGGGTGCCGTGCCGCTTGGTCACCGTGTCGCGGCGCAGCCCCTCGTCGTCGGTGCACAGGTCCAGCAGCACCTGGCCCTTGCGGAGCTGCGGCTTGCGGACCACCCGGGCGGGGGCGGGCACCACGGGGAACCGGGTCGCCACGACGTAGGCGAACTTCTCGTCCTCGTACGCCAGCGAACCGCCCTTGACCTGGCGGTGCAGGGAGGAACGGCTGACCCGGGCGGCGAAGTGGCACCAGTCGGTGCCGGGCTCGATGGGGCAGGCGCCGCTGTGCGGGCAGGGCGCGGCGATCGTCAGCCCCGCCGCGATCAGCAGGTCCCGGGCGGCGATGATCCGGGCGTAGCCGTCCGGGGTGCCGGGTTCGACGATCACCACGGCCCGCGCGGCCCGGGCGGCCTCGGTGACGACGGCGGTGCGGTCCTGCTCGGTGAGCTCGTTGAGGACGTACGACACGGTGACGAGGTCGGTGCTGTCGACGCGGAGCGCCGTGCTGATGCGCGAGCGCCGCCAGGTGGCGTTCTCCAGGGACGGTAGCCCCGACGCGGCCGCCAGTTCGCGGCCCAGCGCCAGCGCCGGCTCGGCCCAGTCCAGCACCGTGGTGCCCGGGGCCCCGTCGGTCCCCCACGCCTCGGCGACCGCCCAGCTCGCCGCCCCCGTGCCGCCCCCGATGTCGGTGTGCGTGCCGGGCACCCACTCCGGCGCGGCGTCCCGCAGCGCGCCCAGCGCCGCCCGCACCGCCTCGAAGGTGGCGGGCATCCGGTACGCGGCGTAGGCGGCGACGTCGGACCGGTCCCGGAGCACGGGCGCCCCGGTCGGGACCGTGCCCCGGTAGTTGGCGATGAGCCGGTCGACGGCCTGCGCCGCCTGCGTCGGCGGGAGCCCGTCGAGCAGCCCGGCGAGGGCACCGCGCAGGGCTTCCGCGGTGGAGAGGGAGGCGTTCACCGATCCATCGTAGGCGGCGGGGCCGGGCCGTCCGGAACGGCCCGGGACGCCCCGGTGCCCGTGGCGGTGAACGCCCCGGCGGCGCGGGGCAGTTGCTACGCTGGCCGCCCGTCGGCCGGGTGGGGGGACCATGAGACAGCGGATCGTGCGCCTGGCCCTGGTGGCCGGTGCGACCGTCCTGGCCCTGCTGGTCCTGCTCACCACCTGCGGCACCGGCGGCACCGGCGGTGGGGGCGCCGCGCCGGCGCCGGACACCAGGGCCTCCGGGGCCGCCCGCCGGGCCGGCACCCCCGTCACCCGGCTCACCGTCCCGCCCGCGTACGACACCTCGCACGGCTGGGAGGTCACCGGCCCGGTCACCGGCCCGTCCCCCGAGTACGTCCTCGCCCCCCGGACCGGGACGCTCGCGTACCTGGAGCGGGTCGACGGCACCCGCTTCCGCCTCCGCACCCTCGACGCCCGGACCGGCCGCCACGGCTGGGCGGGCCGGCCGTGGCGGCCGCTCGGCGGGCCCGGGAGCTCCCCCGGTCTGCTCGTGCTCGCCAAGGACGGCCGGCAGTTCTTCGCCACCTGGTCGTACGGCAGGGCCGGCGACGACCCGCTGGCGACGGCCGGCAGCTTCGTGTCGCTCGACGTGTACGACGCGGTGTCCGGCACCCGGCGGCGGGTGGAGGTGCCCTGGCCCGACGTGCCGATAGTGACCGGCACCGGGCCGGGCGTCCTGATCAGCGACGGGCGGGCGAGGAGCGCGGTCGTCGCCCCGGACACCGGCGGGGTGACGACGGTCCCGCCGCAGCGCCTCGGCCCTCCCGCGGGCTGTGCGGACTGCCGCCGGCTCACCGCCGTGCGCGGGGTGACGTCGAAGGGCCTGCTGGTGAGCGGCGCGCGGGGCTTCTGGGTACGGGGCGGCTGGGCCGGCCGGGACCGGGCGCCGGCCGGCGCGGACCCGGCGAGCGGGGTGCCCGCCGCGCTGACGGCGGAGCACGTCCTGGCGCGCTGGCGGGGGCGGAAGGGCGCGCCGCGGGCGGCCACGCACGACGTGTGGGCGGTCCACGAGGCCGCCACGGGCAGGCCGCTGGTGAAGGCCGAATGCCGGCGGCCGGCGCTCGAACCGGGCGAGTACCCGCGGGCGGTGGTCTCGCCGGGCGGCCGGTACCTGGTCGCCGGGAGCCTCGCCTTCGACCTGGACGCGCGGACCGGGCGCTGCTTCGAGGAGGCGGACGGTTCCCGGCCGCTGACGCTCACCACCGTCACCGACCGGGGCGTGGCCTACGGCGCAGGCGGTGCCCGTGACGCGGCGGACGCCCTGGCCGGCGGGGGCAGCCCGGTCGCCGTGGACCTGGCGACCGGGGTGCCCCGGGCGCTCGGGGCGAGCGTGCGGCTCCCGGTGGCGGAGGTGGCCGGGGTGGGCGTCTTCCGCTGGACGGACCCGCGGGACCGCGTCCACCTGGTCGGTTACGAGGCGCGGGGCTGACGCTCCTGCCGCCGCTGCCACGGGCGGCACAGGCCCAGGAAGCAGGCGACGGCTCCGAGGCCGCACACGAGCTGGACCACCGCCATCGGGACGGCCGTCGCCTCGCCCGCGATGCCGACGAGCGGTGACGCCACGGCGCCGACCAGGAACGAGGTCGTCCCCAGCAGCGCGGAGGCGGAACCGGCCGCGTGCGGGGTGCGCATCAGGGCCTGGGCGTTGGTGTTGGGCATCGCCAGGCCCATCGCCGACATCAGGACGAACAGGCCGGCCGCGACCGGCGCGAGGCCCACGGGACCGAACACCCCGCTGGTCATCAGCAGCAGCGCGGCGGCCGCGAGAGTGATCACCGCCAGGCCGAGGCCCAGTACCTTGTCCAGGCTGACCCGGCCCACCAGCAGCTTGCCGTTGATCTGGCCGACCGCGACCAGCCCCACGGAGTTGACGCCGAACAGCAGGCTGAAGGTCTGCGGCGACGCCCCGTAGATCTCCTGCACCACGAACGGGCTCGCGGAGATGTAGGCGAAGAGGGCGGCGAAGGCGAGCCCGCCCGCGAGCATGTAGCCGGAGAACACCCGGTCGGCGAGCAGCCCGCGCATGGTGCGCAGCGCCTCGCCGACCCCGCCGGCGTGCCGCTCGGCGGGTGGCAGCGTCTCACCGAGCCACTTCCACACCACCAGGGTCAGCAGGACGCCGACCACGGTGAGGGCGTGGAAGACCCCGCGCCAGTCGGTGACCCGGAGGATCTGGCCGCCGATGAGCGGGGCGACGACCGGGGCGACCCCGGAGATCAGCATCAGGGTGGAGAAGAACCGGGCCATCTCGACGCCGTCGTACAGGTCGCGCACCACGGCCCGGGCGATCACGATGCCGGCCGCGCCCGCGAGGCCCTGGAGCAGCCGGAAGGCGATGAGCAGTTCGGGACTGGGCGCCAGGGCGCAGACGGCCGTGGCGGCGACGTACACCAGCATGCCGGCGAGCAGCGGGCGGCGGCGTCCCCACCGGTCGCTCATGGGTCCCACGACGAGCTGGCCGAGCGCCATGCCGGCGAGGCACGCGGTGAGGGTGAGCTGGACGGTGGCGGCGGGCGCGTGGAGGGCCTGGGTGACCTGCGGCAGCGCCGGGAGGTACATGTCCATCGACAGCGGCGGCAGCGCGGTGAGCCCGCCGAGGACGAGGGTCACGAGCAGACTCGCCCGCCGCGCGGCGGGTACGGCAGAGGCGGCCGGGGTGCCGGGAGCGGGGGCCTGGGGGTCCCCGGCGGGCGGGCGGCCGGCGGCCGCGGGGGCCGGGCGGGCGGCCGGAGGGTGGTCGGCGGGTATGTGTCCTGGGCTGCTCGGGCCGCTGCTCGGGCCGCTCTCCGGCATCTCGTCTCCTGTCGTGGGGGCCGGGCCAATGCTCTCAGCTCGTCGACGGTGGTTGAAACCTCAATCTGGGGGGGGCGGTTATGGGCGGGACCGTGCGGTGGGGCGTGCCGGCGACCTGCGGGCCGGTGAGACGGAGTCGCCGCTGGTGCCGCTGGACGGGACCCTGGCCGTGATGCGGACGCTCGACGCGGTACGGGACCGGGTCGGCGTCCGCTACCCGGCCGACGGGGCGGTCACACGGGGTGGAGCCCCGGGTCGCCCGCCCCGGTGACGAACGAGGGGCATACCGGCCGACCGATTGTCGGGTACACAACATCCACATGTCGGCCACTTCCGTATCGCGTGCCGGACCCTCCCGTACGCTGCGGCCCATGAGCGCTGTACGGAGGATCGCGGTGGTGACGGGAGCCGGCTCGGGCATCGGCCGGAGCGTGGCGCTCGCCCTGGCGGAGGACGGCTGGTCCCTGGCCCTCGCGGGCCGCCGGGCGGAGCCCCTGCGGGAGACGGCCGCCCTCACCGGCACGGACGCCCTGTGCGTCCCGACCGACGTCACCTCGCCCGACGCGGTGACGGCCCTGTTCGCGGCCGTCCGGGACCGGTTCGGCCGGGTGGACCTGCTGTTCAACAACGCGGGCAGCTTCGCCGGGGGCGGCACACCGGTCGAGGACCTGGACCCCGGGACGTGGCGCGCGGTCGTCGACGTCAACCTGACGGGCGCGTTCCTGTGCGCCCAGGCGGCCTACCGGCACATGAAGGACCAGTCACCGCGGGGCGGCCGGATCATCAACAACGGCTCCATCTCGGCGCACGTCCCGCGGCCGCACTCAGTGGCGTACACGGCGACCAAGCACGCCATGACGGGCCTCACCAAGTCGCTGTCCCTGGACGGCCGCCCGTACCGCATCGCGTGCGGCCAGATCGACATCGGCAACGCGGCCACGGAGATGACCGAGCGGATGCGGACGGGCATCCTCCAGGCCGACGGACGGCTGGCCCCGGAGCCGGTCATGGACGCGGCGGACGTCGCCCGCACCGTGGCGCACATGGCGGCGCTGCCGCTGGAGGCGAACGTCCAGTTCGCGACGGTGATGGCCACGGCGATGCCCTACATCGGCCGGGGCTGACCCGGGCGGGTGGACCCCGAGGGCGCCGGCGTCCCGGCCCACCGGCGCCGGTCCTGGCGCCGGGCTATGCCTGGCCGGTCTCGAAGCGGGTGACCTTCCCGTCGTCGCCCACCGTGAACCGCCACGCCGTCCGCATCTCCCCCCAGGTGTCGTTGCGGTAGCGGACGGTCAGGGCACGGCCGCCGGCCTGCTCCGACTCGACGTCCATGTGACCGCCCACCGTGAAGATCTCCTTCTCGGCCCACTGGTCAAGGTCCCGGTCGGAACCGTCGTCCGCCATGGTGGCCCCGGGCGCGAGGACGGCGGCGAACGCGGCGCGGTCGCCCGCGTTCACGGCGGTGACGAAGGCACGGACGGCGGGGTCGCTGAGCTGTTCCGCGGGGATGGTCATCAGGTGTCTCCTCGGGTTTGGGGCCGGCGGGGCGGTTCCCCACCGGTACACCCCCGTACCCGGTACACCCCCGGACCCCGCGTTCCGGGGACGTTGCGCCACCCGTGGCGCGTCAGGGGCACCGCCCGGCGCTGCGGGCGGGACGCGGTGCGCGGGGCGGACCATCGGCCGTATGAACACGGCCATCAGCCGGGAGACCGAATACCCCGCCAGGGCGGGATCTCCACATGAGTGAGCGGCACCCGACGACCCATGAGCTGCGGAGAACGCCATCCGGACCTGAGCGTGCCGGGCATGCCGTGCAGATCGGTGACCCGGATTGTCACCGAGGCGGGAGAGGCAGACGAGTTGGGCTGTACGCCGGGGACTGTCGGCGCAACGCTATGACCTGCACAAACGAGCAGGTACGGTGCTTCCGTGGCTACTTTGATGGCTACGCAACAAGACATCCCCGCCGGGATCGGCCCGGACGGGGACGTCGTCGCTCCTGAGATCAGACGGTCCCTTCGATGCGTTCGAAGATGTCCGCGTCGGTCTCCCGCTGCCAGTCCGGCAGGTCGGACCAGTCGGCAACATATCCGGGCTTCGGGTCTTCGAAGTGCCTGAACATCTGGGCGGTCCAGCAGATCGCGACGAATCGGCCCTTCTGCTCGCGTGTGAGCCTCGCCGTATGCCCGCCGCTGACCTCGATGAAGTCGCGCACCTGCCCGTACACGGCGGTGGCCGCTTCGCGCTCCCAAGCGGGCGTGTCGTCCCACGGCGTGACGTAGCCAGGCTTGGGCTCGCCGGGATAGTGCTTGTTCACACCGTCGATCCACGCCTCGCGGAAGATCCGGCCGTCATTCATGCGCGTGTCCCTCTCGTCATGCGGTGCGCGGAAGCGCCGCGATTCGGTGATCAAGAGTCGAGACTCGGTCATCGGACATGAGCGGGGCAAGACGCCCCCGAAGCCCGTCCAGCTTCTTGCCGATGAATCCCGAATTCGACCGGTCGGCCAGTCCCAGTGCTTGCTCCGCGTAGTGCACGACCTGGTCGATGTCTCGCCTATGCACCCCGAGCACGGCGAGGTCGCTCAGGACGGCAGCGCGGCGACGCAGGGACAGAGGCTGGGCAAGGGCTGCGGTGAGCGCTTCATCGGCGAGATCAGGGCGGCCCAGTTGGAGGTAGCAGGCCCCTCTCTCCTCTGCCAGGCGGGAGCCGTCGAAGCGGAGCCAGCCGCTGTTATGGGAGTGAGCGCTGTCGAGGGCGTGCACTTTCTCAGCTTCGTCAAGAGCCCGGTTGCACGCGTCGAGATCGCCCACGGCCGCGTACGCCTGCGCCTGGACAGCCGCGACCCAGTGACGGGTGGAGAGAGTGTCGTCACCTCTCCGGGCGATGCGGAAAGCTGCCGCGAGCAGGGGCTGGGCAGCGTGCGCGCGGCGCGCGTACAGCTCGACGTACGCGTGGCGGGTCATGGCACAGGCCCACAGGTCGTGGTCGCCACCGGCATAGGCCGCGTTGGCGGCCAGTGTGTAGCACTGCGCGGCGTCGGTGTACCGGTTGGCGTCGAAGAACAGCTCGCCGACGAGCTGGTAGAGGTCGGCCGTCATCCGACACAATCGGGACCGATCCACGGCAGTACGCGTCTCGGTCAGTCCCTTCGCCATCACATCGAGCTGTGCGCGCACCGCAGGGAAGACGACCTGCTTGGCGTCCGATAGCGCGTAGACCTGCCAGAGGCTGCGATGCAAGGCGTCCCCCGTCTCCAAGAGCGTCGACGCTGCGCGCCCTCGGGCGGCATCACCGGGATCGGGAAGTGCGACCAGCGCACCCGTAACGGCGAGCAGGCCCAGGACTTCGCGGCGCTTCATGTCGTCATCATCACCATGGAGGAGGGGTGGAGCAGCGGAGAGCCCGACTGTCTCGGCCAACTGATCGTCGGAGAGAAGGGCTTCCAGCTCGGGGAGGGTCACTCCCAACAGCCCTGCGATCTTCGGCCGTTGATGGGGACGCGGGGTGGCACGACCACTTTCCCAACGGACCACGGTGGACGCGGCCACCGAGAGCGCTTCTGCGAATTCCTCCTGAGAGTAGCCCCGGGCCGCGCGCCGTTCCGCAAAGCACCTTCGCCTCGACGTCATAGGTCTCCCCTCACGAGAACCCTTTCACGCACGCATACCCGCCACGCGCCAACGCCTGGAAAACGCCCGGGCATTGCGCGAGGTCCGCTCTGGGAGAAGGTAACGGATCGTCGTTGACTGGTCACACACCGCTCGGAGGCCGAAGGACCCTCCGGGCGGCTCCCCACGGAGAGGAGCGACCGAGTGACAACCTCCGGACTGCCCCGCAGGAACCCTGGCGTCAGTGGCCGTACGTACACGCTGCCGGAGCCCCGGCCGGGTGCGCCGAGCCGGGCTCTTCGGGTGCGAGCGGCCGGCGGCTGGGAGAGGTTCATGCGCCGCATCGAGGCCCGGCAGGAGCCGGAGGAGTGAACCCGGTCGGTTCCGACGGCTACGAGCACCACCCGCTCCTGGACACGCTTGTCCGTGACATCGCCTCGCGTGGGGAGGGTGTGCTCGTCGCCGTCACACAAGAGCTCCACAGCCACGGCATGGTCCGCATCGCGCACATCCGGCCCGCGTCCGGAGTCGAGTGGACGACCGCGGCCGACAACATCCAGGCCGCTCACCCCTGAGCCGCGGCCCGCAGATCGCCGTCCGCGCCCCCTGGCGCAGACGGATTCCCGCATCACACCCTTCAACCCGAGGAGTCTCATGACCACCTCTGTCGCACTCCCCTGCCCCACGCGGCCGTGGGGTGCGGGCCGACTCGCGCCCTACCCGACGGTCGTCCGCCGACCCCACGCCACGGTCGCCATCGACCCCACGACGCAGCTCGGGGTGTTCCGCGACCGCGTCGGGCAGGTGGTCGAGATGGGCAAGCACGGCACCAGCTCGGGCACCGAGACCTCCACGACGACGAACTCGGACTCCCGGAACGACCAGGGTCACGATCAGGACAGCACGCAGGACTGATGACCATGACCGAGGAGAGGCCGGTTCTGGTGGCCACCGAGGCGGACGACATCACCGCCGACATGGTGATCACCGAACTCAACCGGCGAGATGTGCCGGTGGTCCGGTTCAACCCCGCCGACATCGGCGAAAACCTCACGGTCTCGGCTCGATTCGGCACCTGCCCGGCCCCGGTGGTCGGGCAGGTACGCACCCCGTCGAGAACCGCTGATGTGACCCACGTCCGGTCGGTGTACTGGCGCCGCCCGGAATGGCCCACGTTTCCCCACCTGTCCGCTGACGACTCCCGGTTCGCGGCGGCGCAGGTCCGCTACGGACTCGGTGGCACCCTCTTCGCCCTGGGCGGCCCTCTCTGGGTCAACCACCCCCTGCGCGTTACCGCAGCCGACTACAAGCCCGGGCAGCTCGTTCTCGCCCAGCAACTCGGCTTCACCATCCCTCCCACCCTTGTCACCAACGACCCGGACGAGGCCCGCGAGTTCGTCCAGGCTCAAGGGCAGGCGATCTTCAAGACGCTGCGATGGACCCCCTACACGCGTGACAGCGTGCCGATGACGGGATGGACCGCCCCCGTCACCCCCGACGATCTCGACGACAGCGTTCGGGTCGCACCCCACCTGTTCCAAGCCCGCGTGGACAAAGTCGCCGACGTTCGCGTACTGCTCGTAGGCCGGCACACGTTCGCCGTACGCATCGACTCCCAACTCCTGGACTGGCGCAAGGACTACAGCGCCCTGACTTACACCGTGGAGCACCTTCCCGACCGGGTGGCCAAGGGACTGCATGCCTACCTGGACCGGCTGGATCTGGTATCGGGAAGCTTCGACCTCGCGGTCGACCGGGCGGGGGCCTACTGGTGGCTGGAATTGAATCCCAACGGACAGTGGGGGTGGCTGGAGACCGAGACTGGCCTCCCGATGTCCGCTGCCTTCGCCGACCTACTCGCACAAGGAGATCGCCGATGACCGATCCGGCATCCGAGCGACGCCGCATGGCGACTGTTCTCATGAATGACGGAGTCCTGAAATCCCCCTGGCTGCGTGAGGCCATCGAGTCCGTCCCCCGCGAGCGGTTCCTCCGCCCGGGAGTCTTCCTGGACGAGGGGCGGACCTGGCGGCCCGTCACCGTCACCGACACGAATCCGGACGAGTGGCTGAAGATCGCATACAGCGTCGACACCCTCACCACCCAGCTCGACGGCCACCTCACCGCCGACCAGGCCGACGAACCCGTAATGGGCGTGCCCACGTCCTCCTCGACCGACCCGGCCACCGTTGTCGGCATGATCGAGACCCTGGACCTCGTGACGGGCCACCGAGTCCTGGAGATCGGCACAGGCACCGGCTACTCCACAGCCCTGATGTGCCACTACCTCAGCGAGGACAACGTCGCCACGGTCGAGGTCGACGCACAGGTGGCCGCACGCGCCGATGCCGCTCTCGAAGCCGTCGGCTTCTCGACATGGACGGTGACGGGCGACGGTCTCCTCGGCCACCCGTACCGAGCACCGTACGACCGGGTCATCGCCACCTGCGCGGTTCGCCGCATCCCGTACGCCTGGATCAGGCAGACGATCCCTGGAGGCATCGTCCTCGGCACGGTCGGCTCGTGGCCGTGGGGAACCGGCCTTGCGAAACTGACCGTCGGCGATGACGGCACCGCCGAGGGCTCGTTCGTCGGGCGCTCCTCCTTCATGCAGGCGCGCGCCCAGGCAGTGGCTCCCGCGGCTGGCGATCTCTCCGCCCGGACCGCGTACGCGGACAGTGAGCGGCGCACTCAGGTGTCTCCTCTTGTCCTGGAGGAGTGGATGCCCGCCTTCGTTGCGCAGTTGGCGGCGCCCGGCGTTCAGTTCGTCCGCGCGACGGGCGGTGACGGCTCGCCCTTGCGGTACCTGTTCGATCCGGAGAAGGAGTCGTTCGCCGAGTTCCTCGCCGACGGCGAGAACTGGACCGTCCGCCAAGGCGGTCCGGTGGCCCTGTGGGACGACGTGGAACGTTCCCTCGTCGCCTGGCAGGTCGCCGGGGCACCGGAGATCGACTCCGTACGGCTCCACGTGACGCCCACGTCCCACCGGTACTGGATTGACCAGGCGCCCTCCCTGCGCTGGGAACACCGGATCACCTGACCCACTACGCTCCGGACATGGACGACGAACCGCTCTCCCAGTGGGCCGAGCGTCGCGATGCGAGGATCGGGCAGCTCCGCGCCGTACCCCTCGTCACCGGCGACCCGAGGGCATCGCATCTGAACCCCGATGCTCCCCGCGCGATCCAGCGGTGGAACGGCCATCTGTGGGAACCGCACGGCTTCGCGGCGAACCTCGCGGAAGCACGACGCATCCTGTTTCCCCACACCGACGCTACCTCCACCCGTGAGGCAACACCGAAGCTCGGCCCAGGGACCGGCAGACATCGGAAGCCTCCGACTTCCTCATGATTCTCTGGCGTCCAAGCCATACCTCTGAAACCGGCCCCCAGCCGGTAGACCACCCGCGGCACACTGGCGCCCGTGAGTAACGACATATCCGATGACCGATGGGCACAGCGGGTGTATTTGACGTGGCTGGCCCGCGATACTCGCTACGCTCTGGCAGCCCGGAACGCCCTGATTGGCTACAAGATCGAGGAGCTTGAGCCCTCGGTGGCCGCGCTCCCCGCTGACGGGGCGGCTCCGCTGTCCACCTTGCCCCCGTTTCCGATCATCCCGTTCGACGCACCCGCGCAGAACCCTGGCGGCATTCAAGCCTGGCTTGACGAGCAGAATTCCACCGGCCCCGGGACCGCAACAGAGGACACCTAGGCGTAGACGCATCGCGCGGAGGGCCCCCGACTCAGCCAACACCCACACCAAGCCGCCCAGCGTGGCTACCTTCGTAGCAGCGAGGTCCGGTTTAAGCCGGTACGGAACGGGGTGAGTGGGCGCCCACGATTCCACGAGAACAGGCGTCTGACCTGCGGTACCGCAGATCAGACGCCTGTGGGGCAGACGAGTCGGGCTGTACGCCGGGTTCTGTGCCCCGGGACCTCGCGGTCGTCGGGGCGACGGCCATCCATCTAGGACCGGCGTTGCCACCGGCCTCGTGCGGTCTACCCGCGGACTCGGGCGGGCAGCCCTCGTACGTCCGCGCAGGGACACCGAGGTGTCCCCTTTTGACCTTGCTCCGGGTGGGGTTTACCTAGCTGCCCAGGTCACCCTGGGCACTGGTGGTCTCTTACACCACCGTTTCACCCTTACCGAGGACCGAGGTCCCCGGCGGTCTGTTTTCTGTGGCACTGTCCCGCGGGTCACCCCGGGTGGCCGTTAGCCACCACCCTGCCCTGTGGAGCCCGGACGTTCCTCGGGAAGGCCCCGAAGGGTCTCCACGCGGCCGTCCGCCCGGCTCGTCTGCCGTGCCGACCATGGTACCGGGAAGGACGTCAGACGAAGTCGGCGGTCTCCAGGTCGAAGCCGAACGGGTCGGGAAGCGGCAGCGGCTTGCCGAACGGGACGGTGAGGACCTGACGGTAGTCCTCGTTCCCCGGGTCGCTGAAGAGCGTCACCGAGGAGGACTCCCGGTCGACCAGCAGATACAGCGGGATGGCTCCGCGCGCGTAGCAGCGGCGCTTGGTCTCCCGGTCGCGCTGGGGCCGACTGGAGGTCACCTCGACGACGAGCGCCACGCCCTCGCACGGCATCCAGGATTCGGCGCCACGGAAGAGACGAAGCTCGGCGGGGGCGAACGTGATGTCGGGGATGACGTGGCTCCTGGGGCAACTGCCCCCACTGGGAAGCTTCAGGCCCTTGTTCCCGGAGACGTCCATATCGGTACGAGCCCGCCTGATCACCTGCTTGACGATCAGGCTGTTGTAGTCCTCGTGGTCGCCGTCCGGCGGTGGCGTCACGACGATCTCCCCCTCGACCAGCTCGGCCCGGAAGCCCTCCGGCGTCTCCAACGCCAGGAAGCCCTCCAGCAGGACATCCGCCTGCGTGAGCGGTTCATGTGCCACGGCAGCCATGTCACGCCCCTTCCTCGGTCGCTCGTCAGACTGGGACATCGCCGGGCCGCCCGTCCGTGAGATGGGAGTCGTTCCCTCGATCGTGGCACATGATCGAGGACGGGCGCGTGATTGCGGTTGACCCTGCCGCAGCGTCAACGTTTCTACTGGCTCCATGCGGATCGGAGAGATCGCCGGCCTCGTCGGCATCACCACGCGGGCGGTACGCCATTACCACCACCTCGGGCTGCTGCCCGAGCCCCGGCGGCGGGCCAACGGGTACCGGGACTACACCCTGCGCGACGCCGTCCTGCTCGCGCGGATCCGGCGGTTGACCGAGCTGGGACTGGGGCTGGACGAGGTCCGGGACGTGCTGGCGGACGGTGGGGGTCCCCCCTGCCCGAGCGGAGCCGAGAGCTCGGGGGCGGGACGGGAGCTGGTCGACGTGCTGGAGGAGCTGGACGCGGACCTGGCGCGGCAGCAGGAGGAGATCTCGGCGCGCCGGGAGCGGCTCGGGGCGCTGCTGGAGCAGGCCCGGACGGGGCGGTTGCCGGCGGAGGGGCCGGTGTCGCCGGGGCTGGCGGAGCTGTTCGGGCGGATGGCCGGGGTGTCGGCCGGGCTGCCGGGGCCGGAGCCGGCGATGGCGGCGCGGGACCGGGAGGTGCTCGTGCTGTTGGAGACGGTCGTGCCGGAGGAGGAGGGCGCCCGGCTCCTGGACGCCGTACGGGCCGTGACCGGGACGCCGGATGCGATGGAGCGGGCGTACGAGGTGTACGCGCGGCTCGACGCGCTGGCGGACGCGGCCGCCGACGACGTACGGGTGGAGGACACCGCGCGGGCGCTGGCGGAGCTGCTGCCGGACGAGGTGGTGCCGGACCTGGGCGGCGTAGAGGAGGCCGCGTTCTCCCGGGTGTTCCTCGCGGACTTCTCGGCCGCGCAGGCGGAGGTCGTCCGGCGGGCGCTGCGGATCGCCGCGGGACGTGCGCGGTGAGGCGGCCGATGAGGCGGCCGGTCCGGGCGGTGGCCTACGCCCTGCTGCCCGCCGAGGTGGTGCTGGCCGTGTGCCTGGTGGCGGGGGTACGGATACCGGGCGCCGTGGTCGCGGGGGCGGAGGTCGCGGTGGCCGCCCTGCTGGGCACGGAGCTGCTGCTGTACATACGGTTGCGGCGGCGGGGGTACGGCTGGCGGGAGGCCCAGCGCGCACGGGTGCCGGAGCCGGTCGCGCGGCTGGTGGGACACGAGCTGCGGCTGATGGTGAGCCTGGTGCGGTGGGCGGCGCGGCGGCCGGACGGGACCGGGCGGGCCGGTGTCCGGGCGTTCGGGCACGCGCGCGACCAGGCGGCGTACCTGTACGGGTTCGCCTTCGTGTGCGTGGTGGAGACGGTCGGCATGGCGTACCTGCTGGCGTCGTGGCCCGTGGTGCACGCGGTGTTCCTGGTCCTGGACGTGTACACGGTGCTGTTCGTGCTGGGGCTGCACGCGGCGTCGGTGACCCGGCCCCATCTGCTGGACGGGGCGGTGCTGCGGCTGCGGCAGGGGGCGCACGTGGACCTGGCGGTGCCGCTGGAGCGGATCGCCGCCGTACGGCACGAGCTCCGCTTCTCGCACGAGGAGGAAGAGGGCGTGCTGAACCTGGCCGTGGCCTCGCAGACGTCCGTCACCGTCGAGCTGGCCGAACCCGTCACCGCCGTGCGGCTGCTGGGCAGGCAGTACCCGGTACGCCTGGTGCGGTGCCACGCCGATGATCCGCGGGCCCTGGTGGGGGCGCTAGGGAGTGTCCGGAAAGTATCGGCGTCCGCCCGGAGGGCGGGGACCGCGGCGTCCGGTGCGTGCGATCGCAAGGCGGAGGAGGGAGTCATGGCGGTGGGGGCACCTCCCGTGCCCGAAGGGCTACGGGGGACCATGACGACCGACGACAACGCCGCGAGCGCGCGTGCGGGACACCGCGGCCAGCCGAGACTTTACGGACACGACCTAGGGCGGGCGCTCACGCGGGGACGAACAGGGCCTTCGCCCGGCCCGGGTCGGCCTGGGTGAGCCGTACCCTCAGCCGCTCCCCCAGCGGCAGGGGGTCGGGGCCGCCCTCGACGCGGGCGACCACGGCGGGTTCCTCCAGGTGGACGGTGCCGGCCGCCGGGTCACGGTCGCGCACGTCGACGACGTACGCCTCGAAGACCTCGCCCACCCGGTCCTTCAGCAGCGCGGCCTCCACGAGGTCGACGCACTCGCGCTCGACGGTGCCGGCCCGGCGCGAGCCTTCCGCCATCCGGCGCGGCAGGCCGGGCAGGGCCTCCCGGACCCAGCCGGGCGGTTCCCGGCCCGCGGCGGCGGCCAGGCACAGTTCGCCGGCGTACCGGTCGACGAGGCGGCGCAGCGGGGCGGTGCAGTGCGTGTACTCGTCCGCGACCGCGGCGTGGACGGCCGGCACCGGGGTGTCGCCGCCGGTGAAGACGGTGTAGCCGGCACCCCGCAGCAGGGTGGTGCAGTCCTGGAGGAACGCGGCGTGGCGGGTGTCGTGCGGGTCGAGCGAGCGGACGAGGGCCGCGTAGGAGACGTGGTGCGGCCAGGTGATGCCGAGGGCCTTGGCGGACCGGCGCAGCCGGGCGACGGCACCGTCGGGGGCGGTCGGCAGGGTCCGGAGGACGCCGGTGCCGGCGGCGGTCATCAGGTCGGCGGCGGCCATGCCGGTGAGCAGGGAGATCTGGGCGTTCCACGCGTCGGCGGGGCGGGGGGCGCGGTACTCCAGGTGGTAGGCGTGGTCGCGCGCCACGATCTCCTGTTCGGGGACCTGGAGGGAGATCCCGCCGCGTTCGGCCTCCAGCCGTTCGCGGAGGGTGCCGATCTCGCGGAGGAGGGAGAGCGGTTCCCCGGCGGTGCCCTCATCGAGCCGCTGCTGGACGCCCGCGTAGTCGAGCCGGGCGCGGCTGCGGACGAGGGCGCGCCGTACGTCGGTGGCGGTGGGGCGGCCGTCGGCGTCGAGGTCGATGCGCCACAGCAGGGCGGGAACGGTCCGGTCCGGCAGAAGGCTGGCGGCCCCCTCGGACAGGACGGCGGGATGGAGGGGGACGCGACCGTCGGGGAAGTAGAGGGTCTGGACGCGCCGGTGCGCCTCCTCGTCGAGCGCGCCGCCCGGGGTGACGAAGGCGGCGACATCGGCGATGGCGTAGTGGACGCGGTAGCCGCCGCCGGCGCGGCGCGCCAGGTGCATGGCCTGGTCGAGGTCGGTGGAGCCGGGCGGGTCGATGGTGAAGAGGGGGAGGTCGGTCGCGTCCCGCTCGGGCAGGCGCGGGGAGCGGGCCGCCGCCTCGGCCTCGGCGAGCACGGCGGGCGGGAAGGCGTCGGGGACGGCGAGCTCGGTACGCAGCGCGCGCAGGGCGGTCCGGAGGGACGCCTGGGCCGCGCCGGTCACACGGATCTGGCGGCGGGGCATGGGTCGAGCGTAGGGCCCGGGGCACCGGGTGGCATGTCGTGCGCCGTGGCGCTTTGTACGCTGGCGCGGGGCCGCATCCCCGTTCACGTACGTACCGAAGGAGAACCACCGTGCTCGTGCTGTTGCCGCCCTCGGAAGGAAAGGCCGCGTCGGGGGACGGTGCGCCGCTGGAGCCGGGCTCCCTGTCGCTGCCGGGGCTCGCCCCCGCGCGGGCGGCCGTGCTGGACGAGCTGGTGGAGCTGTGCGCCGCCGACGAGGAGAAGGCGCGGGAGGTCCTGGGGCTGAGCGAGGGACTGCGCGGCGAGGTGGCGAAGAACGCCGGGCTGCGGACGTCGGGGGCGCGGCCGGCCGGTGAGGTCTATACGGGCGTGCTGTACGACGCGCTGGGCCTGGCCACGCTGGGCGCGGCGGCGCGGGAGCGGGCGCGGGAGTCGCTGCTGGTCTTCTCGGGCCTGTGGGGCGCGGTGCGGGTCGACGACCGGATCCCGTCGTACCGGTGCTCGATGGGCGTGAAGCTGCCGGGGCTCGGTGCGCTCGGGGCGTACTGGCGGGCGCCGATGGCGGAGGTGCTGCCGGAGGCGGCCGGGGACGGGCTGGTGCTGGACCTGCGGTCGGCGGCGTACGCGACGGCGTGGCGCCCCAAGGGGGAGGTGGCGGCGCGGACGGCGACCGTGCGGGTGCTGCACGCCCCGACCCGGAAGGTGGTCAGCCACTTCAACAAGGCGACCAAGGGGCGGATCGTCCGGAGCCTGCTGGAGGCGGGCGCGGTGCCGGGGACGCCGGCCGAGCTGTCGGACGCCCTGCGCGAGCTGGGGTACGAGGTGGAGATCCCGGCGGCGGGGAAGCTCGACGTGCTGGTGGCGGAGATTCACTGAACCGGACGCGTTGCACGCTCCGCAACGCTCGTTGCGGGTGATGCGGGCCCTCGGGACGATGGGCGCATGACTCCCGCGCCGTCCGTGCTGGACCACGCCCCCGTCCTGCCCGTCGTCGTCATCGAGGACGCGGCCGACGCCGTACCGCTGGCCCGCGCGCTGGTGGCGGGCGGGCTCCCGGCGATCGAGGTGACGCTGCGGACCGCCGCCGCGCTCGACGCGATCCGGGCGATCGCCGCCGAGGTGCCGGGCGCGGTGGTCGGCGCGGGCACGGTCGTCTCGGCGCGGGGCGTGGCGGACGCGGTGGGCGCCGGGGCGCGGTTCCTGGTGAGCCCCGGCTGGACGGGCGGGCTGCTGGACGCGATGGACGCGTCGGGGGTGCCGTTCCTGCCGGGCGTCTCGACGGCGTCCGAGGTCGTGGCGCTGCTGGAGCGGGGGGTGCGGGACATGAAGTTCTTCCCGGCCGAGGCGGCGGGTGGCACGGCGTACCTCGCTGCCCTGGCCGGTCCGCTGCCGGCCGCCCGGTTCTGCCCGACGGGCGGCATCCTCCCCGACTCGGCCCCCGCGTACCTGCGGCTGCCGAACGTGGGCTGCGTGGGCGGTACGTGGATGCTGCCCGCCGACGCCCTCGCGGCCCGCGACTGGGCCCGGGTGGAGACCCTGGCCCGGCAGGCCGCCGCGCTCCGGCGCTGACCGCCCGGCCGCCCGCCGTCGCGGTCGTCGTCCCAGGCGCCCACGTCACGCGAACGCGATGTCGACGTGGTCGCTCAGCGGGCGGTAGCCCAGGCGCTGGTAGAGCGCGGTGCTGGTGGGGTTGGCGACGTCGGCGAACAGCAGAACCTGCCGGGCGCCGGCGTCCAGGGCGGCGCGGCTGACGGCGGCGGTGACGGCCCCGGCGTACCCCCGGCCGCGCAGCTCGGGAGGCGTGTAGACGGGCGACACCCGGGACTGCCCGGCGACGGGCGGAGAGTGCGACGCCATGGACACGAGACGCCCCGCCACCTCCCACACGTACAGCCCGCCGTGCTCGACGCGCCGGGCGACGTTCCGCGTGTGGTCGGTGGCCGGGTCCTCGCCGATGTCGGCGGCGAAGGCCCGCATCCACGCCGCGGTGAGCGGTACGTCCTCGGCGGTGGCCCGCCGCGCGGTGCCCGGGGGCGCGGGGCGCGGCGGTGTGAGGTCCCCGAGGCGGTGAAGCCGGGTGCGGTGGGTGATCGTCCACGTCCCGCCCGGCGGCGTCCACGCGGCGGCGAACGCCTGCGTGGGCCCGTCGCCGCCCTTCACGCCCGTGACACCGGTTCCGCGCAGCGCCTCGGCGAGCCGCCGGGCGGCCTCCTCCGGCATGGGCCCCAGCAGCGGGGGGTGGGGCGCGGTCCGGACGAACGCCCCCTCCACGGGGCCGTCGGGGGCACGGCGCCACCAGCCGAACCGGGCGCTTCCGGCCCCGAACGCGCCGGGGCCGTGCCGCCGCACGGTCTCGCCGACGGTCAGCAGCGCCGTGCTGCGGGCCGGGTCGGCCTCCAGATAGGCGCCCGCCTCCCGGTGGAACTCCGCGACGTCGCCGGTGAGCCGCCAGCCCGTCGCCGCCGGGGACGTCAACGGAGGTGGGACGTGTCGTTGAGGAGCCGGACGGAGGCGTTGCCGTCGCGGTAGTACGCCACCGCCGAGATCGACGCCGCGGACAGCTCCATCCGGAACAGGGACTCCGGCGGGGCGCCGAGCGCCAGCCGGACCAGCGTCTTGATGGGCGTGACGTGTGTGACGAGCAGGACCGTACGGCCCGCGTGGCGGGCGGTCAGCCGGTCCCGGGCCGCCGCGACCCGGCGCGCGACGGCCGCGAAGGACTCACCGCCCGAGGGGGCGGCCTTCGGGGAGGCCAGCCAGGCGTCCAGCTCGTCCGGGTAGCGCTCCCGTACCTCGGCGAACGTCAGGCCCTCCCAGGCGCCGAAGTCCGTCTCCCGGAGGCCGTCGTCGATCCGGACGTCCAGTCCGAGGCGGGCCGCGACCACGGCGGCCGTCTGCCGGCAGCGGGCCAGCGGGGACGAGACGATCTCCTGGACGGTGCCCCGGGCCGCGAGGGCGGCCGCGACCGCGTCGGCCTGCCGCCGGCCGGCCGGGGACAGGTCGGGGTCGGTGCCGCCGCTGCCGGAGAAACGCTTCTCCGGCGTGAGCGCGGTCTCCCCGTGCCGCAGCAGGACGAACGTGGCCGGCGCGCCCAGGTCCGCGGCGGAGCCCCACCCGGTCGACGGCGCGGCATCCCGCCCCGCCGCCCCGGCGCCCTCGTCGGCCCCGGACCCGCCGGTCGCAGGGCCGGCAGGCGTCGCGCCGGCGGGCGCGGAGTCACCGGGCGCCGCGCCGGCGGAGGCAGGGCCGGCGGTGGCCGGGCCGGCCGGGGCGGCGCCGGCGGGTGGCGTACCGCCCGCCGGCGTGGTGGGGGCCGATCCGCCGGTGGTCGTGGCGGCGAGGGCGGCGCGGGCTCGGGCGGCGCCGGCGGCCGCGTCACCGACCACGCGGGCCGCGGCCGCGTCGAGGGCGTCCGGGCGGGCGCCGGCGTCCAGGGCGGCCGTCGACGTGGACGGCTGCCACTGCCGGCCGCGCTTGCCCGCGTCCATCGCCTCGTTGGCGAGCCGGTCCGCGTGCTTGTTCCGCTCGCGCGGGATCCACTCGTACGTCACCCGCGACGGCGGGAAGATCCGCGCCGCCTCCGCCGCCAGCGGCTTCATGTCGGGGTGCTTGATCCTCCAGCGCCCCGACATCTGCTCGACCACCAGCTTGGAATCCATGCGGACCCTGACCGTCGCGTCGGGCGCCAGCTCGCGCGCCGCCTTCAGCCCCGCGACCAGGCCCTTGTACTCGGCGACGTTGTTGGTGGCGACGCCGATGTACTCGGCCGCCTCCGCCAGCGGCTCCCCCGACACCGGGTCCAGGACCACCGCCCCGTACCCCGCCGGCCCCGGGTTCCCCCGGGAGCCGCCGTCGGCCTCGACGATCAGTTCCCGCGCGGCGGTCATTACAGGCCCGACTCCGCCGTGCGCACCAGGATCCGGCGGCAGTTCTCGCACCGGAGGACGGTCTCGGGCGCGGCCGCCCGCACGTCGTTCACCTCGGTGATGTTCAGCTCGATGTGGCAGCCCTCGCAGCGGCGCTGGTACAGGCGCGCGGCGCCGACCCCGCCCTGCTGCTCACGGATCTTCTCGTACAGCTTCATCAGGTCGGCCGGCACGGATCCGGCGATGAGGTCCCGCTCCTTGGTGACCGACGCGGCCTCGCCGTCGAGCCCCTCGGTCGCGGCGTCCCGCCGGGCGACGGCGTCGTCGACCTTGGACTGGACGGAGGAGACGCGCTCCGTCAGCTCGGCGACCCGCTCCTGCGCGGACTCGCGGCGCTCCATGACCTCCAGGACGATGTCCTCCAGGTCACCCTGGCGCTTGGCCAGCGAGACGATCTCCTTCTGGAGGTTCTCCAGGTCCTTGGGGGACGAGACGGCCCCCGAGTCCAGGCGCTGCTGGTCGCGGACGGCGCGCTGGCGCACCTGGTCGACGTCCTGCTCCGCCTTGGTCTGCTCGCGGGCGCAGTCGCTCTCCTCGGTCTGCGCGGCGACGAGCAGGTCGCGGAGCTGGCTGAGGTCCTTGGTCAGCGACTCGATCTCGGCGTGCTCGGACAGGGACTTGCGCTTGTGGGCGAGCTGCGACAGGCGTACGTCGAGGGCCTGGACGTCGAGGAGTCGGATCTGGTCGGCGGGCGCGGCGTTCAGTTGGGGGCTCCAGAAGAAGAGTGGTGGGACCACGGGTCGGTGACCGTCTTCGACACGTGGACCCGCAGGCCCCAGCCGTGACGGTCGGAAATCTCGTCGAGCTGGGCGGCGGCCAGCTCGCACCAGGGCCACTCGGTGGCCCAGTGGGCGGCGTCGACCAGCCCCAGCGGTGAGTGCTGGGTGGCCTCGGAGGCCGGGTGGTGGCGCAGGTCGGCGGTGAGGAACGCGTCCACGCCCGCCTCGCGCACGGCGTCGAAGAGGCTGTCGCCGGAGCCGCCGCTGACGGCGACGGTACGCACCGGGGCGTCGAGGTCTCCGGCGACGCGGATGCCCTGCGCGGTGGCGGGGAGCCGCTTCGCGGCCCGGGCGGCGAACTCGCGCAGCGTCTCTGGCCGGTCCAGCTCGCAGATCCGGCCGAGGCCGTTCGCGGGCACCAGGGGCCCGGTGACGCGCAGGTCGAGCGCGCCGGCGAGGGCATCGGAGACGCCGGGGTCGGCGGTGTCGGCGTTGGTGTGCGCGACGTGCAGCGCGATGTCGTTCTTGATGAGCGTGTGGACGACGCGGCCCTTGAAGTGCCCCGCCGCGACCGTCGTCGTGCCCCGCAGGTACAGCGGGTGGTGGGTGACGATCAGGTCCGCGCCGAGGGTGAGCGCCTCGTCCACGATCTCCTGGACCGGATCGACGGCGAACAGCACCCGGGTGACGCCGGCGTCGGGGTCGCCGCAGACGGTGCCGACGGCGTCCCACTGTTCGGCCCGCTCGGGCGGCCAGAGGGCGTCGAGCTCGGCGATGACTTCAGACAGACGGGGCACGGGGGAAAGGCTACCTGGCCCGCCTTCCCGCCCCGCACCTGCGCCGTCCGGCCCCTTGCCGACGCCCTCCGGGCCCGCCCCGGGGGCGGCCGCCGCGACCCTGGTGGAGCCCCTCGGCAGCACACCCGTCTCCGGCCCCTCAGGCGAACCGGGACATCGCCACCCTTATAGGTGAAGCGCGGTAGTCCCCATTGTTCGGCTGTAGGTACGAAAACTACTTTCGGTCGCCGGAGGTGACGAGTCGATGACAGCCTGTGCCATCGAGACCGCCGCGGAGGACGACGACGCGGTGTCGCGTCCGGGCTTCACGATCGCGGCGAACGGCGCCTACGCGGCGCGGCTGGCGGGCGACGGCGAGGCCCTGTTCCCCGAGCGGTGGACGCTGGACGGACCGGAGCCGTACGCGGTGCCGCTCCCCGCCGCACAGCCCGAGGACCCCCACGCGCAGTTGCTCCCCCTGGTGGACGGCCGGGTGCTGATCGGACGCAGGACGGGCGGGCGGTACGTCTTCTCGCTGCTGTACCCGACGGGGCCGCGCACCGGGGAACTGCCGCTGGGCGCGGTGGAGTCGGCGGCGCTGCGGCTGCTGCCGCCCCCGCCGGACGGGTCGTGCGCCTACGCGCTGACGGCCGGCGAGCGGTCGACCGGCGTCTGGCGGGTGGCGGGCGGGGCGGGCGGCGGCCCCGAGCACGTCGCGGAGGTGGCGGGCCGCTGCACCGGCGGGGCGTGGCTGGACCGTGCGGGCCGGATGCTGGCGCTGGACCGCCGGCCGGCCGGGGGCGGGCCGGTGAAGTCGGTCGCGGTCGACCTGGAGCGGGGCGGGGAAGTGACCCCGCTGCTCCAGATCGCCGACGGCAGCGACGACCGTGTGCTGCTGGCGGACCCCGACAGCGGACTGCTGCTGATCCGGTCCGACGCCCCGTCGCCGGGCCACCACCGGCTGGGCTGGGCGGTCCTGGGCAGCATGCTGCCGGTGCGTTTCCCGGAGTGCCTGCGGCTGCCGGACGCGGCGGTGACGCCGTTCGCGATACAGCCGGGGCAGACGCTGACGCCGGAGGCCTGCGCGGTGGCGCTGCGGATCGACGGGGCGTCGGGGAGCTGGGTGGGGGTGTGGCGGCCGGCGGAACGGCGGCTGCACCAACTGGCCGCGCCCCGCGGGTGGCTGGCGGGGGCCGGGGCGTGGACCCGTGAGGGGATGCTGCGGCTGCCGTACGTGACCGGGGCGGTGCCGTGCGGCCTGGCGCGCGTGGTGGCGACGCGGGTGGAGGGGTCCGGCGCGGAGGGGTCCGGCGCGGAGGGCGCCGGGGCCGGGGCGGAGGAGGCGCCGGACGGGGCGGCGGGGAGCGCGACGGGCCCCGGACCGGCGGCGCGGGAAGGGGACGTACCGCATCCGGCCACACGATCGGCACAACCGGAATGCCCTGGTGGGGAACCGTCCGCGGGCGTGGTGACTCCTGGTGTGTGCAAGCCGGTGCCGTTGCAGCAGGCACCGCTCACCGGCCGCACAGCCCGCGGATAGACTCTCGGGCCGCACCAACATCAGCGATCACTACGGGGTGACTTCCCACATGTCTGAAGCCAGCACCGACACGACCCACGGGCGACCGCAGGGGGACGCCGGTGGCTCCGGAAAGCACCGAGGGGGTGCCGCGTCGACGGAGGACCTGTCGACGCGGCCGCACGGCCGCCACCGCAAGGACCCGCAGCACAGCGCGGTCTGACGGGACGACAGAGCGGAGGGGCCGTTCCGGGGGGATCCCCCGGGACGGCCCCTCCGCCGTGCGGGCCGGGAAAACCTGGCCGGTCCCGTGCGGTACGGCTGCGCGCCCGGTGCGGCACCCTTCACCCGGTTTCGACGAGGGTGTCGGCGAGGACCGGGGCGTCGCCCCGGTCGGCGGCGGTCGCCGTCAGCCGGACGCCGGCGTCCTGTCGCCACATCCGGATACGGAGGGTCTCGCCCGGGTACACCACGCCGGCGAAGCGCGTCCGGTACGCGCGGACCCGGGCGACCTCCCCGTCGAGCAGGGTGTCGGCCACGGCCTTGAGCGCCATGCCGTAGGTGCACAGGCCGTGCAGGATCGGCCGGTCGAAGCCGGCGAGCTCGGCGAACTCCGGGTCTGCGTGCAGCGGGTTCCAGTCGCCGGAGAGCCGGTACAGCAGCGCCTGGTCCTCGCGCACGTGCCGCTCGACGGTCCGGTCGGGTGCGCGGGCGGGCGGTTCGGTGCGGACGGACGGGCCGCGCTCGCCGCCGAAGCCGCCTTCGCCGCGTACGTAGACCTCGGCGTCGCTCGTCCACAGCGGCCCGTCGTCGTCGGCCGCCTCGGAGCGGAGGACCAGGACGGCCGCCTTGCCCTTGTCGTACACGGCGGCGACACGGGAGGTGGTGCGGGCGCGGCCCTTCACGGGGATCGGGCGGTGCACCTCGACGCGCTGGCCGCCGTGCAGCACGGCGGTGAGGTCGATGTCGACGCCGGGGGCGGCGAGACCGCCCATCATGCCCATGCCGGCGCCGGCGACGGTGGCGAAGCTGGGCAGGACGTGGAGCCGGGACTCCAGGGTGTAGCGCAGCTCGTCGGGGTCGGTGGCGGGGATGCCGGCGCCGATGCCGAGGTGGTAGAGCTGGACGTCCTTGTGGTCCCAGGCGATCTCGGCGGTCCGGGGCTCGGCCGCGGTCGCCCGGCCGGCGTCGATGGGCATGGGTCTCCTGCTCGTCGCGCGACGGCGCCGAGGCCGCGCAGGGACCGGTTCCGGAACGGGCCGGGGCCTGTACGCCCGGTGTGGGCAGTCGTTCTGCGGGTGCTTTTGCCCCACCCCGTGCCGTGGGGCGGGGCAGAGCGTCAGGAGGCGGTCAGAGCTTGTCCATGCCCTTGTAGGGGCTGACGATACGGGCCTTCTGCGACCCGAAGTCGACGAGCGTGGCGATCTGGTCCTCGACGGCGATGACCGTGCCGAGGCCGTGCCTGTCGTGGGAAACCCGGTCCCCCACCGCGAAGTGCTTGATCGGTGCGGCCACGGGGGCTTTGAAGGGACTGGTGGCGAGGTGGCGCCGGGGCGCGGATCGGTTCGTCATTTCCCGCCAGTATGCGGCACGGAGGCCGGATGGGGCAGGGGGCTGCCTCGACCGTGACCTTACGGCTCGGTGCGGCGCGGCAGCCACAGCAGCATCAGCACGGCGCCCGCGAGCAGGACACCGGCCCCGGTACGGAAGGCCAGCGCGTACCCGGCCGTGAGCGCCTCGGGGCCCGTGCCGCCCGCCGTACGGGAGGCGGCGACCGTCGACAGGACGGCCAGTCCGAGGGCGCCGCCCATCGTGCGGGACGTGTTGACCAGGCCCGACACCAGCCCCGCGTCGCCCGGCGCGGCACCCGAGGTGGCGAGGGAGGCGAGCGGGGTGATGGCCAGGCCCATGCCGGCCATCATCAGGACGCCGGGCCCGAGGATCGTCGTGGCGTACGTGCCGTGCGCCTCCATCAGGGACTGCCAGCCGAACCCGGTCGCGGCGACCAGCGTGCCGATCACCGCGAGGTTCCGCGCCCCGGTGACGGCCATCAGCCGTGGCGCCAGCTTCGAGCCGACGATGATGGCGGCCGAGCTGGGCACGAGGGCCAGGCCGGCCGCCGTCGGGGAGTAGCCGAGCACGTTCTGGGCGTACACCGTCATGAAGAACCACATGGCGAACGAGGCCGAGCCGTTCAGCAGCATCGCCGCGTTGGCCGCCGTCACCGCCCGGGAGCGGAACACCCCCAGGGGCATGAGCGGGGCGCCCGTCCGGGCCTCGACCGCCACGAACGCGGCCAGCAGCGCCAGTCCGGCGGACAGCGGCAGCAGGGTCGCGGAGGCGCCCCAGCCCGCCTGCTCGGTCTGCACGATGCCGTACGCGACGGCCGCCAGCCCGCCGGTGACCAGCACCGCTCCGGGCAGGTCGAGCCGCCGTCCGCCGGCGGTCCGGCTCTCGCGGACGGACAGCGCGGCGCCGACGAGCACCAGCACGCCGACCGGCACGTTGATCAGCAGCACCCAGCGCCACGAGAGCAGGTCGGTCAGGACGCCACCGACCAGTCCGCCGGCCGCTCCGCCGCCCGCGCCCACCGCCGACCAGGTGCCGATCGCGCGGGTGCGGGCGGGCCCCGCCGGTACGGCGGAGGTCACGATGGTGAGCGTCGCCGGGGCGAGGACCGCCGCGCCGAGGCCCTGGACGGCGCGGGCCAGGAGCAGTTGCCAGCCCTCCACGGCGAGCCCGCCGGCCAGGGACGCGGCGGTGAACAGCCCGAGCCCGGCCAGGAACATCCGCTTGCGCCCGAACAGGTCCGCCGCCCGCCCGCCGAGCAGCATGAACCCGGCGAAGGCGATCGAGTACGCGTTCAGCACCCACTGGAGCCCGACGGCGGACAGGCCCAGGTCGGCGCGCATCGACGGCAGCGCGACGTTCACCACCGAGACGTCGAGGACGACC
The DNA here is from genome assembly GCF_043077235.1 of Streptomyces sp. NPDC016309. Lineage (NCBI taxonomy): Bacteria > Bacillati > Actinomycetota > Actinomycetes > Kitasatosporales > Streptomycetaceae > Streptomyces > Streptomyces sp. NPDC016309. The sequence goes on along the minus strand of NZ_JBIBSG010000010.1, from coordinate 151,192 downwards.
AGGAACTGGCCGGCGCAGGCGGCGAGGATCACCGCCCACGTGCGGGCGGTGGGGAGGGGGGTGTCGGTGGCCGTGCGGTCGCGGGCCGTGTCGGTACGGGGCTGAGGCATGGGTGTCATGGTCGCAGGTGCCGTGCGGTCCGTACATCAGGAGATGGACGTACGTCGGAGGTCCTGGTCCACCTACGATGTGACCGCCCAGTAGCCGGACCGCTCAGGAGGAACCCATGGCCGTGCCCGCCGCGCCGCCCAAGCCGGAGACGCTCGCCGCCTTCGAGGCCGCCAAGGGGTTCATGCCCGTGCGCGAGGGACTGGCGCTCCACGCGGCTGCCGCCGAGGCCGGCCGGCTGGGGCTGCCGTTGCTGGAGGTCGGCACGTACTGCGGGCGCTCCACGATCCTGCTGGCCGACGCGGCCCGGGCCGCGGGCACCGTGGCGGTCACGGTCGACCACCACCGGGGCAGCGAGGAGCAGCAGCCGGGCTGGGAGTACCACGACCCGGCGGTGGTGGACCCCGAGGTGGGGCTGATGGACACGCTGCCGACGTTCCGCCGCACGCTGCACGCGGCGGGGCTGGAGGAGTACGTCATCGCGGTCGTGGGGCGCTCGCCGCAGGTGGCGCGGGTCTGGGCGGGCGAGCTCGGCCTGGTGTTCATCGACGGCGGCCACACCGACGAGCACGCCACCGCCGACTACGAGGGCTGGGCGCCGCGCGTGGCCGAGGGCGGGCTGCTGGTGGTCCACGACGTGTTCCCCGACCCGGCGGACGGCGGCCAGGCCCCGTACCGCGTGTACCTGCGGGCGCTGGAGTCCGGGGCGTTCACCGAGGTGTCGGTGACGGACTCGCTGCGCGTACTGCGCCGTACGGGCCCGGGCATCTGACGCGGGTGGGGGCGTCCGGGCGTGCGATGCACGGCGCCGGCCGCCGGCCGCCGGTCCGGCCCGATCGGCAAGACACGACCTAGCATCGGGGTGTGCACGAGAACGACAGCCCACCGGCCCCGCGCCCGCCCCGCCGGCGCGGGCTCACCCTGACGGTCGCCGCGCTGGTGCCGGCCGCGCTGGCGGGGTGGCTGGTCTGGGGCGTGACGAGCGGTCCGGCGAAGAGCGTCCCGCACGGGGCGCGGCCGGCGCCGGGGCCGTCCGCTCCGTCGCCCGCCGCCCCGGGCCCCTCCCCGGCGGCGCCGCTCGCCGGCCGGACGGTGGTGATCGACCCCGGCCACAACCCCGGGAACTTCCGCCACGCCCGGGAGATCGGCCGGCAGGTGGACATCGGAACGAACCGCAAGGAATGCGACACCACGGGGACGTCCACCGACTCCGGCCACACGGAGGCCGCATTCACCCTGGATGTTTCACACCGTCTTCGCACCCTGCTCCAGGAGCAGGGGGCGACCGTGACGCTGACCCATGACGCGGACCGCCCGTTCGGCCCGTGCGTCGACGAGCGGGCCCGGATCGGGAACGCCGCGGAGGCGGACGCCGTGGTGTCCGTCCACGCGGACGGCTCGGCCGCCGGCAACCGCGGGTTCCATGTGATCCTGCCCGCCCTGGTCAAGGGCGGCGGGGCGGACACGGCCCGGATCGTCGCCCCGTCCCGTGACCTCGGGCGGGCCGTGGCACGGCAGTTCGCGGCGGCCACCGGCAGCGCCCCGGCCAACTACATCGGGGACGGAACGGGTTTGGACGTCCGGAAGGATCTGGGCGGACTGAATCTGTCGACCGTGCCCAAAGTGTTCGTCGAATGCGGCAATATGCGTGACCCGAAGGACGCCGCATTGCTGACAGACGCGGCATGGCGGCAGAAAGCGGCCCGGGGAATCGCCGCCGGCATCGCCACCTACCTGCGGGACTAGGTCCGGCGGGCGGTAGCCTGCCGGGGGCCCGGGGTAGCCCCGGACCCGTACCGCATCCGTACGATGGGGCCCGGCCACCCCCGTGCACCGCGCCACCCCGACGAGACGAACCGAGAAGGACTCTTACACGTGAACATCCGCTCCCTCACTCGAGGCGATGGCGTGGTGATCGGAGCAGCGGTGGTGCTGTTCATCGCCTCGTTCCTCGGCCTCACCAGTTTCGACTGCCCCGCGGGGGTCGACTGCTCCGGCTTCGAGAGGCGCAACGCCTGGGACGGCCTGGGCCTCCTGATGAGCATGTTCCTCTCCGGTGTCATCGGGGCGGCGCTGATCGTGGTCGGGCGGGCGATGCCCGGCCGCCGGATCGCGGGGATCGACCTGGGCCAGTTCGGCGTGGCCTTCTGCATCTTCGCGCTGTGGACGGCGTTCTGGACCATCATCGACATGGACGCCGACGCGGGCGCCGGCATGATCCTGGGCCTGCTGGCCACGATCGCGCTCGCCGCCGCCGCGGTGGCGGCCCCGCTGGTCCCGGCGCTGAAGGCCCCGCTCGTGGGCGCCCCGCGTCCGCAGCAGCCGCAGCCCTACGGCGGGCAGCCGCAGGCCGGTTACGGCTACCCCGGCGCCCAGCAGCAGCCGTACGGCGGCCAGCCCCAGGGTGGCTACGGCTACCCGGGCGCGTCGCAGGCCGGCCAGCCGCCGGTGCAGCCGCAGCCGGCCAAGGTCGACCAGCAGCCGCCGTCCCAGGGCGGTCAGCCGCAGGGCGGCGCTCCGGCGCCGCAGCCGGCGGGCGCCTCGGACTTCTCGCCGTTCTGGTTCGCCGTGCCGGTGGCCCGCCCGCTGTACGCGGAGGACGGCTCCCCGACGCCGATCGCGGAACTGGCGCCCGGTACCTGGTACCTGGCGGTGGAACAGCGCGGCCAGGGCCTGGTGGCCCAGACGCAGGACGGCCGCCGCGGTGTGCTCCAGGACACCACGGGCATCCAGCGCGGCTGAGCCGCGCGTCCGCGTACGGCCCCTCGCCCTTCCGGGCGGGGGGCCGTCGCCGTACGGCCGCCCGGCCCGGAGGTGACCTGCCGTCAAAAAGCGTGGCGGGCATACGGCTCCCGGCCGGCCTCAACGGCTGGGCGAAGGAGCCGGTTTCGGGCGTCGGGGAGCGGCAATCCGTACCGCATGTCTCCCCGTCACCGGAACGGAAGCGCATCGGCGGCCACCGCGATAGTGGTCGTCGCCGACGTCATGGCCGCCATCATCGGCCTGTGGATCCTGATGTACCTCTTCGACGCCAACCGGGCCAACGACCTGGTGCAGTTCGTGCAGAACGCGGCCCGCTGGCTGGCCGGCTGGTCGCACGACCTGTTCACGTTCGACGCGGCCTGGCTGCGGGTCGTGGCCGGCTACGGGCTGGCCGCGCTCGTGTACCTGCTCCTCGGCCACGCCCTGGCCGGCCGGCTGCGCCGGTACTGACCCGGACGAGCCGTCCGGGTCCTGCCGCTAGCCGCAGCAGTCCGGCGCCAGACCCTCGGGGAGGCGACCGCCGCCGAACACCGCGGTGGTGGCCTCGTCCCCGCCGAGGGCCGCGACGGCGAGCAGCAGGGAGCCCGCGGTCCAGGTGGTGAGCTCCTCGGGCCAGACGGCGCGCTCGCCCTCGAAGACGTAGCCGGTCCAGTACATGCCGCCCGGGGCACGGAGGTGGCCGATGGACTGGAGGATCTCCAGGGCACGGTCGGACTCGCCCATCGCCCAGAGGGTGAGGGCCAGTTCGCAGCTCTCGCCGCCGGTGACCCACGGGTTGGGCAGGACGCAGCGCACGCCCAGGCCGGGGACCACGAAGTCGTCCCAGGCGCTCTCGATGCGCTCCTTGGCCGCCGCGCCGGTGACGGCGCCGCCGAGGACCGGGTAGTACCAGTCCATGGAGTAGCGGTTCTTGTCGAGGAAGCGCTCGGGGTGGTGGCGGATGGCGTGGGCGAGCGCGCCCGTGGCCAGTTCCCAGTCGGGCTGGGGCTCCTCGCGTTCCTCGGCGATGGCCAGGGCGCAGCGCAGCGCCTGGTGGATGGAGGAGGAGCCGGTGAGCAGGGCGTCGGTGACGGGGGTGCCGTCGGGCTCGCGCTTCCAGCCTATCTGGCCGCCGGGCTGCTGGAGCCGCAGGACGAACTCGACGGCCGCGTAGACGGCCGGCCACATCCGGTCGAGGAAGGTGTCGTCGCCGGTGGCGAGGTAGTGGTGCCAGACGCCGACCGCGATGTAGGCGCAGAAGTTGGTCTCGCGGCCGTGGTCGGTGACCCGGGTGGGGTCGCCGTCGTGGTAGGCGGCGTACCAGGAGCCGTCGTCGTTCTGGTGGCGGGCGAGCCACTCGTAGGCGCGCGCGGCCGCGTCGTGTTCGCCGGCCGTGTCCAGGGCCATGGCGGCCTCGGTGTGGTCCCACGGGTCGAGGTGGTGGCCGCGGAACCAGGGGATGGCGCCGTCCTCGCGCTGGACGGCGAGGATGCCGGCGACGGTCTCGGCGGCCTGCTCGGCGGTGAGGACGCCGGGCAGGACGAGGTGTTCGGTGCGTTCGGGGGAGGTCACTTGGCGTCCGCCGCGGGGTGGTGCGGCTTGGTCGCGTACGCCACGAAGCTCTTGCCCAGGACGGGGTTGAGGGCCCGCTCGGCGAGGCGGGTGGCCAGCGGCTTCTTCATGATGTCCCAGACCAGCAGCTTGTGGTACGCGCGGACCGGCAGCGCCTTGTCGTTGTCGACGCCGAACGCGCACTTGAGCCACCAGTAGGGCGAGTGGAGCGCGTGCGCGTGGTGGGTGCCGTACGGCTTGAGGCCGGCCTCGCGGATCCTGGCGAGGAGCTCGTCGGCCTTGTAGATGCGGATGTGGCCGCCCTCGACCTCGTGGTAGGCGTCGGAGAGCGCCCAGCAGACCTTCTCGGGGCCGTAGCGGGGGACGGTGACGGCGATGCGGCCGCCGGGCTTGAGGACGCGGACCATCTCGGCGAGGACGCCCTTGTCGTCCGGGATGTGCTCCATGACCTCGGAGATGATCACGACGTCGAACGACTCGTCGGGGAAGGGCAGGTTGAGGGCGTCGCCCTCCATGGCGGTGGCGGTGGCCCCGGCGGGTGCCTCACCGGCCTCCTTCATGGCGGCGAACCACTTGGCGACCTCGCGGATCTCCTCGCCGTTCTGGTCGAGGGCGACGACCTGGGCCCCGCGCCGGTAGCACTCGAACGCGTGCCGCCCGGCCCCGCAGCCCAGGTCGAGGACGCGGTCGCCGGGGGCGAGCGGGAAGCGGGTGAAGTCGACGGTCAGCACGGGGACGGCCTGCTTTCACGGAGGAGGGGGGTGGGTGTGCGGGAGGGCTGGGGGGTCACCGGCGGGCTCCGCGCGCCGCGATGGCCTCGCGGTACAGCTCGGCCGTGCCCTGGGCCGCTCGGGCCCAGGTGAACCTGTCCAGCACCCGGGCGCGGCCGGCCGCGCCGAGGCGCGTACGGAGGTCGGGGTCGCCGAGCAGCCGGCCGAGGGCGGCCGCGAGGGCGCCCGCGTCGCCGGGCGGGACGGCCAGGCAGGTCTCGCCGTCGGGGCCCGCGACCTCCGGGATGGCGCCGCCGGTGGTGGCGACCAGGGGGGTCCCGGTGGCCATCGCCTCGGCGGCGGGCAGGGAGAACCCCTCGTACAGCGAGGGGACGCAGGCCACCTGGGCGCCCCGGTAGAGGTCGACGAGCTCGGCGTCGGTGACGCCCTTGACGAACCGGACGGCGCCGTCGAGGCCGTACCGCTCGATGGCCTGGGCGACCGGTCCGTCCTCGGCGCGCTTGCCGACGACGACGAGGTGGGCGTCGGGGTTCTCGGTGCGCAGCTTGGCGAGCGCCTCGACGAGGTGGACGAGGCCCTTGAGCGGGACGTCGGCGCTGGAGGTGGTGACGATCCGGCCGGGGACCCGGGGGACGGCCGGGTCGGGCGACCACAGGTCGGTGTCGGCGCCGATGTGGACGACGCGGATGCGGTCCTGGCGTACGCCGAGGTGTTCGACGATCTCGTCGCGGGAGGTGCCGGAGACGGTGAGCACCGACGGCAGGCGGCGGGCGACCCGCTTCTGCATGCGCGTGAAGGCGTACCAGCGGCGGACGGAGGCGCGGCGCTTCCAGCCCTCGGCGGCGTCCAGGTCCAGGCGCCGGTCCACCGTGATGGGGTGGTGGACGGTGGTGACGAGCGGGGCGCCGATGTCACCGAGGAGGCCGTAGCCGAGGGTCTGGTTGTCGTGGACGACATCGAAGTCGCCGCGGCGGGCGGCCAGGTGGCGGCGGGCGCGCAGCGAGAAGGTGAGGGGTTCGGGGAAGCCGCCGGTCCACATGGTGGCGACCTCAAGGGCGTCGATCCAGTCCCGGTACTCGCCGCGTCCGGGGGTGCGGAAGGGGTCGGGCTGCCGGTAGAGGTCGAGGCTGGGCAGCTCGGTGAGCGGCACGCCCTCGTCCAGGACGGGGTAGGGCTGGGAGCCGATCACCTCGACGTGGTGGCCGAGGCGGGCCAGTTCGCGGGACAGATGGCGTACGTAGACGCCCTGGCCGCCGCAGAACGGGTTGCCCTTGTAGGTGAGGAGCGCGATGCGCAGCGGGGCGTCGTCGCCTCCGGTGACACCGCCGCGGGGGCCTGCCTCTATGGCCTCAGCGGTCACTCGCGGCCCCCTTCTGCCTTGCGTTTCGCCGGAGCGTAACCGGTCGCGCTAATCTAGAACAAGTTTCAGACTTGATCGTTCGAGGAGCTTCGAATCTACCGGCAGGTAGCGCCGCTGTGAGAGCCGGAACAGGTGATTCACGCCACGACGGGGCGCCGGGCGGAGCCGGCCCGTGCGCACGCCGGCAGGCCGCGGAACGGAACAACGGAACGGGACACATGACAGGGGACGTCAGACCGGCCTCGCCACCGCTCACCGAGCGCCAGGAGGCGCGCCGCCGCCGGATCCTCCACGCCGGCGCGGAGCTCGCCGGCCGGGGCGGATTCGACGCGGTGCAGATGCGCGAGGTCGCGGAGGCCGCCGGAGTCGCGCTGGGCACGCTGTACCGCTACTTCCCGTCCAAGATCCACCTGCTGGTGGCCACCATGCAGGACCAGCTCGACCACCTGCACACGACGCTGCGCAAGCGGCCCCCGACCGGACGGGCGGCGTCGGAGCGGGTGGCGGAGACGCTGATGCGCGCCTTCCGCGCCCTCCAGCGGGAGCCGCACCTGGCGGAGGCGATGGTGCGGGCGCTGACGTTCGCGGACCGCGGCGTGAGCGCGGAGGTGGACGCCGTCTCGCGGCGGACGACGGCGATCATCCTGGACGCCACGGGTCTGGAGCACCCGACGCCGCAGCAGCTCGCGGCGGTGCGGGTGATCGAGCACACCTGGCACTCGGCGCTGATCGCCTGGCTGTCGGGCCGGGCGTCGATCGCCCAGGTGAGGATCGACATCGAGATGGTGTGCCGTCTGATCGACCTGACGGCGCCGGACGCGGCCCCGGGCGGGGACGGGGCCGCTGGACCGTCCTGAGCGGGCCGCCTTCAGCGCGCGTTCTTGTTCTTCTCCAGGTCCTCCTGGAAGAGCTTCTCGCAGGTGGGGCTGGAGTCGGTCGCGATGAACGACACCATCAGGAAGCCGCCCTGTCCGTGGTGGCTCGCCTTGAGCGTCCAGCCGCCCTTCCGCAGCGAGGTGACGACCGACCCCTTCTGGTCGAACTGCTGCGACTCCTTCCAGCCGCCCTTGCCGAGGGCCGCGACGGTGGCGTCGTAGGACTTCCTGGAGTCGGTGGCCTTCTTGTCGTCGACCTGCCAGGAGACCATGCACGGCTTGAGGGCCGGCGGGACGTCCTCGTCCGAGGGCTCCTCGGTGAAGCCCGCCGCCGTGGCCGCGGCCGAGATCTCCTTCGTCACCGCCGCGGCGTCCAGGCCGTCGCCCGCTTCCGCACCGGCCCCCGCACCCGCCGGGGTGCGGGACGCGGGCGTGGCCGTCCCGCCGTCCGTACCGCCACCGCCGCAGCCGGCGACCAGCAGCGCCACACCGGCGGCCGCGGCCGCGCCCCGCCAAGCCCTCGACGTCACCCGGGCGGGGACGACTCCCATCGCCTTGCGCATGAGACACCCAATCCTGCGTGCACGCGGGCCCCGTGCCCCCGTGATCAAGGCAGCAGTTTCGCACGGAGGTACGGGGCATTCCGGGCAGCGACGGGCGCAGCGCGCCGTTCCTCCGTCACTCCTTCACCCTTCGGCGGGCGGGAAGACCGGTTCGCCGCCGTCCGCCGTGACGAGGGTGATCGCGTCGACCGGGCATCCCTGGGCGGCGGCGAGGTGCTCCCCACCCGACCGGGTGCCGTCGCCGGGCCCGGTGCACGGGGGCCGCGCGGAGCCGGTCCCGGGCCGCGACGCCGTGACGTACGTCGCGTGGGGGCCGTCCTGACCCGCCGGTAGAGTGAGCGCCGTCGTCATCATGCCCCGTACGGGGGGAAGCCGGTGCAAATCCGGCGCTGACCACGCAGCCGTGAGACCGCTTCGGCGGTGAGCCGGAATGCCCCGTGCGAGCACGTGTTCGGCTCGTGTCACCGGGACCCTGAGCCCGGTGACCGGCACCGTCGAGGAATACGGAGCCGGAGCCTGGTGCCCTTCGCGTACCGGTGCCCGGTTCCCGCAGGAGAGGCCACCGTAGCCATGACCACCGTTCGCGTACGCCACGGCGCCGCCGCGCTCGCCGCGGCCGCCGTCCTGCTGTCCGGCGGCTCCCCGGCCGCCCACGCGGCGCCGTCACCGGCCCCCTCCCCCTCCCCCACCGTCCCCGCCGGGCTCTACGGCACGAAGGACCCCACCTACGACGGTGTGTGGCGCCAGTCCCTGGCCTTCATGGCCCAGCAGGTGGCCGGGGTGGAGCCGAACCGCAAGGCGGTCGACTGGCTGCTGGGACAGCAGTGCGACAGCGGCGGCTTCGCCTCCTACCGCCCCGCCCCGGCCACCACGTGCGGACCGGGGACGACACTGGACACCAACGCCACCGCCGTCGCCGTCCAGGCCCTGTCCGGCGTCGACCGGCCCGAGGCCGCCGAACCCGGCACCGATCCGGTCAGCAAGGCCATCGACGCGGGCGCCGCCTGGCTGAAGGGCATGCAGAACAAGGACGGCGGCTGGGGCTACAACCCCGGTTCCCCCAGCGACGCCAACTCCACCTCGATCGTCGTCAGCGCCCTCGCCGCGACCGGCCACCGGCCCGGCGACGTCCGCTCCGCCGGCGGCCGCACCGCGTACGACGCACTGCTCGGCCTGGCGATCCCGTGCGACGCCAAGACCGGCGCGGGCGCCTTCGCCTACCAGCCGGACCCGAAGACCGGCGCGCTCGTCGCGAACGGCGACGCCACCGCCGCCGCCGTCCTCGCCGGGCTCGGCAAGGACCTCCAGACGCGCGGCGCCGAGCCGGAGCAGGAGCCGACCTGCCGGGCCGCGGGCGCGCCGTCGGCCGAGCGCGCCGCCCGCAACGGCGCCGCGTACCTGGCCGGCGCCCTCGCCCGCGGCGGCCACCTCGACCTCCCGCCCATGCCCGGAGCCGCCACCACCGCGCCCCGGCCGGACGTCGGCAACACCGCCGACGCCGTGATCGCGCTGGGCGCGGCGGGGCACGCCGAGCGGGCGGCCCCGGCCGTCGACTGGCTGCGGAAGAACGCCGCCCCCTGGGCCACCGAGAACGGCCCCGCCGCCTGGGCCCAGCTCGTCCTGGCCGCCCATACCGTGGGCGCGGACGTCCACGACTTCGGCGGGGTCGACCTCGTCCAGCGGCTCAACGCGACGGGACCGGCACCGGCCTCGCTGCCCCTGGAGCGGAAGGACCGGGACAAGGACGACGAGCAGGACCGGGCGGCCGACGAGGAGGAGGGCTCCGACGTCTGGCTGGTCGTCGCCGTCTTCCTGGTCGCCGGCATGGGCATCGGGTTCCTGCTCAGCGGACGCAAGCGGCAGCGCTGATGCGGGCCCGCTCGCTGACCCTGCTCCTCGCGGTCTGCGCGGTGCTGCTCGGCGTCGCCGGGCCCGCCCGGGCGGCCGGCTACCGCTACTGGTCGTTCTGGGAGAGCGACGGCGGCCGGGGCGCCTGGACGTACGCCACCCAGGGCCCGGCCACCGCCCGGCCCGCCGACGGGGACGTCAACGGCTACCGGTTCGCGGTGAGCGCCGACTCCCAGGACGCCCAACGGCCGCGGCGGGCACCCGGCTTCGCCGCGATCTGCGGTACGGCACCCGCGGCGGACGGCACCAAGCGGGTCGGAGTCGTCATCGACTTCGGCACGGCGGCCGACGCGCCCGACGGCGCCGGCCGGCCGCCCGGGCCGCGTGCGGCGTGCGCGCGGGTGCGGGCCGACGCGACCGCGGCGGAGGCGCTCGCCGCCGTCGCGAAACCGCTGCGGTACAACAGCCAGGCGCTGCTGTGCGCGATCGCCGGGTATCCGCGGACGGGCTGCGGCGAGCAGGTGTCGGAGCCGGCCGGGCAGCCCGGCGGCGCGGGTGCGGCGGGCGGCACCGGCGGGCGGAAGGAGCCCGTCGCCGGGGAGCCGGAGGACTCCGGGCCGTCCGTGGGGACGGTCGCCGGAGTGGCCGCCGTCGCCGTCCTGGGCCTCGCCGCCGGGTGGCGGGCCCGCCGCCGATGAGCCGCGCTCCCCTGGGCCCGCGCCCTCCCGAGGCGAACCGCTCCAACGCCCTGCACCCGGGCGCCTGGTGGCTGTGGGCCCTGGGCCTGGCCGTGGCCGCGTCCCGCACCACCAACCCGCTGGTGCTGGGGCTGCTGGTCGGCGTGGCCGGCTACGTGGTGGCCGCCCGCCGGACCGACGCGCCGTGGGCCCGCTCGTACGGGGCGTTCGTCCGGCTCGGGCTGGCGGTGCTGGTGGTCCGGCTGGTGTTCTCGGTGGTCCTCGGCTCGCCCGTACCCGGCACCCGCGTCCTGGTGACCCTGCCCGAAGTCCCGCTGCCCGACTGGGCGCAGGGGGTGCGGATCGGCGGGCGGGTGACGGCCGAGCAGCTCGTGTTCGCCCTGTACGACGGGGCGAAGCTGGCGACGCTGCTGATCTGCGTGGGCGCGGCCAACGCGCTGGCCAGCCCGGCCCGGCTGCTGAAGTCGCTGCCGGGCGCGCTGTACGAGGCCGGGGTCGCGGTGGTCGTCGCGATGACGTTCGCGCCGAACATGGTGGCCGACGTGGCGCGGCTGCGGACGGCGCGGCGGCTGCGCGGCCGGCCGACGGGCGGGGTGACGGCGGTGCTCCAGGTGGGGCTGCCGGTGCTGGAGGGTGCGCTGGAGCGGTCGGTGGCGGTCGCCGCGTCGATGGACGCGCGGGGGTACGGGCGGACGGTGCCGGTTCCGCGCGCGGTGCGGCACGCCACCACGGCCCTGACGCTGGGCGGGCTGCTCTGCGTGTGCGTCGGCGGATACGGGCTGCTGGCGGCGTCCGGCGGTGCGTACGCGGTGCCGCTCGTGGTGGCCGGGGTGGTGATGGTCCTGGTGGCGCTGCGGCTGGGCGGCCGCCGTTCGGCGCGCACCCGGTACCGGCCCGACCGGTGGGACGCCCGCGCCTGGCTGGTGGCCGGGTCGGGCGCCACGGTGGCGGCCCTGCTGATCGCCTCCGACGCGCCGGGGCTGCACCCGGGCGTCGTTCCGCTCGCCGCGCCCGGCCTGCCGCTGTGGCCGGCGCTGTCCGTTCTGGTGGGCTTGCTGCCCGCGTTCGTGGCCCCGGTGCCGAAGGAGTCCGTGTGATCCGGTTCGAGAACGTGACGGTGACGTACGCCGGTGCCGCCGCGCCCACGCTGGAGGGGGTCGACCTGACCGTCCCGGAGGGCGAGCTGGTGCTGCTGGTGGGCCCGTCCGGGGTGGGCAAGTCCACGCTGCTGAGCGCGGTGTCGGGGCTGGTCCCGCACTTCACGGGCGGCACCCTGCGGGGCCGGGTCACGGTCGGCGGCCGGGACACCCGCACCCACGCGCCGCGTGAACTGGCGGACGTGGTCGGCACCGTGGGCCAGGACCCGCTCGCGCACTTCGTCACGGACACGGTGGAGGACGAGCTGGCGTACGGGATGGAGTCGCTGGGCCTGGCTCCCGCGGTGATGCGCCGCCGGGTGGAGGAGACGCTGGATCTGCTGGGCCTCGCCTCCTTGCGGGACCGGCCGATCGCCACGCTGTCGGGCGGCCAGCGGCAGCGGGTGGCGATCGGCTCGGTGCTGACGCCGCACCCGCAAGTGCTGGTGCTGGACGAGCCGACGTCGGCGCTGGACCCGGCCGCCGCGGAGGAGGTCCTGGCGGTCCTCCAGCGGCTGGTCCACGACCTGGGCACCACGGTGCTGATGGCCGAGCACCGGCTGGAGCGGGTGGTCCAGTACGCCGACCGGGTCGCCCTGCTGCCGGCGCCCGGCGCCCCGGTGGTCGTTGGCCCGCCCGCCGAGGTCATGGCGGTGTCGCCGGTGCACCCCCCGGTGGTCGCCCTCGGCCGGCTGGCGGGCTGGGACCCGCTGCCGCTGTCGGTACGGGACGCCCGGCGCCGGGCGGGCGCGCTGCGGGAGCGGCTGGCGGGCCGCTCGCCCGTGGCGCCCGTGCCCGCGCCCGTTGACGGCGGTCTCGTTGGCGGCGGTCTCGTTGGCGGCGGTCCCGTTGGCGGCGGTCCCGCGCCCGTGCCCGCGCGGGGCGTACGGGTGGCGCTGGGCCGGCTGCTGCGCGGCGCGGGCGCACCGGACCCGGGCGGGCCGGGCGGCGCGGCCGGCCGGGGCGCCGGGGGCGGGACCGGCCCGGACGGCAGCGGCTCCGGCGGCACCGGCCCGGTGGCCGCCGGGGTGCGGGGCCTGGGCGTGCGGCACGGGCGGGTCGAGGCGCTGCGGGACGTGGCCCTGGAGGTACGCGCCGGGGAGACCGTGGCGCTCATGGGCCGCAACGGAGCCGGCAAGTCGACCCTGCTCGGGGCGCTGGTGGGGATGGTCGAGCCCGCCTCGGGCACGGTCCTCGTGGGCGGCCGGGTCCCGCACCGCACGGCGCCGCGCGAGCTGATCCGGCACGTCGGGCTGGTCCCCCAGGAGCCGCGCGACCTGCTGTACGCCGACACCGTCGCCGCCGAGTGCGCGGCCGCCGACGCCGACGCGGGCGCCGCGCCGGGGGCCTGCCGGGCGCTGGTGACGCGGCTGCTGCCGGGCGTCGCGGACGGCACGCACCCTAGAGACCTGTCGGAGGGGCAGCGGCTGGCGCTGGCCCTGGCGGTGGTGCTGACCGCCCGGCCACCGCTGCTGCTGCTCGACGAGCCGACCCGGGGGCTGGACTACGCCGCGAAGGCGAGGCTGGTCGGTGTGCTGAGGGAGCTGGCGGCCGGCGGGCACGCCATCGTGATGGCCACGCACGACGTGGAGCTGGCCGCCGAGCTGGCGCACCGGGTCGTCGTCCTGGCCGACGGGGAGGTCGTCGCGGACGGCCCGACGCACGAGGTGGTCGTCTCCTCCCCGGCCTTCGCCCCGCAGGTCGCGAAGGTGCTGGCCCCGCAGCCCTGGCTGACCGTGCCGCAGGTGGAGGCCGCCCTGTGAGCGCCCGTCCGGTGCGCCTGGGGCCCCGCTCGGTCGCCGCCCTCGTGCTGGTCGGCGCCGTCGGCGTCGTCGCCTTCGGCTGGCCGCTCCTCGCGGACGGCGGGTCCGTCCTGGCGGGCCGCTCGCAGGAGGCGCCCTGGCTGCTGGCGGTGCTGCTGCCGCTGCTGGTGGCCGTGGTGGTGGCGACGATCGCCGACTGCGGCATGGACGCCAAGGCAGTGGCGATGCTGGGGGTGCTGGCGGCGGTCGGCGCCGCGCTGCGGCCGCTGGGCGCCGGCACGGCGGGCCTGGAGCCGATGTTCTTCCTGATGGTGCTGAGCGGGCGGGTCCTCGGGCCCGGGTTCGGGTTCGTGCTGGGCGCGGTGACCATGTTCGCGTCGGCGCTGCTGACCGGCGGGGTGGGCCCGTGGCTGCCGTTCCAGATGCTGTCGATGGGCTGGTTCACCCTGGGCGCCGGGCTGCTGCCGGGGGCGGAGCGGCTGCGTGGCCGGGCCGAGCTGCTGCTGCTGGCGCTGTACGGGGCGGTGGCGGCGTTCGCGTACGGGACCGTCATGAACCTCCAGGGGTGGGTCACCCTCCAGGGCATGGGCAGCGGGATCTCGTTCCAGCCCGGCGATCCGGTGCGGGAGAACCTGGTGCGGTTCCTCGCGTACTGCGCGGCGACGTCGCTCGGCTGGGACCTGGGGCGTGCCGTGCTGACCGTGGTGCTGATGATGACCATCGGATCCACGGTCCTGAAGGCGCTGCGCCGGGCGACTCGGCGGGCGTCCTTCGAGGCCCAGGTCACATTCGAAGGCGACATAAGGGCGGTTTCCGCCCCGAAAGGGCGTGATGAGGGTGAAGCACCCCACAGGACCTAGGTCACATACGAACCGGGTTAGTGGGGCGGGACGGGCGGTCTTCCGGCCCCGGGCTTCCCGTGGTGACGTGCACTGATCGCCGACGGGCCGGGGGGAGTCCTTCCTCCCCGAGTCCGGCCCCGCCTAGTACCGGGGGTGCTTGCCGCGGCCGAACCGCCCTGCTTCTCTGGTGATGTCGCCGGGCGCAGCTCGCATCGCAACGCCCCTGGCAGCCACCTTCCCCCGCCCCCCGGCGTGGTTCCGGCATGCCTCCGCGACTCCCCGTGTCCCCGACGTTAGGTCGCTACGTGTTCCGCTCGCTCGCCAGCCGTTTCTCCGCCCGTCCCAAGTCCATCGCCGCCGGCGCCGCCGTGCTGCTGGGTGCCACCGGCGCCGTGCTGGGCACCACCGGTCCGGCTTCGGCCGCCTCCGCGCAGGACATCGCGAAGAAGATGGTCCCGGCGGGTCAGTACCAGTGCTTCAGCAAGATCGTGGAGCACGAGTCCGGCTGGAACCCCAGCGCCACCAACGCCTCCTCCGGCGCGTACGGCCTGGTGCAGGCCCTGCCGGCCTCGAAGATGTCCTCCGCCGGCGCCGACTGGAAGACCAACCCCGCCACCCAGATCGAGTGGGGCCTGGACTACATGAACGACCGCTACGGCAGCCCGTGCGGCGCCTGGAACTTCTGGCAGTCCAACGGCTGGTACTGAGCCGCCCCGCCCCGATGACGCGAAGCCCCGGTGAACACCGTTCACCGGGGCTTTCCCGTGTTCCGGCCGGTCTTCGGCGCCCCCGGGCCCGGCCTGCCGCTGCCCGCCGGGCTGCCGGTGCCGGCGCACATCGCGGCCCTCGCCGGACGCGGGTGACACGGCCGGATACGTACGGCCCCGCGGGCGGGGCGTGCCGTACGTTCGGCTGTATGAGCCAAGAGCGATGGACCGCCGTGGACGACTACCTCACCGACATGCTGGCGCCCGCCGACGAGGCACTGGCCGCCGCCCTCGCCGACAGCGACGCGGCGGGGCTGCCCGCGATCGGCGTCACGCCGCCGCAGGGCAAACTGCTGCACCTGCTGGCCCGTACGCAGGGCGCCCGCACGATCCTGGAGATCGGCACGCTCGGCGGCTACAGCACCCTGTGGCTGGCCCGCGCACTGCCGGCGGACGGCAGGCTGGTCTCGCTGGAGTACGACCCCCGGCACGCCGACGTCGCCCGGGCGAACCTCGCGAGGGCGGGGCTCGACGGGGTGGCCGAGGTCCGGACGGGCGCCGCCCTCGACACGCTGCCGAAACTGGCCGAGGAGGGCGTGGGCCCGTTCGACCTGGTCTTCATCGACGCCGACAAGCCGAACAACCCCCGGTACGTCGAGTGGGCGCTGCGACTGACCCGGCCGGGCAGCCTGGTCGTCGTGGACAACGTGGTACGCGGCGGCGCGATCACCGACGAGTCCTCGACGGACCCGGCGGTGATCGCGACACGTGAACTGTTCGACCTGGTGGCCCGCGATCCGCGGCTGGACGCCACGGCGCTCCAGACGGTCGGCGGGAAGGGGTACGACGGGATGCTGATCGCCCGCGTGGCGGCCTGACCGCCCCTCGTCGCCCCCGGCGGGTCACACCTTGAGCAGGCGCTCCGCCATGGCGCGGTAGGCCTGGAGCGTGATGCGCAGCCGCTCCGTGTCCGGCTCCTCCTCGTCGTGGTCCCAGTCGGCGCGCAGCGCCCGGCGGTGCTCGGCCAGCGCGGTCGTGAGGTGGTCCGCGGCCGCGTCCAGCACGTCGGCGGCCTCCTTCACGGACCGGTGCGGGCCGTCGACGAAGTCGGTGAACGCCTGGTGCAGGCGCGCGGCGAGCTCGTCCCGCACGCTCCGCGCCACCAGCGGCTCCGACACCCCCGCCACCCCGCGGGCGCCCGTCCCGTCGGGGGAGTCGGCCCCGGTACGGGAGTCGGCACCGGCGTCGGTGTCGGGACGGGAGTCGGTGTCGGGACGGGAGTCGGCCTCGGCGTGGGCCTCGTGCAGGGTGCGGACGTCGGCGCCGGTGTGGACGCCGGGCCCGCCGGGCGTCCCGGAATCGGTGGGGTCGCCGGGGCCGGTGTCGGGGGCGACGGGCGTGACCGGCACGACCGGGGCGACCGGCGCGACCGGATCCGGTGAGGTGCGGGGCTTCGGGGGCACAGAGGCGTCCGGGGCCCCCGCGCGGTCGGACGCCCGGGGGTCCGTGCCCGAGGCCGGGTCCGGGTGGGTGCCCGGAGCGGTGCCGGGGTCCTTGTGCGCGGCGCCGGGGGCCGGGTCGGCGTGCGTGCCGGTGGCCGCGTGCGGGTCCAGGGGGTTGCGGGCGGACATCAGGCACCACTCCCCTTCGGCTGCCACGGGGCGTGCACCCGGTGGGCGCGCCCGGCCTGACGGCGCGGGGCGTGCCGGGCGTGGTCCTCGGGGTGCTCGGTCACGAGTTCCTCGAAAAGCCGCCGCGCGTCCAGCATGGCGCCGCGCAGCTCCTCGGTACCGACGTTGGTGGTGTGGCCCTCCAGCCGGGCGGTGCGGTGCACCCGGCGGTAGCCGTCGACGTGTTCGGCGTGGTGCACCGACAGCGCGGCGACCTGCTCCTCGTACGCGGACGCCGCCGGGAAGCCGCGCTCCTCGGCCAGCCGGGCCAGGAGCCGGTCCGCCTCGGTGACGGCCTGGCGCGGCGCGTCGACGAACTGCTCCTGGAGACCGGCCCACAGGGCCACGTACCGCTCGCGGGCCTCACGCGTCAGCGGCCGGGTGCGCAGGTCGCCGTGGCGGTCGACGCGCTCGGCGAGTTCGCGCTCGGCGGCCTTGGTGTCGCCGTCGTGCCGGGCGACGGTCCGCTCGTACTCGGGGCCGAACCGGCGCTTCAGGCCACGGCCGCGTCGCCCGCCGGCCCTGCCGGGCCCGGCGTACAGGACCGCGGCCACGACGGCGACGAAGACGACGACCAGAGCGCCGACGATCAGGACAGTGGACATGACTGTCTTCCCTCGATCCGGGGGTCGGGGTTCTTCCGTGTCTGTTCGACGGCCGTGTTGCCGCTAATACGTTGGCCAAACGGCGGGCCGGTCGGATAGGGACGCACCATGACGAACCCCAACTGGACCGTCCGTCCCGAGCGTTACGACAGCCCCGATGCCACCGCGCTGCGCGTCGACTACTACTACGACGTGGCCGCCCGCTACTACAACCGGCCCATCACGGCGGAGGAGATCGACGACGGGATCCTCAACGAGGGCCTGGACCGGCTCGCCCCGCCGACGGGCCGGTTCGTCGTCGGCCGCGCGAACGGGGAGCCGGCGGCGTGCGGCGGGGTGGTCCTGCTGGACGCCGGACGGGCGGAGCTCACCCGGGTCTTCGTGCGCCACGCCTTCCGCGGCACCGGCGGCGCCGCACTGCTGATGGACGCCCTGGAGGAGGCCGCGACCAAGCTGGGCGCCCGGCGCGTCGTGCTCAACACCCGGCTGGACCTCGTCGAGGCGCGGGCGCTGTACACCCGCCACGGCTACCGCGAGATCCCGGCGTACCGCGAGGGCCCGTACATGGAGGTCTGGTACGGCAAGGAGCTGCCCACCCGATAGGGAGTGTCCGCGACACCGCCTACCGGGCGGGACTTCGCGGACACGACCCGGGCGCGGTCAGGCCGTATGGTCCCGGCGGGGGGCGGCGGTCCGCGGCCGTTCCTGGCGGGAGCCGCACAGTTCGGCCGTCAGCTCCTCCACGAGCCGCACCAGGTCGGTCGGCCGAGCCGGCCCCCACCAGTCGCCGAGCAGCTCCGCCAGGGACTCCTCGCGGGCGTGGGCGAGCCGGCCGGCGACGTCCATGCCCTCGTCGGTCAGCAGGAGCTGGAGACCCTCGCGGCGCACCAGGTGCCGCTCCTCAAGCTGCCGGGCGGCCTCGGTGACGGCCCTGATCGGTACGGGGGTGGTGTCGGCGAGCCGGGCGGGCTCCACGGCGCCGTGGCGGCGCACCCGCAGCAGCAGCCAGCTCGCGGCGGGCAGCAGGTCCAGGCCCGCGCGGGCGGTGATCCGCTCGTAGATCTCCTTGCGGCCCTCGCGGGAGCCGAGCACCGACAGGGCGCGGGCGCACTCGTCGTACGAGGAGCGCTCGACGGGGTTGGAGGCCACGGTCTGGCTGGGATCGGGCGCGGTGACGGCGCCGCGCAGCCGGTCCTCCCGCAGCAGCCAGGCGACGGCGAAGGCGAGGACGACGACGGGCGCCGCGTACAGGAAGACGTCGGTGATGGAGGTCGCGTACGCGTGCAGGACGCCGGGGCGCAGGTCGGCCGGGAGCGCGGCGATGGCACGCGGGTCGGCGGCGAGCCGGTCGGGGCCGGTGCCGGGCGGCAGTTCGCGGCCGGCGAGGGCGTCGGCGAGTTTGCCGGTGAGCCGGTTGGTGAAGACGGTGCCGAAGACGGCGACGCCGAAGGACGCCCCGATGGAGCGGAAGAACGTGGCGCCGGAGGTGGCGACGCCGAGGTCCTCGTACGCGACGGCGTTCTGCACCACCAGCACCAGGACCTGCATGACGAGGCCGAGTCCGGCGCCGAAGACGAAGAAGTAGAGGCTGATCTCGCCGTCCGAGCTGGTCTCCTCCATGCGGTGCAGCAGGACCAGACCGAGCGCGGTGACGCCGGTCCCCACGATGGGGAAGACCTTCCAGCGACCGGTGCGGCTGACGATCTGGCCGGAGGCGGTGGAGGTGATCAGCATGCCAAGCACCATCGGCAGCATGTGCACCCCGGACATGGTCGGAGTGACCCCCCGTACGACCTGGAGGAAGGTCGGCAGGTAGGTCATCGCGCCGAACATCGCGAAGCCCACGACGAAGCTGATGACGGAGACGAGCGTGAAGGTGCGGATCCGGAACAGCTTCAGCGGCAGGACGGGCTCGGCGGCACGCCGCTCGACGCGCACGAACCAGACGAGGAGGACGGCGCCGAGGACGGCGAGGCCGATGATCGGCGCCGATCCCCAGCCCCAGGTGGTGCCGCCGAGGGACGCCACGAGGACGAGGCAGGTGGCGACCGAGGCGATGAGGACGGTGCCGAGGTAGTCGATGGCGTGGCGGCTGGAGCGCACCGGGATGTGCAGGACGGCGGCGATGACGAAGAGGGCGACGACCCCGATGGGGAGGTTGATGTAGAACACCCAGCGCCAGGAGAGGTGCTGGGTGAACAGCCCGCCGAGGAGCGGTCCGAGGATGCTGGTGGCCCCGAAGACGGCGCCGAACAGGCCCTGGTACCTGCCGCGCTCCCGCGGCGGGACGAGGTCCCCGACGATCGCCATGGACAGCACCATCAGGCCGCCGCCGCCCAGGCCCTGGACGGCGCGGAAGGCGATGAGCTGCGGCATGTTCTGCGCGATGCCGCACAGGGCCGAGCCGATGAGGAAGATGACGATGGCGGTCTGGAAGAGCTTCTTGCGCCCGTACTGGTCGCCCAGCTTGCCCCACAGGGGCGTGCCGGCGGTCGAGGCGAGCATGTAGGCGGTGACGACCCAGGACAGGTGCTCCATGCCGCCGAGTTCGCTGACGATGGTCGGCAGGGCGGTGGAGACGATGGTCTGGTCGAGTGCCGCCAGCAGCATGCCGAGCAGCAGGGCGCCGATGGCCACCAGGACGGTGCGCCGGTTCTGCCCCTGTCCTGGGGCGGGGCCGGTGGCCGGGGTGGTCACTTCCTGCGCCATGGCTTCTCCCTCGTCGTCTCGCGGGCCGTGGTCGCCGGGGCGGTGGTCGTGCGTCGCCGTGCCCCGCGCGGGCCGTGGCCGCGCGGGGCCGTGATCGGCGCGTGGCCGTGGTCCGCCGGGCGACGGGTCGGACGCGTACCCCTCGTACCCTCATCCCATCCTGGGTGCTTCGTCCCGATACGGCCCGCCGAACGGTGCCGGAGAGGCGGAGGATGGTCCTCCGGAGGGCCCGGCGGGCTGCATAATCGCTCGCAGTTCAAGGGGAGGGGCCCACATTGACGGGACAGGTGTGTCCTGAGTGCGACGGTGACTGCGGTTGTGCCTCCACGGAGGACACGCTGGGCATACGTCCGTACGTGAACCTCCGGGCGGAGCACGGCGGGGGGCCGGCGTCGCCCGTGTCCACCATGCCGTTGTACGTGCCGCTGGAGCCGGAGCTGGTGCCGCTGGCGGAGGCGGGGCCGTCGCACGGCGCCCGGGCCGGGGCGCGCGCCCGGGCCCGGGCGGAGGCGCGGTCCAGGAGCCGCGCGCGCCGCCCGTACGCCGTGGTGGGCACCGTGG
This sequence comes from Streptomyces sp. NPDC016309, assembly GCF_043077235.1. Taxonomy (NCBI): domain Bacteria; kingdom Bacillati; phylum Actinomycetota; class Actinomycetes; order Kitasatosporales; family Streptomycetaceae; genus Streptomyces; species Streptomyces sp. NPDC016309. Next base: position 130,702 of record NZ_JBIBSG010000010.1, on the reverse strand, counting down.
CCGCGGTGCTCGCGGTGGTGGGCGTGGCGGGCTTCGCGGGCGGGCTGTTCGGCGGGGACGGGGAGGCGGACCGGGTGCTGCCCGACCTGGGGCCCAGCACGCCCGCGTGGCCGAGCGCGCCCGAGGGCCCGCCGGAGACGTCCGGACCGGCGTCGCCCTCGGTGTCCCCCTCCGCCTCGGCGTCCTCGTCGGCCACCGTCTCCGCGTCCGCCTCCGCGTTCGTGTCCGCTTCCCCGCCGGGGGCCGCGACGACCACGGCGCCGGCGTCCGCGCCGGCCACCGCGAGCGGCACCCCGAAGGACCGGGCGAGCGTCTCGGCGTCGCCGCTGCGCAGCCGTGGGCCGGTCCAGGAGCCGTCGCCCGGGGAGCCGGTGACGCTGGCGCGCGGCGACCGGGGCCCGGAGGTCGCGGAGTTGCAGCGGCGGCTGCGGGAGGCGGGCCTGTACGACGGGCCGATGAACGGCCGCTACAACGACCAGGTGGAGTGGGGCGTCGGCCAGTACCAGGAGGCCCGCGACCTGGAGGGCGACGAGTGGGGCGTGTACGGCCCGGAGACCCGCCAGTGGCTGGAGTCCGAGACGACGGGGCGCTGACCGGGGGCCGGGGGCGCTGACCGGGGGCCGGGCCGGGGTCACGACGCGGGCCGGCCGCTGACAGGGGCGGGGCCGGGGCCGGGTCGGCCGCTGACGAGGCCGGGCCGGGGCCGGGTCGGCCGCGGACGGGGCCGGGACGGGGGCCGGGACGGGGGCCGGGGGGCGGACTGGCATCTGGGCGCTCGGTTTTGTATCGTGGAAGAACAAAGTGGTCCCGCCCGTATACCCTGACCGGCGGGCGGGCCACTTCGTTCCCTTTTCTCCCCATCCCCCGTGGAGATCGCCGATGCCGGCCGCCCCTTCCCCCTCCGTCCTGACCACCCGCGCCCTCCTGCTCGACATGGACGGCACGCTCGTGAACTCGGACGCGGTGGTGGAGCGCTGCTGGCGCCGCTGGGCGCTCCGGCACGGCCTGGACCCGGAGGAGGCCCTGAAGGTCGTCCACGGCCGCCAGGGGTACGCCACGATGGCCGTCCTCCTCCCGGACCGCCCCATGTCGGAGAACCACGCCGACAACCGCGCGATGCTCGCGGAGGAGACCGCCGACCTGGACGGGGTCGTGCCGGTCGGCGGTGCGCCCGCGTTCATGGCCGCCGTCGCCGGGCTGCCGCACGCCCTGGTCACCTCGGCCGACGGGCCCCTCGCCCGAGCCCGCATGGGCGCGGCCGGGCTGCCCATGCCGGAGGTGCGGGTGACCGCGGAGTGCGTGGGCGCGAGCAAGCCGGACCCGGAGGGGTTCCTGAAGGGCGCGGCGGAGCTGGGCTTCGGGCCGGCCGACTGCGTGGTGTTCGAGGACTCCGAGGCGGGCATCCAGGCCGGCCGCGCCGCCGGGATGCGGGTGGTGGGCGTGGGCCCGCGCGCCGGCGCGTTCGGCCCCGACGTCCACGTACCGGACCTGACGCATGTACGCGTGGAGGCGGTGGAGGCGGACGGCGTCACCGCGATCCGCCTCCACATCACCGCGTAGCCCCTGCGTCACCGCGGCGGGCGCCGCCCGGGGGTCAGGGCGCCAGGGCCTCGTACAGGCTGAAGCCCGCCAGTGCCAGCATCAGGCAGGCGGCGACCCTGGTGATCAGCCGCAGCGGTACGTACCTCATCAGCGTCCGGCCGCCGAGGATGCCGATGCCCGCGACCGCCCACAGGGCGAGTACGGCGCCGATGCCCACGGAGAGCGGGTCGTCGTAGCGGGCGGCCAGGTTCGCGGTCATGATCTGCGTCAGGTCGCCGAACTCCGCGACCAGGATCAGCATGAAGCCCGCCCCGGAGACCTTCCAGAAGGACTGGTCGGCCGGGGCCTTGATGTTCTCCTCGTCGTCGCCGCCCTTCCGCAGCAGCAGCACGGCCGCCCCGGCCAGGAACAGCACGCCGACCAGGGCCTGCACCAGCCGGTGCGGCAGGAGGGTCAGGACGCTGCCGGCGGCGACGGCGAGCACCACGTGGACCGCGAAGGCGGCGGCGACGCCCACGAAGACGTAGGACGCGCGGTAGCGGGTGCCCAGCATGAGGCCGGCGAGGGCGGTCTTGTCGGGGAGTTCGGCGAGGAAGACGACGCCGAAGGTGATCGCCATGATCGTGAGGCTGAGCACGGGATGGGTTCCTCTGTCGGTCGGGCTCCGCCGGGCCGAGAAGAGACGTCCAGGGGTCGCTCCGGCACGGCGGCGCCATGGATGTGGGCATGGCACTGCTGTTGCCGAAGGTCTCGCTGGCCCGCCGGTCCGGCGTGCCTCCGGGCGCCGGCCGGGCACAGGGCCCGGCAGTATGTCGACGTTCCGGCGAAGAGCTACTCCCCTTCTGCTCCGTCCAGGGTACGTGATCTGCGCACCCGCCCCCTCGCGGGCCGCCTCCCCTCGCAGGTCACCGCCCGCCGCCCGCCGCTCCCCCGTCACCCCGTCCCCCGGAGCCGCCCCGGTGCAGCCTGCCCCGCGCCACCAGCTCCAGGGTCGCCGCCACCGCCACGCCCTGCACCGCCATCAGCCCCACCAGCACGAATAGCTGCACCGCCCCGGCCTGGAGCGGGGACGCCCCGCCCAGCAGCATCCCGACGAACGCGCCCGGCAGCGTGACCAGCCCCACCGTCCTGGTCTGGTCGAGCCCCGGCAGCAGCGCGTCCGCGGCCGCCTCCCTGGCCACCTCCAGCCGCGCGTCCCGTTCGGTCAGCCCGATCGCCAGCCCCGCCTCGACCTCGCCGTGCCGGGTGCCCAGCTCGTCCAGGGCGCGCCGCCCGCCGAGCACCGTCGCGGTGAGCGCCCCGCCGATGAGGATGCCCGTCACGGGGACCAGGGCGATGCCCCGGAGCGGGACGAGCCCGGTGAGCACCAGCGCGGCGACCACCGGGACGACCCCGGCGGCGATGGGTACGGCCGCCCACCACCAGGTCCCGTTGGGCGTGACGCGGCGCCCGGCGGTGCGGACGGCGACCGCGTACATGAGCAGCAGGAAGGCCAGCAGCGCCGGTACGGAGCGGACGACCCATCCGATGACCAGGGACACGGCGGCGAGCTGCACCGCGGCCCGCACCCCCGCGGTGACCACCTCGCGCGGCGCCCGGAGGTGGGCGAGCGCCGCGACGGTGGCGGCGAGGGCGAGCAGGACGGCCAGAACAGCCGCGAACGTGGCATTGACGGGCAGCAGCACACGTCAACCCTAAAGCGGGACAAGGCAGGTGGCGGGACGTCAGAAAGAGGGAAGAACCCTTGATGTGACGTGCGCATGTCGTCACTCTGTAACCCGGCGCATCCTCCGGGGCAACCTGGCGCCGCCACGATGACCGAGCCGTCCGAACGGCGGCCGGCACCACCCCCACATCCCAAGGGAGTCACCCATGTCCGGTGTCTACGCGCGTCGAATAGCCGTGCTCGCCGCTTCCGCCGCCCTCACCGTCACCGGCGCCCTGGCCACCGCCCCCGCCGCCCAGGCCGCCCCGCCCACCCCGGTCAGCGCCGCGACCGCCCGCAGCTACCTGGGCCAGCTCACGGTGAAGGCGGAAGGTTCCTCCACCGGCTACAGCCGCGACCTGTTCCCGCACTGGATCACCCAGTCGGGCAGTTGCAACACCCGCGAAGTGGTCCTCAAGCGCGACGGCGTGAACGTCGTGCAGGACGGGAGCTGTGCGGCGGTCAGCGGCAGCTGGTACTCCGAGTACGACGGCGCCACCTGGCACGCGGCCGCGGACCTCGACATCGACCACGTGGTGGCCCTCTCCGAGGCCTGGCGCTCCGGCGCCAACGCCTGGACCACCTCGCAGCGCCAGGCCTTCGCCAACGACCTGACCCGCCCGCAGCTCATCGCGGTGACGGACAACGTCAACCAGGCCAAGGGCGACCTCGACCCCGCCGAGTGGCTCCCGTCCCGCACCGCGTACCGCTGCACTTACGCGCGGATGTGGGTACACGTGAAGTACCACTACAAGCTGAGCGTGGACTCGGCCGAGAAGAGCGCGTTGCAGTCGGTCCTCAACGGCTGCTGACCGCTCCCGGCTCCGCGGGCGGCCGCCGGCCGCCCGGTGTGCGGTGGGCCCCGGCGGCCCGCGTACGCCCGACCGGCCCACCGGCCGCCCGGTACGGCCCGGCCGCCCGGTACGGCCGGCGGGCCGGGCGGGTCCGGCGGGCGTACGGCGCCGTGAGGTGGGCAGACGGAGGGCGTGCGGCGCCGCGGACGGACGCCGTGCGGCGCGGGCGGCGGTGACGTCGCGCGGCGGCGGCCCCGCCGCCCGTACCGTACGAGGTACGAGTACGAAGTACGGGCGGGTCGCCGGAGCCGGCGCCGCCAGGGCCGGTACCGCCCGCCGGGCCGGCGGGCACGACGAGTCGGCAAGTCGGTAAGTCGGCGAGTCGACGACTTCGACGGAGGAGGCCGGGCATGGCAGCCGGACTGCGGTTGGGACCACTCCTGCGGTACGTCGACTGGGACCGCGGCGACCGCGCGACGGTCTGGGTCGAGGCCGACCGGCCCTGCGAGGCCGAGGTGCGGTGCGCCGACGGCGCCGGCGGCCGCAGCCGGACCTTCCAGATCGCCGGGCACCACTACGCCCTGATCGCCGTCACCGGCCTGACACCGGGGAGCACGACCCCCTACGAGGTGCTGCTCGACGACAGCCCGGTCTGGCCGCCCACCGACCCCGGCCACCGCTACCCCGCCAGCACCATCAGCACGCCCCTGCCCGGCGCCGGCGAGCTGCGCGTCTCCTTCGGGTCCTGCCGCTGGGCCGCGCCGCCCGCGGGCGGCGACGACCCGGTCGGCCCGGACGCGCTCGACACGCTCGCCACCCGGCTGGCGTCCGACCCCCGCGCCGTACGCCCCGACGTGCTGCTCCTGCTGGGTGACCAGGTGTACGCGGACGAGACGTCGAAGGACACCCGCCGCTGGCTGGCCGGCCGCCGGGACCTGCGCCAGGAGCCGGGCGCCCAGGTCGCGGACTACGAGGAGTACACGCACCTCTACTACGAATCGTGGCTCGACCCCGGGGTGCGGTGGCTGCTGTCCACCGTCCCGAGCTGCATGATCTTCGACGACCACGACGTGATCGACGACTGGAACACCAGCGCCTCCTGGGTGGCCGACATGCGCCGCAAGGGCTGGTGGCGCGAGCGGATCCTCAGCGGGCTGATGTCGTACTGGGTCCACCAGCACCTGGGCAACCTCTCCCTCGACGAGCTGGAGACCGATCCGCTGTACGCGGCCGTCCGTGCCGCCCCGGACGGGACGGAGCTGCTGCGCGCCTTCGCCGAGGAGGCCGACGCCGACCCGGCCCGGGTGCGCTGGAGCTACCGGCGGGACTTCGGCCGTACGCGGCTGGTGATGACCGACAACCGGGCCGGGCGCGTGCTGGACGAGCACAAGCGGGCGATGCTCGACGAGGACGAGGAGCGGTGGCTCGCCGAGCAGATGCCGTCCGGCGGGGACGAGTGCGACCACCTGCTGCTCGGGGCCTCGCTGCCGTGGCTCCTGGCCCCGATGATGCACGAGGCGGAGAACTGGAACGCCGCGCTCTGCCGCGGGGAGCGCGGCGAGCGGTGGGCCCGGCTGGCGGAACGGGTGCGCCGGGCCGCCGACCTGGAGCACTGGGCGGCCTTCCCCGACTCCTTCGAGCGGCTCACCCGGCTGCTCGCCGAGGTGGGCAGCGGGCCGGCCGCCCCGGCGACGGTGTGCGTGCTGTCGGGCGACGTGCACCACGCGTACGTCGCCGAACCCGAGTGGCCGGAGGGCGTCCCCCCGGCGTCCGCCCGGATCGTCCAGTTGACCTGCTCGCCGGTGCACAACCGGATCCCGCGGCCCCTGCGGCTGGGGTTCCGCCTGAGCTGGAGCCGCGCGGGGCGGCGGATCGGCCACGCGCTGCGGCGGCACGCCCGCACCGGGCCCCCGGTCGTCGACTGGCGCCGCACGGGCGGGCCGTGGTTCGGCAACCAGCTCATGACGCTCACCCTCGACGGGCGGTCGGCGGAACTGCGGCTGGAGCACGCGGCGGCGCGGAGCCGTGACGGGAGCCCCGCCGAGCTCCGTACCGTGCACGAGCGGTCCCTGACGGCGGGCCGCTGACACGGGCGGTTGCTGAGACGCACGGGGCGTGCGCGGCCGGAGCGGCCGCCGAGAGGGACGGGGCGTGCGCGGCCGGAGCGGGGCGTGGGCGGCCGGAGCGGGGCATGGGCGGCCGGCGTGTTCGGGGGGGGCATGTCGTGGGGGGCTGCCGCCCGGGCCGTGAACGTCCGGTGAACGTCCGGTTCAGGCCTGCCACAATCCCGCCCATAGCGGATGGAGATCCTCCGGCCAAGGGGTCGACGAGGGGCGCGCCACCGGCATGATGGGCACCCGCCTGCCGCCCCCGGCAGCACCCGCACCGCCCCCTGCCCCGGGAGTTCCCGTCGTGTCGTCCCACGCTCCGCGTGCCCTGGCCCTGGTCGGCGCGGGTCCCCGAGGCACCTCGGTGCTCGAACGCCTCTGCGCCTCCGTCCCGGAACTGGCCGCGGGAACACCCCTGACCGTCCACGTCGTCGATCCCGCCCCGCCGGGCGCGGGCCGCGTGTGGCGCACGGACCAGCCGGCCGAGCTGCTGATGAACACGGTGGCGTGCCAGGTGACGCTGTTCACCGACGAGAGCGTGCCGTGCGAGGGTCCGGTACGCCGGGGGCCGAGCCTGTACGAGTGGGCCGCCGCCCGGGCGTACCCGCTCGGCCCCGACGACTACCCGACCCGCGCCTGTTACGGCGCCTACCTCGAATGGGCGTTCGCCCGCGCGGTGGCCGGGGCGCCGCCGGAGGTGACCGTGCGGGTGCACGGGGCGCGGGCCGTGCGCCTGGAGGGGAGCACCCCGCGGACCCTGGTCCTGGACGACGGGACGGTGCTCACCGGTCTGGACGCGGTCGTCCTCGCCCAGGGCCACCTCCCGGCGGCCGGCGGTGACCCCGCGTCGGAGCACCTGGCGGGGTACGCCGCGCGCCACGGGCTGCGCCACTTCGCGCCCGCCAACCCGGCGGACCTGGACCTGACGCCGGTCGCCCCCGGCGAACCGGTGCTGCTGCGGGGCCTGGGCCTGAACTTCTTCGACCACATGGCGCTGCTGACGGAGGGCCGGGGCGGGGTGTTCGTACGCGACGGCGCGGGCGGCCGCGCCTACCGCCCCTCGGGGCGTGAGCCCCGGCTGTACGCCGGTTCGCGGCGCGGCGTGCCGTACCGGGCGCGCGGGGACAACGAGAAGGGCGCGTCGGCGCGGCACGAGCCGGTGCTGCTGACGCCCGGCGTGGTCCGGGCGTTCCGCGAGCGGGCGGACGCGGGCGACCCGCCGGACTTCCTGGGCGAGATATGGCCGCTGGTCGCCAAGGAGGTCGAGACGGCGTACTACGAGACGCTGCTGAGGTGGCCGAGGGGCTTCCGCTCCCGGTTCCTGTCCGCTCCGGACGCCACCCTCGACGCGTACGCCGTGCCGCCCGGCGACCGGTGGTCGTGGGAGCGGGTCTCGCGCCCGCACGCGGGCGAGACGTTCCGGTCGCCGGCGGACTTCCGCGCCTGGCTGCTGGCGCATTTGCGCCGGGACGCGGCCGAGGCGAGGCTCGGCAACGTGGCGGGCCCGGTGAAGGCCGCGCTGGACGTGCTGCGCGACATCCGCAACGAGCTGCGGCTGATCGTCGACCACGCGGGCCTGGCGGGCGCCTCGCGCCGGGACCACCTGGACCGCTGGTACACACCGCTGAACGCCTTCCTGTCGATCGGCCCGCCGCGCCGCCGTGTCGAGGAGATGACGGCCCTGATCGAGGCGGGCGTGCTGACGGTGGTCGGCCCCCGCATGCGGATCGGTACGGGGAACGGGGCGTTCACGGCGGAATCCCCCGACGTCCCCGGCTCGTCCGTGACCGCGAGCACCCTGATCGAGGCCCGGTTGCCGGAGCCGGACTTGAGGCGCACTGGTGACGCGCTACTCGCGGGGATGCTCGAATCCGGCCAGTGCCGCACTCATGTCGTGGACGGCTACGACACCGGCGGACTGGACGTCACGCCGCCCCCGTATCGCCTGATCAACGGTCAGGGACGCGCTCACCAGGCGGTCTTCGCCCTGGGCGTGCCCACGGAGGGGGTCCACTGGGTGACGGCGGCCGGTGCCAGGCCGGGCGTCGGCTCGGTGACGCTCTCGGACACGGACGCGGTGGCTCGAGCGGCCCTCCGCGCGTGCTCCACCACGGAAGCGGAACGACCGAATGTTGAACTTGCAAGTATTGATTAGGACTCCCTAACCTAGGGGGGCTCGTCGGTTCCGTCCCCGACCGAAGGATCCCCATGCCCACCATCACCGCTCGTCTCGACCAGGCCCGGCCGTACGCCCTCGGCCTGTTCCGCATAGTCATCGGCCTGCTGTTCACCTGCCACGGCGCCGCCTCGCTCTTCGGCGTCCTCGGTGGCGCGGGCGGCAGCGGCGGCACCGTCCCGACGGGCAGTTGGCCGGGCTGGTACGCGGCCGTCATCGAACTCGTCGGCGGCGCGCTCGTGCTGGTCGGCCTGGGCACCCGTGCCGCCGCCTTCATCGCCTCCGGCGCGATGGCGTACGCCTACTTCAAGGTCCACCAGCCGATGGGCCTCTTCCCCATCAAGAACGGCGGCGAACTGTCGGCCGTCTACTGCTGGTCGCTGTTCCTGCTGGTCTTCACCGGCCCGGGCGCGCTGTCGCTGGACAGCCTCTTCACGTCCGCCCAGACGGACCGCAAGCGCGAGCCCGTCACCGCGTAGCTCTCCTGGGCCCGGCGGCGCGCGGGCCGGTGGCTCGTCGGGCCGGGCGGCGCGCAGGCCGGTGTCTCATCGGGGCCGGTGTCTCATCGGGGCCGGCGGGCCCGGCTCGTGCGACGGCGTGCGAGACGGGCACCCCACCCCTCTCCGTACGAAGCACCTACACCCACCCGGGCCCCGTCCCGCCCCGCGCGACCGTTCCGCACCGTTCCCCCGGCCGGGCGCGGGGCGCCGACGTCACACAGTCGTCGCCGGTCACCCGCCCGGGTGACCGGCCGGCGCCGCTTCGGGCGTACGCTTTCGGCCTGTCCAGCCGCCGCCCGCCCCACGGGACCGGCTCCACGGGACCGGGGAGTGAAGGTGCTCGAAAGCGTGGCCGCCGGCCCATGGATCTACACGGCCGTCGCCGTCTCCGTCCTGCTGGACGTGTTCCTGCCGGTGCTGCCCAGCGGCATCCTCGTCATCACGGCCGCGACCGTCGCCGCGACCGGCAGCGGCTCCCTCCTCGCGCTGACGCTCTGCGCGGCCACCGCCTCCCTGCTCGGCGACCTCGTCGCGTACGGCCTCGCCTGGCGCGGCCGGTCGCGGCTGCACCGGATGGTCGCCCGCTCGCGGAGGCTGGCCACCGCGCACGAGCGTCTCGGCGCCGCCCTGGCGCAGGGCGGCGGCCTGCTCGTCGTCATCGCCCGGTTCGCCCCGGCCGGGCGCTCGGTGGTCTCGCTCGGCGCGGGCGCGGCCCGCCGCAAGCCCGGCCAGTTCGTGCCCTGGTCCGCCCTCGCGGGGCTGGCGTGGGCCTCGTACGGCGTGGGCCTCGGCTACTTCGGCGGCCGGTGGGTGGGCGCCACCTGGACCGGCGTGGCGGTCTCGGTGGTCGCCCTGTTCCTCGCGGGCACCCTGGCCGCCTACGTCATGCGCCGCCCGCCGGCTCCGTCTCCCGGCACCGAGGCGAGCCGCGCCCCGGCGGCCGGCACCGAACCACCGTCGGCGCTGCCCCTGCCGGCACCACCGTCCCCGGGGTCGGCCCCGACCCCCGTCCCCACCGCCGACCGGGACCGGCCGCCGGCGACCGGCGCCGTCCCGTCCCGGACAGCGGCCCGGACACCGGCCCCGTCGGCGCTGTCCTAGGGCGGGCGCCGAAAGTGGCGTCCTCCGGGCGGACACCGATACCTGCGGACACTCCCTAGCGCTGCCCCGCGCGGGCGGCGCCGCTGCCCGCGTGGCCGCCCGAACCCCGCACCTCCAGCCCGTCGAGGAGACGCCGGGTCGCCTCGGCGATCTCGTCCACGGCCCGCTCGAACACCTCCCGGTTGTGCGCGGCGGGTGCCCGGAAGCCGGACACCTTGCGCACGTACTGGAGCGCGGCGGCGTGAACGTCCTCCTCGGTGGCCTCGGTGGGGAGCACGGGCGGGCGGAGGGTCTTGATGCTGCGGCACATGCCCCCAGTGTGCGCCCGTCCGTGCCGCCGGGTCACCGCTTCGGCCGCTTGCGCGCCCGCTCCCTCTCCCGGTCCCTGTCCCGCTCGATCGTGTAGGTCGCCCAGTCCCCCCGGTGCAGGTTGCACCGTGAGGCCCCCACCATCGCGAGCCGCCGGCAGCACCCGCCGTGCTTGGTGCGCGCGCCGCACGTGGACTGTGTACGAGCCATGTCGCCTCCCGCTCTCCCGCCGGATCCCCCGGTGCAGCGTCCCGCCCCCGGGGACCGGCCGGGCAGGGCGCACGGCGGTCCCACGAAGGTGCGCTCCGTCGCACGCGCGGTCCGGCGTCCGCTGCGCGACGCACGGCCGGAACCTAGACTGGCGAAGGAGGTGCACACCATGTCCAAGCGAGGGAACAAGCGCCGCGCCCGCAAGAAGAAGGGCGCGAACCACGGCAAGCGTCCTAACGCCTGATCCGGTCCTCCGCGGCCCGTAGCAGCCGCCGCTCCAGCACGGCCACGTGCTCGGGGCGGCGCACGCGTGCATGGCGGAGCACCAGCTCGCGGGAGGTCGTGCCGACCCGGCGTTTCCTGGGGTGGCGGGCGGTGAAGTGCTCACTCGCGAAGAACTCCACGGCTCCGTCCAGCCCGGCCGCGTCGGTCTGCCGCACCGCCCACGCCAGGTCGTCCGTCGCCGCCGCGCCCAGCAGGGCGAGGGGCGCGAGGCGGGCCACCCGAGCGGCGGCGCCGCCACCGGCGGACGGCGCGCCGAGCCAGCCGAACACCAGGCTCAGCGGCGCGGCCGCAACCTCCGGCCCCGGTGCCTCCGGCTCCGGCGCCTCCCCGCGCGCCCACCCGGCCGCGTACCGCCGCAAGGGCGCCGGTGCGGCCGCGGCCCACGCGGCACGGTGACGCCCCGGTATCGACTCCGGGTCCGCCGGGTCCAGCAGCGGCAGGGGATCGTGCCGGTCGACGGTGCGGACGAGCCGCCCGGCGGCGTCGTACAGCGAGAACCGGTACGGGCCGGGGCACATGCAGACGAAGTCGTCCCTCTCCCCCACGCCGCCGGTCCCGAGGGCGCGCAGCACCTCCCCCACCTCCGCGCGCCCGGTCACCTCGTACGTCTCCGGATGCCCCACGACCGTTCCGGCATGTTCCCGGTCCGAGACGGCGATCCTCACCACCGTCCCCGGCGGGCCGCCGGTCACAGCACGTCCCCGGCCTGGTCGTGGAAGACCTCCGGCCAGTAGCGGTAGTCGTCCGGGCCGCTCGCGGGGAGGCAGGCGACGGGGTCGACGGAGGCGAGGACGGCCACCATGGCGTCGGCGAGCTGGTGGTAGAAGTCCTCCGTCAGGCGGTGCTCCTTGTCGATCGCCTGCTCCCTGTGGTGCATCCAGAGGGTGAAGGCGAGGGTCGAGACGTCGGCGTTCACCGGGGTCGGTGTGCCGGCGCCGTACTCGAGGTAATGGACCGTGCCGGTGCGGCCGTCGACGACGACCTCCAGGTCGTGGATCAGCCCGCCCAGCACCAGCAGCCGGTCCGCGTCGGGCGGCAGCCGGTCGCCGCGGCACAGGTGGCGCAGCGCGGGGTCCTCGCCGAGCCGTGCGCGCTCGGCGCGCACCGTTTCCAGCAGAGTCTCCGGGTCGGCCGGCTCGAACATCAGGCCGTCCCTGGGCAGCCCGACCTCGGCCAGGAACCTGCGGGTCGGCTCGTGCTCCAGGGCGGCGGGCAGCCGGGCGGGGTCCAGCCGCACCACCTCTCCGGCGCCGAACTCGTCCTCGATGAACCCGGGCGGCAGGTCCAGCAGCAGTCCCCTGCCCGGCCGGGCGACCAGCGCCATCGGCCGTATCAGGGCGGCGATCCGCCAGAGCGCCGGGAGGGGGCCCTCCCACTCCGCTCCGCCCAGCTCGGTGAACACGGACAGCAATCGCTCCGAGGCCACCTGGGCGGTCTCGACGCCCCACCGCCCCGCCAGGTCGGCGAACCGCCCCCGCCGGCCGTCCAGTGCGTCCACCGCTTCCAGGAGGCGGTCGAGCACTTCCAGCGAGGGCGCCAGCGGGAGGATCTCCGCGTGCCAGGGCGCGTACATCTCCAGGGTGAACACCCGCCCGGTCTCCCCGTCGACGACGACGTCCTGCGCGTCGAGCGTCTCGACCGGCAGGTGCCCGACGGCGAGCAGACCGGCGATGTACGGGTCCAGTTCCGCCGCGTCGTGCTCCTCGGGCACGAGTTGTGCCGCCGTCACCACCCGCCCCTCGGCGAGCCGCGTCAGCCGGACCAGTTCGGGCCGTCGTGGCGGCCCGGCCTCGGCGAGCCGGCGCCGTGTCGGACCGTGCGTGATCCCTGGATGGATGCCGTTCATGATGCCCCCGTGATGCCTCGTGGTGATCCCACCGCTCCCACGATAGGAGCGACCACCGACAACGCGGGCCGGCCCGGCCCCGGCCCGCCCGGCGTCACGCCCGCGCGGGCTCCCACCCGGCTCGCTCCACGGCGTCCAGCGCCACCGCCCACGGGTACGCGCCGGGGAGGTCCTGGCCGGGCGGGTTCGGGACGTAGGCGCCCTCGCCGTACAACACCGTCGCACCGGAAGCGCGCAGCGTCGCGACCGAGTTGGCGAAGGCCGGATGCTGTACGTGCGCCTCGTTCACGCACGGCATCACCACGGTCGGAACGCGCTTGCCGACGCCCTGGACAGCCACGCTCACCACGAACTTCGCCGTCAGGCCCAGCGCCCACTCGTTCATCGCGGTGAACGTCGCGGGCGCGAACAGCACGACGTCCGCCGCCGGCCACACGTCCGGCTGCCCCGGCAGGTCGTATTCGTACCGCACCGGATGCCCCGTCAGCACCGCCAGCCCGTCGAGACCGTCCGCCAGCCATCGGGCGGCGGTCGGCGTCAGACCGAGGCACACGTCCCAGCCCCGGCTCTGCGCATCCTCGATCGCACGAGCAACATCGAACACGGGCGGCGCGGCTGAGCAGAACAGATACAGGGTCCTCGTCATGACCCCATCCGATCACACCCAACCGACCTACCGGATCGAGGGCTTGGCCCCTGACCTCGACGTCAGCCGGAGCGAGGCACGATGCTCAGGGCCCGGAAGTCACACCCGTCCTGCGTGAACCCCGGCGCCTCCCACTCCAGGTCGACCACCTGCCCGGGCATCAGGGTGCGAAACCCGTCCATGCGGATCACCGAGTAATGGCCGAAACAACCCCCCGGCGTCTCAGCACAGTCCAGCACCCCCCACCCCTCCTCCTCGCGCCACTCACGGACCGTCGCCTTCACCATGCCCGGCACCATACGTCCCCCCGTCGACGGCCCGGATACTCGCCCCGACCTGAGTACCTGCGCTCTCCCCGCCGACCGGCCGGGCCGGAACGCTGGCGCCATGCCCCACGACACGCGGACGACCGCCACCCCCCTGCAGCCGACCCTCCTCCTGGCCGCCGTCGCGGCGACCCTCTGGGCCGCCTGGCTCGGCTGGGACCAGCACCGGGACATCCACCCCGACGGCAGCAGCACCGGCCCCTACGAAGCCTGGCAGGTCATCGGCCTGGTCCTGACCCTCCTGCCCCCACTCCTCTGGGCCACCACCCGCCACCACCCCACCGCCGCCGTCCTCGGCATCCCCCTCGGCCTCACCGCCGCCGCCTACTACGACTGGTCCGACGACGCCAGCGGCCTTTTCGTCGTCGGCGTCACCATGCTCCTGCTCGGCAGCCTCGCCACCACGGCAGCCCTCTCCGCCCTCATCACCGCCGTAAGACGCCGGTGACCGTTGCAAGGTGGCCACCGAAGACCGGCTGCACAGGAAGCGTCCCGGCCGCCTGTGACCGCGACCGTTGATGTCAGGTACGGACGTCGAAGACCCCCAGCCATGATCGGCTGGGGGTCTTCGTGGTGGTGGGCGCGGACGGTCTCGAACCGCCGACATCTACTTTGTAAACCTGGCACCCACGGCACATCCGTCACGCCGCCCTCAGCTGCCAACAGGGCAGCAAGTCCGTCGGCTCCGCAGCCGAAGAGACCGGTAACTCCGGACGCGTGTGGGCCGCCCTTGAGCTCAAGGTATGCAGCACAAAGGGCATCTTCCTCGCCACCAGGCCCCCGTGGACCCTTGCGTACGCCGACGGCGCCCGCGTTGAACCATCGGGCAGCACCTGGGACGACTTCCCCAAGCCGGAGTTCCCCATCGAGACCAAGCTGACCCCTGGCAAGTGTGTACGCGGCAAGGTCGTGTACCCCGTGCCTGGCGACAGCCGCCCGGAGACCCTCGTCTACGCCCCCGAGAGTGCCGACGCGCCCGTCGAATGCGCGGTGTTGGCCAAGTAGAGAAGGTGGCACCCGCACATGGCCCGTTGAGGCAGCCGCTTCACCTCTGGTCGACTCCCCCTCGGGCAAGACCGACGGCCGGGTCATCACAACCTGATCAAGCCCCCACACAGGCTGTACACATTCCGGCAGGCTGACCCTATGCGCATCAAGACCACCACCCTCATCGCGGGCGCCGCTCTCGTCCTCACCCTCACTGCCTGCGAAGGGGGCAGCAAGACCGGCTCGGACAAGCCGAGTCCCGCCCAGTCCGCCGAGCCGACTGCGGCCGCCCCGACCAAGGCTCCCAAGGCTGACGCCGAGGTAGGCGCCCTGCCGGACATGACCGGCAAGGGCCTTCAATCAGCGCAGGACCAAGCGCAGGCCGCCGGCTTCTACAACCTGCACTCCCACGACGCTCTCGGCCGTGGACGTATGCAGGCCCTCGACAGGAACTGGAAGGTCTGCGGCCAAACCCCGACCGCAGGCGAGCACCCCACCGACGTCAAGATCGACTTCGCGGCGGTCAAGCTCGAAGAGAGCTGCCCGGCCAATGACCAGGGAGGCACCGACCCTCAGGTCAGCACAACCATGCCCGACTTCACCGGGAAGTCCGTCAAGGTCGCCCGGGAGTCGCTCGAGAGTTCCACCAGCCTCACCGTCACCGACGCATCGCCCCAGGACCGCATGGTCATCGTCGAATCCAACTGGCAGGTCTGCACCCAGGAACCCGCCGCCGGCACAAAGCTCGACGGCCAGCCCGTCACCCTTACCGCCGTGAAGTTCGATGAAAGCTGCTGATCCGATGCGATCGAAAGCCACCACCGGCTAGCCGTCGCCCTCGCACTCACGCTTACTTCTTGCGGCAGCAGCGACGAGACGGGACCCGGACCGAGGAGGCGGCTAAAGCCGTGGAGCCGACCGCCCCAGCCATAGTGGGGTTGTCCCACCATCAACCCGAGCTGCCAGGCGTGCGGCCGGCGGCCGAGGCGGAGCGGGCGTAATCAGGAGCCTCGGCTCGGGCGCCGGGCCGCGGGCCGCGCTGTGCGCGGCGGGGTGCCTTGATGGAGTAGAGAAAGTCATACCGCGCTTGCGATGTCGTATACGTCGGCGCTTCAGCGCGTCGTGATGGGGCTGTAAGGCGCACCGAGGGTCGACCAGGAGCGCCATCGAGTCTCCAGAGCCTGAAGGTGGCCACCGGACTGGCTCCTCAGGAGGCGTCCCGGCCGCGTGTGATCGCGCCCGTTGATGTCAGGTACGCACGTCGAAGACCCCCAGCCGCGATCGGCTGGGGGTCTTTGTACTGGTGGGCGCGGACGGTTTCGAACCGCCGACATCTGCTTTGTAAGAGCAGCGCTCTACCCCTGAGCTACGCACCCGTGGAGTGAGTGAACAGGGTACATGGCCGACGGGTGCATCCCGCAAACCCGGGCTGCCGGGGGTGGGAGCGGGGGGTAGCCCTACCTGGGGGGAGGGTGGTGGCCGGATCGTGCTCGGGTCGGGTGGACACGTAGCGTGATGGGGGAAGAGCGGAAGACCTTATGGGGGAGTCGTCGTGGGTGCACGTCGGATGCGGGCCGTCGTTGTGGGCGGGGTGGTGCTGGGAGCGCTGGGGCTCGTGGGGTGTGGGGGCACCGATGTGGAGGGCGCGCCGGTGGAGCGGAAGGCGTTCGGGTTCCGGGGCGGGACGCTGGTCGTGGACGCGAGGGACTCGGAGCTGGTGCTGGTGCCGGCGGATGTGAAGGACGTGGAGGTGTCGCGGCAGGTCGACGGGTGGGTGGTGCTGGGAGACGGGCCGGCGCCGGTGTGGAAGCTGGAGGGGAACCGGCTGACGTTGCGGGTGGACTGCGACGCGGTGGCGAGCGACTGCGCGGCGCGGCACGAGGTGCGGGTGCCACGTGGGGTGGCGGTGACCGTGGAGGGCGACAACGGGGACGTGACCGCCGAGGGGTTCGAGTCAGCGGTCAAGGTCGCGACGGACAACGGCACGGTGACCGTGCGGGACGCGGGTGGGCCGCTGGACGTGCGGAGTGAGAACGGGGACGTGCGGGTGGAGGGCGGGGCCTCGAAGAGCGTGGTGGCGCGGTCGGGGAACGGGCGGATACGCCTGGCGTTCGGTGCGGTGCCGGACCGGGTGGACGTCGTGAACGACAACGGGGAGATCGCCGTCGAACTGCCGCGCGGTGACACGCGGTACAAGGTGGACGCTCAGAGCGACAATGGGAAGGTGGAGGTGGGAGTCCCGACCGACGCCGGCAGCGCGCACGCGGTGAAGGCCCGTAGCGACAACGGGCAAGTCGTGGTCCGGAGCGCGAACTGAAGGGCTCGTGTGTTCGTCCTTACCTGGTGGGAGAATGAACCGGTCAGGGCGGGACGGACGGCACGGGAGCGGATGTGACGGCGACACACGCGCGGCGGTACGCGAAGGATGTACTCGCGCTGGTGCTGTTGCCGGTGCCGCTGGTCCTCGCCGTGCTGCCCGGGGCCTTCGCGGGGGGCGGGACCCGGCGCTGGTTCGGCGGGCGCGGGGAGAGCCAGAGGGCGGACGCACAGGCGGCGAAGGACGAGGCCGCGGCGGCGTTCTACGAGTTGGACACGGCCCAGCGGGACTTGCGGATCTCGATCGAGACGATCACGGCGGTGGACGGGTCGCCGGGTGCCCGGCGGGCGGTGGACGACTTCGCGGCACTGGGGCGCCGGATCGACGAGGTGAGCCACGCGTACATCACCGCCGTCGACGCGTACGACCTGGACCGCCACGATCTGGAGGCCTCGGTGGCCTCCAGGGCCCGTGGGGAGCTGAACCGCGCCAAGGACGACCTGGTACGGGTGAAGGGGGAGCTGGACAGGTTCGAGGAGGGGCTGCGGCCCCTGCTGGACACGGCGGAGACCCAGCTCGCGCGGCTGGCGCCCGCCGTCGAGCGGGCCAAGGCGGCGCTGCTGGCCGCGAGCAACGCTCTCGACGGGGTACGTGGTTCCGGTCTGCGCGCGGATGATCTCGCGGCGCGGCTGGCCGCCCTCGCCCCGGAGCTGACCAAGCTCAACCAGGGCGCGGGGCAGCACGGTGTCCCCGAGACGCTCCAGCGGGCCGACCGGGTGCTGCGCGACGCCGAGGCCGTGCGGGCGGAGGCGGAACGGCTGCCGGAGCGGGCCGCCGAGACCGACAAGCGGCTGGTGTCGCTCCGGACGCGTGCGCAGGCGCTGGGTAACCGTGCCGCCTCGGTGGAGCCGGTCCTCAGCGAGTTGCGGCGCCGGTTCAGCGCGGCCTGCTGGCAGGACCTCCAGCCGGTGCCCGAGCAGGCCGCCCGGAGCGTCCGGCAGGCGGAGGCGAAGCTCCAGGAGGCCGCCGAGGCCCGGGAGGAGCAGCGGTGGGCGGACGCGACCGCCCTGCTGTCGACCGTACGGGCCCTGCTGAACAGTACGGACGAGGCCGTGTCGGCGGCCGGTGACCGGCTCGGCCGGCTGAACGCCGTGTCCAAGGACCCGGAGGCGGAGATCCAGCGCACCCGCTTCGCCGTCCGGGACGCCCAGCGGCTCGCCATGGCCGGTCGTCACACTCCCGATCCGCGGCACGCGGGTCCGCTGGACGACGCGGTGGCCCGGCTGGAGCGGGCGATCGGGGGGCTGGAGGGGCGTCACCCCGACTACTGGCACTTCCTGACGGAGATGGAAGCGGTGCGGGCCACGGTGGCCCGGGTGGTGGAGTTGATCCGGGAGGACCGGGGCGGCGGGCACTGACGGCGCGGTTAATCTGGGGCCATGCCTCGCTACGAGTACCGCTGCCGCACGTGCGGAGACACCTTCGAACTGAACCGTCCGATGGCCGAGTCGTCGGCGCCCGCGGCCTGCCCGGCCGGGCACGACGACACCGTCAAGCTGCTGTCCGCCGTCGCGGTGGGCGGCACGGCCAAGGGCGGGGCGCCCGCGCCGTCCCAGGGCGGTGGCGGCGGGTGCTGCGGCGGCGGCTGCTGCGGCTGAGCCCCCGCTGAGTCCGGCTCCCGTCCGCCTCTACCGCGGCCGCGGGGCCGGGGGCGCCGGGCCGGGGGCGCCGGGCCGGGGGCGCCGGGCCAAGCGGGATCTTCAGCGGGGCTTCAGCCACCGCTGCCTAGCGTGGGGCCATGGAACGCTGGATCAACGGCCTCATGGACACGCTCGGCGCGCCCGGCGCCGGACTCGCGATCGCCCTGGAGAACCTCTTCCCGCCGCTGCCCAGCGAGGTGATCCTGCCGATGGCCGGGTTCGCCTCGGCGACCGGCCGGATCGGTCTGGTCGCCGCGCTGCTGTGGACGACGGCCGGTTCGGTGATCGGCGCCCTCGCGCTGTACGGGGTCGGGGCGCTGCTCGGGCGGGAGCGGACCATCGCGGTGGCGAGCAGGCTGCCGCTGGTGAAGGTCTCCGACATCGAGCGGACGGAGGCCTGGTTCGCGCGGCACGGCACCAAGGCGGTGTTCTTCGGCCGGATGGTCCCGGTCTTCCGCAGCCTCATCTCCGTGCCGGCGGGCATCGAGCGCATGCCGCTGCCGGTGTTCCTCGGGCTGACCACGCTCGGCAGCGCGATCTGGAACAGCGTCTTCGTCCTGGCCGGTTTCGCGCTGGGCGACAACTGGGAGCAAGTCGGCCACTACGTGTCGCTGTACTCGAAGGTGGTGCTGGTGGTGGCGGCGGGCGCCGTGGTGGCGTTCGTGGCCGTCCGGCTCCTCAGGCCGGGGACGGACGCACGGCGGCGGTGAACCGGCGCAGGATCTCCTCCCCCGCGGCCACGCCCCGCTCCTCCAGCGCGTCGACGTGCCCGGCGCTCCAGCCGCTCTCGGCGAGCTCCCCGTGCCCGGGCCGCCAGCCCCGGTCGGCGGCGAGCAGCAGATCGGCGTCCAGCAGCGAGTCGCCGGCGGCCAGCACCCGGTCGGCCCCGGTCCGGCGGGCGACCTCGCGGACGGCGGCGCTCTTGGTGAGCGGCTGGGGCACGGCGTACACCTTGCGGCCCTGGAGGGAGACGGCCCAGCCGCGGGGCGCGGCCCAGGCGGCCAGTTCCTTCATCCAGCCGTCGGGCAGCAGGGCGCGCTCGACGACCAGGTAGGCGAAGAGGTCCTCGGCGACCCGGTCCTTGAGCAGCCAGGCCGGGTCGGCGACGGCCAGGAGGTGGGCGCGTACCTCGTCGAGCGTGGCGCACTCGTCGGCGAGGCGGGTGGCGACCGTACGCCGCCAGTCGGGGTCGGAGACGCCGTCGACGAGCAGGTGGCCGCCGTTGGCGCAGATGGCGTACGGCGCAGGGGGCCCGGGCAGCCGGATGCGGTGGTATTGCTCGCGGGTGCGGGTGGTGGTGGGGACGAAGAGGGCGTGCCGCGGCAGGTCGGCCAGCAGGGCGGCGGCGGTCTCGGTGACGTACGACAGCGGCTTGTGCTCGTAGGTCTCGACGCACAGCAGCCGGGGGGCCTCGGCGTCCGGCATGGTGAGGCCGAGGGCGGCGGAGCTGTAGATCAGGGTGCGGTCGAGGTCGCTGGCGATGAGCGTCGCCGAACCCGCCGAGGCCGCCGCCATGGGGGCGGCCGTGGTCGTGGGCGTGGTCATCGGCCGGTCACCGCCTTGCCGTCGGCGCCCGTCGCGCCCTTGGTGAACCGCGGGTGGATCAGCCCCACGCAGGTGTAGTGCAGGTGGTCGACCTCCTCGACGGGGACGCCGCGCTGCTCGGCGAGCAGGCGTACGTGGTCGAGGTCGGCACCCGCGCCGCGCTGGGCGAGGATCTTCCAGGGGACGCGGCGCAGCAGGACGCGGGTGGTCTCGCCGACGCCGGGCTTGACCAGGTTGACGTCGTGGATGCCGTACTCCTCGCTGATCCGCTCGACGGCCGCCCAGCCCTCCCAGGTGGGGGTGCGGTCGGTGGCGAGGAGTTCCTTGACGTCGGCGTCGACGACGGTGGCGACCTCGTCGAAGTGGGCGGCGACGGTGTCCAGGAAGGTGGTGGAGACATCGGCGCCGGCGAGTTCGCGGTAGAACTTCGCGCCGTGGTAGTCGTGCGGGCCGACGAGGTCGGCGCGCAGCACCGTACGGGATATGAGCCCGGAGACGGTGGAGTTGAGGCAGGCGGAGGGGATGAGGAAGTCCTCGCGGGTGCCGTAGGTGCGCACGCACGAGCCGGGGTCGGCCAGGACGGCGATCTCGGGGTCGAAGCCGGGGAAGTCCGCCAGGGCGGCGGCGAGTTCGCGGGTGATGGCGCCCTTCCCGGTCCAGCCGTCGACGAACACGACATCGGCCGGGTCGTGGTGGTGCTGGAGCCAGCGCAGCGCGTTGGCGTCGATGCCCCTGCCGCGCACGATGGACACGGCGTAGTGGGGCAGGTCGAGGCCGTGGCGGTGGAGTGCCCAGCGGCGCATGAGCACGCCGACGGGGGTGCCGGCGCGGGCGAGCGACACGAGCACGGGGCGGGGCGACCGCTCGGCCAGGACCGTCTCGGTGACGGTGCCGACGGCGCGGGCGATGCGGGCGGCCGAGGTGCCGAGGGCCGCGTGGAAGAGGGCCTGGTAGCGGTCGCTGGGCTGGTACTCCACGGGCAGCGACTCGGCGTAGTGGGCGCCGCCGCTCTGGATGGCCTCCTCCCGCTCCTCGGTCGGGGCCTCCAGCTCCACGTCGGAGAGGTCCTGGAGGAGCCAGCCGACCTCCTCGGGGGCGTAGGACGAGAAGGCGGGCCCTCGCAGGGGCTCGGGCAGCATCAGGGCACCTCGTGGGGTGTAGGACGGTACAACGGCGAGCAGGACGCGCGGTACGTGCGCGCCGAGCCGGGCCAGGAGGCCGTCGGGGGCGTGGAGGGCGGGGGTGTCGGCGGTCGAGTCGACGACGGCGACGACCGCGTCGAAGCCGGCGCCCGCGACGTTGTAGGCGTACCGGTCGCCGGGGCCGTCGGCGGGGTCGTCGTGGGCGGGGAACACCAGGCGGGTGCGTATCGCGTAGCCGGGGTCGTCCACGGCCAGGACGGGCGAGCGGGTGGTGGTGGAGAAGCGCACCTCGGCGCCGCCGCGCCGCTCCAGCGCGACGCCCAGCGCCAGGGGCGCGTACATGAGCTCCTCGCAGCCCAGCACCAGTACGCGCGGCAGGGCGGCCTCGCCGTGGCCCTCCCCCTGGCCCTGCCCCTGGCCCTCGCCGCGGCCCTCCCCGGCGGCCTCGCCGCGGGCGGCGACGGGGGCGAGCCCCAGGGCGTCGGCAACGCGTTCGGCCATGGCCGGGAGCGCGGCGTCCAGCCGGGCGCGGTGCGCGGGGGTGAAGCCGTGGCGGCCCCCGTCGGGGACGCCGTCCGGCCATCCCAGGTCGACGCGCCGCACGTCCGCGCGCTCGGGCTCCGCCCCGGAACCAGCATCGGAACCAGCACCCGTACCACCGGCCGGGCGCTCCGTATGCTCCGGGCGCTCGTGCGCGGCCACCAGGGCCTGGCCGCGTTCCAGGACGTCCTCGGGGAGGCGGACCGTGCCCGCGGCCAGGGTGACCAGGTCCACCCGGGCGCCGATCTCGGCGGCGAAGCCCGTGAGCCGGTCCCGGTCGGCGGCCGAGCGCATGTCGACGAGCGCGACGATCACGTACCGCTCGCGCGGGTAGCGGGCGTGCAGGGCCCGTACCGTGTTGAGCACCGTGTTGCCGGTGGAGAACTCGTCATCGACCAGCACCAGCGGTCCGCGGCCCGCCAGGAGCGCCGGATCCTCCGGGAGCAGGAGGTGCGAGGTGGCGTGCGAGTGGGCCTCCTCGAAGCCGCCCGCCCGGGGCACCCCTGGTACGGGCCGGCGGGTGGAGTGCAGGTACGGGGCCGTGCCCAGCCCGTCCGCGACCGAGTGGCCGAGACCGGTGGCCGTCTCCGCGTACCCGAGGACCACCGCGCGGGCGGCCTCGGCGGAGCCGAGCAGCTCCCGTACCCGTACGCCCAGGTCGTAACCCGACCGCCACACGACGTACGGGCTCTGCGGCACATGCTTGCCCAGCACCCGGGAGACGAGCAGGTGCGCCCGCTTCGGGTTGCGCCGCAGGGCCATGCCCAGCAGCTCGCGCAGCCCGGGGTCGCCGGTCAGCTCGACCCCGAGCCGCTCCGACACCCACGTACCCGACCAGACGCCCACGTTCTCGTTCTCCCTCGATGACAGCGATGACAGCGACGACGACGGCGACACCGACGACACCGACGACACCGGCGGACGCCACGACGGCGACGACCGCCGCCACGGCGACGTCATGTGACCAGTCCCGCGGCCAGCAGCTCCACGAAGCCCACGTCCTCCTTCGCCACGCCGAAGACCTCCGCCCGCAGCAGGGTCCGCTCGGCCCACGCGCGGTGCGGCTTCACTTCATTCATCTTGTTCGTGTACGCGCTGCGCAGCACCCCGCCGCCGCCCCGTTCCGGCCGCAGAATGTCCTGGGCATCGCTGAATTCCTCGTGGCTGACCACGGACAGCGCGTGCACCGGCAGCACGTGGGAGGGGTGGATGCAGGTCTTGCCCAGCAGTCCGTTGGCCCGGTCGAGCTCGATCTCGCGCAGCAGCCCGTCCATGTCGTGTTCGATCAGCGCGGTGCGCAGCGCGTCGGCGCGCTGCTCCATGAAGGGGCTGCGGCGTAGCTGTGGCTTGAAGATGCGCTCCTGGAGGCGGAAGTACTCCCAGACCGGCCCGGTGATGGTGAAGCCGGTGCCGTCGGACCGGCCGAGGACGTTGACCACGTCGGCGATCACTCCGGCGACGATCTGGACGTCGTAGGCGGTCATGTCGGGCGAGCGGCGCAGCCCGTAGGCGGAGCAGAAGTCGGTGACGCCGAGGCGCAGCGCGAGGACCCGGTCGCGGTACTTGTCGACGACGCGGCCGATCCCGGCGAGGGTCTCGCGGCGGCTCTCCAGGTGGAGCAGCTCGGGCGACTCCAGCACGGGCATGGCGAACAGCCGGCGGCCGCACATGTTCTCGGCCACGGCCAGGGCCTCCATGAAGGGCCCGCCGCGCTCCTCGGTGAACTTGGGCAGCACGAATCCGGACAGCAGCCGGGCGGACGGCCCGAGCCGCCGCACCAGGTCCCCCACCTGCCCCGCCTCCCGCACCCGGATGAAGAGCAGCGGGGTTTCCAGGCCACGTGCGCGCAGGTCGGCGAACTGCCGTACGAGGTTCTCCTCCGCTCCGGCGACCTCGCCGTCGTCGATGGAGTCCTCCAGGCACAGCACCATCGACACCACGCCGCGGTCGACCTGCTTGAGCACGTCGTCGGCGAGCCGCGGCCGGGTGGCCGGGCTGTACAGCGTGGCCCCGAGCGCGGCCGCGAGGACGCGGGCCGGGGAGGCGGCGCTGAACTCGCACGGTTCCCGGTGGAACAGGCCCGCCCGGGCAGTGGCCGGGATGTGCCCGAAATGACGCATGAGTATCCCCCGTACTGCCTCGACGGCCCTGACGACATGTGGCCGGTAATAGTACGTAGGGACGGGTGTCCCGGGTTCCCCCCGGGCGTGAACTTCAGGTAACTCGTCCGCTTCTCGCCCCTCCCGGGCGGCCCCCGCGTTGTCCGCGGCGTGGGCGGCCAGGCAGGATGTCGGACATGACGCACGCCATGCTGAAGGGCTCGAACGTCCCGCTCGACGCCGCGGCCGTACGGGCCGTACTGTGCTGGACCCCGGGCCCCGGGGTGCCGGACGTGGACGCCTCCGCCCTGCTGCTCGGCGCCGACGGACGGGTGCGTTCGGACGAGGACTTCGTCTTCTACAACCAGCCGCGCCACCCGTCGGGGCTGGTGCGGCGGCTGTCGAAGAAGCGGGTGCCGGAGGGGCTGACCGACACGGTCGAGGCGGATCTGGCGGCGCTGGACGCGTCGGTGGACCAGGTGGTGATCGCGGCGTCGTCGGACGGCGACACCTTCGAGCGCGTACGGGACCTCAGGATCCTGCTGTACGACGCGGGCCCGGCTGCCTCGGAGCCGCTGGCCGTCTTCGAGGTGAAGCCCGAGACGGGCGAGGAGACGGCCATCATCTGCGGCGAGCTGTACCGGCGCGGGGAGGGCTGGAAGTTCCGTGCGGTGGGGCAGGGGTACCCGACCGGGCTGATCGGTCTGGCCACGGCGTTCGGCATCTCGGTGGACGAGGCCGAGGAGGCGGGCGGTACGGACGGGGCCGGCGCGACGGACGGGCGGCCGGCCGGCGAGGCTCCGGCGACGCCCGCGTCCTCCCCGGTCACCGGGGCGTCCGCCGCCCCGACGGTGGCCACGGCGCCCCCGGCTCCGGCGACGCTTCCACCGCCCCCCGCGTCGCCCCCGGGCCCGGCGTACGGATACCCGCAGCCCGGCGCGGCGCAGCCCGCCTACGGATACCCGCAGCCCGCGGCGGCCGCCGCGCCGGCGCCGGACCCGAACTTCACCCTGCCGCCGATGGGGCCGCAGTTCGTCCGGCGCTGACGCCGCCGGACCCCGCGCCCGCCGGACCCCGCGCCCGGCAGGCGCCGGCACCGGCGGCCGTGGCGGCCCGGCCGCCTCCGCGAGGCCGAGGGGCGGGCCGTACGGGTGTCAGACCTTGCCGGCCTTGAACCCGCGGCCCCATTGCAGGCCCCAGCCGTACAGCCGGTCCAGCTCGGCCTGGAAGCCGTACACGAACCGCACCTCCCGTCGGACCACCAGCTCGTCCTTGACGTTCTCCAGCAGGAAGACCGCGCAGGAGCGGGCCTGTGGGGCGCGCTCGTCGAGCTCTATCTCGATGCGCGGCCCGTTGCTCGGGTAGAGCGTCATGGTGGCGTGCGTGCGGTCGAACGCCGGGGTCTGGTCGTAGATGTAGACGAAGAACAGCAGGCGCTTGATGGCGTCCCGGTGGTCGAGGTTGACGAAGATCGTCTCGCCGGACGGCGCGCCGAACCGGTCGTCGCCGCTGAGCTTCACGTACGGCGCCGCGTTGAGGTCGCCGAAGAAGCCGCCCAGTGGCTGGACCACGCCCTTGGTGCCGTCCTTCAGCTCGTACAGGCAGCCGATGTCGAGGTCGACGTTGACCACGCCCTGGGTGTGGGCCTGGACCACCTCGGGCTTGAAGAGCTGGAAGGGGTGCCGCAGCAGCCGTCCGCTGCGGCGGGACCGGCCCTCGATGTCGGAGGTGCGCATCCGCCAGGAGAGGTTGACGCGCAGGTTGCCGGTCGCCGCTCCCTGTTTGGTGAGCGAGACGGTCGGGCGGCGCTTGGTCAGGTCGATGGAGTTCGACGAGGCGCTGCCCGAGTCGAACTGCGCCGCGTTGTTGTTGCGCAACAGGCTGTCCCAGAAGGCCATGCCCCCACCCCCAGTCGTCCGGTTCCCCTCGGGATCCGCTCGGATACGCGTGCGGGGCGGCCGGGAGCACCCGGCCGCCCCGCAACGGAAGCGTTCCTCGTTGCCGGGGCCGCCACACTCCGGCGGGCCCCGGCGAATGTCACACGGAGACGTGCGTCTGGTCGTCCGCCCCCTGGGCCTCCAGCGCCTTGTTGCGGCGTACGGAGGACAGGAAGGACGCGGCGATCAGGATCACGCCGACGAGGCCGGTGACGATCTCGTTGATCTCGTGCTGGATGGTGACGAGCAGGATCACGGCGAGGGCGCCGATCGCGTAGTGCGCGCCGTGCTCCAGGTAGACGTAGTCGTCCAGGGTGCCCTGGCGGACCAGGTAGACCGTGAGCGACCGGACGTACATCGCGCCGATGCCGAGGCCGAGCGCCATCCAGAAGATGTGGTTGGTGATGGCGAAGGCGCCGATGACGCCGTCGAAGGAGAACGACGCGTCGAGGACCTCGAGGTACAGGAACAGGAAGAAGGCCGCCTTGCCGGCGAGGCCGACGGCGGAGACGGGCTTGCCGGCCTTCCTGGCCTTCTCCTCCTCCTCGTGCTCGCGTTCCTCTTCCTCCTCCAGCTTGTCCTCGAAGTAGCCGGACAGGCCGCCGACGACGAGGTAGGTGATCAGGCCCGCGATGCCGGACAGCAGGACGGTGGCCGTCTTGTCGGCGTGGCCGGAGCTGGTGTGGGCCTGGGTGGCGAAGGTGAGGGCGGTGATCAGCAGGACGATCAGCGCGATGCAGACCGACAGCATGTCGACCTTGCCGAGCTTGGCCAGCGGCCGCTCCAGCCACGCGAGCCACTTGTGCTCCCGCTCCTCGAAGACGAAGTCGAGGAAGATCATCAGCAGGAACATGCCACCGAACGCGGCGATCGCGGCGTGGGCGTCGGTGACGAGGTCCTCGTACTGCTCGGGCTGGTCCATCGCGAGCTGGACCGCTTCGATCGGTCCGACGTTGGCGCTGATGGCGACGATCACGACGGGGAAGACCAGCCGCATGCCGAAGACGGCGATCAGGATGCCGACCGTCAGGAAGATCTTCTGCCAGAAGGCGTTCATCTTCTTGAGGATCCCGGCATTGACGACCGCGTTGTCGAACGACAGGGAGATCTCGAGGACGGACAGGATCAGTACGATCCCGAACGCCTCCCAGCCCCACTGCCAGGCGGCGAAAGCGAGGCCGAGCGCCGTGATGGCGAACGACCAGCCGAAGGTTTTCAGAACCACTGGCTACCCAATCGTGTTAAGTACGGGTACGGGTCTCCCCCGCGCCGTGCGCGCCGGGTCTTGAACGAACCCGGAGACGTGCTTTAGGAAACATTGACCCCGAAGTCTAGAGCGATGCCCCTCAGACCCGATGCGTACCCCTGTCCTACGGCCCGGAACTTCCATTCTCCGCCGTACCGGTAGAGCTCGCCGAAGATCATCGCCGTCTCGGTCGAGGCGTCCTCGCTGAGGTCGTAGCGCGCCAGTTCCTGGCCGTCGGCCTGGTTGACGACCCGGATGAAGGCGTTGCTGACCTGGCCGAAGGTCTGGCCGCGGTTGTCGGCCTCGTGGATGGACACCGGGAAGATGATCTTGTCCACGTGTTCCGGCACCCGGGGGAGGTCGACGATCAGGGACTCGTCGTCGCCCTCGCCCTCACCCGTGAGGTTGTCACCGGTGTGCTCGACGGAGCCGTCGGGGCTGGTGAGGTTGTTGTAGAAGACGAACCATTCGTCGCCGAGCACCCTGCCGTTCTGGCACAGCAGCGCGCTGGCGTCGAGGTCGAAGGGCGCTCCGGTGGTGGAGCGCGCGTCCCAGCCGAGCCCGACCAGCACTTGGGTGAGGTTGGGTGCGGCCTTGGAGAGGGAGACGTTGCCTCCCTTGGCGAGCGTGACGCCCATGATGGTGATTCCTCCCCTGAGATCTGCTGCTGCGTGGTCCCGGGGGCGGCCCCCGGACCCACCGGCCCGGTCACGGCCCGGCCGGTGCGCCCGGGCCCGGGGCCGCGGTCACGCGAGCCCGGGGCGGGCGGTGAGGCACGTCCGGCGCCGCACGGAAGCGTGCGGCGCCGGACGGAACTGCTCGGCGGTTCGACCCCGCCGGAGCGCGGCCGGAGCTGGTGGAGCGCGGCCGGAGCGCCCCGGTGGCACCCCCGCCCCGGTCGGGGCCGGCGGTGTGCCGGGGGTGGGTCAGACGTTGACGCCGAAGTCCTGCGCGATACCGCGCAGGCCCGAGGCGTAGCCCTGGCCCACCGCGCGGAACTTCCACTCCGCGCCGTTGCGGTACAGCTCGCCGAAGACCATGGCGGTCTCCGTCGAGGCGTCCTCGCTCAGGTCGTAGCGGGCGATCTCGGCGCCGCCGGCCTGGTTCACGACGCGGATGAACGCGTTGCGGACCTGGCCGAAGGACTGCTGGCGGGTCTCGGCGTCGTAGATCGACACCGGGAAGACGATCTTGGCGACGTCGGCCGGGACGTTGGCCAGGTCGACCTTGACCTGCTCGTCGTCGCCCTCGCCCTCACCGGTGAGGTTGTCGCCGGTGTGCTCGACCGAGCCGTCCGCGCTCTTCAGGTTGTTGAAGAACACGAAGTCCTGGTCGTTGCGGACCTTGCCCTCGGCGTTGACCAGGATGGCGCTGGCGTCGAGGTCGAAGTCCGTACCGGTGGTGGTGCGGACGTCCCAGCCCAGACCGACGGTGACTGCCGTCAGGCCCGGGGCCTCCTTGGTCAGCGAGACGTTGCCGCCCTTGCTGAGGCTGACTCCCACGAGTCCCTCCATTGGTTTCCAGGGGCAGCGCCCCCGTCGTGCGTTGGCATCGGATCAACGACTGGATCCTAGTGACCGGTTCCCGTCGTGAGCAGGCAGTTGCGCCGAAGAATCAGAGGGTGTCGAGCGCCGCGACGTACTCGTTGAGGTCGCGGGCGTCCGGCAGGCCGTTGACGACCGTCCAGCGGACGACGCCCTCCTTGTCGATGATGAAGGTGCCGCGCACCGCGCAGCCCTTCTCCTCGTCGAAGACGCCGTACGCGCGAGAGACCTCGCCGTGCGGCCAGAAGTCCGACAGCAGCGGGTACTCCAGGCCCTCCTGCTCGGCGAAGACCCGCAGGGTGTGGATCGAGTCGTTGGACACGGCGAGGAGCTGGGTGTCGTCGTTGACGAACGTCGGCAGCTCGTCGCGGAGCGCGCACAGCTCGCCGGTGCACACGCCGGTGAAGGCGAAGGGGTAGAAGAGGAGCACGACGTTCTTCTCACCGCGGAAGTCCGCGAGCGACACGGTGCGGCCGTGGTTGTCCTTCAGCTCGAAGTCCGGGGCCTTGGTGCCGACCTGAACAGGCGCGGTCGTCTCGATCGCCTCGATCGCCATGACAGAAAGCATCCCTTCACTGGGTCTCGTGGGGACCCACCCTACGCACAGGGCCCCCGCCGACGGATGTCGGCGGGGGCCCCGGTGGCTGGCTGGTGGCCGGCGGGCGAGCGGCTCAGCGCTTGCCGGACTTCGGGGTCACCAGTCGGCTGCCGGTCCAGTCCTTGCCGGCGTTGATGCTCCGGGTCTGCGAGAGGCCCGCCGTCTGGGCGGCCTCGTTGATGTCGCTGGGCTCGATGTAACCGTCACGGCCGGTCTTGGGCGTCATGAGCCAGATCTGCCCACCCTCGTCGATCAGACCGATGGCGTCGACCAGCGCGTCCGTGAGGTCGCCGTCGTCGTCACGGAACCACAGCAGTACGACGTCGGCGACGTCGTCGTAGTCCTCGTCGACGAGATCCTGGCCGATGACGGCCTCGATGCCTTCACGGAGCTCCTGCTCGACGTCGTCGTCGTAGCCGATCTCCTGGACCACCTGTCCGGGCTCGAACCCCAGCTTCGCCGCCGGGTTGGTCCGCTCCTCCGCGTGGTCCGCGGTCGCGCTCACGGCTTGCCTCCTGATCGTTTTTTGGGAAGTGCTTCGGCCGCGCGCGTACGCGTGGCATTGGGCGTAGTCCACACGTGCGGGGCGGATCGCGCAAGTACCCGGCGAGCGAGACCGCCGAAACGGTGACTTTTGGGGCCGTCTCGCCGCAACTCCAGGCACCTTCCCGTCCACGCCCGCGCTACACGCCACGGCTCTTGACCCACTTTATTCGCTTCTACTCCTTCCGTGCGCCCGTGAGGGTCGAACGGCCGAACGGAACGCATGGCCGGGTTGGGCGTATGGTTGCGATTTGACCAGCGCCTTCCGGTGACCCGGGCCCGGATGAGGCGCCCCGTGGGGGTTACCCCTCGGTAAAGATGACGTTTACGCCCATGGGGTACACGATGGTGGCGGCGCGACCGTACTGCTGACATTCCACTGCCGTAGGCTCCACCGAACAGAAGGAACAGCGTGGCTTCCGGATCCGATCGCAACCCGATCATCATTGGCGGCCTTCCCAGCCAGGTCCCGGATTTCGATCCCGAGGAGACCCGGGAATGGCTTGACTCCCTCGACGCCGCCGTGGACGAGCGCGGCCGCGAGCGGGCCCGCTACCTGATGCTCCGCCTGATCGAGCGGGCGCGCGAGAAGCGCGTGGCCGTGCCCGAGATGCGCAGCACGGACTACGTCAACACCATCGCCACCAAGGACGAGCCGTTCTTCCCCGGCAACGAGGAGATCGAACGGAAGGTACTGAACGCGACCCGGTGGAACGCCGCCGTCATGGTGTCGCGCGCGCAGCGCCCCGGGATCGGGGTCGGCGGTCACATCGCGACGTTCGCCTCTTCCGCGTCCCTCTACGACGTGGGCTTCAACCACTTCTTCCGCGGCAAGGACGAGGGCGACGGCGGCGACCAGATCTTCTTCCAGGGCCACGCGTCGCCCGGCGTCTACGCGCGCGCGTTCCTGCTGGACCGGCTGACCGAGGCGCAGCTGGACGCGTTCCGCCAGGAGAAGTCGAAGTTCCCGAACGGACTGTCGTCGTACCCGCACCCGCGGCTGATGCCGGACTTCTGGGAGTTCCCGACCGTCTCCATGGGCCTCGGCCCCATCGGGGCGATCTACCAGGCGCGCATGAACCGCTACATGGAGGCGCGCGGGATCGCGGACACCTCCACGTCGCACGTGTGGGCGTTCCTGGGCGACGGCGAGATGGACGAGCCGGAGTCGCTCGGCCAGCTCTCGATCGCGGCCCGCGAGGGCCTCGACAACCTGACGTTCGTCGTCAACTGCAACCTCCAGCGGCTCGACGGCCCGGTGCGCGGCAACGGCAAGATCGTCCAGGAGCTGGAGTCGCAGTTCCGTGGCGCCGGCTGGAACGTGATCAAGCTGGTGTGGGACCGCTCCTGGGACCCGCTGCTGGCCCAGGACCGCGACGGCATCCTGGTGAACAAGCTGAACACCACGCCGGACGGACAGTTCCAGACGTACGCGACGGAGACGGGCTCGTACATCCGCGAGCACTTCTTCGGTGACGACCACCGGCTGCGGGCGATGGTCGAGGGCATGACCGACGACCAGATCCTGCACCTGGGCCGTGGCGGTCACGACCACAAGAAGATCTTCGCGGCGTACAAGGCGGCCGTGGAGCACAAGGGCCAGCCGACGGTGATCCTGGCGCAGACGGTGAAGGGCTGGACCCTCGGCCCGAACTTCGAGGGCCGCAACGCGACGCACCAGATGAAGAAGCTGACGGTCGACGACCTGAAGCGCTTCCGCGACCGGCTGCACATCCCGATCAGCGACCAGCAGCTGGAGAGCGGCGTCCCGCCGTACTACCACCCGGGCCGGGACTCGGAGGAGATCCAGTACATGCACGACCGCCGCAAGGCGCTGGGCGGGTACGTCCCGACCCGGGTCGTGCGGGCGAAGCCCCTGGCGCTGCCGGACGACAAGACGTACGCGGCGGTCAAGAAGGGTTCGGGGCACCAGTCGATCGCCACGACGATGGCGTTCGTGCGGCTGCTCAAGGACCTGATGCGGGACAAGGAGATCGGCAAGCGGTTCGTGCTGATCGCGCCGGACGAGTACCGCACCTTCGGTATGGACTCGTTCTTCCCGAGCGCCAAGATCTACAACCCGCTGGGCCAGCAGTACGAGGCCGTGGACCGTGAGCTGCTGCTCGCGTACAAGGAGTCGCCGACCGGGCAGATGCTGCACGACGGCATCTCGGAGGCGGGCTGCACGGCGTCGCTGATCGCGGCGGGCTCGGCGTACGCCACGCACGGCGAGCCGCTGATCCCGGTGTACGTCTTCTACTCGATGTTCGGTTTCCAGCGGACCGGCGACCAGTTCTGGCAGATGGCCGACCAGCTCGCGCGCGGTTTCGTCCTGGGCGCGACCGCGGGCCGTACGACGCTGACCGGTGAGGGGCTCCAGCACGCGGACGGCCACTCGCAGCTCCTCGCCTCGACGAACCCGGCGTGCGTCGCGTACGACCCGGCGTTCGGCTTCGAGATCGCGCACATCGTCAAGGACGGTCTGCGCCGGATGTACGGCGAGGAAGCCGAGGACGTCTTCTACTACCTCACCGTGTACAACGAGCCGATCCAGCACCCGGCCGAGCCGGCGGACGTCGACGTGGACGGCATCATCAAGGGCATCCACCGCTTCAAGGCGGGTGAGGCGGGGTCGGTCCCGGCGCAGATCATGGCGTCCGGCGTTGCCGTGCCGTGGGCGCTGGAGGCCCAGCGGATCCTCGCCGAGGAGTGGGACGTGCGGGCCGACGTCTGGTCGGCGACCTCCTGGAACGAGCTGCGGCGCGACGCCGTGGCGGTGGAGGAGCACAATCTGCTCCACCCGGAGGAGGAGCAGCGGGTTCCGTACGTGACGCGGAAGCTCTCCGGCGCGGAGGGCCCGTTCGTGGCCGTCTCCGACTGGATGCGCTCCGTGCCGGACCAGATCTCCCGCTGGGTGCCGGGGACGTACAGCTCGCTGGGCGCGGACGGCTTCGGCTTCGCCGACACCCGTGGTGCGGCACGCCGGTACTTCCACATCGACGCGCAGTCGATCGTGCTGGCCGTGCTGACCGAGCTGGCCCGGGAGGGCAAGGTCGACCGGTCGGCGCTGAAGCAGGCGGTGGACCGCTACCAGCTCCTGGACGTGGCGGCGGCCGACCCCGGCGCCGCCGGCGGCGACGCGTAACGCCCGTCACGCGGGGGGCTCCGGCCCCCCGCACCCGCCTACCATTCCGGCATGAAGGAACGCTGGGAAGCACGTACCCAGACGCCGCTCCTGGCGCTCGCCCTGGCCTTCGGCATCGCGTACGCGGTGCCGATCGTCATGCCGGACGCCGAGCCGTGGGTCCACTCGCTGTGCACGTCCGTGGAGTGGGTGGTGTGGGGCGCGTTCGCCCTGGACTACGCGGTGCGGCTGCTGCTCGCCCCCTCCCGGTGGCTCTTCGTGCGCGGCCATCCGCTCGACCTGGTGGCGGTGGTGCTGCCGCTGGTCCAGCCGCTGCGGCTGCTGCGGCTGGTCTCGACGCTGATGCTCGTGGGCCGGCGGGCCCGGATGGCCTCGCAGATAACGCTCACCATGTACGTGGCCGGGTCGGTGGTGGGGCTGCTGATGTTCGGCTCGCTGGCCGTGCTGCACGTGGAGCGCGACGCCCCGCACGGGAACATCAAGACGCTGGGCGACGCGGTGTGGTGGTCGTTCACCACGATGACGACCGTGGGCTACGGGGACCACGCGCCGACCACGGGGCTCGGGCGGCTGCTGGCCGTGGGCCTGATGCTGTCCGGGATCGCGCTGCTCGGTGTGGTGACGGCCAACATCGCCGCGTGGTTCATCTCCCGCTTCGAGCGGGACGACGAGGAGGAACGCCGCCAGAGCGCGCTTCTGGAGGCGCTGGCCCTGGAGATCAGGGAACTGCGGGCGGAGGTCGGCCGGCTCTCGGGCACCGCACCCGCCGCACCCGGCGTGCCCGCCGTGCCCGGCCCGGGGGTGCCCGGCGTGCCCGCCGTGCCCGGCCCGGGGGGCGTACCCGGTCCGGCCACGTCGTCGACCGCCCCGGAGCGAACCGCCCCGGAGCGGACCCCGTAAGGGACGGGTGGCCATCGGGGACGGGCCGGGACGGGCCAAGGCGGGCTTCCGGTGCGGGCTGTACAGTCCGTCGGGCAGGCCGCTGATCTTGGGGGGATCCATGACGCCGCAGGACGCACCACCCATTGTCTTCGTGCACGGGACGCGGTTCAGCGCGGGCCAGTGGAGCCCGCAGATCGCCGCGCTCCGCGACGACTTCCCGGTGGCCGCCGTCGACCTGCCCGGGCACGGGGCCCGCTCCGCCGAGCCGTGGAGCCTCCGCGCGGCCACGGACGTCATCGCGGATGCGGTGGACGCGCTCGGCCGGGGGCCGGCTCTGGTCGTCGGGCACTCGCTGGGCGGCTATGCCTCGCTGGAGTTCGCCCGGCGGTGCCCGGAGCGGCTGCGGGGCCTGGTCCTCGCCGGAGCCAGTGCCTCCACCCGGGGCCCGTGGGCGACACCGTACCGATGGGTGTCGCGGCTGGTGCCCAAGGTGCCGGAGGACCGGCTGACCCGGTGGAACGACCGGTTGCTGCGCCGGCTGTACCCGCCCGAGCTGGTGGAGCCGACCATCCGCGCCGGTTACGCCTTCCACACCCTGCCCGCCGCGTGGGACGAGGTGCTCGGCCGCTTCGACGCGGGCGACATGCGCCACGTGGCGGCTCCGGTACTCATCCTGAACGGGGAGAAGGACACCGTCTTCCGGTCCGGGGAGCGGGACTTCGCCCGGGCACATCCACGGGCCCGTGTCGAACTGGTGCCGCGCGCCCGGCACCTGGCCAACTTCGACGACCCGGCGGCCTTCACGGACGCGGTGCGCCGCTTCGCCCGGCAGGTGGCCGTCCACGGCTGACCGGCCCTGGGGCCGCCCGGTGAGGCACCCGTACGGCCGCGGCGCGGGGCCCGCCCCGGGGCAGGAGGGTGCCCGGGGCGGTCGCCCTGACGCGCGGCGCCCGGGGGCGCCGGTGCGTTCGGGTTCAGAGGATGCCGCTGCCCGGGGTGCCGGCACCGGCCAGCCAGACGAGGGCCAGGACGGTGTCGATCGCCCCGAGGACGAAGGCGACCAGCGCCGGAAGGTGATCGTTCGCCCAGCGCCGGCCCATGCCCAGCCAGCCGCAGACGATCGCCACCGGGCCGAGGACGATGCCCAGCACGAAGAATCCGGCGACCGCGCAGACCAGCCCGACGATCCCGAGCGTCGCGCGATCCGGCCCGGTCCGCGACCACATCCGGCCGCGTGAGCGGGGGCTCCTGCGCGAACGCGAGGTGTACCCGAAACTTCCCATGGCCCCCGGGTGCCCGGGCTCATGTCTCCCACACCTTGAAAGCCCGTACCTTGTACGGCGATTGGGGCACCCAGGTGCCGCCGCCCGGATACGTCTCGAACTCGCCGGTCTCCGCGCACTCGGCGGACTGGTAGGTGGTGACGGGTCGTCCGGTGCGGTTGGCGAGGGACGCCGCGGACGATCCGGCCGGCAGCGGGACGCACGCATCGATGTCGAGGTCGGCCAGCTCATGGGTCTGCCGGGCACCCCGGAAGCCCTCCTTCGCCCACAGGCACAACTGCCCGGCGTCACAGGGCCCGAGCCGGGGCGGCGCGGCGGCCCCCCGCTCGGCGGCCCCCCGCTCGACGGACACCGGAGCGACGGACACGGGCGCGGCGGTCACCGGCGCGGCGGCCCCGACCACGGACGCGGCGAGGGCACCGGCCGTGAGAGCGACGGTGACGGCGGTGGTGAGAACGGTCGTGGAACGCATGGGAACCCCCCGTGGACGACTGACGATCACGTACGACCATCCTCACGCTCCGTCACCGTCTGGGGAAGGATTCCGGGACGGATCCACCCGCATGGGTGACGCAGCGCGACCGGGTGACGCCCCACGACCACAGCCACGTCCACAGCCACCCGCACAGCCACAGCCACCCGCACAGGCACGGCCACGACCACAACCACGACGAGGGCCCCGCAGCGGACGCGCCGCGGGGCCCTCGTCGTGCGCCGGGCAGGACCCGGCCGGGGAGCTCAGATATGGGCGCCGCCCGCGCCCGCCTCCGCGTTCTCACCGCGCTTGGTCAGCGTGGCCACCAGCGCCGCGACGACCGCCACGACGCCCGCGACCGTGAAGGCCAGGCCCATGCCGGAGAGGAAGGTGTCGTGGATGACGCCGCCGATCTTCGCGAGCAGGTCCGGCGTCATCCCGGGGGCCTTCGCCAGCTCGGCCGGAACGGCACCGAACTCCGCCGCCTGCTCCAGCCGCGGGTCGGGCGGGACCGGGATGCCGGCGTCCTTCCAGTTGCCGGCGAACTCGGCGTTCACCTTGGAGGACATGACCGCGCCCAGCACCGCCGTACCGAGCGCGCCGCCGACCTGCATGGCGGCCTGCTGGAGACCGCCGGCCACACCGGACAGCTCCAGCGGAGCGTTGCCCACGATGACCTCCGTGGCGCCCACCATGACCGGGGCGAGGCCGAGGCCCAGCAGGGCGAACCAGAGGGACATGGCCAGGGTGCCGGTGCCCTCGGTCAGGGTGATCATGCCGAACATGGCGGCCGCGGTGCACACCATGCCGCCCACCAGCGGGACCCGGGGGCCGAACTTGGTGATGAGCGCGCCCGCCAGCGGCGAGGAGACGATCATCATGGCCGTCAGCGGCAGCAGGTGCAGGCCGCTGTCGACCGGGCTGAGTCCCTTGACGCCCTGGAGGTAGAAGGTGACGAAGAACAGCCCGCCCATGAAGGCGAAGGCCATCAGCACCATCAGCACGGTGCCCGCCGACAGCGGTACCGAGCGGAACATGCCCAGCGGGATGAGCGGTTCCGCGACCTTCGTCTCCCAGACGGCGAACAGGGCGAAGAGGACCACCGCGCCCAGCAGGCACAGCCAGGTGTTGCCGCCGTCCCAGCCCCAGGACTCGCCGGCCTTGATCAGGCCGAAGACCAGGGACCCCATCGCGGCGGACAGCAGCAGGATGCCGGGGACGTCGAAGGAGCGGGGCGCGTTCTCCGCGCGGTGGTCCTTGAGGATCACCAGGCCCAGCGCCAGGGCGACCACCCCGACCGGCACGTTGATGAAGAACACGGACTGCCAGCTCACGTGCTCCACGAGGAGGCCGCCGAGGATGGGGCCGCCCGCGGTGGAGGCGCCGATGACCATGCCCCAGATGCCGATGGCCATGTTCAGCTTCTCGGCCGGGAAGGTGGCGCGCAGCAGGCCGAGCGCGGCCGGCATCAGCAGGGCGCCGAAGACGCCCTGGAGCACCCGGAAGGCGATCACGAGGGCGATCGAGTCGGACATGCCGATCGCGGCGGAGGCGGCGGCGAAGCCCGCGATGCCGATGAGGAACGTCTGGCGGTGACCGAACCGGTCCCCGAGCTTGCCCGCGGTGATCAGCGCCACGGCGAGGGCGAGCAGATAGCTGTTGGTGATCCACTGGACGTCGGCGAGTGACGCGCCGAGGTCCCGCTGGATCGCGGGGTTGGCGATCGCGACGATCGTGCCGTCGAGCGCGACCATCATCACGCCGACCGCCACGGCGAACAGCGTCAGCCAGGGGTGGCCGCGCAGGCCCCTGCCCGGTCCCGGCACGGGGTCCTGGCCCTGCGGCGACTTCTGGATGGTGGTCCTACTAGTCATACGAGCGAGGCTAGTGTCAGCGACTGACAATTGACAAAGGGTTTCATACGCCGGTAACTGTCGCGTCGCTCACAGGTAGCCTGAGCAGCCGGAAATGGCAGAAAGAGGACCATGACGTGACGCCCGAGCAGCCGACCACCGCCGGGAGGCCGGCGCCCGCCGGGCTGCGTGAGCGCAAGAAGCAGCGCACCCGCGACGCCCTGCTGCGCGCCGCGCTGGAGCTGTTCACCACCCGGGGGTACGAGCGGACGACGGTCGACGAGATCGTCGACGCCGTGGACGTGTCGCAGCGCACCTTCTTCCGCTACTTCGCCAGCAAGGAGGAGGTCGCCTTCGCCGTCCAGCACATGGTCGAGCGGCACTTCCTGACCGCCCTGCGCGAGCGCCCCGCGCACGAGGCGCCGCTGGAGGCGATGCGCAACGCCGTGCTGTCCGCCTGGGACACGATCGGCGAGGCGATCATGGAGCTCGTGCCGATCGAGCTGTACCTGCGCACCTTCCAGGTGATCGAGTCGACCCCGGCCCTCCTCGCCGTCCACCTGCGGCGCTCCATCGAGATGGAGGAGACCATCGCCGAGCTGATCGCCGCACGGGAGGGCCTGGACGTGGACGCCGATCCGCGCCCGCGTGTGGCCGTCGCCGCGTTCAGCGGCGTCATGCGGATCACCGGGCAGCTCTGGGGGCGCGGCGCGGACGCGTCCCTGGAGGCGATCCGGACGCTCACCGAGACGTACCTGGACCATCTGGGCCCGGCGCTCGCCGCCGACTGGCGCGCCCCTGGCGCACGGAGGTGACGCCCGGGCGCCCGCACCCTCCCCCGCGCCCTCCCCCCCCGCCCTCACCCGCACCGGGCCATGCGCCTTGCCGGGCCTCGCGTCTTTACCGGGCCTTTCCTCACGCGGCTTTTATATAGGGCGTGTTGACGCCCGGCGCGTACGGGGAGTGAGCGCACTACCCCGATGAGCCACTCTCACGCGTGATGTACGTCACCCTCCTCGCGACGCCCCTCGCACGTCTCCTAGGGTGTCCCGCAGTGACTTCCTTCGACTCCTCCCCCACGCTCCAGGTGTGGCGCGCACTGCTCGCCCTCGCCGTGGTCTTCGTCCTCCTCATGACGACCGGCTGGACCGCGATCCGCCATCACCGCGGGCCGGGAGAGCCGCGCGAGGCCGCGCTCGCCGCGTGGCGGGACGACCGGATAGGCACCCGGGACCTTCCCGATCCCGCGTCCCCGCCGTCCGTACTCGCCGCGTTCTTCGGCTCGCTGAGCCCCCGTCAGCGCGACCGGCTCGCCGCCGAGCACCCGCTCGTCGTGGGCAACCTCGACGGCGTCCCCGTCACCGTCCGCTACCGGGCCAACCGGCACGCGCTGCGCGCCGCGCTGGAGGCCGAGCGGAAGCGGGTGGAGGACGGTCGGCTGTCCCCGGAGGGGCACCTGGAGGCCGTCCGGCGCACGCACCGGTTCGCCTCCCTGATGCGCGCCGACCGGCAGGTCCTGGCCTTCGACCCGTCCGGCAAGGGCCGTGTCGCCGAGGTCTTCGGCGACCTCGACCGGGCCGAGCACGTCTCGGTGGTCGTCCCGGGCGTCGACACCAACCTGCTCACGTTCCAGAAGACCGCCCGCAAATACTCGGCCCCCGCCGGGATGGCCGAATCGCTGTACGCCGCCGAGCGCGCCGCCTCCCCCGCCACCCGTACCGCCGTGATCGCCTGGGCCGACTACACCGCGCCCGTCGGCGTCGGCATGGACGCGGCCATCGGGCGGCTCGCCGAGACGGGGGCGAACCGGCTGGTCGGCCTCACCTCCGCGCTGCCCGGCGACTCCCGGGTGGCGCTGTTCTGCCACAGCTACGGCTCCGTGGTGTGCGGGGTCGCCGCCCGCCGGCTGCCCTCCCGGGTGGTGGACGTCGCGGTGGCCGGGAGCCCCGGAATGCGGGCCGAGACGGCGTCCGCACTGGGCACCGGAGCCCGGGTGTGGGCCATGCGGGACGCCGACGACTGGATCGCCGGGGTGCCGTACCTGGAGGTCGGCGGGCTGGGGCACGGCGCCGATCCGGTGGCGCCGGAGTTCGGGGCCCGGGTGCTGTCCGCGGCGGGCGCGGTGGGCCACGCCGGGTACTTCGAGCCCGGTACGGAGAGCCTCCGCAACTTCGCAGACATAGGCGTCGGCTCGTACCGTACGGTCCGCTGTGAGGGCGACCCGTACGGCTGCCGCAGCGGAATCTCCGGCACGAGCACGGTCTGACGCGCGTAGAGGCGCGTGGAGCGCCGCCCCGGCCCACAAGTCTCCGGGCGACCCCGCGCGTCTCCGGGGGGCGACGCGCGGGCGCCCGCCGCATACGATGAGGCGCATGGGTGATGTGCTGGCCGGAATTCATGCCACCTGGGAGTTCGAACCCGACGCCGTGCTCATCCGCTTCGAACGGGGGATCCGCGCACCGAAGCTCTACCAGGCGCTGCGCGAGCGACGCATCCCGCACGAAGCGTTGGCGTCGGTGACCCTCTCCCCTGGCAGACGCGGCACGGTCGTGCTGCACGCGGTCCCGAGGGCGGGAGCCGATCCGCTGATGGAGGCGGCCGCGGGCCAGCTCAAGGACGCCTGCGACCCGTACCGGCTGGTGCTGCCGGCCGAGCGGGAGACCCTCGCCGAGTACTACGCCGACGAGCTGCGCGCCCTGCTCGGGCCGGACGCCGGGGAGCCGGCCGACCGGTTCCTGGTCGCCGCCCCCGAGGCGCCGCTCCAGTTCAAGGCGTACGACGGCAAGGCGTCCTTCGACGGTGGCCAGGTGGCGTTCCGCTGGTTCTGGACCGGCGCGTCGTCCGCCAAGTGGAAGGCCGGCGACCAGTCCTTCTCCGTACGGGAGCTGAGCGGGGTCGAGTGGCGCTCGCCCGACGTCTTCGACGGCTACCTCCGGCTGCTGCGGCGCGGCCACGCGGGCGACGTCCAGCCGGCGCAGGCGGACCAGGACCCGGCGGCAGTCGTCTTCGGGCTGGGTTACGGGCCCGTGCACGAGTCCCTGCCGTTCGCCGCGGCGGTCCTCGCCGCGGTCCGGGACGCGGGCGGGCTGCCCGTGCCGGTGCCCGCCGCGGTGACGGCGGGACGCGACCCGGCGGTGATCGCGGAGCGCATACGGCACCTGGGCGAGCTGTACCAGGCGGGCCTGGTGACGGACGAGGAGTTCGCCGCGAAGAAGGCCCAGCTCCTCGCGGAGCTGTGACCCCGGGGTCCCGGGAGGCCGCCGGGCCCGGCCTGCCCGGGCCCGGCGGATCCGGAGCCGGCGGAGGCCCGCCCCGGCGGGGCGGTGGGGTCGTACCGGGGTAGGGGGTGGGAACCGGCACTCCGGTATGACGCCGGGTGGCCGGCCGCTGCCTAGGCTGGCGGATCATGCGTACCAATCTCCCGCTCTCCCGACTGCGCGGTTCGGCACGCGCGCTGGGGCTCGCCGTCACCACGCCGACCGAGGGCGCGGAGCCGCTGCTCGCGCGGGCGGCCTCGCCCTGGCTGCGGAGGCTGCCGTACGCCGTCGCCTTCGGGTTCGTCGCCACGCTGCTGCCGGTCACCGTCACCGTCCTCGTCGGCGACTACCGGGTCAACGGCGCTGTCGCCGGGGCCCTGGCGACCGCGCAGACCGTGCCGCTGCTGCTCGCCGTGAGGCGTCCGCTCCAGGCGTGGTGGATCGTCATGGCCGCCGATGTGCTGGGCGCGCTGTTCCTGCTCGGTGCCGACGGCGTGGCCGGCCGGGCGTGGCCGTGGACGCCGATGATCGTGGTCGGCCGCCTGGCACTGATGGCGGCCCTGGGGCTGCGCGAGCCGCGCCGCACGCTGCTGGGCGTGTGGCTGGTGACCGGCGCGGCGGGGTTCCTCTTCGAGCTGATCTCGCCGACCCGCAGCGACGGCATCCACCTGCTGCTGTTCATCCTCAGCGGGGCCGTGCTGCTGCTGACGGCGTCGCTGCGGGAGCGCGGGGACGCGCAACGGCGGCTCGTCGAGCAGGAGACGATCAGTGAGGCCGAGCGTGCGCGGCGCACCCTGCTGGAGGAACGGGCCCGCATCGCGCGGGAGTTGCACGACGTGGTGGCCCACCACATGTCGGTGATCACCGTGCAGGCGGACTCGGCGCCGTACCGGATCGAGGGGCTGCCGGCGGCGGCGTGCGAGGAGTTCTCGACGATCGCCGCGTCCGCGCGCGAGTCGCTGGCCGAGATGCGGCGGCTGCTGGCGGTGCTGCGCAGTGAGGGCGCGGAGGGCGAACGGGCACCGCAGCCGGGGCTGGAGCGGGTGCAGCAGCTCGTGGAGGCGACGGTACGGGCGGGGGTGCCCGCCGAGCTGGCGATGCCGGCCGGGCTGGGTGCCGTGCCGCCGGCGGTGGACCTGTCCGCGTACCGGATCGTGCAGGAGGCGCTCGCCAACGTGGTGCGGCACGCGCCGGGCGCGCCGACGCGCGTGTCGGTGTCGGTGTCGGCGGACAGCGACCGGCTGACGGTGCTGGTCGTCAACGGGCCCCTGGAGCAGGCAAGTTCACCCCTGGAGA
Source organism: Streptomyces sp. NPDC016309 (assembly GCF_043077235.1). Taxonomy (NCBI): domain Bacteria; kingdom Bacillati; phylum Actinomycetota; class Actinomycetes; order Kitasatosporales; family Streptomycetaceae; genus Streptomyces; species Streptomyces sp. NPDC016309. Next base: position 88,765 of record NZ_JBIBSG010000010.1, on the reverse strand, counting down.
CGTCCGGTACGGGGCACGGGCTGGTCGGCATGCGGGAGCGCGTACGGTTGACCGGCGGCACCCTCGACACCGGGCCGCTGCCCGACGGCGGTTTCCGTGTCGCGGCCTGTCTGCCCCTCACCCCCGCTCCGGAGGAACCCGCGTGACCATCCGCGTGATCATCGTCGACGACCAGGCCATGGTGCGCGCGGGATTCGCCGCGCTGCTGTCGGCGCAGCCGGACATCGACGTGGTCGGGGAGGCGCCGGACGGCCGCGAGGGGGTGGCCGTGGCCCGCTCGACACACCCCGACGTGGTCCTGATGGACGTCCGGATGCCGGAGATGGACGGCCTGGCGGCGGCGCGGGAGATCCTGTCACCGCCGCCGGGGGTCGTGCACCTGCCGAAGGTGCTGATGCTCACCACCTTCGACGTGGACGACTACGTGTACGAGGCGCTGCGCGCCGGTGCGTCCGGGTTCCTGCTGAAGGACGCCCCGCCGGCGGACCTGATCGGCGCGGTACGGGTGGTGGCGGCCGGCGAGGCGCTGCTGGCGCCGTCCGTGACGCGCCGCCTGATCGCCGACTTCGCCGCCTCCCGCCCGGCCCCGCGCCGGGACCGCTCGCTGCGCCTCAACGGCCTGACGCCCCGGGAGACGGAGGTGCTGGAGCTGATCGCCCGGGGCCTGTCGAACCAGGAGATAGCCGGCCGGCTGGTCCTCGCCGAGCAGACGGTGAAGACGCACTTCGGGCGCGTGCTGTCCAAGCTGGACCTCCGCGACCGGGCGCAAGCGGTGATCTTCGCCTACGAGTCTGGCCTGGTCACCCCGGGCGACGCCTAGGTCGTGTCCGCAAAGTCTCGCCTGGCCCGCGGCGTCCTGCACGCTCCCTGGGACACGACCCGGAGCGCCCCGGGCCGGTCCGCCGGCCCCGTCCGGCCCACCGCTCTCGTACACCCCCTACCCGGGTACCACCCGGCAGTTGGCTCCTCGGGGTGACGTCCTGCCGGAGGCCGCCTCCTTACCTTCCTCTCGCCGCACAGGACGAGGGAAGCAGAGGGGGGCGTCATGCGCCGCTGGAAGAAGGCCCGCACGGACAGCACCGTCGACACGGTCGGCACCGACCACACGGTCGGCGCCGGCCAGCCGGAGGGCACCGGCCGCGGCGGCAGGCGCTGGGGAAGGGCGCTGACCGCCGTCCTGCTCATGGGCGTGGTCGTCGGCGGGACCGCCGGGTGGGCCGCCGGGAGCGGGCAGCGGGCGGTGACCGGGCCGCCGCCGGGGAGCGAGGCGTGGCGGGACGACACGTCGCTGGGGCGGGCGCTGCCCGATCCGGCGACCGCCACGCCCCGTGAGGTGGCGGCCTTCTTCCGGACCCTGCCGGCCGCACGGCAGAAGGACCTGGCGCGCCGTCACCCCACCGTCGTGGGCAACCTCGACGGGGCCCCGGTCGCCCTCCGCTACGAGGCCAACGCGACCGCCCTGCGGCGTGATCCCCGGTTCGCGCACCTCGCCGGGCGGCAGGTCCTGGCGTTCGACCCGCGCGGGCGCGGCCAGGTGGCCGAGGTACTCGGGGACCTGGCGCACAGCCGCCACGTCGCCGTCGTCGTACCGGGGTCGGACATCGACGCGGGGACGTACGACCGGGCCGGCGACCCGTACGGCACGCCCGCCGGGATGGCGAGGCAGCTCCGGACCGCCGCGCCGGGCACCGCCGTCATCGCGTGGGCCGGGTACACCACGCCCGTCGGGGTGGGCCTGGACGCCGCGACCGGCGAGCTCGCGGAGGCGGGCGCGCAGCGGCTGGCCCGCCTCACCGACGGGCTCGCCGCCCAGGGCGTCCCGGCGCCCGCCGTGTTCTGCCACAGCTACGGCTCCGTGGTCTGCGGGCTGGCCGCCCCCCGGCTGGGGGCCCGTGACCTGGTGGTCCTCGGCTCCCCCGGGATGCGCGCCGGCACCGTCACCGACCTGCGCACCACCGCCCGGGTGTGGGCCGCGAAGGACCCGTCGGACTGGATCTCCAAGGTGCCGAACGTCCGGTTCCTGGGCCTCGGCCACGGCGCCGACCCGGCCGGCCCCGACTTCGGCGCCCGCCCCGTGCCGGCCGCCGACGCGCACGGCCACACCGGCTACTTCGCGCCGGGCACCGAGTCCCTGCGTACCTTCGCCGCCATCGCCCGGGGAGACGTCCGATGAAGACCCTCGCCCCCACCCGCGCCACCGCCCGCCGCTCCCGTCCCGCCTCCGCCGCCGCCCGCGCCACCGCCTCCGCGTCCGCCCTGGCCCGCCGGATCGACGCCCGGACGCCGGCCCACCGCGACCGTGCCGTCGACGGGCTGCGTGCCCTGGCGCTGCTCGCCGTCCCCACCGGCCACTGGCTCCTCGGCGGTTTCACGCTCGACGGCGAGGGGGCGATCCACAACGCCAGCCCGCTGTCCGCCTTCGGGTTCTTCGCGCCCCTGAGCTGGGGGCTCCAGATGCTGGGGATCTTCTTCCTGGTCGGCGGGTACGCGGCCGTCCTGTCGTACGACGGGCGCCCGGGTTCCACCGGCGCGTGGCTCAAGGGGCGGATCGCCCGGCTCGGCCGTCCCGTCCTCGGTGTCACGGCCGTGTGGGCCGTCCTGGTCGCGGCCCTGGGCGTGGCGGGCGTCCCGGGCGACACGCTGCGCACCGGGGCGACACTCGTCGTCCAGCCGCTGTGGTTCGTCGGGGTGTACCTGGTGGTGACCGCCCTGACCCCGTACTGCGTCCGCGCCGCCCGCCGGCTCGGTGTGTGGGCGGCCGCCCCGCTGCTCGCCTCGGTCGCCGTGGTGGACGTCCTCCGCTACGGCCCGTACGCGGACGCCGTGCCGTCCTGGCTGGGCCTGCTGAACCTCCTGCCCGGCTGGCTCTTCGCCTACCAGCTCGGCGTCTCGTGGGGCGTGCGGCGGGTCGGCCGGCGGGAGGCGTGGGCGCTGCTGCTCGGCGGCGCGGCCCTGTTCGCCACGCTCCTGCTCGCGTTCCACTACCCCGCCTCGATGGTCGGCGTCCCCGGGGAGGCCCGTACCAACTCCCACCCGCCGTCGCTGCTCGTCCTGGCGCTGGCGGCGGCACAGAGCGGCGCGGCGGTCCTGCTGCGCGACCGGCTGGGGGCGCTGCTGCGCCGCCCCGCGCTGTGGGCGCCGGTGGTCGTGGTCAACCTGTCGGCGATGACGATCCTGTGCTGGCACCAGACCGCGATGCTGGCGGCGGCCGTGCCCGCGTCCTTCGCCGGCGCGGTGCCGGGGCTGACGACCACGCCCGACACCCTCGGCTGGATCCCGGCGCGGCTGGCGTGGATGCCGCTGTTCGCGGGGCTGCTGCTGGTGATCGGGCGGTACGCGCGGGGCTTCGAGACCCCGTGGACGCACGCCACCGCCGCCCGCCGCTCGGCCGCGGGTCTGCTGGCGGCGGGCTTCGCGGTGTACGCGCTCACCTGAGCCGGTCAGGACTCCCGGGCGGCCGAGGTGGACGACATGTCCGGGTAGCGGTCGCCGGCGACCCGGTCGGCGAGGGGTTCCAGGGCGGCCAGTTCCCGTTCGGTGAGGGTGATCCGGGTGGCGGCCGCGTTCTCCAGCAGGCGGGCGCGCTTGCGAGTGCCGGGGATGGGCACCACGGCCAGGCCGTGCACCTCCGCCCGCTGCTGCACCCAGGCGAGCGCGACCTGGGCGGGGGTGGCTCCGTGGGCCTTGGCGACGGCGCGGACGGGCTCCAGCAGGGCGGCGTTGCGGCGGGCGTTGTCGCCGGTGAAGCGCGGCTGGTGCTGCCGGAAGTCGCCGTCCGTCAGGTCCGTGGCCGCGTCGGCGAACGCCCCGGTGAGGAAGCCGCGGCCGAGGGGCGAGTACGGCACGAACGCCACGCCCAGTTCCGCCGCCGCGCCCACCGCGCTGCGCTCGACGTCCCGGGAGAACAGGGACCACTCGGACTGGAGGGCGGTGATCGGGTGCACGGCGTGCGCCTCGCGCAGTTCCGCGCCGGTCACCTCGCTCAGGCCCAGGTGCTTGACCAGGCCGCGCTCCACCAGCTCGGCCATGGCGCCGACGGACTCGGCGAGCGGCACGGCGGGGTCGCGGCGGTGCATGTAGTAGAGGTCGATGACGTCGACGCCGAGGCGCCGGAGGCTGCCCTCGACGGCGGACCTGATGTACGCGGGGTCGTTGCGGACGCGCCGGTACCGCGGGTCGTCGGTGCGCTCGACGGCGAACTTGGTGGCGAGGGTGATCTCGTCGCGGTGCTTCGCGACGAACGGCGCGAGGAACTCCTCGTTGGCGCCGCGGCCGTAGATGTCGGCGGTGTCGATCAGGGTGACGCCGGCCTCCAGGGCGGCGTCGAGGGTGTCGCGGGCCGCCGCTTCGTCGGTGTCGCCGTAGAACTCGCTGATGCCCATGGCGCCGAAGCCCTGGACGCCCACCAGCGGGCCTCCGGTGCCCAGGCGTACGGTCGCGATCTTTTCCGTGCTCATGCGGTCCTCTCCGGGGCCCGTCGGGCACCCGCATAGAAGTCGATCTTGTAGTCGAGTACGGCGAGCGTGTCCTGGAGCTCCGCGATGCGGGACCGCACGTCCCGGCGCGTGGCCTCCAGCAGCTCCTGCCGCTTGTCGAAGGTGTGCTCGCCCTCGCGCACCAGCTCCGCGTAGCGGACCATGTCCGCCACCGGCATGCCGGTCAGCCGCAGCTTGCCGACGAACGCGAGCCAGTCCAGGTCCTTGTTGGTGAAGCGGCGCTGGCCGGTGTGGGACCGGTCGACGTGCGGCATCAGCCCGATCCGCTCGTACCAGCGCAGGGTGTGCGCGGTGAGCCCGGTCCAGGCCGCCACCTCGCTGATCGTGTAGCGGTCCTGCCCGGCGGGGCGCGGGTGCGGGGGCGGGGCGGAGACGCAGAACTCGCGGCGCCCGGTCCGTACGGGAATGCTCTCGATCACCGTCATGCCCCCACGCTAGGACCTTGGAGTGCACTCGAAGCAAGCCTCGGCCCGGGGAAGTCCCGGCGGGGCGCGGAGTTACGCTCGTCCCCATGCGAAGCGTGGCGATGATCGAGAACTGGCCGGTGGAGAACGCGGCGGCGGCCGTCGTGCGGGCGGACGGCACGGTGGCCGGGGCGCACGGCCCCACCGGCCGGCGGTTCCCGCTGGCGTCGGTGACCAAGCCGCTCGCCGCGTACGCCGTGCTCGTGGCGTACGAGGAGGGGGCGGTCGAGCTCGACGAGCCGGCCGGGCCCGAGGGGTCCACGGTGCGGCACCTGCTGGCGCACACGTCGGGCCTGGCGTTCGACGAGCACCGGGTGATGGCGGCGCCGGGGACCCGGCGGATCTACTCCAACGCCGGGTTCGAGGTGCTGGGCGACCATGTCGCGAAGGCCACGGACATCCCGTTCGCCGAATACCTGCGCCAGGCGGTGCTGGAGCCGCTGGGCATGGCGGACACGGCACTCGACGGCTCGCCCGCGAAGGACGCCGTGTCGACGGTCGACGACCTGGTGCGGTTCGCCGCCGAGGTGCAGGCGCCCCGGCTGCTGGACCCGCGCACGGTGCTGGAGGCCATGACGGTGGTCCACCCCGGGCTGACGGGCATCCTGCCCGGGTACGGCCACCAGCGGCCGAACGACTGGGGCCTGGGCTTCGAGATCCGGAACGGCAAGTCGCCGCACTGGACGGGCGCTTCGTCCTCGCCGCGCGCCTTCGGCCACTTCGGCCAGTCGGGCACCTTCCTGTGGATCGACCCGGACGCCGCGTGGGCGGACGGCGGCGGCACGGGGGGGGCCTGCGTCGCCCTGAGCGACCGGGCGTTCGGTCCGTGGGCGGTCGAGGCGTGGCCACCGTTCACGGACGCGGTGCTGGCGGAACTCCGCGCGGCGCGCTGAGCGCCCGCCACTCTAGAATCAACGCCCATGTCGAAGCCTGATGAACTGCTCGTTGACATCGCCGCCACGGTGGAGTCGGAGCAAACCACGCAGATGTCCCTGACCGTCGTGGTCCACGGGGCCGTCATCACGGGCCGGCTGGCGCCCGAGACGGTCTGGCGGCAGCGGGTGGCCGAGGTGCTGCGGGACTCGGACCGGCTCGGTCCGTTCGCCGGCACGTTCGCGCCGCCCGGGGGTGGCGGGTCCCGGCCGTCCGGGGCGCCCACCCATCTGCACTTCCACGTCGCCCGGATCCTCCAGGGCCAGGTGGGCATCCCGGAGACGGGCGGGATGTACCGGATCGCCATCAAGGACGTGAGCGCCTGGACGGTGGGCGACTTCAGCTATTCCGACCAGTGATCCCCGCGCGGTGCGCCCCGGTGGCGCACCGCGCGCACGGGGGTCAGCCGTCCATCTCCCACAGCAGCACCTCGGCCGGGGCCGGCGCCTCCAGCTCCAGCCCCGCCGAGCCGGTGATCCGCGCCGAGTCCCCGGGGGCGAGCTCGTCGTCGCCGAGCCGTACCGTGCCGCGGACGACGTGGACGTACACGTGGGCGGCGTCCGGGACGGCGATCCGCTCCCCGGGGGCCTCGGGGCGCCGTACGTGGAGTGTCGCGCCCGCGGCCGGCAGGGCGTACGGGGCCGTGTCCGCGATGCCCCGCACCACGTCGTAGGCCGGGTCGCCGCCGGGCCGGCGCGGGGCCAGCCACATCTGCACGAAGACCAGCGGGCGGTCGCCGTCGTTGCGCTCCTCGTGCCGGACCCCGGCGGCCGCGCTGAGGTGTTGTACGTCACCCGGGCCGATGCGCGAGGTGTGCCCGGCCGAGTCGCGGTGGGTGAGCTCGCCCTCCACGACCCAGGTGACGATCTCGGTGTGGCTGTGGGGGTGCTCGTCGAACCCGGAGCCGGGGGCGAGCCGCTCCTCGTTGCAGGCCAGGATCGCGCCGAACCGGAGGTTGTCGGGGTCGTAGAAGCGCCCGAAGGAGAAGGCGTGCAGGGTCTCGATGCCGTCCGCCGCCGCGCCGCCGCGGTAGCGGTCGCCGGCCCGCCGCACCGACCACACCGGGGTGCCCGGGGCGGGTCCGGCGGCGGGGGCCGCGCCGTCTGGTTGCCGTGAACTCACGGGACCACCGTAGCCCCGGCGCCGCACTCCCCCGTCCGGATAAGGCAGTCTTGTCCCGTGCCTGAACCCGCAGCGAACGACCACCGGTCCCATGCCGCCACCCTGAAGCGCCTGGAGCAGTCCTCCGGACGCCTCGCGGCGAACGCCATCGCCCGCATGGACGAGACGCTGCCCTGGTACCGGGCGATGCCACCGGAGAACCGGTCGTGGATCGGGCTGGTCGCCCAGGCCGGCATCGCCGCGTTCACCGAGTGGTTCCGGCACCCGGAGACCCCGCAGGCCATCTCCACCGACGTCTTCGGCACGGCTCCGCGCGAGCTGACCCGGGCGATCACCCTGCGCCAGACCGTGGAGATGGTCCGCACCACGATCGAGGTCATGGAGGCGGCGATCGAGGAGGTCGCGGCCCCGGGCGACGAGTCGGTGCTGCGCGAGGCGCTGCTGGTGTACGCGCGGGAGATCGCGTTCGCCACGGCCCAGGTGTACGCGCAGGCCGCCGAGGCGCGCGGCGCGTGGGACGCCCGGCTGGAGTCCCTGGTGGTGAACGCGGTGCTGTCCGGCGAGGCGGACGAGGGCGCCGTCTCGCGGGCGGCCGCGCTCGGCTGGAACTCGCCGGAGCACGTGTGCGTGATCCTGGGCACGGCCCCGGACGGCGACAGCGAGCTGACGGTGGAGGCGATCCGGCGGGCGGCCCGGCACGCCAAGCTCCAGGTGCTCACCGGGGTGCTCGGGAACCGGCTGGTGGTGATCGCGGGCGGCAGCGACAACCCGCTCCAGGTCGCCAAGGCGCTGATCGGCCCGTACGCGGCCGGGCCGGTCGTCGCCGGGCCGATCGTGCCGGACCTGCTGGCGGCCACCCGGTCCGCGCAGGCCGCGGCGGCGGGCCTGAAGGCCTGTTCGGCGTGGCAGGACGCGCCGCGGCCGGTGCTGGCGGACGATCTGCTGCCGGAGCGCGCCATCGCCGGTGACCCGTCCGCGCGCGAGCAGTTGGTGGAGGAGATCTACAGACCGCTGGAGGAGGCGGGCTCGGCGCTCCTGGAAACCTTGAGCGTTTATCTGGAGCAGGCGAGCAGTCTTGAGGGCGCGGCTCGGATGCTCTTCGTCCATCCGAACACCGTGCGCTACCGGCTCCGACGTGTGACCGACGTCACCGGATGGTCGCCGTCCGATGTGCGGTCCGCGTTCACCCTGAGGATCGCGCTGATCCTCGGGCGTCTGGTCGACGGAGAACCGCAGTCCTAGACTTTTGTCGAACGTCCACAATTCCCCTGACGGTTCTTGGTCCCTGTCCTCACGGGCGGTAGGAGCCGTCCACAAGAGAGAGTGTGAGGGTGCTCGTACTCGTCGCTCCCGGCCAAGGCGCTCAGACGCCCGGCTTCCTGACTCCCTGGCTCGACCTTCCCGGCGCCCGTGACCGCGTCGCCGCGTGGTCCGACGCCATCGGGCTCGACCTCGTCCACTACGGCACCAAGGCGGACGCGGACGCGATCCGTGACACGGCGGTGGCCCAGCCGCTGCTGGTGGCGGCCGGTCTGCTGTCCGCCGCCGCGCTCGGCGACACGGCCCCTGACGCCGTCGCCGGCCACAGCGTCGGCGAGATCACGGCGGCCGCGTTCGCCGGTGTCCTCGACGACACGGCCGCGCTCGGCTTCGTACGGACCCGTGGCCTGGCGATGGCCGAGGCCGCCGCCGTCACCGAGACCGGCATGTCGGCGCTGCTCGGCGGTGAGCCGGAGGTCACCGTCCCGCACCTGGAGAAGCTGGGCCTGACCCCGGCGAACGTCAACGGCGCCGGCCAGATCGTGGCGGCCGGCACCATGGAGCAGCTCGCGGCGCTCGAGGCGGACATGCCCGAGGGCGTACGCCGTGTGGTGGCGCTCAAGGTCGCCGGCGCGTTCCACACGCACCACATGGCGCCCGCGGTCGAGACGCTCCGCAAGGCCGCCGAGGCCCTGACGGTCGCCGACCCGACCGTGCCGTACGTCTCCAACAAGGACGGGCAGACCGTCGCCACGGGCGCCGATGTCGTCGCCCGCCTGGTCGGCCAGGTCGCCAACCCCGTCCGCTGGGACCTGTGCATGGAAACGTTCCAGCGGCTCGGCGCGACCGCCCTGGTCGAGGTGTGCCCCGGCGGCACGCTCACCGGTATCGCCAAGCGCGCCCTGAAGGGCGTCAAGACGGTCGCCCTGAAGACGCCGGAGGACCTCGACGCGGCCCGCGCGCTCATCGCCGAGCACGCGACGCCCGCCGTCTGACAAGGAGCCGTAGAGCATGGCGAAGATCAAGCCCAGCCAGGGCGCACCGTACGCCCGCATCATGGGCGTCGGCGGCTACCGGCCCACCCGTGTGGTGCCGAACGAGGTGATCCTGGAGACGATCGACTCGTCCGACGAGTGGATCCGCTCCCGTTCCGGCATCGCCACCCGTCACTGGGCCTCGCCCGAGGAGACGGTGACGGTGATGTCGGTCGAGGCGGCCGGCAAGGCCATCGCGGACGCGGGGATCACGGCCGAGCAGATCGGCGGCGTGATCGTCTCCACCGTCTCGCACTTCAAGCAGACCCCCGCCGTCGCCACCGAGATCGCGGACAAGATCGGCGCCCACAAGCCGGCCGCGTTCGACATCTCGGCGGGCTGCGCCGGCTTCGGCTACGGCCTGACCCTCGCCAAGGGCATGGTGGTGGAAGGTTCCGCCGAGTACGTCCTCGTGATCGGCGTGGAGCGGCTGAGCGACCTGACCGACCTGGAGGACCGTGCGACGGCCTTCCTGTTCGGTGACGGCGCCGGCGCCGTCGTCGTCGGCCCCGCGAAGGAGCCGGCGATCGGCCCCACCGTGTGGGGCTCCGAGGGCGACAAGTCCGAGACCATCAAGCAGACCGTCGCGTGGACCGACTACCGCGACGGTACGGTCGAGAAGTTCCCGGCCATCACGCAGGAGGGCCAGGCGGTGTTCCGCTGGGCCGTCTTCGAGATGGCGAAGGTCGCCCAGCAGGCGCTGGACGCGGCCGGGATCTCGGCGGCCGACCTGGACGTCTTCATCCCGCACCAGGCCAATATGCGGATCATCGACTCGATGGTGAAGACGCTGAAGCTGCCGGAGCACGTCACGGTCGCCCGTGACGTGGAGACGACCGGCAACACCTCGGCCGCCTCGATTCCGCTCGCGATGGAGCGGCTCCTGGCGACCGGTCAGGCGAAGAGCGGTGACACCGCGCTCGTCATCGGCTTCGGGGCGGGTCTCGTCTACGCCGCGACGGTCGTTACCCTCCCCTAGGCACGTTTCGGGAGTTTTCCCGGGCGACAGCCTCAAAACCCTCTGAGAAACACCTCTGAGACACACACCGAAGGAGCGCCACATGGCCGCCACTCAGGAAGAGATCGTCGCCGGTCTCGCCGACATCGTGAACGAGATCGCCGGCATCCCGGTCGAGGACGTCCAGCTGGACAAGTCCTTCACCGACGACCTGGACGTCGACTCGCTCTCCATGGTCGAGGTCGTCGTCGCCGCCGAAGAGCGCTTCGACGTCAAGATCCCCGACGAGGACGTCAAGAACCTCAAGACTGTCGGCGACGCCGCCGACTACATCCTGAAGCACCAGGGCTGATCGGACCGCCACCCGGCGGTGGCGCCACATTCCCCGCATACCTCATACACGTGGAGAAAGAATTCCTGTGAACTCGACCAATCGCACCGTGGTCGTCACCGGTATCGGCGCAACCACACCGCTGGGTGGCGACTCCGCCGCGACCTGGGAGGGTCTGCTGGCGGGACGCTCCGGCGTCAAGCCCCTCGAAGGTGACCGCTTCGCCGACATGCCCGTGCGCATCGCGGCACCCGTGGCCGTCGACCCGGCCGAGGTGCTGCCCCGCCCGCTGGCCCGCAAGCTGGACCGTTCGGCGCAGTTCGCCGTGATCGCGGCCCGTGAGGCGTGGGCGGACGCGGGCTTCACCGCCCCGGCGGGCGAGGACGCCTCGATCGAGCCCGAGCGGCTCGGCACCGTCATCGCCTCCGGCATCGGCGGCGTGACGACCCTGCTGGACCAGTACGACGTGCTGAAGGAGAAAGGCGTACGCCGCGTCTCCCCGCACACCGTGCCGATGCTGATGCCGAACAGCCCCTCCGCCAACGTCGGCCTGGAGGTGAACGCCCGGGCGGGCGTGCACACCCCGGTCTCGGCGTGCGCGTCGGGTGCCGAGGCGATCGGCTACGCCGTCGAGATGATCCGTACCGGCCGCGCCGACGTGGTCCTCGCGGGCGGCACCGAGGCGGCGATCCACCCGCTGCCGGTGGCCGCGTTCGCCAACATGATGGCGATGTCCAAGAACAACGACGAGCCCGAGAAGGCCTCCCGCCCGTACGACAAGGGCCGTGACGGCTTCGTCCTCGGCGAGGGCGCGGGTGTCGTCGTCCTGGAGTCGGCCGAGCACGCCGCCGCGCGGGGCGCGAAGGTCTACTGCGAGGCGCTCGGCCAGGGGCTGTCGGCCGACAGCCACCACATCGCCCAGCCGGAGCCGACGGGCCGCGGCATCGCCGCCGCCCTCCAGAACCTGCTGGACACCACCGACCTGAAGCCGGCCGAGGTCGTGCACCTCAACGCGCACGCCACGTCCACCCCGCAGGGTGACGTCGCCGAGGTGAAGGCGCTGCGCAAGGTGCTCGGCGACGAGCTGGACCACGTGGCGGTCTCCGCCACCAAGTCCATGACCGGTCACCTGCTGGGCGGTGCCGGCGGCATCGAGACCGTCGCCACGGTGCTGGCCCTGTACCACCGGACGGCCCCGCCGACCATCAACGTCGAGGACCTGGACGAGGAGGTCGACGCCGACATCGTGCGCGACACGCCGCGTCCGCTGCCGGAGGGCACGATCGCCGCGATCAACAACTCGTTCGGCTTCGGCGGCCACAACGTGGTGCTGGCGTTCCGGACGGTCTGACCTCGCGGTCGGCGACCGACGGACACGCGTGTGGGCCCGCCCCCGGAGGGGCGGGCCCACACGCGTGTCCGCGGGCGTGGCACGACCCGGTGGCGGCACGCGGCGCGAGCGGGAGCGGGAGCCGCGGGTGGGCACGACCCGGGGGGCACCGCCCCGGAGTGACACGTGGGCGGCGGGCGCCGGGGGACACCCGGGCGCGCGTGGGCGTCCCGGGGTCAGACGACCTGGTGGAGCCAGCGGACCGGGGCGCCCTCGCCGGCGTAGCGGAAGGGTTCGAGCTCGTCGTCCCAGGGCTTGCCGAGCAGCCGGGCGATCTCGGCCTCGAGCTGGGTCTCGCCCTGGGCGGCGCGGACGAGGGCGGCGCGGAGGCGGTCCTCGGGGATCAGGATGTCGCCGTGGATACCGGTGACCGCGTGGAAGATGCCCAGCTCGGGCGTGGCGCTGTAGCGCTCGCCCTCGGCGGTGGGGCAGGGCTCGGCGGTGACCTCGAAGCGGAGCATCTGCCAGCCGCGCAGCGCGGAGGCGAGTTTGGAGGCGGTGCCCGGTTCGCCCCGCCAGGAGAACTCCGCTCTCCAGGTGCCGGGTGAGGCCGGCTGCCGGATCCAGTCGAGCTGGACCCTCGCACCGAGCACTCCCGCCACCGCCCATTCGACGTGCGGGCACAGCGCGCGCGGTGCGGAGTGTACGTACAGGACTCCACGTGTCGTCACCGGGACCTCCAGTGTGGGACGAGGTTCGCCTTTCCCAGCGGCCTCAGTAAACAGCATCGGGAGTGAAACTCCGCAAAAGGGACAGCATGTGACGTGATGTAATTTACCGGAGCCGGTTGGCGAAGGCGCCTGACGGTTCGACGGGGAAAAGCTACCGTGCGCCGGGGCGCTTGGGATGACGTACGGTCTGCCCCGGGGACCTGGACCCCAAGCATTCACCCGCCAGGACGCCGACGAAAGGGCTACCGGATGCTTGCCGGCCGACGAGGCCGTATACGCCCGCTCACCACGTGGGCGGTGGCCGCCGCCCTGGTGGGAGGCGCCGCGCTGACCGGGTGCGAGGCCGCACCGGAGCGCGGGCCGGGCGTGGCGTCGCGCCCCTCCCCCTCGCCGAGGCCCTCCCCGGCGTGGGACCCGAGCCCGGCGTCGGTCGCGGCCGTCGGGGATTCGATCACCCGCGGGTTCGACGCGTGCGGGATCCTGGTCGACTGCCCCGAGATGTCCTGGGCGACGGGCGGCGACGCGCGGGTGAACAGCCTGGCGCGGCGGCTGCTGGGCCCGTCGGCGCTGCCCTCGCGGAGCTGGAACCTGGCCCGGTCCGGGGCGCGGGCCGCCGAGCTGCCGGTGCAGATGGAGCGGGCGGCCGTGCGGCGGCCGGGGCTGGTGACGGTGATGGTCGGCGCGAACGACGCCTGCCGGGACAGCGCGGACCTGATGACGCCGGTGCCGGAGTTCCGCGCCTCGCTGGAGGAGGCGATGGCCCGGCTGCGCGCGGTGTCGCCGAAGAGCCAGGTGTACGTGTCGAGCGTGCCGGACCTGATGCGGCTGTGGTCGACCGGGCGGACCAGTGTGCTGGGCAAGCAGGTGTGGAAGCTGGGCGTGTGCGCGTCGATGCTGGGGGACGCGGACGACGTCGGCGCGGCGGCCGCGGCGCGGCGCCGGGAGGTGTACGAGCGGGTGGTGGCGTACAACGGGGTGCTGCGGGACGTGTGCGCGGAGGACCGGCTGTGCCGGTACGACGGCGGGGCGGTGTTCGGCTACCGCTTCTCGGGCGGGCAGTTGAGCCCGTGGGACTGGTTCCATCCGAGCGCGGACGGCCAGGGGCGGCTGGCGGAGATCGCGTACCGGCAGGTCACGGGGGCCGGGCGTGGGTGACACCGGGGTGTGCGGCCGGCTGGCCGACGGTACGGCGGTCCACCGCTGGGTCCTGGAGCGGGGCGGTACCCGGGTGGGGGTGCTGACCTACGGCGGCATCGTGCAGTCGGTGGAGGTGCCCGACCGGGACGGCGCCGTCGCGAACGTGGTGCTGGGGTACGGCTCCCCCGCCGGGTACGAGGCCGATCCGGGGCCGTACTTCGGGGCGCTGGTGGGGCGGTACGCGAACCGGATAGCGGGGGGTTCGTTCACGCTGGACGGGCGGACGTACCGACTGGCCCGCAACGGGGGGCCGAACAGCCTGCACGGCGGGGAACGCGGGTTCGACAAGCGGGTGTGGGCCGCGGAGGCGGTCGACGGCGGGGTGCGGCTGTCGCGGGTGAGCCCGGACGGCGAGGAAGGCTTTCCCGGGCGTCTGGAGGTCTCCGCCACGTACACCCTGGACGCCTCGGGCGCGCTGCGGATCGCGTACGAGGCGGTGACGGACGCGCCGACGGTGGTGGCCCTGACGAACCACACGTACTGGAACCTGGGCGGGGCGCACGAGATGCGGCTGGCGGCCGGGCACTACACACCGCTGGACGACGCGTCGGTCCCGACCGGTGTCGTCGCGACGGTGGCCGGTACCCGGCTGGACTTCCGGACGTGGCGCCCGGTGGGCACCGGGCTGGACCACAACTTCGTCCTGGACGGGGACCCCGGGGTGCCGGCGGCCGAGCTGTACTCGCCGGTGTCGGGGCGGCTGCTGACGGTCCGTACGACCGAGCCGGGCCTCCAGGTCTACGCGCCGGGCCGGCCGGACGGCGTGGCGCTGGAGACCCAGGCCTTCCCCGATTCCCCGAACCGGCCCGGGTTCCCGAGCACGGTCCTGCGGCCGGGCGAGGTGTACGCGTCGGAGACGGTGTACGCGTTCGGGGTCCGTCAGGCCCCGACGTCCAGGGACGTGCGCAGCCGGGTATCGGTGAGCGAGCGCCCGGCCAGCACCTCGTAGGCGCCGGGGACCACCGTCCAGGCGCCGGCCGCCTCGTCCCAGACCTCGAACGCCCGCCGCGGGATGCGGACCAGGGCCTCGGCGCTCTCGCCCGGGCCCGCCTCGACGCTCGTGAAGCCGGCCAGCCAGCGGGCGGGGCGCTCCACCGGGTCGTCCACGGGTGCCACGTAGAGCTGGACGACCTCGCGGCCCGGGCGGGTGCCGGTGTTGCGGACGCGCACGGTGGCGCCGCCGGGTGCCGGTTCCAGGGTCTCGTACTCCCAGGTGGTGTAGCCGAGGCCGTGGCCGAAGGGGTACGCGGGGACGGTGCCGGCCCGGTCCCAGGCCCGGTAGCCGATGAAGAGGCCCTCGCTGTAGGCGAGTTCACCGTCGCGGGGCACGACGTCGGTGACGGGTGTGTCGGCGAGGGCGGCGGGCCAGGTGGTGGGGAGGCGGCCGCCGGGCTCCTCGGCGCCCAGCAGGACGTCGGCGAGGGCGGCGCCGCCCTCCTGGCCGGGGAACCAGGTCAGCAGGACGGCGGCGACGTCGTCGCGCCAGGGCATCTCGACCGGGGAGCCCGCGTTGACGACCACGACGGTGTTCGGGTTGGCGGCGGCGACGGCCCGCACGAGGTCGTCCTGGCGGCCGGGCAGCCTCAGGTCGGCGCGGTCGAAGCCCTCGGACTCGACGCGCTCGGTGGTGGCGACCACGACGACCGCGGTGCCGGCGGCGCGGGCGGCCGCGGCCGCCTCGGCGATCAGTTCGTCGGGGTCGCGGCGCGGCCCGCGGTGGAGGAGCGAGAACAGCACGCCCGGCAGGGGCGCGGCGTGTTCCGGGTCGAGCGGGTGGAGCGGGTGGAGCAGGGACACCTCGACGGGGACGCCCTCGGTGAGGGTGACCGTGCCGCGTTCCAGCGGGGCACCGACGAACGCCTCGAACGGGTCGGCCTCGCCGCCCATCTCCTGGACGCCGTCGTAGAGGGTCCGGCCCGCGACGGTGAGGGTGAGGGCGCCGAGGCCCCGGGTGCCGAAGGTGTGGGCGCCGCTCTCGCGGGGCGTGAAGGTGCCGGTCACCTCGACGCTGTGCAGCCGGTCGCGGGTGACGCCCCCGGGCAGGTCGTCGCCGATCCACTGGACCTCGCCACTGGGCAGCGCCCCCTCGCCGATGACGGTCCCGGCCGCGTCGCGGCAGACGGCGCGCAGCGCGAAGCCCCGGGCGGCGGGCGCGGGTTCGTCGTCGGGGTGGGCGCCGACGGCGTGGGTCAGCGCCCCGGGGGGCAGCGCGGCGGTGAGGCCGTCGAGCGGGGAGACGGTGCGGGCGGGGAAGACCTGGGCGGAGCCGCCGCCGAGGATCCGGGCGTCGCGGGCGGCGGCGCCGAGCAGGGCGACCGTGCCGCCCGGTGCCAGCGGGAGGGCGGCGTCGTTGCGGACGAGGACGAAGGAGCGGCGGGCGACCTCCCGGGCCAGGGCGTCGCCGTCGACGGGGCCGGGGAGGGCGGTGACGGCCGGTCCGGCGCCGTCCAGTGCGCCGACGCGGGCGGCGAGCCGCAGTACGTTGCGGACGGCCCGGTCGACGGTCGCCCCGTCGACCCGGCCGGCGCGGACGGCGGCGGCGAGGGCCTCGCCGTACACGCTGCGGGGGCCGGGCATGGCGATGTCGAGGCCGCCCTCGGCGGCGCGCGCGGTGTCGCGGGCGGCCGTCCAGTCGGAGACGTTGGCGCCGTCGAAGCCCCATTCGGCGCGCAGCACCTCGTTCACCAGGTGGTGGTGCTCGGTCATGGTGGTGCCGTTGACCCGGTTGTAGGCGGTCATGACGCCCCAGGGGCGGGCGTTCTTGACGATGGCCTCGAAGGGGGCGAGGTACAGCTCACGCAGCGGGCGGGGGGCGACGGTGTTGTTCACGGTGAAGCGGTCGGTCTCGGCGTCGTTGGCGACGAAGTGCTTGACGGTGGTGGCGACGCCGCCGTCCTGGACGCCCAGGACGTAGCCGGTGCCGATCTCGGCGGTGAGGTACGGGTCCTCGCTGTACGCCTCGAAGTGGCGGCCGCCGAGGGGTGAGCGGTGCAGGTTGACGGTGGGGGCGAGGAGGACGTGGACGCCCTTGCGGCGGGCCTCCTGGGCGAGCAGCCGGCCGGCGCGGCGGGCGAGGCCGGGGTCCCAGGTGGCGGCGAGCGCGGTGGGGGACGGCAGGGTGACGGACGGGTCGTCGGCGGTCCAGCGGACGCCCCGCACGCCGATCGGGCCGTCGGACATGACCAGCGATTTCAGGCCGATCTCGGGGAGGGCGGGCAGGGACCACATGTCCTGGCCGGACAGGAGGCGGGCCTTGGCGTCGAGGTCGAGCGCGCCGAGTGCCGCCTCGACGGCCTCGTCGTACCGGTCGCCGGTCGCGTCTGTCACCGTCGTACCTCCGGGTCGGTGTGCGGGCGGTACGCCCCATGGTGCGCCGTCACCTGTAGGACGGTAGGTTTCGTTATTCTTCCGTTACCCAAAGGATCGGAGTACGAGGATGGCAGCGGCCAGGGCCAGGAGCGAGGAGCGGCGTGCGGAGATCGTGCGCGCCGCCCTCGAAGTGATCGCCGAGCGCGGCTACCGGGGCGCCTCCCTCGGTGCGGTCGC
Organism: Streptomyces sp. NPDC016309; assembly: GCF_043077235.1. Classification (NCBI taxonomy): domain Bacteria; kingdom Bacillati; phylum Actinomycetota; class Actinomycetes; order Kitasatosporales; family Streptomycetaceae; genus Streptomyces; species Streptomyces sp. NPDC016309. The sequence goes on along the minus strand of NZ_JBIBSG010000010.1, from coordinate 71,363 downwards.
CGCGCGGGTCGGACTGACCCAGCAGGGGCTCCTGCACCACTTCCCCACCAAGGAGGCGCTGCTCGTCGCGGTCCTGGAGGAGCGCGACCAGTGGGACACGGGCGGCGGCGGGAGCGGCGGCCGCGACGGCTGGCGGCTGGACCTGCTGGCGTCGCTCGTCGAGTACAACGCCATGCGGCCGGGCATCGTGCAGACCTTCTCGGCGCTGCTCGGCGAGAGCGTGACGGAGGACCACCCGGCGCGGGACTTCTTCACCCGCCGCTACGCCCAGGTGCGGGCGGAGACGGAGGACGTCCTGCGGGCCGAGTACGGGGACCGGCTGCCCGGCGGGCTGACCCCCGAGCGGGCGGCACCGCTGGTGGTCGCGGTGCTGGACGGGCTCCAGTACCAGTGGCTGCTGGATCCGGACGCGGTGGACATGCCGGCCGTATTCCGGGACTTCCTGCGGCTGTTGGGGACGCGGTAGCGTTCCGGCACCCTACGGAAGGACTGCCTCCTGTGCCCCGGACACCGTCGCGCATCACGCTGGTCGCCGCTCTCGCCGCGCTGACGCTCCCCCTGGCCACGGCTCCCGCCCGCGCGGCGGCCCCGGCCGGCGGACCCACCGTCGAGGAGGCCCGGCTCGACCGGGCCGTGCCCCGGGAGATCCTCACCCGCAGCGGGTTCGGCACGGTGGCGCCCCGGTTCGCCGACGCGCTGGACGGGGCCGGGTCCTACGCGGCGGCCGAGCGGGTGGTCGCGGGGCACGCGTCGGGGCTGTGGCGGCGGGCGGTGGACCGGGCGCAGGGACGGGGCCCCGCGGGGGGCGACCTCGCCCGGGACGACGACCGTCCGCTGTACTGGGCGCGGCTGGCGATGACCCGCGAACTGCGCGCCTGGGAGCCCGGCTTCGCCCTGCCGCCGGAGGCGCGGAACCGGCTGCTGGACCGGCTGGAGACCTCCTCGCGCGGCCAGGACGCCATCCGCTACCCCGCCGGGAAGGGCGTCAAGCGGGTGCTGGTGACCGGGTTCGACCCGTTCACGCTGGACCGGGACGTGCGGATCAGCAACCCGTCGGGCGCGGCGGCCCTCGCCCTGGACGGGACGCTGCTCCGCACGGCCGACGGCCGGCTCGCCCGGGTGGAGACGGCGGTGTTCCCGGTGCGCTGGGCGGACTTCGCGGACGGCGAGGTGGAGCGGACCCTGCGCCCGCACCTGCCGCACGTGGACGCCTTCACCACGGTGAGCCAGGGCCGCGTCGGCCGGTTCGACGTCGAGCGCTACAACGGGGCCTGGCGCGGCGGGTTCGGCGACAACGAGAACGTGTCCGCGACGGGGACCGTGCCGGTCGCCGACCCGGCGTCGCAGCCGCAGTGGACGGCGACGACCCTGCCGTACGCGACGATCCTGGCGGCGGACACGGGACGGTTCCCGGTGTACGACAACACCTCGGTGACCGAGGTCCCGGCGGGCGGCACCGCCCCGGTGGTCCGGCCCGGCGGGCCGACCCCCGGCTCGGCGGCCCGCGCGGGCGGCGGCGGGGACTACCTGTCCAACGAGATCGCGTACCGCGCCACGCTGCTGCGCGACCGGCTCGGCCTGGCCGGGCTGCCGGGCGGGCACCTGCACACGCCGGTGCTCCAGTTCGGCGCGGGCAACACCGACGCGGTGACGGACCCCGAGTTCCTGCGCAACCGGGCCGACATCACCGCCCAGGTCAGGGCCGTCGTCGCGGTGGCCGCGGCCGGGGACTGAGCGGGGGCGGGCCGGGCCGGGGCGCCGGGTCAGCGGACGGCGGCCAGGACGTGGCTGTGCCCGTACTGCCAGACCACGCCGGCCTGCTCGAACCCGGCCTCGCGCAGCAGGGCCAGGTGGCTGGAGACGGTCAGGTCGTTGCCCTCGCAGCGCGGGTGCCGGTGGCCCCCGCGCCGGCCGAGGAAGCGCGCGAGCTCCGGGTCGGAGGCGGCCCCCGACCACCAGGACTGCCAGTCGTCGTGACCGAGGGTCAGGTGGCGCTCGGCATGGCGGCGGCCGATGTCACCGGCCAGTTCGGAGACCTTCGGGGCGTCCGGGCTGATGTGGTCGCCGTTGACGAGGACGCCGCCGGGGCGCAGCCGCCCGGCCAGGTCCCGGTAGACCCGGCGCAGTGTGCGGCGGTCCAGGTAGTGCAGGGCCGTCGTGGACACGGCCGCGTCCACCGGGCGGTCCAGGCCGAGCGCGTCGAGCCAGCCCGGCTCGCCGATCACCGCCTCGGCGTGGCGGAGGGCGTTGCCGTAGTACGTCCTGCCCAGTTCCAGCAGCAGCGGATCGGCGTCGACCGCCAGCACCTCGGCGCCCGGGAGGCGGCCCGCCAGCCGCGCCGCCAGCGAGCCGGGACCGCTGCCGAGGTCCAGGACGAGCGGCGGGCCGGGCCGGCCGCGCGTCACGTGCTCGACCACGTCGGCGATGACGGTGAAGCTCTCCTCGCGGTCGACCGCGTACCGCTGCTGCTGGTCCTCCCAGCGCTCCACCCACCGTGCGGCCGTCACCGCGTTCATCCCCATGCCGCACTCACACCCATGGCCGCCCGTGTCCTCCGCGCCTCACGCACCACGTCCGTTATTGAAAATCATTGCAGACTGGCGAGCGTGGCGAGGAGCCTTTCCATCTCTTCGGGTGTGTTGTGGATGTGGAGGCTGACGCGTACGGAGCCGTCCCCGGCCCCTCCCCCGCCGCGCCCGGCCTGGCAGTGGCCGTCGGACCGCACCATGAATCCGTGGCTGAACAGGACGAAGCCCAGGTCCTGGGCGTCGATCCCCCGGTGCCGGAAACTCACCAGGCTCCGGCGCCGCTGCACCGGCGACCCGGCCGCCAGGCTGGTGCGGCAGCCGAGGACCTCGTAGGTGCCCTCCATCCGGCTCAGCCCGTCGGTCAGCAGGGACGTCAGCGCCACGGTCCACCGTTCCACCCGGTCGGTCCCGGCCTCCTCCAGCCAGTCGAGCGCCGCCACCAGGGAGGCGATCCCGGCCGTGTTCGGGGTGCCCCGCCACCCGCCCGGCCGGAAGTCCGGCCCGTGCCGGCGGCGGGCCCACACCGCGCCCGTGCCGGGCAGGGCGAGCGCCTTGTGGCCGGAGAACACCAGGAAGTCCACGTCCAGGCCGGCGAGGGACACCGGCAGGTGGCCCACGCTCTGGGCGGCGTCCAGGCAGATGGCCACGTCCGGCCCGACGGCCTCGCGGACGCGGTGCACGTTCATGTCCGCCCCGTACACGTGGTGCACGTGCGTCGCGGCCACGAACCGGGTGCGCGGACCGGTGATCCGGGCGAGCGCCGCCGGGTCGTAGTCCCCGGAGGCCGCCTGGTACGGCAGTTCGCGGACCCGCACGGCCACCCCCTGGCGGGCGAGCAGGTCCCGGGCCTCCAGCCACGGTGACAGGTTCGCCTGGTGGTCGTGGAACGGCACGACGATCTCGTCCCCGTCCGCGAGGAGGTCCGGCAGCCAGTCCCGGGCGACCGTGCGCAGCCCCTCCGTGGTCCCGCTGGTGAAGTGCACGGACGACCGCTCCGGCTCGGGGTCGCCGAGGAACCGCTTGACCCGTTCCCGGGCGTCCTCCACCAGCGAGGTGGTGGCGTTGGCCCACGGGTACGAGCCCCGGCCGGCGTTGGCGTTGGACGTGGTGAGGTAGTCGTGGACGGCGTCCAGCACGGCCCGGGGCTTCTGCGCGGTGGCGGCGCTGTCCAGGTACACCAGGTCCGGGTGGGCCGTGACGATGGGGAACTGGGCGCGCAGCGCCCGCTGCCAGCCGGCCAGTTCGGCGAGGGTGCCGTCCGCCACGTCAGTCACGCACCAGCGGCGCTCCCGCGTCCCGCCAGGCGACGATGCCGCCGGCCAGGCTGCGGACGTCGGGATGGCCCATGCGGGTCAGCAGGGCGGCGTACCGCGCGGACCGCTCGCCCACCGGGCAGGCCAGCAGCACCGGCTGCCGCTTGCCGAAGGGCAGGCCGCCCCGCAGCAGTTCGTCGAACAGCTCGTCGACGATGTTCACCGAGCCGTCGATGTGGAGCGCCGCGTACGCGAAGGGGCCGCGCAGGTCGATCACCAGCGGGCGCTCCTCGGCGATCCACTTCCGCGCCCCGGCGACGTCGACGACGGTGGCGGTGCGGGCCTCCGTGTCGGTCAGGGTGGCCACCGAGTTCTTCACCGGCGGCCGCCCCAGGAGCTCGGGGCGCCGCTGCCGGACGTACCCGAGGTAGCTCTCCGCCCGGTCGCAGACGATGAAGACGGCGGTCCGCCGCCCGGCCGACTCCCCGTCCAGCGCGCGCAGGTGGCGTACCGCCCCGTGGAAGGCGGCTCCGCCGGTGGGTCCGGCGAGCAGGGCGCAGCGGCGCAGCAGGGTCACCATGCCGTCGATCGCGTCGTCGGCGCCGACGGTCTCGATGGCGTCGTAGGTGGCGGGGTCGAAGAGCCCGACCTCCTGCACCTCGTCGGCGGTACGGATGCCGGGGATGAAGTCGCTCTTCTCCCCGACGAGCCCGACGACGCGCACCGCCGGGTCGTGGGCGCGCAGTGCCCTGGCGACGCCGGTGGACGATCCGGCGGTGCCCACGCAGGCGAAGAACCAGTCGGGGACGCGGCCGTCGAGGTCGGCGATGATCTCGGGGCCGGTGCCGGACGCGTGGGCGTCGGTGTTGAGCGCGTTGAAGTACTGGTCGGTGTGGAAGTGGGCGCTGCCGGGCCGGTTGAGCCGCTGGTGGAACAGGGTCAGCGGATCGTCCGTGTCGGTCGGGTCGAGGCACTCGGAGCGTCCCGGCAGTTCCTCGATCTCGGCGCCGAGGAGCAGGAGCAGGTCCTTGATCTCCGGGATGCGCATCCTGTTGGTGACGCTCTTGAAGGGCAGTCCGTGCAGTCCGGCGATGAGGGCGAGCGCCTTGGCGGTGTTGCCGCTGGACAGTTCGACGACCGTCTCGCCGCGCTCCCGGGCGGCGGCCAGACCCCCGCGGGCCATGTTCCACGCGGCCCGGTCCTTGAGGGAGCCGAAGGGGTTGAGCATCTCCAGTTTGGCGTAGAGGTCGATGGTGCGCAGACCGTGGACCTCCGGGTCGATGCGTACCAGCGGGGTGTTGCCGATGGCGTCGGTGATGCTGTCGTACCTCATGTGCGCGGTCCCCCCGGTCGTGTGATCGGCCAGTACTGCTCGTCGAGGCACCAGTGCCAGGAACCCCCTTCCCGGTGGACGGCGACCTTGCGGGCGACGGGCTGCCGCTGGGCGTGGGTGGCGCCGAAGTCCATGCAGTAGCCGGCGGTGTTGGGGAAGGCGAGGAGGTCGCCGGGGCGAGGCAGCCGGGGCAGGTGGACGACGCGGCGGGTGATCAGGTCGGACTCCAGGCACAGGTTGCCCATCAGGTGGACGGCGGCGGGGCCGTCCGGGGCGGGCGGGGCGGCGTCGCGGGGCAGGAGGACCGGGTCGAGGAGGACGCCGTGGTCCTCCAGGCTCATGTCACCGGCGTTCATGGCCAGGCGCACCAGGTGGGCCCCGCCGGGGTCCGCCCGCCGTACCTCCAGGACCCTGCCGAGGGTGAGCCCGCACTGGTCCACGAGCGCCCTGCCGGGCTCCACGTACAGCTCGTGGAGGCTCTCCAGCAGCAGGGTGCCCAGCGGGCGGCCGCCGAGCCCCGGGGCGGGGCGCGTCAGCAGTTCGTCCAGGTAGCCGGCGCCGGCGGTCGGGCGGTGGGCGGGGTAGAGGCCCAGCGAGCCCCTGAGGGTGCCGTTCTCCATCCGGAGGCCGTAGCCGTGGCCGTCCCAGGTCATGGGCGGGCGCCGGCCCATGACGGCGTGGGTGAGCGCGGTGGTGTAGCGGTCCCACTGCCCGGCGTGCGCGAGGTAGTCGACGCCGAACCCGCCCCCGACGTCGACGGCGCGCGGGGAGAAGCCGCGTGCCCGCAGCGCGTCCATGGCCCGCAGGCAGCCTTCGAGGGCGGCCGCCTTCTCGTCCAGGCCGGTGGTGTCGAGGTGGTAGCCGACACCGACCGGCTCCAGGGCGTCCCGGTGGCGGCCCGCCGTGTCCAGCAGGTCGTCCAGGTCCCCTGCCGGGGAGCCGAAGCGGCTGCGGCGGGACAGCAGCGTGGTGCCGGCGGAGGAGAAGCCGGACAGCCGCAGCACGACCCGCAGCCGGGGCAGCCCGTGGGTCCGTACGAGCCCGGCGGCCTGTGCCAGCTCCGCCGGCCCGTCGGCGTTGACGATCGCCCCGGAGCGGGCCGCCAGCCACAGGAACTCCGGGTCCTTGGGGCCCGTCGCCATGACGCGGTCGCCCGTCCACCCGGACGCGAGGGCGTGCTGCAACTCGCCGAGGGAGGCCGCGTCCAGGGCGGCGTCGGTGGTGACCAGGCGGCGGACCAGCGCGCTGGACCGGTTCGCCTTGTGCGCGAAGAAGATACGGCCGGTGAGCCGGTGGCGGTGGAGGACGGCGCGGAAGCGCTCCACGTTGTCGGCGATCTGGTCCGGCAGGAGGACGTTGAGGGGTGACCCCAGCGCGTCCACCAGCCCGTGCAGGAACGCGCCTCCGGTCTCCAGGAGCGCGGCCGGCCGCCGTTCGAGCCGGGGCTCCAGGTAGAGGGGCTCCTCGTCCGCCCCGAGCGGGGCTCGTACGTCCGGTGTTCCGGGTGGGTCCGTCCCCGCCGTGCGTTTCCCCGCCGTGCTCATCCCAGCTTTTCCTCCCGCTTCCGCGAGGAATGCCGACCGGCTCCGTCGTCGTCCCGCTCTTTATGCCCAACTTTCCCGGGCGGGATGGCCGTGGGGAAGGAGACGGCCGGATTCAGCCCGTGCGGCCGGTGGAGCGGTTCCGGAACGCCGTCACGTCACCCCCAGGGTGATCCCCAGCCCCACCAGCGTGCCGCCGATCACCCGGTTGAGGGCCTTCTGGGCCCGCAGCAGCGACGTGCGCAGCCGGGAGTGCGAGAAGAACAGCGCCACCAGGCCGAACCAGGCCAGATGCGCGAGGGACATGAACAGGCCGTAGGCGCCCTGCTGCCACCGTGGCGTGTCCGGGCCGACGACCTGGGTGAAGGTGGAGACCACGAACAGGGTGGTCTTCGGGTTCAGCACGTTGGTCAGGAAGCCGCCGCGCAGCGCGGCCCACCGCGTGAGGGTCTGCTTCGACTCCAGGTCGACCGTCACGTCGGCGCGGGAGAAGAACGTGCGCAGGCCGATGTACACGAGGTAGGCCGCGCCCACCAGCTTGATCGCGGTGAACAGCGCGGTGTTGGCGGCGATCAGCAGGCCCACGCCCAGCATGGTGTACGTGACGTGGACCAGGACACCGGCGGCGACGCCCGCGGCGGACAGGAGCCCGGTCTTCCGGCCGTGGAGGCAGCTGTTCCGTACGACCATGGCGAAGTCGGCGCCCGGGCTGATGACCGCGAGGACCGTGATGACGGCGACCGCGAGCAGCTCAGGCACCGGGCACGCTCCCGGGCTTGCCGTACGGGCCCGCGCCGGTGCCCGGCCCCGCGTGCGTGCCCGGGGCCGGCCCCGCGTCGGCGCCCGCGTCGCCCGGCCCGCCGGCGGGCGGCTCCGGCCGCTCCTCCAGGTCGCGGACCAGCAGCGTCGCACCGGCGACGGCGCCCGGCATCAGGAACACCGCCACGAACGGCACCAGGAAGGCGAGGGTCAGCGGCACGCCGAAGCCCAGCGTGAGCATGCGGCGGCCGCGCAGCATCGCGAGGCGCTCCTTGAGTTCGACCCGGCGCCGCTGGAGCGCCACCGCCGTGAGCTCCTCCGCCAGGAAGAAGCCGGACACGCAGAAGCCGAGCACGGGGACGACGGTCTGGCCGACGACCGGGATGAACCCGAGCGCGAAGAGGACGATCCCGTACAGCACCACCCGCAGGAGGATGCGCACGCTGTCCCGGCCGGAGATCCACAGCTCGCGCCAGAGCGGCAGCCCGGACCGGGGCACCTCGCCGCCCTCGGCGCGGTCGACCTCCTCGGAGAGCGACTCGTAGAAGGGCTGGCCGACGAGGAGGGTGACGGCGGTGAACGTCACGACGGCCAGGAACAGGCCGAAGGCGAAGACCAGCGCGGTCAGGAAGCCGCGGAAGGTGCCCCGCCAGGGCGAGGACCAGTCGTCCGCGAAGGGCGTCGCCCACGCGGTCAGGTCGTCGGCCCCGTAGGCCAGACCGGCCAGCGCGGCCGCGTACAGCACCAGGGTGACCAGGCCGGGCAGCAGCCCGAACCCGAACCACCGGCCGTGCCGGCCGACCCAGCGCTGGCCCTTCATCAGATAGCCGAAACCCACCCCGAGATCACGCATGGGGCCACCCTAGCGGGGGGCTCCCGCGGGAATTCCCCGGGCCGGTGACAGCTTGATCCATCGTCATGATCATTACGCGGGAGGGAGTACGGGTGTCGGACCGGAGGGCTGTTCGGGGGACCGTGGCCGAGGGCTTCGAGGCGGTACGGGAGGAATTCGCCGCGGTGGTGGCCGGGGAGAGGCCCGACTACGCGGCGCAGGTGGCCGCGTACGTGCACGGCCGGAAGGTCGTCGACCTGTGGGCGGGGCCGGACACGGACGGGGAGACGCTGTACGGGGTCTACTCCTCCACCAAGGGCGCCGCGCACCTGCTGGTCGCGCTGCTGGTCCAGGACGGGACGCTGGACCTGGACCGGAGGGTGGCGCACTGGTGGCCGGAGTTCGCGGCGGGCGGCAAGGGCGCGGTGACGCTGCGCGACCTGCTCACGCACCGCGCGGGCGTGGTCGGCGTGGACGGCGGCTTCTCGCCGGAGGAGCTGGCGGACGACCGGGCGATGGCCGGGCGGCTGGCGGGGCAGCGGCCCTACTGGCGCCCGGGGGCGGGGTTCGGCTACCACGCGTACGTCATCGCGGCCCTGACCGGCGAGGTGGTGTTCCGCGCGACCGGGCGGACGCTGCACGAGCTGTACGAGGAGCGGATCCGCGCCCCGCACGCGCTGGACTTCTTCCTCGGCCTGCCTCAGGAGCACGAGCCGCGCTTCCGTCCGGTCCAGCCGATGGACCCGACGCCGGAGCAGCGGGCGGAGCTCGCCGCGGCGGAGGTGCCGGACGCGCCCGGCACCCTGCCGTCGATCGCGTACAACCGCAACGGTGAGCGGCCGACCGACATCGAGAGCCTGCCCAACGACCGGCTGGTGCGCGCCAAGGGACCGGCCTCGTTCGGCGGGGTGGCGTCGGCGCGCGGGCTCGCCGGGATGTACGCGGCGGCGGTGACCGGGCTGGAGGGGCGGGAGCCCCTGCTGGAGGCCGGCACGGTGGCGGAGATCGGCCAGCTCCACTCGGTCGGGTACGACCTGGTCGGGCGGGACCACAGCTCGTTCGTCCTCGGCTTCCAGGACTCGACGTACCGGTACCCGTTCCTCGGCAGCGGGTCGTTCGGTCACGGCGGGGCGGGCGGGTCGCAGGCGTTCGCCGACCCGCGGGCGGGCCTGGCGTACGGGTTCACGCGCCGCCGGTACGCCTTCCCGGGCGGGGCGGCGCCGGAGAACGTCCGCCTCGTGCGGGCGGTGCACTCGGCGGCGCTGGCGTCGGCGCCCTGACGCGGCCGGGGCGGCCCGGGCCCGGACGGTACGGCGGAGGGCCGCACCCCGAGCGGGTGCGGCCCTCCGGCGCGTACGGGCGGTGCGATCAGGCGACGTCGAGGTCGACCGTGATGTTGCCGCGGGTGGCCTTGGAGTACGGGCAGACCTGGTGGGCCTTCTCGATGAGCTCCTTGGCGGTGGCGGCGCTGACGTTCGGGATCTTCGCGGAGATCTTGACGATGATCCCGAAGCCGTCGGCGTTCTTGCCGATGCCGACCTCGGCGGTGACCGTCGAGCCGGTGATGTCGGCGCCCTCCTGGCGGGCGACGACGCCGAGCGCGCCCTGGAAGCAGGCGCTGTAACCGGCGGCGAAGAGCTGCTCGGGGTTGGTGCCCTCGCCGGACCCGCCCATCTCCTTGGGCGGGTTCACGACGACGTCGAGCTTGCCGTCGTTGGTGGCCACGCGGCCGTCACGGCCGTTCTCGGCGGTGGCGACGGCGGTGTACAGGACGTCGGACTGCTGGATCGACATGTAAGAGGTTTCCTCCTGTGTGGCGCCGCGACTCGCGCCCGTGATCGCGGCGGGCTGGAGGTGAGCCTATCGGGTGAGTGAAACGATCATCTTGCCGGTGTTCTCGCCGCGCAGCATGCCGAGGAACGCCTCGACGCCGTTCTCCATGCCCTCGACGACGGTCTCCTTGTACTTCAGCTCACCGGAGGCCAGCCAGCCGGCGACCTCCTTGACGAACTGCGGCTGGAGCGCCGCGTGGTCGCCCACGAGCATGCCCTGGATGCGCAGCCGCTTGCCGATGACCAGCGCGAGGTTGTGCGGGGCGGGGGTCGGCTCGGTGCTGTTGTACTGGGCGATCATGCCGCAGATGGTGGCGCGGCCGTGCACGTTGAAGGACGAGATCGCGGCTTCCAGGTGCTCGCCGCCGACGTTGTCGAAGTAGACGTCGATGCCGTCCGGGGCCGCTTCCTTGAGCTGGGCGGCGACGGGGCCGTTCTTGTAGTTGAAGGCGGCGTCGAAGCCGTACTCCTCAGTGAGGAGCCGGACCTTCTCGTCGGAGCCGGCCGAGCCGATGACCCGGGAGGCGCCGCGGAGCTTCGCCATCTGGCCGACCTGGCTGCCGACGGCGCCGGCCGCGCCGGAGACGAAGACCACGTCGCCCTCCGTGAAGGACGCGACGTCGAAGAGACCGGCGTAGGCGGTGAGGCCGGTCATGCCGAGGACGCCGAGGTACGCGGAGAGGGGGGCGAGGGATGCGTCGACCTTGGTGGCGTGCTTGGCGTTCACGTCCGCGTACTCGCGCCAGCCGAGGCCGTGCAGGACGTGGTCGCCCACCGCGAAGCCCTCGGCGGCGGAGGCGATGACCTCACCGACCGCGCCGCCCTCCATGGGCCGGTCGAGCTGGAACGGCGGTACGTACGACTTCACGTCGTTCATGCGGCCGCGCATGTAGGGGTCGACCGAGAAGTGCAGGTTGCGGACGAGGATCCGGCCCTCGGCCGGCGCGGCGACGGGCGCCTCGCGGAGAGCGAAGTCCTCGGGCGCGGGCCAGCCGTGCGGGCGGGCGACGAGGTGCCATTCGCGGCCGGACGCGGGAAGAGCGGACATGGTGCGGGCCTCCTGGTATTGCTGCACGCCGTGCGTGTTTCGTTCACTACCTGAAACAACCATGCGCCTGGATATTTCAGGTTGTCAAGTAAATGGGTATCCTGGACCCATGTCCAGCAGACGCACAGACCCGCTCACCCTCGAAGTGGTCGAGCTCATCGGCTCGGTGGTGACCCGCTACCACGAGGAGTACGAGCAGGCCGCCGCGCAGCACTCCCTGACCGGCGCCCAGGCCCGTGTCCTCGGGCTGCTCGCCCTGGAGCCGACGCCCATGCGCCGCATCGCGCAGTCGCTGCGGTGCGAGCCGTCCAACGTGACCGGCATCGTGGACCGCCTGGAGGCGCGCGGCCTGGTGGAACGCCGGCCGGACCCGGCCGACCGCCGGGTCAAGATCGCGGCGGCCACGGAGGAGGGCCGCGCCACGGCCCGCCGCCTCCGCGAGGCCCTCGACTTCGCGCGCGAACCCCTCGCCGCCCTTTCCGAGGCCGAACGCACCGCCCTCCGCGACCTCCTCCGCCGCATGCTGGGCACGCCGGGCGAGTAGGGAGCGTCCGCACAGTACCGGCGCCCACCCCGGGGGGGCGCCGGTACTTCGACGACGTCGGCGCGGGGCTGCCGGGTGACGGGCCTTCGGAGTAGGGGCCGCCGGCCCGTGACCCGGCTCAGGGGCCGGGGCCCGATCGGCCGGGGTGCGGGGTGCCGGGGGTCAGACGCACCACCAGAGGAACCAGTCGCACGACTCGGTCGGGGTGGGTTCCGGGGTGGGGTCGGCGGGTGGCGGGGGCTCTTCGGGGGCCGGGTCCTCGGGGGCGGGGTCGCCAGGGTCGCCCGGGTCACCGGGGTCGCCGGGCCCGCCCGGAGGCGGGTCCTCGGGGGCCGGGTCGTCCTGGCCCGGGTCCTCGGGGGTACCCGGCTCCTCGGGGTCGCCCGACGGCTGCGGGGCGGACGGGCCGGTGCCCGGCTCGCCACCCGGCGCCGAGGCGGACGCGCCGGGCGCGTGCGACGGCGCGCCGGAGCCCTCGTCGCCGGGACCCGCGCCCTCCTCGGGGCCGGCCGTGGCGGACGTCGCCGTCACCGGTTCGGCGACCGGGCTCGGGCCGTCCGGCACCTCGGAGCCCTCCGGCCGGGCGGGCAGCGGGTCCGGGAGGGCCTCGTCGTCCTGCCGTACGGCGGTGGCGGAACCGTCCTCACCCGGGTGCTCGATCGCCAGCTCGGCCAGGCTCAGCAGCCCGGCCGCCAGGACGAGCGCGCCCACCACGGTGAGCAGCTTGCGCCCCCGCCGCTTGCGGGCACGGCGCCCCGCCGGGCGCGCCCGGCGGGCGGGCGGCTGGGCACGGCGCGCCTGGCCGCGGGCACGACGGGGCCCCGCGGGCGGATGCTCCTCGTCCCGGTCCAGCTCGTAGACGTGCTCCGCCGCGGACGTCTGGGCGTCGTCGTGCCGGAGCTCCTCGACGGGCGTTCCGCAGCCGGCACAGGCCAGGGCGCCGTTGAGGTGCCTCTGACACTGGTGGCAGTAATCCATGGCGCCCGCAGATTATGCGCCGCCGGGACACCGGAGGTACCCGCGACTGTGAGGATCCTGTGTGGAAAGTGCCGACACCCGGCGCGCCGTTCCCTTCGCGTGGAACGGGCAGGATGTCGGCATGACAGCCTCCGGCGCGCCCTCCGCCCCGTTCGGTCCGCTCGACTTCCAGCTCGTCCTGCTGCGCCGGATGGCCGACCACCAGCCGGGCCTCGTGGAGGACGCCCGCCGCCGGCTGGGCGTGTCGATCGCCGGCATGCGGGAGGCCAACCGCCGCTGGCAGGCGATGACCCGTGCCCCCCGGTCACGGGGCGCGCTCACCCGCTACCGCTCGGTGCTCGGTGAACCCGAGTCCCGCACCCGCCGCGCCATCGGCGACCTGGAGTGCGACGCCCTGCTGTGGCCCGTGCCGCTCTGGCCGGACCTCCGCTTCGAGGTGCTGGCCGCGCCCGGCGGCGGGGCGGTGTGGAACGAGTGGCTCGTCCGGGCGCCCGGCGCGGCCGGCCCCGAGCTGCGTACGGTCGCCGACCTCCGCCCCTGGAGCTGCACGGTCGACGAGGTGGCCCGCGCCTTCGCGCCGGCCCGTCCGATGGAGGGCAGCGCGCCCACCCGGTGGCGGTTGGCGTTCACCCCGCCCGGCGCGGAGCCGTGCGTGGCCGAGTTCACCTGGGGACTGCTCCAACGGCTCGTGTGAACCGGCCGTGTGCCCGGCCCGTACGCCCTGCCTGTACGCCCCGCCCGCACGCCCGGTTGGTAGCCGCGCCGCACGGCCGCCGCACGCCCCGGCCACGGCCGCCCCACCGGCCCCGCGTCGCTCCTTCGGCCGCTGTCTGTCACCCCGTCAGCTCCCCCGGCGCGCGCGGCCCGCCCGGCGCACGCACGATGCGAGGACGTACCGCTCCTGGGAGGATCCGCACCGTGACCGTCAGTCTCGAGCAGTTGCGCCGCTGCCATGTCGCCGTCGACCTGGGGGCCGCCAGGACCCGGGTCTTCATCAAGGGTGTGGGGCTCGTCGTCGACGAGCCGAGCGTCGCCGCCGTCAACACCCGTACCGGGGCCCTGATCGCCGTGGGCGAGTTCGCGGAGAAGATGACCGGCCGCACCCCCGACTACATCCGCGTCGTGCGCCCCGTCTCGGGCGGCACCGTCGTCGACATCGAGATGGCCCAGCGGATGCTGCGCCACCTCCTCGGCGAGAAGCTCCGCCGCCAGCTCCGCCGCAAGCCGATGCTGCGGGCCGCCGCGTGCACCCCGCACGACAGCGACCCGCTCGCCCAGCGCGCCACGATCGAGACGCTCGTCGGGCTCGGCGCCCGCCGTGTGGAGTTGGTGGACACCCTGATCGCGGCGGCGGTCGGCTGCGGGCTGCCGGTGGAGGAGCCCACCGCCACCATGATCCTGGTGTGCGGGGCCGCCACCACCCAGGTCGCCGTACTGTCGCTGGGCGCGATCGTCACCGCCGAGCGCATCCCGGTCGGCGGCAACGCCATCGACCACGCCGTCATCCAGTACCTGCGCCACCAGCACGAGCTGATGCTGCCGAGCCAGTCGGTGCGCCCGCTCCAGCTCGCCCTGCACGGCAACGGCCTCACCCCGCACGGCCCGGCGTCCACCGAGATCCACGGGCGGGACGTGGCGACGGGGCTGGCCCGCTCCGTGCTGGTCGACACGGCCGCCGTGCGCCAGGCGCTGCACACACCGCTGACGACGGTGCTCGACGGCATCGGGAAGGTGCTGCGGGACTGCCCGCCGGACCTGGTCGCCGACCTCGTGGACCGCGGCATCATGATGGTCGGCGGCAGCGCGCTGCTGCCCGGCCTCGACCAGATGCTGCGCAACGCGACGGGCATGCCCGTGCAGATCGCCGAACGGCCCGACATCTGCGCCGTCCTGGGCCTCGGGGCGATGCTGGAGGGCCGCGTCCAGCCCATCACGCTGAACCCGCTCGCCGAGGCCGAGTGACCCGTGGGCGCCCGGCGGGGGCGCCCGGATCCCACCGCGGGCGGGTGCCGCGCCCCTGACGGGCGCGCCCCGCCCGCGCCCCGTCCCGCACCGCCCCGGCACCCCCGCACCTCCCCCGCCCGCGCCCGCGCCCGGCGAGCCCGCACCCGCCGCACCCCTCCCCCGCGCCCGGGGCCGCGTCCTCCTCCGCGAGCCCCCCGGCGGCACCCGGCCCTCCCGGTCCCGCCCCCGCCGCCGTACGCGCGAGCACTCGTCGCAGCCGGGCGCGAGGACCACCGGACCGCTGGACGGTACGGGCGCTCGAGCCCGGACCGTACCCCGCACGAGCAGCGCCGGAACTGCGGCGAACAGCACACTCGGCATCGCTTCCGCCCGGGCGTCGACGGGGAGAATGGTGGGGCCCGTGACCGCAGATGGACAGCCCCGCGCGGACCCCTGCGCGGCGTTGCGAGGAGGACGACGAGTGAGTTCGCTCTTTCCGGCCCTGGACGCCGGATCCGAACGGCCCGCGCTGCGGTTCGGGGACCGTTCGCTGACGTACGGCGAACTGCGGGCCGTCGCCGGTTCGCTGGCCGCCCGGCTGGACGGAGCGGGGCGCGTCGCCGTGTGGGCCACGCCCACGCTGGAGACGGCGGTCGCCGTGGTCGCCGCGCTGCTGGCGGGCGTGCCGGCCGTACCGCTCAACCCGAAGACGGGTGAGCGCGAGCTGACGCACATCGTCACCGACAGCGGCCCGGCGCTCGTCCTGGCCGCCGCGGACGCCGAACTACCCCCTGCCCTGGCGTCGTTGCCCCGGACCGACATCCCCACCGGCGTCCCCGCCGACGGGTCCGGGGACCGGGGCGGGGCCGGGGTCCCGCCGCGCGCCGAGCCGGCGTCGCCCGCGGACCCGGCGCTGGTCGTCTACACCTCCGGCACCACCGGCCCGCCCAAGGGCGCGGTGCTGTCCCGCCGGGCCGTCGCCGCGACCCTGGACGCGCTGGAGGACGCCTGGGGATGGACGTCCGACGACGTCCTGGTGCACGCCCTGCCCCTCTTCCACGTCCACGGGCTGATCCTGGGCGTGCTGGGACCGCTGCGGCGCGGCGGATCGGTGCGCCACCTGGGCCGGTTCACCACCGGCGGGGTGGCGCGGGAGCTGGCGGACGGCGGGACGATGCTGTTCGGCGTACCGACGATGTACCACCGCGTCGCCGAAGCCCTGGCGGACGAGCCGCAGTTGGCCAAGGCGCTGGCCGGCGCGCGGCTGCTGGTGTCGGGGTCGGCGGCGCTGCCCGTGCACGACCACGAGCGGATCGCCGCGCTGACGGGACGGCGGGTGATCGAGCGGTACGGGATGACGGAGACGCTGATGAACACCAGCGTCCGGGCGGACGACGTCGAGCCGCGCACCGGCTCGGTCGGCGTCCCGCTGCCCGGGGTCGACCTGCGGCTGGTCGAGGAGGACGGCACGGAGATCACGGCGTACGACGGGGAGACGGTCGGCGAGATCCAGGTGCGCGGCCCGAACCTGTTCACCGAGTACCTGAACCGGCCCGACGCCACGGCCGCCGCGTTCGACGGGACCTGGTTCCGCACCGGCGACATGGCGGTCCGGGACGCGGACGGGTCGGTACGGATCGTGGGGCGCAAGGCGACCGACCTGATCAAGAGCGGCGGTTACAAGATCGGCGCGGGTGAGATCGAGAACGCGCTGCTCGACCACCCGGGGGTGCGGGAGGCCGCCGTGACCGGGGAACCGGACGCCGACCTGGGCGAGCGGATCGTGGCGTGGGTCGTCCCCGCCGACCCGGGGGCGCCGCCGTCCGGGCAGGAGCTGGCCGACCACGTCGCGGCGCAGCTCGCCCCGCACAAACGGCCCCGGGTGGTCCGGTACCTGGAGGTGCTGCCCCGCAACGACATGGGCAAGATCCTGAAGCGGGCGCTCCGTGGCTGAGCGCCTGTCCGCCCGCGAGGCCGTCGCGCTGGTCACCGACGCCTTCACGGAGCACACCCCGCCCGGCCGGACGTGCGCGCCGGACGGCCCGCTGTCCTGGGAGGGGTACGGCGCCTCCCGCGCGCGTGCCGCCGAGCGCACGGGCGAGGCCGAGTCCGTGGTGTACGGCAGGGCGCTGGCCGGCGGCCGGCCGTGCGCGGTGCTGGCCTTCGAGTTCGGGTTCCTCGGCGGCTCGCTGGGCGAGCGGGCGGGCGACCGGCTGGAGGCGGCGTACCGGCTGGCGCGGGAGGAGCGGATCCCGCTGGTCTCGCTGGTCGCGACCGGGGGCAGCCGGATGCAGGAGGGCATGGTCGCGCTGACCCAGCTCCAGCGGGTGGCGCGCGAGTCGGTGCTGCTGCGGGAGGCCGGCGTGCCGCACGTCGCGGTGCTGCGCGACCCGGCGACCGGTGGCGGCTGGGCGACGGTGGGGGCGGGTGCCGACGTGATCCTGGCGCTGCCCGGGGCGCAGGTGGGGTTCGCCGGGTCGCGGGTGCGCCCGCCGGACGCCGACCCGGCCGCGTACACGGCCGAGGGCCAGCTCGCGGCGGGGCATGTCGACGCGGTCGTGCGCCCGGAGGAGCTGCGCGGGACGGTGGCGCGCTGGCTGGCCGCGCTGACCGGCCCCGCGCCGGAGGTCCCGCCGCCCTCCGCGCTCGCCGGCACCGCGCTGCCCGCGAGCGGCTGGGACGCGGTGCGGCAGGCGCGTGACCCGGCCCGCCCGCGCGCCGAGGCGTATCTGGACGCGTACTTCACGGACCGGCTGCCGCTCGTCGGCGACCGCTGCGGGGGTACGGACCCGGGGACGCTGTGCGGCGTCGGGATCCGCGCCGGGGCGGGCGCGGTGGCGTACGTCGCCCAGTGCGGGACGGCGACCCGCCCGGCGGGTTATCGCACGGCGGCCCGGGTGATCCGGCTCGCCGACCGGCTCGGCATCCCGGTGCTGACGCTCGTCGACACCCCCGGCGCGGCGAACGACGCCGAGGCGGAGCGGGCGGGTGCGGGCGCGGCGATCGCGGACGCGTTCGCGGCCGTCGCCGGTGCGCGGGTCGGGGTGACGACGCTCCTGATCGGCGAGGGCGGTTCGGGCGGCGCGCTGGCCCTGGCCGCGCCCGGCAACACCTGGGCCACCCGGGACAGTTACTTCTCGGTGATCGCCCCGGAGCTGGCGGCGGCCATCCTGAAGCGCCCGCCCGAGGAGGCGCCGCGCACGGCGGAGCAGCTCCGCCTGCGCCCCCAGGACCTGCTGGACCTCGGGCTGGTGCGCGGCATCGTCTGACGACGGGCCGGCGCGCCCGGCGGCCCCGCCGGGCGCGCGCCCGGCCCGCTCCCCCGCCGCTCACCCCCTCCGGCGCGCCCCGCATCGCCCGGGGGGCGGCTCACTCCTCCGTGGCGCTGTCCTCCCCGGCCCGCTCCTTCGTGACTCACTCCTCCGTGGCTCACTCCTCCGTGGCGCAGTCCGCCGTGGCGCCGGCCTCCGCGGCGTCCAGGGCGGTGGTCAGTTCCTCGAGCCGGTCGCGCAGCGCGCGGATCTCCTCCAGGGGCAGCCCGGTGGCGACGGCGATCCGGCGCGGGACGCCGACGGCGCGCTCCCGCAGCTCGGTGCCCGCGGGGGTGGGCCGGGCGGTGACGGACCGCTCGTCCTCGGCACTGCGCCGCCGCTCGACGTACCCGGCCGCTTCCAGGCGCTTCAGGAGCGGGGACAGGGTGCCGGAGTCCAGCCGCAGGTGCTCGCCGATCCGCTTGACCGGCAGCTCGCCGTGTTCCCAGAGGACCAGCATCACCAGGTACTGGGGGTAGGTGAGGCCGAGGTCCTTGAGCGCGGTGCGGTAGACGCCGTTGAAGGCGCGTGTGGCGGCGTGCAGCGAGAAGCAGATCTGGTGGTCGAGGCGGAGGAAGTCCTCGTCCCGCACGGTCCCGAACGTGTCCATGGACACAGGGTACGCGAACGCGATTCAGTTGTGCACAACTGAATCGTGCGATACAAATATCTCCGGCACCACGCCACGCACCCTTCCGAGAGGACGAGTCCCATGGACGCCCTGTACACCGCTGTCGCCACCGCCAACGGCCGCGAGGGCCGCGCGGTCAGCTCCGACGGCCAGATCGACCTTCCGCTCGGCTTCCCCCAGGCGCTGGGCGGCAACGGCCAGGGCACCAACCCCGAGCAGCTCTTCGCCGCCGGGTACGCGGCGTGCTTCGCCAGCGCGATGGGCTCGATAGGCCGCCAGGAGAAGATCGACGTCAAGGACGCCTCGGTGACCGCCGAGGTCAGCATCGGCAAGGACACGGACGGCGGCTTCGGCCTCGCGGTCGTGATGCGCGTCGAGCTCCCGGACCACCTCCAGGGCGAGGCCGGCCGTGACCTGCTGGAGAAGACCCACGCGTACTGCCCCTACTCCAAGGCCACGCGCGGCAACATCCCGGTCGAGCTCGTCATCGAGTGAGGCTCGGGTCCAGCCGGCGCGTGCGGTAGCTGTCGGCGTCGAGGGTGACCACCTCCGCGTGGTGGACCAGCCGGTCCACCGTCGCGGAGGCCGTCGCGCCGTCGCCGAACACCTCGTCCCACCGGCCGAGCGGCCGGTTGCCGGTGACGATCAGCGAACCCCGCTCGTAGCGGTGCGAGACAAGCTGGAAGAGGAGCTGCGCCACCTCGGCGTCGAAGGGCACGTACCCCACCTCGTCGACCACGAGCAGCGGGTACGCGTCCAGCCGGGCCAGCTCCTCGCGCAGCCGTCCCGCGGCCCGGGCGTCCGCGAGCCGGGTGCCCCACTCGGCGGCGGTGGCGAACAGCACCTGGTGGCCCGCCTGACACGCCCGTACGCCCAGGGCGACGGCCAGGTGGGTCTTGCCGGTGCCGGGACCGCCCAGCAGCACCACGTTCGCCTTCCGGCCCACGAAGTCCACCTTCCCGAGCCGGGCGATCACCTGCGGCCCGGGCGCCCGCAGGTGCCCCTCGTCGAACGTCTCCAGCACCTTCCGGGCCGGGAACCCCGCGGCCTCGATCCGCCCCTCGGCCCCGGCCGCCGGCTCCTCCGGCGTTTCCCGCCGCCCCTCCCGCTGGGCCGGTACGGCCGCCTCCGGGGGCGCCCCCGGCACGGGGTGCTGCCTGGCCTCGTGCGCGGCCATGGGCCCGGACATGTAGGCGAGGATCGCGGCCGAGGCGATGAACGCCATATGGATCACCGTCCCCCACAACAGGTCGTGCCGGGGGGTGTGGTGCACGTCCACGAACATCTGGAGCAGGTGCACCGAGGAGATCCCCACGATGGCGGTGGCCAGCTTCACCTTCAGCACGTTGGAGTTGACGTGCGACAGCCACTCGGGCTGGTCCCGGTGCCCCTGGAGGCCGATCCGGGACACGAAGGTCTCGTACCCCCCGACGATCACCATGATCAGCAGATTGGCGATCATCACCACGTCGACCAGCTTGAGCACGGCCAGCATGACGTGCGTCTCGTCCGCGTGACCGCTGATGACGTGGTGGACGAGGTGCCACAGCTCGTTGAAGAACTTGTAGACGTACACCCCCTGTGCCGCCACCAGACCGAAGTACAGCGGGGCCTGGAGCCAGCGGGTCGCGAAGAGGGCGCACCCCAGGGTGGTCATGGTCGACGGGGGCGGGGCGGAGCGGGACACGAGACCTCCAACGGCCGGGAGGTTCGTCATTCTTGTGCGCTGCCACCGACAATCTGAATTCGTGCCACCCGTTGGGGTTAATAGAATTCCAGTAGGACAACACCCCTTGCCGCCGGAAACGGAACACCCCCCGCCGGAGGACCGGCGGGGGGTGCGACGGCGAAAGCAGACGTCAGCTCAGCGTCTTGAGCGCCGCCACGTCGTAGGGCTTCAGCTCGTCCAGGCGGTTCGCCAGCACCTTCGCCGCCCACTGGGGGTCCTGGAGCAGGGCGCGGCCGACGGCGACCAGGTCGAACTCGTCGCGCTCCAGGCGGTCGAGCAGGTTGTCGATGCCCTGGAGCGGGGCGCCCTCGCCCATGAACGCCCGGATGAAGTCGCCGTCCAGGCCGACGGACCCGACGGTGATGGCGGGCCGGCCGGTGAGCTTCTTGGTCCAGCCGGCGAGGTTCAGGTCCGACCCCTCGAACTCCGGCACCCAGTAGCGGCGGGTGGAGGCGTGGAAGGCGTCGACACCGGCCGCGGCGAGCGGGGTCAGGATCGCCTCCAGCTCCTCCGGGGTCTCGGCCAGCCGGGCGTCGTAGGCGTCCTGCTTCCACTGGGAGTAGCGGAAGAGGACCGGGAAGCCGGGCGAGACGGCCTCACGCACGGCGGCCACGATCTCGGCCGCGAACTTCGTGCGGGCCACCGGGTCGCCGCCGTAGGCGTCGGTACGGCGGTTCGTGCCCGCCCACAGGAACTGGTCGAGGAGGTAGCCGTGGGCGCCGTGCAGTTCGACGCCGTCGAAGCCGATGCGCTCGGCGGCCGCGGCGGCCTCCGCGAAGGCGCCGATGACGTCGTCCAGGTCACCCCGGGTCATCGCCCTGCCGGCACCCTCGGTGCCGTCGAGGCGGATACCGGAGGGGCCGACCGCGGGAGCGCCGGCGAAGGGCGGGTCGTCCTGCCGCCGCACCATGCCGATGTGCCAGAGCTGCGGCACGATCGTGCCGCCCGCCGCGTGCACGGCCTCGGCGACGGCGGCCCACCCCGCGAGCTGCTCCTCGCCGTGGAACCGGGGCACCCGGTCGCTCTGCCCGGCCGACTCGTGGCCGACGTACGTCCCCTCCGTGACGATCAGCCCGACCCCCGCGGCGGCACGGCGGGCGTAGTACGACCGCACGTCCTCGCCGGGCACGCCGCCCGGGGAGAACTGGCGCGTCATCGGCGCCATCACGATGCGGTTGGGAACGGTCAGACCGTTCAGCGTGACGGGCCGGGAGAGGATGTCGGCCGCGCGGGAGGCGGCGGGCTCGGTGACGGTCACGGGGGTGCTCCTCGGAGGTACCAGACGGTATGTGCACGTGCATTGAACGCGTGCATGCGTCAACCTCCCCGCTCGCGCCCCGATTCCCGGCCACCGCCCGGACCACCCTGTGATCCGGGACACGCCGGCCCCGCGGAAAGGGGCGGGGGCCGGACCGCCGGACAGGCGGCCCGTGTACGGCACTTCACGGCCGTGGGACACCCGGGGGAAGCGGTCACCCCGGGGGCACTGCGGTGCTTCGAGCACCGAAAGCGCTGCTCGAATCGTTTCTTCACCGCTGGACTGCGGTGGGGCGGGTGGGACTCGAACCCACGGCCGACGGATTATGAGTCCGCTGCTCTAACCGGCTGAGCTACCGCCCCTTACGGCGCGTCGCGCACATTTGTGCGCGCCGTCTGCCGCAGCATAGCCGCTCATACGATCTCCTGCTCCGGATGGTCGGCAACGCACGACCATGGAGACCGCGCCGCGGCCCGGATGGTTCCCGCCGGGGGCGAACCGGGTCGGAAAAACAAGGAGAGGGCCTCGAAAGGCCCTCTCCTGGTACCGCTCCCCCGACTGGACTCGAACCAGTAACCCTCCGGTTAACAGCCGAATGCTCTGCCAATTGAGCTACAGGGGATCGCGCTCCCCCGACTGGACTCGAACCAGTAACCTGCCGGTTAACAGCCGGCTGCTCTGCCAATTGAGCTACAGGGGATTGCTGCGTTGCACCGAACGTACCCACCTGGGGTCTCCCGGGCGGCGCTCGCTCGCTGCGACACATACATTAGCGCAAGCAGGGGGGTGCTCCGCCAATCGGTTCCCCGGGGTGATCTCCGGCCCTTACGGGTAGGCGGCCAGCACCGACGCCTACGGAAGGGTGGCAGCCATGCGGTACAAGGTCACGTTCGTCGTTGGACTGACCCTCGGTTACGTCCTCGGCACCCGTGCCGGACGGGAGCGCTACGAACAGCTCCGCAAGTCCGCGCGCGAGTTCTCCCACAACCCGGCGGTGCGCAATGCCGCCGAATCGGCCGCGCAGACCGGGCGGGAGGTGGCCGGCAAGGCGCTGCACACCGTGAGCGACAAGGTCGGCGACCGGATGCCCGAGTCGGTGGCCGAGCGGGTGCGCTCGCTGCGGGAGCGCAGCCAGGGCAACGGCCAGGACGAGTGGGGGACCAGTAACACCTAGGGTGCGGCAGAATCTATCCCCATGGGGATAGTCGCCGGGTTGGACAGTTCGTCGGGTTTCACGCGCATCGTCGTCTGTGACACGGAAACGGGTGCGGTGCTGCGGCAGGGCTACGCACCGCACCCCGTCGAACCGAAGGCCACGGAGGTCGACCCGCAGGCGTGGCTGCTGTCGCTGGGCGAGGCCGCGTCGGGCGGGCTGCTCGAGGGCGTCCAGGCGATCGGTGTGTCCGCCCAGCAGCACGGTCTGGTGCCGCTGGACCGGCAGGGCTCGCTGGTGCGCCCGGCGCTGGTCGGCAACGACAAGCGGGCCCAGGTGGCGGCCGCGGACCTGGTCGAGGCGCTCGGCGGGCGCCGGGCGTGGGCCGAGGCGGTCGGCTGCGTACCGCAGGCGGCGCAGCCGGTGGCCAAGTTGCGGTGGCTCGCCCGGACGGAGCCTGAGGCGGCGGCGCGGGTGGCGATGGTGCTCCAGCCGCACGACTGGCTGGTGTGGCAGCTCCTGGGCCGTCCGGTGCGCCGGACCACGGACCGGGGCGCCGCCTCGGGCACCGGCTACTGGTCGGCGGGTTCGGGTGCGTACCGGCCGGACCTGGTGGAGCTGGCGCTGGGGCACCAGGCGGCGCTGCCGGAGGTGCTGGGGCCCGCCGAGGCCGCCGGGATGACTCCCGAGGGGCTGCTGATCTCGGCGGGGACCGGCGAGACCATGGCGGCCGCGCTCGGGCTGGGGCTCGGGCTCGGGGACGCCGTGGTGTCGCTCGGGGCGTCGGGGTCGGTGATGGCGGTGCATCACGAGGCGTCGGCCGATCCGCACGGGATGATCACGGCGTTCGCGGACGCGGCGGGCATGCACCTGCCGGTCGTCCACACGTCGAACGCGGTACGGGCGTTGCGCGGGACCGCCGAGATGCTGGGCCTGGGCGGGGGCCTGGAGGAGCTGTCGGCGCTGGCGCTGAAGTCGACGCCGGGCGCCTCGGGGCTGGTGCTGCTGCCGTACCTGGAGGGTGAGCGCACTCCGCAGCTCCCGCACACGGCCGGGACGCTGAGCGGGCTGCGGCGCGAGTCGATGAAGCCCGAGCACCTGGCGCGGGCGGCGTTCGAGGGCATGCTGTGCTCGCTGGCGGACGCGATGGACGTGCTGCGCGGGCGGGGCGTGGAGGTGCGGCGGGTGTTCCTGTTGGGGGCGGCGGCGGAGCTGCCCGCGGTGCAGGCGGCCGCGCCGGCGATCTTCGGCGCGCAGGTGGTCGTACCCCAGCCGGCCGATTACGCGGCGCTCGGCGCGGCACGGCAGGCGGCGTGGGCGCTGGGGGTCTCGCAGGGCGTGCTGTCGCCGCAGTCCCCGCCGGCCTGGCAGGGCGCCGCCGCCCAGGTGTTCGAGCCGGGCGAGGAGCTCGCGGTCGGGCAGGCGGTGCGCCAGCAGTACGGGGCGACGCGCGAGCAGCTCCATCCCGGGGCGTTCTCGCTCTAGCGAGCGGTTGGGGCGGAAACGGGGGCCGCGGCGGCGGAGGCGGAGGGTCCGGGCGTGGCGGTCCGGTGACGATCGGCCCGGACGGGGCAAAGGACGGGGAAAACCGAGTCGTCAGGGCGGGCGGGGCGGGCGATAGTTGAACCCGTGCTCAGACAACTTCTCCGGATCCATCTGGGGCCGTACCAACGGCCCATAGTCCTGCTGGTGGCGCTCCAGCTCTTGCAGACGTGCGCCACCCTCTACCTGCCCACGCTCAACGCGGACATCATCGACAACGGTGTCGTCAAGGGTGACACCGGCTACATCCTCACCTTCGGCGCGCTGATGATCGCGATCTCGGTGGTGCAGGTGGTCTGCAACATCGCTGCCGTCTACTACGGCGCGCGGACCGCGTCGGCGCTCGGCCGGGACGTGCGGGCGGCGGTCTTCGAACGGGTGCAGTCGTTCTCCGCGCGGGAGGTCGGGCACTTCGGGGCGCCGTCGCTGATCACGCGGACGACCAATGACGTCCAGCAGGTGCAGATGCTGGTGCTGATGGCGTTCACGCTGATGGTGTCGGCGCCGATCATGTGCGTGGGCGGCATCGTCATGGCGCTCGGCCAGGACGTGCCGCTGTCGGGCGTGCTGATCGCGGTGGTCCCGGTGCTGGGCATCGCCGTCTCGCTGATCGTGAAGCGGATGCGGCCGCTGTTCCGGGCGATGCAGGAGCGGCTGGACACGGTGAACCGGGTGCTGCGCGAGCAGATCACCGGCAACCGGGTGATCCGGGCGTTCGTGAAGGACGCCTACGAGCGGGAGCGGTTCGCGCGCGCCAACGCGGACCTGACCGAGGTGTCGGTGTCGACCGGCCGGCTGATGGCGCTGATGTTCCCGACCGTGATGACCGTGGTCAACATCTCCAGCGTCGCCGTCGTCTGGTTCGGCGCGCATCGCATCGACGGCGGCGGGATGGAGATCGGCGCGCTGACCGCCTTCCTGGCCTATCTGATGCAGATCGTGATGGCCGTGATGATGGCCACCTTCATGTTCATGATGGTGCCGCGCGCCGAGGTGTGCGCCGAGCGCATCGAGGAGGTGCTGCGTACGGAGTCCAGCGTGATCCCGCCGGTCTCCCCGGTGCGGGAGCTGCCGCGGCGCGGGCACCTGGAGGTGCGGGGGGCGGACTTCCGCTACCCGGGTGCCGAGGAGCCGGTGCTGCGCGGGGTGGACCTGGTGGCCCGGCCCGGTGAGACGACGGCGATCATCGGTTCGACCGGCAGCGGCAAGTCGACGCTGCTGGGCCTGGTGCCGCGGCTGTTCGACGCCACGGGCGGCGAGGTGCTGGTCGACGGGGTGGACGTGCGGCAGGTGGATCCCGTGCTGATGGCGAAGACGGTGGGCCTGGTGCCGCAGAAGCCGTACCTGTTCTCCGGGACGGTCGCCACGAACCTGCGGTACGGCAACCCGGACGCGACCGACGAGGAGCTGTGGCACGCGCTGGAGGTGGCCCAGGGGGCCGACTTCGTCCGGGCCATGGAGGGCGGCCTGAACGCGCCGATCTCGCAGGGCGGCACCAATGTGTCGGGCGGGCAGCGGCAGCGGCTGGCGATCGCGCGGACGCTGGTGCAGCGGCCGGAGATCTACCTGTTCGACGACTCGTTCTCGGCGCTGGACTACACGACGGACGCGCTGCTGCGGACCGCGCTGGCGGCGGAGACCGCCGAGGCGACGGTGGTGATCGTCGCCCAGCGGGTGTCGACGATCCGTGACGCGGACCGGATCGTGGTCCTCGACGAGGGCCGGGTCGTGGGGACCGGGCGCCATGAGGAGCTGATGGCGGGCAACGAGACGTACCGGGAGATCGTGCTCTCCCAGCTGACCGAGGCGGAGGCTGCCTGATGGCGGGGCCGGCGGGACGGATGATGGCGGCGGCCGGGGGCCCCGACCAGCGGTCGATGGACTTCAAGGGGTCGGGCAGGCGGCTGCTGCGGCAGTTCCGGCCCGAGAAGGCCACGCTGTGGCTGATGCTGGTGGCCGGTGTGCTGAGCGTGGCGCTGTCGGTGGTCGGGCCCAAGGTGCTGGGCCGGGCGACCGACCTGATCTTCGCGGGGGTCGTCGGGCGCGGGATGCCGGACGGGATCACCAAGGAGCAGGCGCTGGCGGGGCTGCGGGCCGACGGGGACGGCGGGCTCGCGGACATGCTGTCGGGGGTGGACTTCCAGCCGGGGCGGGGCATCGACTTCGACGCCGTCGCCACCGTGCTGATGACCGTCCTGGTGGTGTACGTGGCGGCCGGGCTGCTGATGCTGGTGTCGACGCGCATGTCGATCATGGTGATCAACCGGACGGTGTACCGGATGCGGGAGGACGTCCAGGCGAAGCTGGAGCGTCTGCCGCTGGCGTACTTCGACCGGGCCAAGCGCGGTGAGGTGCTGAGCCGGGCGACGAACGACATCGACAACATCGCGCAGACCATGCAGCAGACGATGGGTCAGCTCATCAACTCGGCGCTGACGATCATCGGTGTGCTGGTGATGATGCTCTGGATCTCGCCGCTGCTGGCACTGGTCGCGCTGGTGACGGTGCCGCTGTCGGTGGTCGTGGCGACGAAGGTCGGCAAGCGGTCGCAGCCGCACTTCGTGCAGCAGTGGAAGTCGACGGGCCGGCTCAACGCCCACATCGAGGAGATGTACACCGGCCACGCGCTGGTGAAGGTCTTCGGGCGGCAGGAGGAGGCGGCGGCCGACTTCCGCGAGCAGAACGAGGCGCTGTACGAGGCGGGCTTCCGGGCCCAGTTCAACAGCGGGATCATGCAGCCGCTGATGTTCTTCATCTCCAACCTCAACTATGTGCTGGTGGCGGTGGTGGGCGGGCTGCGCGTCGCGTCCGGGACGCTGTCCATCGGCGACGTGCAGGCGTTCATCCAGTACTCGCGCCAGTTCTCGATGCCGCTGACGCAGGTCGCGTCGATGGCGAACCTGGTGCAGTCGGGGGTCGCCTCCGCGGAGCGGATCTTCGAGCTGCTGGACGCCGAGGAGCAGGAGCCGGACGCCCCGGGGACCGCCGGGCGGCAGGAGCCGGTGGAGCCGGTGGAACCGGCGGGGCGGGTGACGCTGGAACGGGTGTCGTTCCGCTACGACCCGGACCGGCCGCTGATCGAGGACCTGTCGCTGTCGGTGGAGCCCGGCCAGACGGTCGCGATCGTCGGCCCCACGGGGGCGGGCAAGACCACGCTGGTCAACCTGCTGATGCGGTTCTACGAGGTGACTGGCGGCCGCATCCTGCTGGACGGCGTCGACGCCCGGGACATGACGCGCGACGAGCTGCGGTCCCGGATCGGCATGGTGCTCCAGGACACCTGGCTGTTCGGCGGCACGATCGCCGACAACATCGCGTACGGCGCTCCCGCGTCGCGCGGGGTGACCCGCGAGCGGATCGAGGAGGCGGCGCGGGCCGCGCACGCGGACCGGTTCATCAGGACGCTGCCGGACGGGTACGACACCGTCATCGACGACGAGGGCGCGGGGGTGAGCGCGGGCGAGAAGCAGCTCATCACCATCGCCCGGGCCTTCCTGTCGGACCCGGTCATCCTCGTCCTGGACGAGGCGACCAGCTCCGTCGACACCCGGACCGAGGTGCTCATCCAGAAGGCGATGGCGCGGCTGGCGCACGGCCGGACCAGCTTCGTGATCGCGCACCGGCTGTCGACGATCCGGGACGCGGACGTGATCCTGGTGATGGAGGACGGGGCGATCGTCGAGCAGGGCTCGCACGAGGAGCTGCTGGCGGCACAGGGGGCCTACGCCCGTCTGTACGCGGCGCAGTTCGCGCAGGCGGTGGCGGAGGTCGACTGACCGGCGGCCGGGGCGGGGTGCGTCAGTCCAGGTAGCCGCGCAACTGGTCGGCGAAGGTGTGGTCCCGCAGCTTGCTGAGGGTCTTGGACTCGATCTGGCGGATGCGTTCGCGTGTCACGCCGAAGATCCGTCCGATCTCCTCCAGGGTGCGGGGCCGCCCGTCGACCAGGCCGTAACGGAGCTGGACGACCTTGCGTTCGCGTTCCCCGAGGGTGGACAGGACGGCCTCCAGGTGCTCGCGCAGCAGGAGGAACGCCGCGGACTCCACGGGGGACGCGGCGTCGCCGTCCTCGATGAGGTCGCCGAGCGCGACGTCGTCCTCCTCGCCGACCGGGGCGTGCAGGGAGACCGGCTCCTGGGCGAGGCGCAGCACCTCGCCGACCCGCTCGGGCGCCAGGTCCAGGTGGGCGGCGACCTCGTCGTGGGTGGGTTCGCAGCCGCGTTCCTGGAGCATCCGGCGCTGGACCCGGACGACCCGGTTGATCAGCTCGACGACGTGGACCGGGACCCGGATGGTCCGCGCCTGGTCGGCGAGGGCGCGGGACATGGCCTGGCGGATCCACCAGGTGGCGTACGTCGAGAACTTGTAGCCGCGGGCGTAGTCGAACTTCTCGACCGCCCGGATCAGGCCCAGGTTGCCCTCCTGGACCAGGTCGAGCATGGTCAGGCCCCGGCCGACGTACCGTTTGGCGACGGACACGACGAGGCGCAGGTTGGCCTCGATGAGGCGGCGCTTGGCCATCCGGCCCATGACGACCAGCCGGTCGAGGTCCAGGGCCAGCCGTTCGTCGAGGCCTGCGGCGGTGGCGAGCCTCTCCTCGGCGAACAGCCCGGCCTCCACGCGGCGGGCCAGTTCCACCTCCTCGGCGGCGGTGAGCAGCGGTATGCGGCCGATCTCCCGGAGGTACTGGCGGAACAGGTCGGCGGACGGGCCGCCGGCGGACGCCTCCGCGGCGGCGCGACTGCGGTCGGCGGGCGCCTGTTCGGGTTCGTCGGGGTCCGGTACGGCGTCGGGCAGCGCTCCGGGCAGCGTCTCGGGGTGGTGGGGCGGGATGCCCTGTACGGGGACGGCGACGGCCGATGCCGTGGCCGGGTCGGTGTCGGTCAGGGTCCGGGTCTGCACGAGGGCGACCTCCAGGGTGATCGCTGCCGGGTCGGGGGCGTACGGCAGCGGGACGGCGGCGGCCGGGCCGCTGTTCTCCGTCCCGTACTCGATGAGCGGATCCGCGGGGGTGAGGGGCCCACCGTCGGTGGACCGGCCGCGCTCCGAGGACTCAGGCACCGCCTCCCAGTGTGGGGTACGACACATCACCGCCAGTAGGGGCGTGCGACCACTTTTTGCGACCGTCCGGTGACAGGGCGCGCCGGTGCGGCCTTCGCGGGCCCGAGGGCGGCTCGGTGCCCGGTCCGGGGGGTGTCCCCGGTCCCGGGGGGTGTCTAGAGGGCGGCGGCGCCGTGGTTGCGGAGCGACTGGGCGTACTGCTGGAGGACCCAGAGCTCGTTCTGGACGGCGGCGAGGTGGTCGGGGTCGCCGTGGGAGCCGAGGCGGGTGAGGGAGCCCTGGACGTCGCGGATGCGGCGGTCGACCGCCCGGAGGCGGACCTGGACGAGCTGGTCGCCGGCGTAGGTCTCGTCGACGGTGCGGCCGTGGATGACCTCCACGGCGAGCTCGGTGACCAGCGCCCGGACGGTGTCGTCGGGGGCCGCGTCCCGTACGCGCGCCAGGTACTCGGCGGTGTTGCCGGCGCCCTGCTCGGCGCCGCCCGCCTCCGCGATGGTCCGGCGGACCGCGGCGTACGGCGGGGCGGTGAACTCGTCGGCGCCGTACGCGTCGAAGGCGGGCGAGACGAGGGCCGGGTGCTGGAGGGCGAGCTTGAGCAGCTCCCGCTCCGTGCGGTGGGCCGGGCTGCGCAGGTTCAGGGCCGGGCCCGAGGGCGCGGCGGGGGCGTGTGCCGCGGGCGCGGCGGGGGTAGGACGGGAGGCGGGCGCGGGGCCCCGGCCGCCGCGGTCCCTGGCCCAGCGGGCGAACTGGGCGACGCGCTTGACGACGAACTGGGTGTCGAGGATGCCCAGCATGCCGGCGAGCTGCACGGCCACCTCGTGCTGCGAGGCGGTGTTCTTGATGCGGGCGACGACCGGCGCGGCCTCGTCGAGGGCGGCGGCGCGGCCGGCGGGGGTCTCCAGGTCGTACCGGCCCACGATCTGGCGCAGCGCGAACTCGAAGAGCGGGGTGCGGGGCTCGACCAGGTCGGCGACCGCCTCGTCGCCCTTGGCGAGGCGCAGCTCGCACGGGTCCATGCCGTCGGGGGCGATGGCGATGTAGGTCTCGGCGGCGAACTTCTGGTCGTCCTCGAAGGCCCGCAGCGCGGCCTTCTGGCCGGCGGCGTCGCCGTCGAAGGTGAAGATGACGCGGGCCGAGCCGTTGTCCATCAGCAGCCGGCGGAGGATCTTGATGTGGTCGCCGCCGAAGGCGGTGCCGCAGGTGGCGATGGCGGTGGTGACGCCGGCGAGGTGGCAGGCCATGACGTCGGTGTAGCCCTCGACGACGACGGCGCGGCTGGACTTGGCGATGTCCTTCTTGGCCAGGTCGATGCCGTACAGCACCTGGGACTTCTTGTAGATCGGCGTCTCGGGCGTGTTGAGGTACTTGGGGCCGGTGTCGTCGTCGCGGAGCTTGCGGGCGCCGAACCCGACGACATCGCCGCCGACGTCCCGGATGGGCCACATCAGACGGCCGCGGAACCGGTCGATGGGGTTGCGGCGGGACTCCTGGGAGAGCCCGGACAGCAGCAGCTCCTTGTCGGAGAAGCCCTTGCCGCGCAGGTAGCGGGTGAGGTGGTCCCAGCCGGCCGGGCTGTAGCCGACGCCGAAGTGCTGGGCGGCGGCCTGGTCGAAACCGCGCTCGGCGAGGAACTTCCGTCCGATCTCGGCCTCGGCGCCGTCGAGTTGCTCGACGTAGAACTGGGCGGCCGCCTTGTGCGCCTCGATCAGGCGGATCCGCTCGCCGCGCTGGTGGCCGGGGTTGTACCCGCCCTCCTCGTACCGCAGGGTGATGCCCGCCTTGGCGGCGAGGCGCTCGACCGTCTCCGAGAAGGAGAGGTGGTCGATCTTCATCACGAAGGCGATGGTGTCCCCGCCCTCCTGGCAGCCGAAGCAGTGGAAGAGACCCTTGCTGGGGCTGACCTGGAAGGAGGGGGACTTCTCGTCGTGGAAGGGGCACAGGCCCTTGAGGTTGCCGCCGCCCGCGCTGCGTAGCTGGAGGTACTCGGACACGACGGCGTCGATCGGGACCGCGTCCCGTACCGCCTTCACGTCGTCATCGTTGATCCTGCCGCCTGCCACGCGTAAATCTTACGGGGGCTTCGGTGATCGTCCGGCGGGAAGCGGGGCGCGGACACGACCTAGGGGCCGGGCCGGACGGCGGTGAGCGGTGTCGCGGGGTCGGCGAGGGCCTCGGGGTCCACGGGCGCACCGGAACGGATGAGGTCTTGGATGTCCGATGTGACGTCCCACACATTCACGTTCATCCCGGCGAGCACCCGGCGGTCCTTGAGCCAGAAGGCGATGAACTCGCGCCGGCCGGCGTCGCCGCGCAGCACCACCTGGTCGTACGTGCCGGGCGGGGCCCAGCCGCTGTACTCCATGCCCAGGTCGTACTGGTCGGAGAAGAAGTACGGGATCCGGTCGTAGGAGACGTCCCGGCCGAGCATGGCGCGGGCGGCGGCGGGCCCTCCGTTGAGGGCGTTGGCCCAGTGCTCGACGCGCAGCCGGGTGTGCAGGAGGGGGTGCTCGGCGGCGGCCACGTCCCCGGCCGCGTGGATGTCGGGGTCGGAGGTGCGCAGCGACGCGTCGACGGCGATGCCTCCGCCGTGGGCCCGGTCCACCAGGGCGAGGCCGGCGTTCTCGGCGAGGGCCGTGCAGGGGGCGGCGCCGATCGCGACGAGGACGGCGTGGGCGGGGTGCTCGTCGCCGTCGTCGGTGCGGGCTGCCAGCACCATGCCGTCCTGGCCGGTGATCTCGGTGAGGCGGGTGCCGAACCGGAAGCGGACGCCGTGCGCGGCGTGCAGGTCGGCGAAGAGCTGGCCGAGCTCGGGGCCGATGACTCCGTGGAGGGGGGTGGGGGCCGGTTCGACGACGGTGACCTCGGCGCCGTACCCGCGCGCCGCGGCGGCGGCCTCCAGACCGATCCATCCGGCGCCGGCGATCACCAGGTGGCCGTTGTCGCGGCCGAGCGCGGCGAGGGTGTGCTGAAGCCGGTCGGCCTGGGTGAGGCGGCGCAGGTGGTGCACTCCGGCGAGGCCGGTGCCGGGGACGTCGAGGCGGCGCGGCTCGGAACCGGTGGCCAGCAGCAGCTTGTCGTAGCGGATGGTGGTGCCGTCGCCGAGCCGCACCGTCCTGGCGGCACGGTCGACGGAGGTGACGGGCTGGCCGATGTGGAGTTCGACGTCGTGCTCCGCGTACCAGGTCGACTCGTGGACGTAGGCGCGCTCGCGCGGTTCCTTGCCCGTGAGGTAGCCCTTGGACAGGGGCGGACGTTCGTAGGGCGGTTCGGCTTCCTCTCCGATGAGGATCACGCGGCCGGTGAACCCTTCGGAGCGGAGTGTCTCCGCCGCCTTGGCCCCGGCCAGTCCCCCGCCGACGATGACGAAGGTCTGATCTGCGTCGACCACTTGTTGCCTCCTGGTGGTTCCGGGAATTGTCACGCTACGCCGCCGGCCCCAGCAGCGTCCCGTACGGAGCGTGATGTTGGAAGAGGACGTCCGCGCCGGCTTCGGCGGCGGCCGGTTCAGGGGCGGCTCGTCAGGCGGGCGTGCAGGGTGCGGGCGGAGGCGTCGGTCAGGGAGGCGATCTGGTCGACGATCACCCGCTTGCGGGCCCGGTCGTCGTGGGCGGTGTCGAACAGGGCGCGGAACTGGGGGTCCAGGCCCTCGGGGGCACGGGCGGTCAGGGCCTCGGCCAGTTCGGCGAGGACGATGCGCTGGTCGGCCCGGAGCGCCTCCTGCTCGGCGCGCTGCATCACGTACCGGTCGGCGACGGCCTTGAGGACGGCGCACTCGTTGCGCGCCTCGCGCGGGACGACCAGTTCGGCGGCGTACCGGGTGAGGCGGCCGGTCCCGTACGCCTGGCGGGTGGCGGTCTCGGCGGCGAGGCAGAAGCGGCCGATGAGCTGGCTGGTGGCGTCCTTCAGGCGGGCCTGGGCGAGGGCCGTGCCGTCGTAGCCGTGCGGCCACCACTCCTGCTCCATGAGCCGGTCGAGGGCGTCGGCCAGTTCCTGCGGGTCGGTGCCGGCGGGGACGTACCGCCCGACGGCGACCCGCCAGATGTCGGCGCGTTCGGGTTCGGCGAGGAGGAGGTTGGGGTCGATGTGCCCGGCGTGCAGCCCGTCCTCGAAGTCGTGCACGCAATAGGCCACGTCGTCGGACCAGTCCATGACCTGGGCCTCGAAGCAGCGGCGCTGTCCGGGGGCGCCCCGCCGCGCCCAGGCGAAGACCGGGAGGTCGTCCTCGTACACCCCGAACTTGGGCGAGCCGGGGTCGGTGGGGTGGGCGCCGCGCGGCCAGGGGTACTTGGTGGCGGCGTCGAGGGCGGCGCGGGTGAGGTTGAGGCCGACGCTGACGAGTTCGCCGGAGCCCTCGTCGTGCACGAACCGCTTGGGTTCGATCCGGGTGAGCAGGCGCAGCGACTGGGCGTTGCCCTCGAAGCCGCCGCAGTCCTCGGCGAAGTCGTTGAGGGCCTGCTCGCCGTTGTGACCGAAGGGCGGGTGGCCCATGTCGTGCGACAGGCAGGCGGCCTCGACCAGGTCGGGGTCGCAGCCGAGGGCGGCGCCGAGCTCGCGGCCGACCTGGGCGCACTCCAGGGAGTGGGTGAGCCGGGTGCGCGGGCTGGGATCCCAGGCGTGGCTGCGGGAGCCGGGGGTGACGACCTGGGTCTTCCCGGCCAGTCGCCGCAGCGCCCCGGAGTGCAGCACCCGGGCGCGGTCCCGCTGGAACGCGGTGCGGCCCGGTCGCTTGTCGGGCTCGGGGGCCCAGCGTTCGGTGTCCGCGGTGTCGTACGTACCTTCCACGCCGTTCATGCCGTCCATGCCGTTCATGCACTGAAGGTAACCGCAGGGACGGATGGTGAACCGGTCAGGCGGGGACCAGTCGGGAGGGACCGGCCGGGACCGTCCCGGCCGTGAGGGCCTGGTCGTAGCGGTGGAGGACGAGCCGGGCGAGGGCGGGGTGGGGGCCGAGGGGGGCGGCGGCGAGCCAGGGCGCGGCGGCGGCGCTGCGGGTGGCGAACAGGCCGGGGGCGGTGAAGTAGGAGGCGACGGCGATGCGGTGGCGGCCCCGGGCGGTGAGCGCGCGGACGGCGTCGGCGACGGTGGGGGCGGCGGCGGAGGCGTAGGCCGGGACGACGGGCACGCCGCCGAGGCGCTCGCCGAGCAGCCGGGCGGTGCGGCGGGTGTCGGCGGCGGAGTCGGGGTCGCGGGATCCGGCGGCGGCGAGGACGACCCCGGTGCTGCGGCTGGTGCCGTGGCCGGTGCGCCAGCCGGCTTCGACGAGCCGGCTCCGGAGCGCCTCGACGAGCAGGGGGTGGGGGCCGAGCGGGGCGGCGACGCGCACGCGCAGGTGGGGTGCGGTGGCGGCGGCGCCGGGCAGGTCGTGCTTGACGTGGTATCCGCGGCTGAGGAGGAGGGGTACGAGGACGGCGTCGCCGTCCGGCAGGCCGGCGAGGGTGTCGGTGAGCAGGGGCGCGTTCAGCTCGATGTGGCCGAGCCGTACGGGCAGGCCGGGCCGGAGTTCCCGGACCCGGTCGAGCAGGGCGTTCACGGTGGTCAGCGCGCGGGGGTCGCGGCTGCCGTGGGCGACGGCGACGAGGGTGGGCAGGTGGGGTGTGCTCATGGGCCTGCGCGTTCCGTTGGCGGTGAGGGGTCGGCCGGGAGCCGGGCCGCTGGTGGGGGTCGGGCGCGTGGAGGTGGGCCGGCTCCGTCATGAATCGATGGTGACGGGCGGGTGTTGCCGGGTCGTTGCGCGCGGGTGACAGGTGTTTTCCAGCGGCTCACGGCGCCCCGGACCGGCCGGTCGGGCCGGGAGCGGGGCCGTGGGTCAGGCGGTGGCGATCCAGACGCGGAGGGGGCCGGTCGCCGTGAAGCCGTGGGCGAGGGCGGCCGCGAGGTCCTCGCCGTGCTCGTACCCGACGACCGGGGTGCCGGGCCACAGCCGGGTGAGCGCCGCGAGGCAGCCGGGCCAGGGGTCGGCGCCGAAGACGTTGGAGACGCCCACGACCCCGGGGCCGGTGCTGTGGGTGACGACCGCCCCGGCGACGGTACGGCCGTCCGGTGCGCGGCCCGCGAGGACGGTGGTCGCGGGGTCGGCCAGGAGGGCGGGGCGGAAGAGGTCCGGGGGCTCGCCGCCGCTCCAGGCGTCCTCCCAGGCGGCGAGCTCCGCGGGGGTGCGCACGGGCTCCCAGGGGGCGGTGTCCGGGTGGTGCGGGGCGGGGGCGCCGGCGGGGCGGTGGATCCACCGGGCGTCGAACAGCGGCGTGAAGCCGTGTCCGGTGAGGTCGAGGGTGGCGAACCCGTCCTTGACCGAGGCACCGGGGGTGCTCCGGTCGATGCCGGCGAGCACCTCCGCCAGGGGCGCGTCGGGGGCGAGGGTGACGGCGTCCGGGTAGTACGGCGGCGTCCGGCGCGGGTGCGTCCAGGCACGTTCGCCGAGGGTGCCCCCGCCGAGTCCGTGGGCCCGGCACATGGTGGCGCACCATTCGGCGTTGTTGCGTGCGGCGGCGAGGGCCCAGGGGCCGGACGTGGTCATCGGGACATCGTGCCAGGCCACGGGGCAGAGAACGATCTTATTTACCCGCTACCTTACTTTCGAAACACGGAATAGTTTTTCCACAGAGAGGAAGTGGGGGGTCCATGAGTGGGACGCGGACGGCGCTGCCGCGCCGTGCCGGGGCAGAACTGGTCGGCACCGGGGCGCTCGTGGCGGTCATCGTCGGCTCGGGCATCCAGGCCACCGGCCTCAGCGCCGACACCGGGGTGCGGCTGCTGGCCAACTCGCTGGCCTCGGCGATCGGCCTGGGACTTCTGATCGCCCTGTTCGCCCCGGTCTCCGGGGCCCACCTCAACCCGGTGGTCACGCTCTCCGTCTGGTGGACCGGGCGGCGCACCCGGGACGGGCTGACCGGCCGGGAGGTCGTCCTCTACATCACCGCCCAGCTGGCCGGGGCGGTCGCGGGGGCGCTGCTGGCGGGGGCGATGTACGGGCGAGCGCCCGGCGGCTGGTCCACCCAGGCACGGTCCGACGCGCACCTGCTGCTCGGCGAGACGGTCGCCACGGCCGGTCTGGTGCTGCTCGTCCAGGGCCTGGACCGGATCGGGCGCGCCCGGCTCGCGCCGCTCGCGGTCGCCGCGTACATCGCCGCCGCGATCTGGTTCACCTCCTCCGGTTCCTTCGCCAACCCGGCCGCGACGGTGGGCCGGTCCCTGACGGACTCGTTCACCGGCATCGCCCCCGCGTCGATGCCGGGCTTCATCGCGGCCCAGCTCCTGGGCGGCCTCCTGGGAGCCGCGCTCGCCGCCCTGCTCTACGGAGGACGGCCGTCGGAGGGATCACACGTGCCGCACTGAACCGGAGGGGCCGTTCCGGCGTCGGAAGAGGCGGAGGTGGGGCGTGGGATGAGGTGGGGCGTGGGATTCCGACAGGGTGTGCGGTCCGTACGGTCGAGGCTGAAGTGGCCGGTGAGCCGGCGGGGGCAGCGGCGGCTGGTGCGGGGTGCCGTGCTGGGCTGCGTCCTCGCGCTCATGCCCGCCACGTGGACGCACGCCGTCGCCGACGGCCGGCTCCGCACCCCGGCCGACGTGCCCGCCCGGGACGTCGCCGTCGTCTTCGGGGCCGGCCTGTGGAAGGGACGCCCGACGCCGTACCTGGCGCACCGGCTCGACACCGCCGCCGCGCTGTACCGGGACGGCAAGGTCAAGGTGCTGCTCGTGACCGGTGACAACGGCCGGGTCGAATACGACGAGCCGGACGCCATGCGCGCGTACCTGCGGGAGCGCGGCGTGCCGGACGGACGGATCGTCAGCGACTACGCGGGCTTCGACACCTGGGACTCGTGCGTGCGCGCGAAGAAGATCTTCGGTGTGGACGACGCCGTGCTGGTCACCCAGGGCTTCCACATCCGCCGGGCGGTCGCGCTCTGCCAGGCGGCCGGGATCGACACGTACGGCGTCGGCGTCGACGAGCCGCACGACTCGGTCTGGTACTACGGCGGGGCGCGGGAGCTGGTGGCGGCGGGCAAGGCGGCCCTGGACGCGGCGCTGGAGCCGGACCCGACATTCCTGGGACGCGAGGAGACGGGCGTGACGGAGGCCCTGGGGCGGTGACCCGGCCCGCGCGGGCGCCCGGGGCGGTGACCCGGGCCGCGCGGGCGCCTCGGGTGGTGACCCGGGCAGCCGGGTGCGCCCGCCGGGCCGCGCGGGGTCCGGGTGCGCCCGGCGCCCGGGTCCGGCGGTCGCTGCCCGGGCGCGGCCCTCACCGCCACGGGGCGGGGGTGCGGAGGCGGCCGTACCGGGCGTGTAATGCGGCGTGACGGTGGGCGTAACACGCGGGACGCATGCTCAGGGGCATGCTCACCACCACCACCGCCACGCACTGTCCGTACTGCGCGCTGCAGTGCGGGATGAACCTCCGGCCCGCCGGCGACGGCGTCGAGGTGGTGGAGCGCACCGACTTCCCCGTCAACCGGGGCGCCCTCTGCGGCAAGGGACGGACCGCGCCCGCGGTGCTCTCCTCCCGGGTCCGGCTGGACGGGCCCCTGGTCCGCAACCCCGCCACCGGCCGGCTCGAACCCGCCTCCTGGGAGGAGGCCCTGCGGACCGTCGCCGACGGGCTGCGCGGCACCCGGGACGCGCACGGGGCCGACGCCGTCGGGGTGTTCGGGGGCGGCGGGCTCACCAACGAGAAGGCGTACACACTCGGCAAGTTCGCCCGGTTGGTCCTCGGGACCTCGCAGATCGACTACAACGGCCGGTTCTGCATGTCGTCCGCCGCCGCCGCCCACCAGCGGGCCTTCGGGCTCGACCGGGGGCTGCCCTTCCCGCTGGAGGACGTCCCCCGCACCGGGTGCGTGATCCTCGTCGGGTCGAACCTCGCCGAGACCATGCCGCCGGCCCTCCGGTACCTCACCGAGCTGAAGGAGAACGGCGGCCGGCTCATCGTCGTCGACCCGCGCCGCACCCGTACCGCCGAGCAGGCCGACCTCCACCTCGCCCCCCGCCCCGGCACCGACCTGGCGCTCGCGCTGGGGCTGCTGCACCTGGTGGTGGCGGAGGGGCGGACCGACGAGGAGTTCATCGAGAGCCGTACGACGGGCTGGGCGGACGCCCGCGCGGCCGCCATGTCCCACTGGCCCGCGCTGGTCGAGCGCATCACCGGCGTACCGGTCCCGCAACTGCGCGAGGCGGTGGCGATGTTCTGCGACGCGCCCGAGTCGATGGTGCTGACCGCCCGCGGCCCCGAGCAGCAGTCCAAGGGGACCGACACCGTCGGCGCCTGGATCAACCTGTGCCTGGCCACCGGCCGCGCCGGCCGGCCCCTGTCCGGGTACGGCTGCCTGACCGGCCAGGGCAACGGACAGGGCGGGCGCGAGCACGGGCAGAAGGCCGACCAGCTCCCCGGCTACCGCAAGCTCGACGACCCCGCGGCCCGCGCCCACGTCGCCGGCGTCTGGGGCGTCGACCCCGCCGTCCTCCCCGGCCCCGGCCGCAGTGCCTACGAACTGCTGGACGCCCTCGGCACCGACATCAGGGCCCTGCTGCTGATGGGGTCCAACCCGGTGGTGTCGGCGCCGCGCGCCGCGCACATCCAGGAGCGGATCGAGTCCCTGGACTTCCTCGCCGTGGCGGACGTGGTGCTGTCGGAGACCGCGGCGCTCGCCGACGTCGTGCTGCCCGTCACCCAGTGGGCGGAGGAGACCGGCACCCTCACCAACCTGGAGGGCCGCGTCCTGCTGCGCCGCCGGGCCGTCGACCCGCCCGAGGGCGTGCGCAGCGACCTGGAGGTGATGCACGCGCTGGCCGGGCTGCTCGGCTGGGAGAAGGGCTTCCCCACCGACCCGGAGGAGGTCTTCGAGGAGCTGCGCCGCGCGTCGGCCGGCGGCCCCGCCGACTACGCGGGCATCAGCTACCGCCGGATCGCGGAGGAGGACGGCGTCTTCTGGCCGTGTCCCGAGCCGGAGCACCCCGGTACGCCCCGGCTGTTCCTGGACCGGTTCGCGACACCGGACGGGCGGGCGCGGTTCGTGCCCGTCACGCACCGGGCGGCGGCCGAGGAGACGGACGAGGAGTACCCGGTGGTGCTGACCACCGGGCGTGTCGTGTCCCAGTACCAGTCGGGGGCCCAGACCCGGCGCGTCGCCGAGCTGAACGCCGCCGCGCCCGGGCCGTTCGTGGAGCTGCACCCCCGGCTGGCGGACCGGCTGGGCGTGGCCGAGGGCGAGCCGGTCACCGTCGTCTCGCGGCGCGGGCGGGCCGTGGCCCCGGCGCGGATCACCACCGGGATCCGGCCGGACACGGTGTTCATGCCGTTCCACTGGGCCGGGGAGGGCCGGGCGAACACGCTCACCAACCCGGCGCTCGACCCGACCTCGCGCATGCCCGAGTTCAAGGTGTGCGCGGTGCGTCTGGAAGCGGGCGCGGCGCCGGACGCCGGCTGAGCCAGTCCCCGCCCGCTATCGGCTCCCCCAGACGTACGGCGGGCGTGGCCACGTACACCCAGGCGCGGACCCTCGCGCCGTCCCGGGCGCGCACCACCTCGCACACCTGCCGCTCGTAGCCGTGCTCCAGGCGGTCCAGTACGTCGAGGAGCCGCGCGTACCCGCCCGGCGCGGCGCTGATCAGCTCACCGGCCACCCGTCCCTCGCCGCGCACCAGGTAGGGGTAACCGGGCCCTTCGTACAGCAGGGCCCCGGTCAGCCGGGCCGGTTCCTCCGCGGCGGTGCGGCCGCGGAGGAACCGGTCGTGGTTGTACTCGCCCGGGCGCAGCGTCCCGTAGACGAAGAAGGGCAGTTCCCCGGACGGCCCCGTCATCGCGCCGACGTCTCCTGCCGGATCCAGGACAGGTAGGCCGTGCTGCCCCGCACCACCGGGGTGGCGATGATCTCGGGCGTGTCGTAGTCGTGCCGGTCGGTGAGGTACGCCTCCAGCGCGGGGTAGCAGTCCTCCGTGGTCTTGAAGAGGACCTGCCATTCCTGGCTGGTCTCGATGGCGTTCTGCCAGTGGTAGACCGAGGTGACCGGCCCGGAGACCTGGGCGCAGGCGGCGAGCCGCGCCTCCACCGCTCCCCGGGCCAGTTCCTGCGCCTTGTCGGCGCCGTCGGTCGTGGTGAGTACGGTCAGGGCCAGGGTCACGGTCTCTCCTCCGCGCGTCGTCGTCACGCCACGGCGGCGCGTCATGGGGGCTCGGTTCGGTTCCGGGGCTCGCCGCGCCGCGTACGGCCGAGCGTACGCACCCCGGGACCTATCCCGTGTAGGGGCGGACGGCCTTGGCGTCGCGGAGGGCGTGGGCCCACCAGGCGAGCTGGTCGAGCATCGTCTTGGCGGCGGCGTCCGCGGCGGTGGGGTCCTTGTGGCGGCCGTCCTCGTCGAAGTGGCCGCGGGCGTTGTGGAAGGAGACGGTGTCCCGGATGGTCACCGCGTGCATCTCGGCGAAGACCTGCCGCAGTTGCTCGACGGCGCGCAGACCGCCCGACATGCCGCCGTAGGAGACGAAGCCGACGGGCTTCGCCTGCCATTCGGTGTAGTGCCAGTCGATGAGGTTCTTGAGGGAGGCGGGGAAGGAGTGGTTGTACTCGGGGGTGAGGACGACGAAGGCGTCGGCGGCGGCCAGCACGGGGCCGACCCTGGCGAGCCGCTCGCGGACCTCGGGGGCGGGGTCGTAGGAGAGGGCGGTGGGCAGCTCGGCCGCCGGGTCGGCCAGGTCGAGGACGTCGACGGTGAAGTCGGCGTGCTGGGCGGTGTGGCCGAGGAACCAGTCGGCGACGACGGGCCCGAAGCGGCCTTCGCGGTTGCTGGCGACGACGACGGCGAGCTTGAGCGGCGAGGAGGTGCGGTCGGTGTTCATGGGGAAGACCTTGGTACCTCAACCAAAGTTGAGGTCAAGCGGTTCCGGCGAGGGCGGCGTCACCCGTTCGGGGCGACCCGCCCGACGGGCCCGGTGAATCGCCCCTGACCTGCGGCGACGTCCGGCGTCCAGGGCGCCACGCCGACCCGGACGGCGCAATCTGATGGGTCATCAGCAGGCGCGGGCGGCGGGTGGGGTCTTACCTCGGACACAGGAGATCAGCCTGCCCCACCCCCCGTCGCGCGCCCCGGAGGACCCCATGCGCACCACTGCCCGCCTGCTGACCGGTACCGCGCTGGCGGTCGTCTCGCTCGGCGCCCTCGCCTCGCCGGCCGTGTACGCCGCCCCCGCCGGTGACTTCGGGAAGCTGGAGGTGTACCCGTCACCCGCCGAACCCGGTGAGACCGTCACGGTCAACACCACCGCGTGCGGCAAGAAGGGCCACGGGATCGGTGACGCGCAGTCCCTGGGCGCGGGCGACTTCGAGTTGTCGCCGGGCGCCCACAAGGACGTCGTGGTCGGCCGGTTCACCGTGCCCTCCCACACCAAGCCGGGCACCTACGCCATCGCCGTCGCCTGCGACAACGGCAGGACGGCCACCGGTGACCTGACCGTCCGGCACGGGGGCAACGACTCCGGCGGCCACGACTCGGGCGGGCACTCGGGCGGCCACGACTCGGGCGGCACCGGGGGGCACGACCAGGGCCGCCACGACCCCAGTGGCCACGTACGGACCGGGGTGGGCGGCAGCGTCGGCCCCGACACCACCCAGATCGCGGCGGGAGTGGCCGTGCTGGCCGCCTCCGCCGTAGGCGGGGTCTGGCTCCTGCGCCGCCGGGCGAGCGGCGCGCAGGACAGCTGACGGGGTCCGTCCCCGTACCCCCGCCCCGCTCCCCGCCCCCGCCGCGTGTGTCCCCGAGACCGCGGCGCGGGCGGGGAGCCCCATCCCCCGCGAGGGCAGCCATGACCGACGACACCAGGAGCGGCGCCGGGAACGACACCGTGAACGGCGCCGGGAAGAAGGGCAAGGGCTGGGGCGTGGTCATCGCCGCCTGCGTCGGCCTCTGGCTGGTCCAGAACGGCTCCGCGGAGACGACCCCGCCCGTCCCCACCGCCGCCGAGGCCTTCGCCGCCGGACCCCACCGGCACACCGACGCGGCCGCCGACCCGCTGCCCGCCGCCGCCCCGGTCCGCGTCCGCATCCCCGAGATCGGCGTCGACGCCCCGGTGATGCGCCTGGGCCTGGCACCGGACCGCAGCCTGGAGGTCCCGCCGGCCGGCAACCCGAACGTCGCCGGCTGGTACGCGGACGGCACCCCGCCCGGCGCCAAGGGCACCGCCCTGGTGGTCGGGCACGTCGACAACGCCGAGGGGCCCGCCGTCTTCTACGCGCTCGGCGCGCTGAAGAAGGGCCACCGCGTCGAGGTCGCCCGCGACGACGGCCGGACAGCGGTCTTCACCATCGACGCGATCGAGGTGTACGAGAAGGACGGCTTCCCCGACCGGAAGGTCTACGGGGCCGCCGACCGGGCGGAGCTCCGGGTGATCACCTGCGGCGGCGGGTTCGACCGGAAGACCGGCTACCGGGGCAACGTCGTCGCGTACGCCCACCTGATCGGCGTCCGCTGAGGCGCCCGAGCGCGCGTGCAGGACCGCGGGCCAGGCGAGACTCCGCGGACACGACCTAGCCGAACTGGTCGAAGGCCAGCTTCGCCACCAGCGAGAAGACGACCACCAGCAGCACGCCCCGCACGAACTCCGCGCCCTTGCGCAGCGCCATCCGCGCCCCGAACATCCCGCCCGCCAGGTTGAACACCGCCATCAGCGCGGCGAGCCGCCACAGCACCGTCCCCTGGTACGCGAACATCGCCAGCGCCCCCGCGTTGGTGCACACGTTCACGATCTTGGCGGTGGCCGACGCGGTCACCAGGTCCAGGTGGAGCACGGCGGTCAGGGCCAGCACCAGGAACGTGCCGGTCCCGGGGCCGAACAGCCCGTCGTAGAAGCCGATGCCGCCGCCGACGAGGACGATCGCGGTGAC
This sequence comes from Streptomyces sp. NPDC016309, assembly GCF_043077235.1. NCBI lineage: Bacteria > Bacillati > Actinomycetota > Actinomycetes > Kitasatosporales > Streptomycetaceae > Streptomyces > Streptomyces sp. NPDC016309. The sequence continues at coordinate 28,225 of NZ_JBIBSG010000010.1, read as the reverse complement.
CACCCGGGCCCGGGTGACCGGCCGCCCGGCGGTGGCCGTGCCGAACGAGGGCCGCAGCATCACGAACGCCGCCACGCCCAGCAGCACCACCATGATGACCGGCCGCAGCACGTCGCTGCTGATCCCCGCGGCGAAGAAGGCGCCGCCCATGGACCCGGCCAGGGCCGCCAGCCCGATCCGCACCGCCGTCCCCACGTCTACCGGCGCCTTGCGCACGTAGGTCACGGCGGCACCCGTGGTGCCCACGATCGCCACCGCCTTGTTGGTGCCGAGGACCTGGGCGGCCGGGACGTGCGGCAGACCGAGCAGCAGCGCAGGCAGGAGCAGCAGCCCGCCGCCGCCCACCACGGCGTCGATCCACCCCGCCACGAGGGCGGCCGAACAGAGGAGGACCAGGGTGGTCAGCGATATCTCGGGCATGACCATGAGCCTAGGGACGGGATACGTGTGCCGTCCACGGAACCAGGGAGGCTTGAGGTACCTCTGAGGTCCGGCCGCCGGTGGGCGCCGCCGGGCGGCGGGGTCCGCGCCGCTGCTCCTCACGCCCGGAGCCGGGCTCCGCTGAGATCAGCTTTCCGTGGGCGAAACAATCGGGATGCGGTCGGGTAACACCGCCGACGCACGCTGACGGGCATGAGTTCACGGATCGTGGTGGTCGGCGGAGGCACGGCGGGCGCGCGTCTCGCCGAGCGGCTGCCCGTCACCCTGCTCGGCGAGGAGCCGCACGCCCCGTACAACCGGGTGCTGCTCGCGGATGTCCTGGCCGGGCGGTACGGGCCCGAGGTCATCGCCCTGCCGGCCCCCCGGGAAGACGGGTCGCGGCACTCGGTGCGGGTGACCCGCATCGACCGCGCCGCCCGGGTGGTGCACTGCGCGGGCGGCGAGGCGTTCGCCTACGACCGGCTGGTGCTGGCCACCGGCTCGAACCCGGTGCTGCCGCCGCTGCGGGGCCTGGGGGCCGGACGGCTGCCGGCCGGGGTGCACGCGTTCCGGACGCTCGACGACTGCCTGGCGCTGGACGCGCTGGTGGGCCCCGGGGCGCGGGCGGTGGTGATTGGCGGCGGGCTGCTGGGCGTGTCGGCGGCCCGCGCGCTGGCCGCCCGGGGCGCGGAGGTGGTGCTGGCCCAGCAGGGCGAGCACCTGATGGAGCGCCAGCTCGACGCGGGCGCGTCCGCGATCCTCCGCCGCCACCTGGAGGCGGACCTGGGCGTGGAGGTGCACACCGAGTGCCGCGTCCGGGGCCTGCGGTGCGTGGACGACACGGTGGAGGCGGTCGAACTGGCCGACGGCTTCGTGCTGGCCGCCGATGTCGTCGTCCTCGCCTGCGGGGTGCGCCCCCGCGTGGGCCTCGCCCTGGAGGCAGGCCTGGACGTGAAGCGCGGGATCGTCGTGGACGACCGGCTGCGCACCTCCGACCCGTACATCCACGCCGTCGGTGACTGCGCCGAGCACGACGGCCGGCTCTACGGGCTGGCCGGCGCCGCCCTGGAGCAGGCCGACGTCCTCACCGAGGTGCTGACCCACGGCACCGGCGCCTACCGGGGCACCCGCGCGCTGACCCGGCTCAGCATGGACGCCCTCGAACTGGCGGCGTTCGGCGAGGCGACGCCGCTGCCCGGTGACGACACCGTGCAGCTCGCCGACGCCACCAGCGGCGCGTACCGGAAGGTCGTCGTCCGAGGCGACCGGCTCGTCGGGGGCGTGCTGCTCGGCGACCTCGGCGCGGTCGGGGCGCTCGCCCGGGCCTGGGAGGGCGACGAGGCCCTCCCGGAAGCGCCCCTGCTCCATCTGCTCACCCATGACGGAGGCTCCTGAAATGGCCCACATGCCCACAATCGTCCTCGTCGGCCACGGCATGGTCGGCCAGCGCTTCCTGGAGGCCCTCGCCGAGCGCGGGGTCACGGAGCGGGCGCGGATCGTCGTGCTCTGCGAGGAGCCCCGCCCGGCGTACGACCGGGTGCGCCTGACCTCGTACTTCGACGGGAAGACGCCCGACGACCTGTCCATGGTCGAGGACGGCTTCATGGCGCGGCACGGCATCGAGCTGCACCTGGACGACCCGGCCGAGACCATCGACCGCGAGGCCCGCACGGTCACCTCGCGGGCCGGCCGGGTGATCGCGTACGACACCCTCGTGCTGGCCACCGGCTCCTACCCCTTCGTCCCGCCGGTGCCGGGCAAGGACGCCACGGGCTGCTTCGTCTACCGGACGATCGAGGACCTGCTCGCCATCGAGGAGTACGCCAAGACGGCGCGGACCGGCGCGGTGGTCGGCGGCGGGCTGCTCGGCCTGGAGGCGGCCGGCGCGCTCAAGGGCCTGGGCCTGGAGACGCACGTGGTGGAGTTCGCGCCGCGGCTGATGCCGGTGCAGGTCGACGAGGGCGGCGGCGCGGCGCTGCTGCGCACCATCGAGAACATGGGCCTCGTCGTCCACACCGGCACCGGCACGCAGGAGGTCCTCACCGAGGACGGCTCGGTGACCGGCATGGCCCTGTCGGACGGCTCGACGGTCACCACCGACATGGTGGTCTTCTCGGCGGGCGTACGGCCCCGGGACCAGCTTGCGCGCGACTGCGGCCTGGCGGTCGGCGAGCGCGGCGGCATCGCGGTGGACGAGCGGTGCCGGACGTCGGACCCGGCGGTGTACGCGATCGGCGAGTGCGCCATGGCGGTGGACGGCCGGGTGTACGGCCTGGTCGCGCCCGGGTACGAGATGGCGCTGACCGCCGCCGCGACGATCGCGGACGAGGAGGTGGACGGCTTCACGGGTGCCGACATGTCCACCAAGCTGAAGCTCCTCGGCGTGGACGTGGCGTCGTTCGGCGACGCGCACGGCACGGCCGAGGGCTGCCTGGACGTCGTCTACTCGGACTCCCGCTCCGGGATCTACAAGAAGCTGGTGGTGGACCCCGACGGCGTGCTGCTGGGCGGTGTCCTGGTCGGTGACGCCGAGTCGTACGGCATGCTGCGCCCGATGACCGGGACGAAGCCGCCGGTGGCGCCCGAGCAGCTGGTGCTGCCGGCCGGTGCCGGTGCGCCGGTGTCGCTGGGCCCGCAGTCGCTCCCCGACGACGCGATCATCTGCTCCTGCCACAACGTCACCAAGGGCGCCATCTGTGCCTGCTCCTCGCTGCCCGAGGTGAAGAAGTGCACCAAGGCGGGCACCGGCTGCGGCAGTTGTGTGAAGGTGATCCAGCAGCTCCTGCCGAAGCCGGCCGACAGCGGGATGTGCGGCTGCTTCTCCTACACCCGCAGCGAGTTGTACGAGATCGTCCGCACCCTGCGCGTCACGTCGTACGGGGAGCTGCTGGACTCGCACGGCCGCGAGGAGGCGCGCGGCGGCGAGGGCTGCGAGGTCTGCAAGCCGGCCGTGGCGTCGATCCTGGCCAGCCTGACCAACGAGTACATCCTCGACGGCGAGCGGGCGGCCCTCCAGGACACCAACGACCACTTCCTGGCGAACATGCAGCGCAACGGCTCGTACTCGATCGTGCCGCGCATCCCGGGCGGGGAGATCACCCCGGAGAAACTGATCGTGATCGGTGAGGTGGCCCGGGACTTCGGCCTCTACACCAAGATCACGGGTGGGCAGCGGATCGACCTGTTCGGCGCGCGGGTGGACCAGCTTCCGCAGATCTGGACCCGGCTGGTGGACGCGGGCTTCGAGTCGGGCCACGCGTACGGCAAGTCGCTGCGGACGGTGAAGTCCTGCGTGGGCCAGACCTGGTGCCGGTACGGCGTGCAGGACTCGGTGAAGATGGCCATCGACCTGGAGCTGCGCTACCGGGGCCTGCGCGCCCCGCACAAGCTCAAGTCGGCCGTCTCGGGATGTGCGCGCGAGTGCGCGGAGGCCCAGTCGAAGGACTTCGGCGTGATCGCCACGGCGAACGGCTGGAACCTGTACGTCGGCGGCAACGGCGGCGCCACGCCGCGCCACGCGGACCTGCTCGCCCAGGACCTGTCGGACGCGGAGCTGATCCGGCTGATCGACCGGTTCCTGATGTTCTACATCCGTACCGCCGACCGGCTGGAGCGCACGGCGGCCTGGCTGGAGCGGCTGGAGGGCGGCCTGGACCACCTCCGGGACGTGGTCGTGCACGACAAGCTCGGGCTGTGCGACGAGCTGGAGGCGCTGATGGCCGCGCACGTGGCGAGCTACCACGACGAGTGGGCCGAGACGCTGAACGACCCCGAGCGGCTGCGCCGGTTCGTCTCCTTCGTGAACGCCCCGGACGCGCCGGACCCGTCGGTGAAGTTCGTGCCCCAGCGCGGCCAGATCAAGCCGGACCTGACGATCCTCACGCTGGAACCCCTGGAAGGAGCCTCCGCCCGATGATGCTCGAACTCTGCCACGACGACGACTGGCTGACGGTCTGCGACGACTCGGTACTGACCCCGGGGCGCGGCATGGCGGCCCTGCTGCCGGACGGCCGGCAGGCGGCGCTGTTCCGGGACCGGGCGGGCCGGCTGTACGCGATCGACAACCGGGACCCCTTCACCGGCGCCCAGGTGCTGTCGCGCGGCCTGATCGGTTCGGCGGGCGGACGGCCGTTCGTGGCGTCGCCGCTGCTGAAGCAGCGCTTCGACCTGGAGACGGGGCGGTGCCTGGACGACGAGGAGGTGTCGGTGGCGGTCTTCCCGGTGCGGACCCGGGAACTCGTCGCGGCGGCCGTGGCCTGACCCGCCGCGGTGAGCGCGGGCCGCCGTGTCGTGCGCCGGCCCGCGCCGCCGCCCTGGACCACCCGGGCGACGGCGTGCGGGTCCACGCGGTGGGGTGGGAGCCCGGTCAGGCCTGGCCCTCCACCACCTTCGGGTCCATCCAGATGACCTCCCACAGGTGGTGGTCGGGGTCCTGGAAGGAGCGGCCGTACATCGTGCCGTAGTCCTGCGGCTCGTTGGCGGCGGACCCGCCGGACGCCAGCGCGGCGTCGCACAGCCGGTCGACCCGCTCCCGGCTGTCGGCGCTCAGCGCGAAGATCGCCTCGGTGGTGCGCGCCGCGTCCGCGACGTCCTTCTTGGTGAAGTCCTTGAAGCGCGGCTCGGTGAGCAGCATGACGAAGATGGTGTCGCTGATGACCAGGCACGCGGTCCTGTCGTCGCTGAACTGCTCGTTGAAGGAGTAGCCGAGCTTGCTCCAGAAGGCCTTCGAGGTCTCGAGGTCCTTCACCGGCAGGTTCACGAAGATCATCTGGGGCATGGTCGTCTTCTCTTCTCTCGTGTGTGTCGCTGTCGGGGGGGTAGACCGGGGAGTCCGGCACGATTCATCGGTGCGCGAGCAACCCCTCGGGAAGAACTTCGCCCCACTCGGCGTCCCCCGCCACTCCACCCACCCGGGCGCCGGGCCCGGGCCCGGCGCGGTTCCGGCCGGGAACCACCCCCGCGCCGAAGCAGCAGGGCTCCGCCGCTTCCGCTTCACCGGCCGTTGATGCACCGTCCATGAGGGACTCCTAGGTTCCGGAAGCGCGCGGCCCCGTCGCCCGACCGGCGCGGCGGGAGGGTCACACACCCTTGGAGTGACAAGTGGAACGTCGCAGTTTCCTGCGTGGAGCGGTCATGGGCGGCACGGTGGCGGCCTTCGGCGGCACCCTGATGCAGGGCGCGGCCTACGCGGCCCCGGCCCAGCCCGGCCCGGGCCCCTACGGGGCGCTCGGCGCGGCGGACGCCAACGGCATCCAGTTGCCCGCCGGCTTCACCAGCCGGGTGATCGCCCGCTCCGGCCAGAAGGTCGGGCCGACCGCGTACACCTGGCACAACGCCCCCGACGGCGGCGCCTGTTTCGCCGACGGCACGGGCTGGATCTACGTGTCGAACTCGGAGATCAACCCGGGCGGCGGCGCGAGCGCCGTGACGTTCTCCTCGACCGGCGCCATCACCGGCGCCTACCGCATCCTGTCGAACACCCGGCAGAACTGCGCCGGCGGCAGGACCCCGTGGAACACCTGGCTGTCCTGCGAGGAGGTCAGCCTGGGGTACGTGTACGAGACCGACCCGTTCGGCGTGAACGGGGCCGTGCGCCGGGACGCGATGGGCCGCTTCAAGCACGAGGCGGCCGCCGCCGACCCCGTGCGCAAGGTCGTGTACCTCACCGAGGACGAGACCAACGGCTGCCTGTACCGCTTCGTCCCCACCACCTGGGGCGACCTGTCCGCCGGCACCCTCCAGGTGCTGAAGGCCGGCACCGCCGCCTCCGGCAGCTTCACCTGGGTGACCGTGCCGGATCCGGACGGCTCCCCCGCCTACACCCGTGACCAGGTCTCCGGCGCCAAGCGGTTCAACGGCGGCGAGGGCTGCCACTACGCCAACGACACCGTCTGGTTCACCACCAAGGGCGACAACCGCCTCTGGCAGCTCGACCTCACCGACAACACCTACGAGCTGGCCTACGACGACTCGCTGGTCAGCGGCGGCTCCGCCCCGCTGACCGGCGTGGACAACGTCACCGGCTCGTCCTCCGGCGATCTGTTCGTCGCCGAGGACGGCGGCAACATGGAGATCTGCGTCATCACGCCCGACGACGTGGTGGCGCCCTTCCTGCGGATCAACGGCCAGTCCGGCTCGGAGATCTGCGGCCCGGCCTTCTCGCCGGACGGCAAGCGGCTGTACTTCTCCAGCCAGCGGGGCACCACCGGCAGTTCGTCGGGCGGCATCACCTACGAGGTGACGGGGCCGTTCCGCGCGTAACGCCGCCGCTGCTGGAGCTGTCCGGGCTGGGTGCCGCCCCCGTGCAGGAGGGCGGCGCCCAGTGGCGTCAGGGTGTGCAGGACGGAGCTGCCCTGGCGGAGGGTGACCACCAGGCCGGCGTCGCGCAGCACGCCCGCGTGCTGGCTGGCGGAGGCGAGGGACACCCCGGCGCGGCGGGCCAGCTCGCTGGTCGTACCGCCGTGCCCTATGGCCCTGAGGACCGCGCACCGGGTGTGCCCGACGAGCCGGCCCAGCGGGGACGCCCCGGGCTCGCCGGGGCCCGGGGCGGGCGCGTCGGTGTGCGTCACGGGGTAGACCAGCACGGGCGGCAGCTCGGGGTCCCGGAGCACCACCGGGGTGCCCCGGCAGAAGTACGACGGCTGGAGCAGCAGGCCCCGCCCGTCCAGGTGCAGCTCACGGTCGACGGGGTAGTCCGCCTCCAGCACGGGCGCGCGCCAGCGCAGCACCGGCGGCAGGGAGGCGAGCAGTTCGTCGGCGCCGCCGTCGAGGAGGGCGCGCCCGCGCACCGCCCGGTCGGCCTCGACGCGGGCCTCGATGTGCGCCCAGTACGGCTCGACGGCGGCCCGGTGGTAGCCGCGCAACGCCCCGACGAGGCGTCCGAACGGCTCCTGGCGGCCCTCGGCGAGGTCGCGGGCCCAGGCGGGCAGCGGGGCCGAGCCGGGCCGGGAGGCGGCCAGCAGGGCCAGTTCGGTGTGGACCCGGGCCGGCGGGGTGGCCCGCACCGCCTGGAGTCCCGCGTCGAGGCCGTCGAGGCCCTGGGGAGGCGTGAGGAAGTCGGGGAAATAGCCCCGGGTCGGCACGAGCGCGCCGAGGAGCCTCGTCTCGCCGTTCAGCCGCGTCCGGGATTCCGAGCGCCACGCTCCGTAGACCAGGGCGCCGCGCCGGTCCCGCAGCCGGTGAAAGCTGAGAATCGTCTCCCACAACGCGTCGGGCCGGGCGGCCATCCTGACCCCCGCGAGGTCGTCCCCGGTGAAATGAATACGCAGCACTGAACCCACCCCTGTTGCATCCGCAATCACCCCCCGCCAATGAGTATGCATGCCATCACAGGCCGTCACCACGGCATTTCAGCCACAGTTGAAACGCATCGCGGAGACCGGGGGTGAACCGAAAAGCTGTACGCCGTCGGGCAGGAAACCTTCAGGACCGAGGTGACGTGGTGAAGACCGTGGGGGGCTTCGCGCGTCCGGCGGCGGACCTGAAAGGTTGCGGCTCTCCCGCCCGGCAGGGGTAATGGGGCGCGGTCGGCGGGTGGGGATCCGGTGGCCGCGCTCCGCCCGTTCTTTGCGGGATGAATCAGCACATTCAGCCGACATTGGCCGGTACATTGACCTGACATAAAGGTCCGGTGTTCAACAGCCCGGAATTCAACCGGCCGCAATGCAACAGGAACCCGCATTCCTCCCCGGGACCCCGCGCGGGCCCGGGCTCCCCGCGTCCCTCGGCCCCCGGCCCCTCGGCCCCCGGCCCCGGCTCCCCACGGCACCCGGCCCCTGGTTCCTGGCCCCCGGACGGCTCCCCCGGTCGGCTCCCCCGGACGCACGACGACGGGGCGGACACCTCCGCACAAGGTGTCCGCCCCGTCCTTCATGGATACCGGAGCCGCCGCCGATCGGTGAGGGTCGGGGACCGACGGCGGCTCCGGTGGCTCATGGCGCCGTGGCCGTCCGGGCGTGGACGGCCACGGCCCTGGTTCAGCGGCTGTCGCTCCCGCTGGACTGCGCGGCCGCGCGGCCCGCCTCCAGGCGCGCCACCGGGATCCGGAACGGCGAGCAGGAGACGTAGTCCAGGCCCACCTCGTGGAAGAAGTGCACCGACTCCGGGTCACCGCCGTGCTCGCCGCAGACGCCGAGCTTGATGTCCGGGCGGGTGGCCCGGCCGGCCTGGACCGCGCTGCGCACGAGCGCGCCGACGCCGTCCTTGTCGATCGTCTCGAACGGGCTGACGCCGAAGATGCCCTTCTCCAGGTACGCGGTGAAGAAGCTGGCCTCCACGTCGTCCCGGGAGAAGCCCCACACCGTCTGGGTGAGGTCGTTGGTGCCGAAGGAGAAGAACTCGGCGCACTCGGCGATCTGACCGGCGGTCACGGCGGCGCGCGGCAGCTCGATCATCGTGCCGAGCGCCAGCGTCAGCTCCACGCCGGTCTGCGCCTGCACCTCGGCGATGACCTGCTCGGCCTCGTCGCGGACCAGCTCCAGCTCCTGGACCGTGCCGACCAGCGGGATCATGATCTCGGCGCGCGGGTCGCCCTTGGCCTCGACGCGCTGGGCGGCCGCCTCGGCGATGGCCCGCACCTGCATGGTGAACAGGCCGGGGATGACGAGCCCGAGGCGTACGCCGCGCAGGCCCAGCATCGGGTTCTGCTCGTGCAGCCGGTGGACGGCCTGGAGCAGCCGCAGCTCGTTCTCGTGCGGCTCCTTGCGGGCCTCGGCGAGGGCGACGCGCACCGACAGCTCGGTGATGTCGGGCAGGAACTCGTGCAGCGGCGGGTCCAGCAGGCGGACCGTGACGGGCAGGCCGTCCATCGCCTCGAACAGCTCGACGAAGTCCTGCTTCTGGAGCGGCAGCAGGGCCTTCAGGGCGTCCTCGCGCTCCTCGTCGGTGTCGGCGAGGATGAGCCGCTCGACGTACTCGCGCCGCTCGCCGAGGAACATGTGCTCGGTGCGGCACAGGCCGATGCCCTGGGCCCCGAAGCGCCGCGCCCGCGAGGCGTCCTCGGCGTTGTCGGCGTTGGCCCGTACGCGCAGCCGGCGTACCCGGTCCGCGTACGCCATGATCCGGTGCACGGCCTGCACCAGCTCGTCGGCGTCGTCGGCGCCGGCGTGCATCCGGCCCTCGAAGTACTCGACGACCGGGGACGGCACGACGGGCACCTCGCCGAGGTACACCTTGCCGGTGGAACCGTCGATGGAGACCACGTCGCCCTCCTCGACGACGTGCCCGCCGGGCACGGTCATCCGGCGGCGCTTGGTGTCGACCTCCAGCTCCTCGGCGCCGCAGACACAGGTCTTGCCCATGCCGCGCGCCACGACGGCCGCGTGGGAGGTCTTGCCGCCGCGCGAGGTCAGGATGCCCTCGGCGGCGATCATGCCGTCCAGGTCGTCGGGGTTGGTCTCCCGGCGGATCAGGATGACCTTCTCGCCGGACCGGGACCACTTGACGGCGGTGTACGAGTCGAAGACGGCCTTGCCGACCGCCGCGCCGGGCGAGGCGGCGATGCCGCGCCCGACCTGCTGGACCTCCGCCTTCTCGTCGAAGCGGGGGAACATGAGCTGGGCGAGCTGGGCGCCGTTGACGCGCTGGAGCGCCTCCGCCTCGTCGATCAGGCCCTGGTCCACGAGCTGCGTCGCGATCCGGAAGGCGGCACCGGCGGTGCGCTTGCCGACCCGGGTCTGGAGCATCCAGAGCTGGCCGCGCTCGATGGTGAACTCGATGTCGCAGAGGTCCTTGTAGTGGTTCTCCAGCGTCTCCATGATCTGCATGAGCTGGTCGTACGACGTCTTGTCGATCGACTCGAGGTCGGCCAGCGGCACCGTGTTGCGGATGCCGGCGACGACGTCCTCGCCCTGCGCGTTCTGGAGGTAGTCGCCGTAGACGCCCTGGTGGCCGGAGGCGGGGTCGCGGGTGAAGGCGACGCCGGTGCCGGAGTCGGGGCCGAGGTTGCCGAAGACCATGGAGCAGACGTTGACCGCCGTGCCGAGGTCGTGCGGGATGCGCTCCTGGCGGCGGTAGAGCTTGGCGCGCTCGCCGTTCCAGGAGTCGAAGACGGCCTTGATGGCCAGGTCCATCTGCTCGCGCGGGTCCTGCGGGAAGTCGCGGCCGGCCTCGGCCTTGACGATCTTCTTGAAGTGCTTGACCAGCTTCTTCAGGTCGCCCGCGTCGAGGTCGGTGTCGACGGTGACCTTCTTGGCGGCCTTGGCATCCTCCAGGGCCTCCTCGAAGAGCTCGCCGTCGACGCCGAGGACGGTCTTGCCGAACATCTGGATCAGGCGCCGGTAGGAGTCCCAGGCGAACCGCTCGTCCCCGGCCTGCTTGGCCAGGCCCTCGACGGACTTGTCGGAGAGTCCGATGTTGAGGACGGTGTCCATCATGCCGGGCATGGAGAACTTGGCGCCGGAACGGACGGAGACCAGAAGCGGGTTGTCGGCCTGGCCGAGCTTCTTGCCCATCTTCTCCTCGAGGGCGTCGAGGTGCGCGGTGACCTCGTCGCGCAGCTCGACCGGCTCGTCGCCGCTGTCGAGGTAGACCTTGCAGGCCTCGGTGGTGATGGTGAACCCGGGAGGCACGGGAAGACCCAGGTTGGTCATCTCGGCGAGGTTGGCACCCTTACCGCCGAGCAGGTCCTTCAGGTCCTTGTTGCCCTCGGTGAAGTCGTACACGAACTTCTGATCTTTGTTTTCCGACACGGGTCTCGACTCCTCGAGGACTCGGTGGCTGCCCTGACGGCGAGGAACATACCCAGATCGAAGGCTTCTGGGTACGTACGCCTACCCGTCATACGGCCTTAACCACCCGTCCGCCACCAGATCGAAAGTGACCGCGCGGTAGGTTTTCCGGCCCGACTCCTTCAGCCTCCGAATGAGCTTTGACTCAAAGCTGGGGGTAACCGCTCAAGTGAGCGTCTAGTCAGGCACTTGCGTTCAACTTGTGAACACAAAAAGGGTGGCACTGAGTGCCACCCTTTGAGAAGTGCATCCGCCGATTTGGCGCTCATCTGAGCACAACCCCTATCAGGGGTGGCGAGAATCACGCCCTGCTGGAGCGCGGGATTCCAGTATCCGGACCGGTCCGGCACAGCCTCCGGGCAGCCTCCGGCACCCCCTCGCCCCACCCGGCGCGGGTCACCCGCCGGAGGTGTCCAGTTCGGCGTCCGCGCTGACGGCAGCGCAGTCGTAGGGGTCCTTGAGCCACCCGTCCGGCAGTACCACCCGGTTGTTCCCGGACGTCCTGCCGCGCGGCCCGTCCGCCCCCACCGGCCACGCCTGATCCAGGTCCAGCTCGCTCAGCTGAGCGCGCAGCTCGTCCAGCGACGAGGTCACCGCCAGCCGCTTGCGCATCTCCGAACCGACCGCGAACCCCTTCAGGTACCAGGCGACGTGCTTACGGAAGTCGATGACGCCCCGGGTCTCGTCGCCGATCCACTCCCCCAGCAGCCGGGCGTGCCGCACCATCACGTCCGCGACCTCGCGCAGGGTGGGCGTGGCCGCCGTCCCCGCCCCCTCGAAGGCCGCCACCAGGTCGCCGAAGAGCCACGGCCGCCCCAGGCAGCCGCGCCCGACGACGACGCCGTCGCACCCGGTCTCGCGCATCATCCGCAGCGCGTCGTCCGCCGACCAGATGTCGCCGTTGCCGAGGACGGGGATCTCCGGGACGTGCTCCTTGAGCCGGGCGATGGCGTCCCAGTCGGCCGTGCCGCCGTAGTGCTGGGCGGCGGTGCGGCCGTGCAGGGCGATGGCCGTCACGCCCTCCTCGACGGCGATGCGGCCCGCGTCCAGGAAGGTGATGTGGTCGTCGTCGATGCCCTTGCGCATCTTCATCGTGACCGGCAGGTCCCCGGCGTTCGAGACCGCCTCGTTGAGGATCGCCCGCAGCAGCGGCCGCTTGTAGGGCAGGGCGGAGCCGCCGCCCTTGCGGGTGACCTTGGGCACCGGGCAGCCGAAGTTCAGGTCGATGTGGTCCGCGAGGTCCTCGTCGACGATCATCCGGACCGCCTTGCCGACGGTCACCGGGTCCACGCCGTAGAGCTGGATCGAGCGGGGCGTCTCGGTCTCGTCGAAGTGGATGAGCTGCATGGTCTTCTCATTGCGCTCGACCAGCGCCCGTGTCGTGATCATCTCGCTCACGAACAGCCCCTTCCCACCGCTGAACTCGCGGCACAGGGTGCGGAAGGGGGCGTTGGTGATGCCGGCCATCGGCGCGAGCACCACCGGCGGCCGCACGGTGTGCGGCCCGATGGCAAGAGGACTGAACGCGGTCATGCCCCCCATTGTCGCCCACGTAGCGAGGAGGTCGTTAGTTAGGCGTACTTTGGATATATGCCCGAGTCCACCGACCGCCGGCGGCTGCTGGTCCTCGCGATCTGCTGCATGAGCCTGCTGATCGTCAGCCTCGACAACACCGTCCTGAACGTCGCCCTGCCCTCCATACGGCGGGAGCTGCACGCGACCGTCGCCGGGATGCAGTGGACCATCGACGCGTACACCCTCGTCCTGGCGTCGCTGCTGATGCTCGCCGGCTCCACCGCCGACCGGATCGGCCGGCGCAAGGTCTTCATGGCGGGGCTCGTCCTCTTCACGATCGGCTCGGTCCTCTGTTCCCTGGCGCCGAACCTGCCCGCCCTGATCGCCTTCCGCACGGTGCAGGCGGTGGGCGGCTCGATGCTCAACCCGGTCGCCATGTCGATCATCACCAACACGTTCACCGAGCCACGCGCGCGTGCCCGGGCCATCGGTGTCTGGGGCGGTGTGGTGGGCATCTCCATGGCGGCGGGCCCCCTGGTCGGCGGGGTGCTCACCGACTCGGTCGGCTGGCGCTCCATCTTCTGGATCAACCTGCCGGTCGGCCTGCTCGCGCTGTTCCTCACCTTCCGGTACGTCCCCGAGTCCCGCGCGCCCCGGCCGCGCCGGGTGGACCCGGTCGGCCAGTTGCTCGTCATGGTGTTCCTGGGCTGTCTGACGTACGCCATCATCGAGGCGCCCGTGTCCGGTTGGACCTCGCCGACGATCACGGGCTTCGCGGCGGCGGCCGCGCTCGCGCTGATCGCCCTGGTGCTGTACGAACCCCGGCGCGCGGAGCCGCTGATCGACCTGCGCTTCTTCCGCAGCGCGCCGTTCAGCGGGGCCACAATCATCGCGGTGTGCTCGTTCGCCGCGCTGGGCGGGTTCCTGTTCATCAACACCCTGTACCTCCAGGACGTACGGGGGCTCACCGCGCTGCACGCCGGGCTGTACATGCTTCCCATGGCGGCGCTCACCCTGGTCTGCGCGCCCGTGTCCGGGCGGATGGTGGGCAGCCGGGGCCCGCGCCTGCCGCTGCTGGTCGCGGGCGTGACGATGACGGCGAGCGGCGTGCTGTTCGCGGCCTTCGAGGCCGAGACGTCCACGCCGCTGCTCTTCACGGGGTACGTGCTCTTCGGCCTCGGCTTCGGCATGGTGAACGCCCCCATCACCAACACGGCCGTCTCGGGCATGCCCCGCGCCCAGGCGGGCGTCGCCGCCGCCGTCGCCTCGACCAGCCGGCAGATCGGCCAGACGCTTGGCGTCGCGGTCATCGGTGCCGTCCTGGCCGCCGGCGTCGCGCCCGCCTCGCACACGACCGGCTTCGTCGCCGCGAGCCGCCCCGCCTGGTGGATCATCGCCGCCCTCGGATTCCTCGTCCTCCTCGTCGGCACCGCCACCACCGGCCCCTGGGCCCGCACCACCGCCATCCGCACGGCCCGCCGCCTGGAGGAGCCGGAGACCCTGCCCGTCCCGCACTGAGCACCGGCACGCGCGCGGGGCGCCGGCACGCGCGCGCCGGCACGCGCGAGGCACCGGTTACGCGAAAAGGCCCGGACCGCCCCGTACGAGGGGTGGTCCGGGCCTTCGGCCCGCGCCGTGCGACATATCGCCGTGCGCGGTCCGGTCAGGGCCGGGCGGTCAGCCGGTCTGCTGCTCGTCGCCCAGTGCGCGTTCGCGCATCTTGCGCAGGAGCTCCTGCTTCTGGTCGGCCGCGGCGCGGCGGTCGGCCGCGCGGGCGGGGGCGGAGCCCTGCTGGTCGGCGCGGGACAGCTTCTTCCGCTGTCCGCCTACGCCGAGAAGGTTGTTACGGCTCTTGGCCACGGGTTCTCCATCGTGGTGAGAAGTGGTTCCGCTCGGGGCGCGTGGGGGGCGGGCGGTCGGACCCGCCGCACTCTCACTCGTAGATCGGAAGGAACGGCATGAGGTGACGGTACCCCGCCGCAGGACACCCCGGCACCCACTTTTCCCGTGACATGACTGCTGACAGATATTGAAATCTGTCAGCCGTCATGTCACTTTGGTGGAGGTATCCCGCCCCCACCCCCCTCCCGACCTCCCGAGGAGTCCGCCATGCCCTCCCCGCTCCCCTCCCGCACCCTCGGCACCACCGGCCCCCGGGTCTCCGCCCTCGGCCTCGGCTGCATGGGCATGTCCGCCCTGTACGGCGAGGCCGACCGCGCCGAGTCGATCGCCACGATCCACGCCGCCCTCGACGCGGGCGTCACGCTCCTGGACACCGGCGACTTCTATGGCATGGGGCACAACGAGCTGCTGATCAACGAGGCCCTGCGCACCGCCCCCGCCGCCTCCCGCGAACGGGCCCTGACCAGCGTCAAGTTCGGCGCCCTGCGGACCGTCGAGGGCGGCTTCACCGGCTACGACGGCCGCCCGGCGGCGGTCAAGAACTTCGCCGCGTACTCGCTCCAGCGCCTCGGCACCGACCACATCGACGTCTACCGCCTCTCCCGCCTGGACCCCGATGTCCCGGTCGAGGAGACGGTCGGCGCCATCGCCGAGCTGGTGGAGGCCGGGCACGTACGCCACATCGGCCTGTCCGAGGTGGGCGCCGGTACGCTGCGCCGGGCGGCGGCGGTCGCCCCGGTCGCCGACCTCCAGATCGAGTACTCGCTCCTCTCCCGCGGCATCGAGCACGAGATCCTGCCGACCGCGCGTGAGCTGGGCATCGGCATCACGGCGTACGGGGTGCTGTCCCGCGGCCTGATCAGCGGCCACTTCACCCACGACCGCGCCCTCGCGCCCGGCGACTTCCGCGCCATGAGCCCCCGCTTCCAGGGGGAGAACCTGCGCCACAACCTCGGCCTGGTCGACCGGCTGCGCGAGGTCGCCGAGCGCAACGGCGCCACCGTCGCCCAGACCGCCATCGCCTGGGTGCTCGCCCAGGGCGACGACATCGTGCCGCTGGTCGGCGCCCGCCGCCGCGACCGGCTGGCGGAGGCCCTCGGCGCCCTGGACGTCACGCTCGGCGCCGGCGACCTCGCCGCCGTCGAGGCGGCCGTCCCGGCGGGCGCGGCGGCCGGCGACCGTTACGCGGCGGCGCAGATGGCGCACCTGGACAGCGAGCGCTGACCGGTCCCCCGGGCCCGGTACCTTCAGGGGCATGAGCACCGAAGCCCTGACCCCGGATCGCATCCTCGAAGCCACCGAGGAGGTGCTGCGGCGCTACGGCCCCGGCAAGGCGACGGTGGTCGACGTGGCCCGGGCCCTCGGGGTGAGCCATGGCAGCGTCTACCGCCACTTCCGCACCAAGGCGGCGCTCCGCGAAGCCGTCACCGAGCGCTGGCTGGAGCGGGCGGTGACCGAGCTCGCCCCCTTCGCCGACGGGCCCGGCCCGGCCGCCGAGCGGCTCACCGGCTGGCTGAGGACGCTGTTCGCGGCCAAGCGCCGCAAGGCCGGCGCCGATCCGGAGCTGTTCGCGACGTACGAGGTGCTGATCGGCGAGAGCAGCCGGGTGGTGGCCGAGCACGTGGACCACCTCGTGGGGCAGCTCGCCCGGATCATCGAGGACGGCCACCGCCGGGGCGAGTTCGCCGCTCCGCCGAGCACGGGAGGCGGTTTCACCGCCACGGCCCGCGCGGTCTTCGACGCCACGGACCGCTTCCACGACCCGGTGCACGCCGCCGACTGGACGGACCCCGGCATCGACGCCGCGTTCGACGCCGTCGTCTCCCTCCTGCTGCGCGGCCTGCGCGCCTGAGACCGGCCGCGGGGACGCGAGCACGCGGAAGCCCCCGGCTCCCAAGGGAACCGGGGGCTGCACCGCACGCGCGGTGGAGGGTCAGCAGCCGAGCAGGCGGCTGCCCAGGTAGCCCTGGATCTGGTCCAGGGAGACGCGCTCCTGCTTCATGGTGTCGCGCTCGCGCACGGTCACCGCGTTGTCGTCGAGCGTGTCGAAGTCGACCGTCACGCAGAACGGCGTGCCGATCTCGTCCTGGCGGCGGTAACGGCGGCCGATGGCGCCCGCGTCGTCGAACTCGATGTTCCAGTTCTTGCGCAGGTCGGCCGCCAGGCCCTTGGCCTTCGGCGAGAGCTGCGGGTTGCGGGACAGCGGCAGCACCGCGACCTTGACCGGCGCGAGGCGCGGGTCGAGGCGCATCACGGTGCGCTTCTCCATCACGCCCTTGGCGTTGGGGGCCTCGTCCTCGTTGTACGCGTCGAGGAGGAACGCCAGCATCGCGCGGCCGACACCGGCGGCGGGCTCGATGACGTACGGCGTCCAGCGCTCGCCGGCCTCCTGGTCGAAGAACGACAGGTCCGTGCCGGAGGCCTTGGAGTGGGCCGACAGGTCGTAGTCGGTGCGGTTGGCGACGCCCTCCAGCTCGCCCCACTCGCTGCCGCCGAACTGGAAGCGGTACTCGATGTCGGCGGTGCGCTTGGAGTAGTGGGAGAGCTTCTCCTTGGGGTGCTCGTACCAGCGCATGTTCTCCTCACGGAGACCCAGGTCGCGGTACCAGTTCCAGCGCTGCTCCATCCAGTATTCCTGCCACTGCTCGTCCTCGCCCGGCTTGACGAAGAACTCCATCTCCATCTGCTCGAACTCGCGGGTGCGGAAGATGAAGTTGCCCGGAGTGATCTCGTTCCGGAAGGACTTGCCCATCTGCGCGATGCCGAACGGGGGCTTCTTGCGCGAAGTCTGCTGCACCTGGGCGAAGTTGGTGAAGATGCCCTGGGCGGTCTCGGGGCGCAGGTAGGCGACGGAGCCGGAGTCCTGGGTCGGGCCGAGGTGCGTGGAGAGCAGGCCGGAGAACTGCTTGGGCTCGGTGAAGGTGCCCTTGTTGCCGCAGTTGGGGCAGCCCAGGTCCTTCAGGCCGTTCTCGGGAAGGCGGCCGTGCTTCTCCTCGTACGCCTCCTCCAGGTGGTCCGCGCGGAAGCGCTTGTGGCAGGAGGTGCACTCGGTGAGCGGGTCGGTGAACGTGGCGACGTGGCCGGAGGCCTCCCAGACCTCGGACGCCAGGATCACCGACGAGTCGATACCGACGACGTCCTCGCGCGAGGTGACCATGTAGCGCCACCACTGGCGCTTGAGGTTCTCCTTGAGCTCGACACCCAGCGGCCCGTAGTCCCAGGCGGCCCGCTGACCGCCGTAGATCTCACTGCACGGGTAGACGAAGCCACGGCGCTTGCTCAGGTTGACGATCGAGTCGATCTTGTCGGCGGCCACTGTGCTCTCTTCATAACGACGATGGCGAACGGCGAATGCTTCAGGTTACCGGCGCGCGCACCCCTGGGATCAAATCGGTGGGTGGCCGGGGCCACGTACCCCCTTTGTTGACAATCGTTTCCAGTATTGTTGAAAATGAATCCCATGAACGTACGACGCCTCATACCCACCACCGCCGTCGCCGGAGCCGTGGCCCTCGGCCTGGTCACGCTCTCCGCCTGCGGGGGCTCCACCGGCTCCGCCGCGGGCGACGACGGCAAGCTGGACGTGGTGGCGTCGTTCTACCCGATGCAGTTCCTGGCCGAGGAGATAGGCGGCGACCACGTCTCCGTCACCACCCTCACCAAGCCCGGTGTCGAGCCGCACGACCTGGAGCTGAAGCCGCGGCAGATCGGCGAGCTCGGCGAGGCGGACTACATCCTGTACCTCAAGGGCGTCCAGCCCGCCGTCGACGACGCCATCAAGCAGGCGGGCGTCGAGCACACCGTCGACGCCGGCACCCTCACCACGATGGAGAAGCACGGCACCGCCACCGGCGGCCACACCCACGAGGGCGAGGAGCACGCCGACGAGCATGGCGACCACCACGCCGAGGACGAGGGAGAGGCCGGGGCCGACCCGCACATCTGGCTCGACCCCGTGAAGTACGCCGAGGTCGCCAAGGGCGTCGGCGCCTCGATGGCGAAGGCCGACCCGGACAACGCCGCGGCCTACGAGAAGAACACCGCCGCTCTCGTCAAGAAGCTCGACGGCCTCGACGCCAGGTTCGCGGGCGGCCTCAAGAACTCCGCCACCAAGACCTTCATCACCACCCACTCCGCCTTCGGCTACCTCGCCGAGCGGTACGGCCTGGACCAGGAGGGCATCTCCGGCGTGGACCCCGAGTCCGAGCCGAGCCCCGCCCGGATCAAGGAGCTCCAGGACACCGCGAGGAAGGACAAGGTCACCACCGTCTTCTTCGAGACGCTGGCCAGCGACAGGACCGCGAAGACCCTCGCCCGGGACACCGGCCTCAGGACGGACGTCCTGGACCCGCTGGAGGGAATCACGGACACGTCCAGGGGTGCTGACTACATCGAGGTCATGGAGTCCAATCTCGCCGCGCTCCAGAAGGCCCTCGGCGCCAAGTGACACACATGGGAGGCAGCGACGTGAGCAGAGAGCCGGCCATATCCGAGCCCGTCATCACCCTCGGCGGAGCCACCGCCTCGCTGGGTTCCCGCCCCGTGCTGCGCGGGGTCGACCTCACCGTCCGGCGCGGTGAGGTCGTCGCCCTGCTCGGCGCGAACGGCTCCGGCAAGTCCACCGCCGTGCGGTCCGTGATCGGCCAGGTCCCGCTGACCAGCGGGTCCGTGGAGCTGTTCGGCACGGAGCTGCGGCGGTTCCGCGACTGGGCGCGCGTCGGGTACGTACCGCAGCGCACCACCGCCGCCAGCGGCGTCCCGGCCACGATCCGCGAGGTCGTCTCGTCGGGCCGGCTGTCCCGTACGCGGCTGGGGTGGCCCTCCAGGGCGGACCGGGCGGCCGTGGAGCGGGCCATCGAGCTGGTGGGGCTCGCCGACCGCGCCAAGGACTCGGTGAGCGCCCTGTCCGGCGGCCAGCACCAGCGGGTGCTGATCGCCCGGGCCCTCGCCGCCGACCCCGAGCTGCTGATCATGGACGAGCCGATGGCGGGCGTCGACCTGGCCAGCCAGGAGATCCTCGCCTCGACGCTGCGCGAGCAGGTCGCGGAGGGGGCGACCGTCCTGCTCGTCCTGCACGAGCTGGGCCCGCTGGAGCCGCTGATCGACCGCGCGGTCGTGCTGCGGGACGGCTGCGTCGTCCACGACGGGCCGCCGCCGAGAGCCGTCGGCCAGCACGCGCTGCCCGGCCACGACCACGTACATCCGCACGCGGCCGACGAGCCGCTCCGCACGGGACTGCTGACCTGACATGGAAATCCTCCAGCTCGCCTTCATGCAGCGCGCGCTGCTCGCGGCCGTCCTGGTCGGCATCACGGCCCCGGCCGTCGGCATCTACCTGGTCCAGCGCCGGCAGGCCCTGATGGGCGACGGCATCGGCCACGTCGCCATGACCGGCGTCGGACTCGGGTTCCTGCTGTCCACCAACCCGGTGTGGATGGCCGCGGCCGTCTCGGTCGCCGGCGCCATCACCATGGAGCTGATCCGGGCGTACGGGCGCACCCGCGGCGACATCGCGCTGGCGCTGCTCTTCTACGGCGGCATGGCCGGCGGCGTCATGCTGATCAACCTGTCGCCGACCGGCTCCAACGCCAACCTCAACTCGTACCTCTTCGGCTCCCTGTCCACGGTGTCCGAGGAGGACGTCGCCGCCATCTGCGCGCTGGCGGCGTTCGTGATCCTCGTCACGGTGGGGCTGCGGCGCCAGCTCTTCGCCGTCAGCCAGGACGAGGAGTTCGCGCGGGTGACCGGGCTGCCCGTGCGGGCGCTGAACCTGCTGATCGCGGTCACCGCCGCGGTGACCGTCACGGTCGCCATGCGGGTCGTCGGGCTGCTGCTGGTCAGCGCCCTGATGGTGGTGCCGGTCGCGGCGGCGCAGCAGCTCACCCGGAGCTTCCGGATGACGTTCGCGCTGGCGGTCCTCATCGGTACGGCCGTGACCCTGGCCGGCACGGTGACGTCCTACTACCAGGACGTGCCGCCCGGCGCGACGATCGTCCTGCTGGCCATCGCGGTGTTCATCGTGCTGACCGCCCTGGCCGCGCCCCTGGCCCGGCGCCGTGCCCGGGCCGCCGAACCCGGGTCCGCCGACGCCTGTGACGTGGCCGTCGACGGCACCCGCGGCCCGGCGGCCGGCGACGTCACGGCCGGGAAGGTCTGACGCGGGACTGCCGGGCCCCTCGGCGGGGCCTGGCAGAATGGCCCGACGTACGTGTGAGCGGGCCGAGTGTTGAGGAGGCACCTGTGGCGATGGCTGGAACCCCCGGCGTGCGCGGCCGGTCGACCCGGCAGCGAGCTGCCGTGTCGGCGGCGCTGAACGAGGTGGACGAGTTCCGCAGCGCGCAGGAGCTGCACGACATGCTCAAGCACCGCGGCGACTCGGTGGGCCTGACGACGGTCTACCGCACCCTTCAGTCCCTCGCCGACGCGGGCGAGGTCGACGTGCTGCGCACCAGCGACGGCGAGGCGGTCTACCGCCGCTGCTCCAGCGGCGAGCACCACCACCACCTGGTGTGCCGCATGTGCGGCAAGGCGGTGGAGGTCGAGGGCCCCGCGGTGGAGCAGTGGGCCGAGACGATCGCCGGCGAGCACGGCTTCGTGAACGTGGCGCACACGGTGGAGATCTTCGGTACGTGCGCGGAGTGCGCCGCCAAGTGACACGGACGGCCGCCGCGTGACGCCGTACGCGTGAGGGCCCGCACCGGACCGCCGGTGCGGGCCCTCACGCGTGGTGCGTCACAGCCGGGTGATGTGCCGGTCCAGGATGGCCCGCAGCCGGTCGGCGCCGTCCGGGCCGTCGACGGCCCGCTTGGGCAGGATGGCCATGCCCACGCCGTGCCGGTCGCCGGTGAGCAGCACGAACAGCTCGGCGGTCTCGGTGTACCGGGGCAGCGCGGGCCAGCGGTACGTCATGTCCAGGTCCCGCGAGGACTGCCGGACGCCGTCGTCGTCCACGACCACCCGGTACTCGCCCTGGGTGGCGTACATCCGGTGCACCTGCTGCCCCTGGAGGCCGGGGACCAGCAGGTACACGCCGAGAACGAAGAGCAGCACCACGAGGCAGAGCAGCGCCCCGCCCACGCTCGGCCCGTTCGGGCCGGTGAGGCTCAGGACGAGTGAGCCCAGCATGAACAGCGCGCAGGCCAGCAGCACCCCGTTCTGGAGCCGCCCCGACGGGGTGGCCCGGGCCCGCGCGCGGATCGCCCCCACCGCGTCGGCGAGAACGGGAACGTAGGTCAGCTCCACGGTGTCCCGCGTCGTTCCGGACACTGCTTCGGTCACGGCCCCTCCTTGTCATGGACAAAGCCGTGATCGTAGCGGCCGGGTCAGACGGCCGGCCCGTCGGTCACCGCCCGCTCGCCCTCCGGGCGGCCCTGCATGGCCAGCAGTTCCTCGTTCGGGATCGCCCCGCCGAAGCGCCGGTCGCGCTGGGCGAACTCCAGGCACGCCCGCCACAGGTCGCGCCGGTCGAAGTCCGGCCACAGCACGTCCTGGAAGACCATCTCGGCGTACGCGCTCTGCCAGATCAGGTAGTTCGAGGTGCGCTGCTCACCGCTGGGCCGCAGGAACAGGTCCACGTCCGGCATGTCCGGGTAGTAGAGGTACTTCTGGATCGTCTTCTCGCTGACCTTCGACGGGTCGAGCCGGCCCGCCTTCACGTCCGCGGCGATCCCCTGCATCGCGTCCGCCAGCTCCGCGCGGCCGCCGTAGTTCATGCAGAAGTACAGGGTCAGCCGGTCGTTGTCCTTGGTCTGCTCCTGGGCGATCTGGAGCTCCTTGGCCACCGACTTCCACAGCTTGGGCATCCGGCCCACCCAGCGCACCCGGATGCCCAGCTCGTCGAGCTGGTCGCGGGTCTTGCGGATGAAGTCGCGGTTGAAGTTCATCAGGAAGCGCACCTCGTCCGGCGAGCGCTTCCAGTTCTCGGTCGAGAAGGCGTACAGGGAGATCGCCCCGACGCCCATCTCGATCGCGCCCTGGAGGACGTCCAGGACCCGCTCGGCGCCGACCTTGTGGCCTTCGGTGCGGGGCAGGCCGCGGTCCTTCGCCCAGCGCCCGTTGCCGTCCATGACGATGGCGACGTGGTTCGGGACCAGCTCACCCGGGATCTTCGGCGGGCGCGCGCCGGACGGGTGCCGCTCGACGTCCTTGTAGTCGCGGCGGGACCGGCCCAGGAATCCGCGTCGTGCCATGCGGCTCACACTCTCCTCAATCTGCTGCTACTTCTCGACGTACCGCAGGGAGCGCAGCCCTCGCTCCAGGTGCCAGTGCAGATACGCGGACACCAGTCCGCTCCCCTCCCTGACGTGGCGCGGTTCGCACGCGTCCGCCGTCTCCCAGTCGCCGGTCAGCAGCGCGCTGAGCAGACCGACGGCCTCCGCAGAGGGTACGACGCTGCCCGGCACCCGGCAGTCGCCGCATATGACCCCGCCCGCCCCGACCGAGAAGAACCGGTTCGGCCCCGGCAGCCCGCACCGCGCGCAGTCGTCGAACGAGGGCGCGTAGCCGTTCACGGCGAGCGAGCGGAGCAGGAAGGCGTCCAGGATCAGGTGCGGGGCGTGCTCCCCGCGCGACAGGGTCCGCAATCCCCCGATCAGCAGCAGGTACTGCTGCACGGCGGGCTCGCCCTCGTGGTCGGTGAACCGCTCGGCGGTCTCCAGCATGGCGGTACCGGCCGTGTACCGCGCGTAGTCGGTGACGATCCCGCTGCCGTACGCCGCGATCGTCTCGCTCTGCGTGCACAGCGGCAGCCCGCGCCCCACCAGCTCGCTGCCGCGCGCGAAGAACTGCACGTCGACGTGGCTGAAGGGTTCCAGCCGGGCGCCGAACTTCGACTTCGTCCGGCGCACCCCCCGGGCGACGGCCCGTACGCGCCCGTGCCCGCGCGTGAGGATCGTGATGATGCGGTCCGCCTCACCCAGCTTCTGGGTGCGCAGCACGATGCCGTCGTCGCGGAACAGGGTCATGGACCCATTGTCCCGTACCGGGACGGCGGCCGGGGCCCGGCCCGGGAACCCGGCCCCGGCGGCGTCAAGGCACCTCGCCCCGGCTCCGCGCGTTCACGTACGACGTCGCCGCGCTGATCCGCTCCGCGTCCGTCGCGGGCCGCAGCCCGTCCGGGGGGCAGTCCCACTCCCGGCCGCCACCGATGGGCCTGAGCTGGACGTACGGCCCCACGTGCCCCATGAGGCGCCCCACGCGCCCGTTGCGGACGTCCACGACGTACGACCCGACCGGCAACCCGAACGGCAGGCTCATTCCCGTCCACCTTCCTCCGGCAGGGCGGCGGCCAGCCGGCGCGCCGTCCCCACCGTGCAACGTCCCAGTTCGACGAGCGGCCGAGGGGGCTCCGCGGCGCATGTGACGGGGTCCAGCCCCAGCGACGGGAGCGTGATTCCCGCCCTTTCCAGCGCCGCGCGCAATTCCGCCACCGCCTCCTTCGCGTCCTCGACGGTCCCCGACGGCTGTCGCTCGCTTTGTTCCTTCACCAACACGGTCCTTTCCGAATCCATTTCCCGCTTACTGCCCCCAGGATGGACCCGCGCCTCTAGCATTGGCGGTTGCGCACGCGCTACAACTGCGCGGCAGGACTGGGGTGTTAAGCCATGGCCAACGCAGGCTCGTCCAGGCAGGCCGCCTGGGAGTTCTACGGCACGGAGCTGAAGAACCGGCGCGAAGCCGCGAAAATGACCCAGCAGGAACTGGGGCGGAAGGTCTTCGTTTCGGGCGGATACATCGGCCAATTCGAACAGGCCATCCGAAAGCCGCAGTTGGACGTGGCGGCGAGGATCGACGAAGTCCTACAAACCGATGGTTTTTTCGAGCGGATGTGCCGCAAGCTCATCAACACGTCGCCGTACGCCGAGTATTTCCGGGCCGTTGCGGAGCTGGAGGCGCTGGCGACGAGGATCTGCGAGTTCGCGCCCACGGTCGTGCCCGGCCTGCTCCAGACCGCCGAGTACGCGCGGGCGGTCACCGTGGCCGCCAACCCCTTCGTCCCCGAGGAGTACGTGGAGGAGAAGGTCACCGCCCGGCTGGCCCGGGCCCGCGTCCTGGCGGACGCTACAAGGCCCGAGTATTGGGTGACCCTGCACGAGAACGTGCTCCGGGTGCCGGTGGGCGGCCCGGCCGTGATGGCGGCGCAACTGGACCACGTGGCGGCGCTGGCGCGCCGGCGGGCGGTACTGGTGACGGTGATCCCGTGCGCGGCGGGGGCGCACGCCTCCATGATGGGGTCGCTGAAGCTCATGGACTTCGAGGACGCCCCGCCAACCGCCTATACAGAAACGGCTTTTTCGGGCACCTTGCTGGACGATCCGGCGGTGGTGAAGCGGGCACAGCGCGCCTACGATCTGGTCAGGGTCGCCGCGTCGTCGCCGGAGGCGTCCCTCGCCCTGATCGAGTCGGCGGCTGAGGACTACAGACGATGCGCGACTACGACCTGAGCACCGCACGCTGGCGCAAGAGCACCCACAGCAACGGCGAGGGCGGCGACTGCGTCGAAGTGGCGTACGACTTCCCCGGCGTCGTCCCCGTACGGGACAGCAAGAAGCCCGCCGGACCGGTCCTGGTGGTCGGCGCTCACGCGTGGCGGGCGTTCGTCGAGGGTGTCAGTGCCGGTGGTTAACGTGATCACATGAGTTCTTCCCTGAGCGCGTACCTGCTCGACCCCAAGGCCACCCGCGCCCTCGTCGGCTCCGGCGACGACCAGTTGCTCCAGGTCATACGGGACAGCTTCGGCGACGACCTGGCCGCCGACGACCGGTACTTCTCCTCCGAGATCGCGAACGGCGCCCCCACCGCGTACGAGGCGCTGCGCGCGGTGGTGCACGGCGGGCCGTTCCACGAGAACAAGCAGTACGCCTTCCAGTACGGGTACGCGTACAAGCGCCTCTGCTCGCTGACGGGGTCCTTCCTGGACAACTCCTCCTTCAGCCCGTTCCGGGGCGACTGGCTGGAGGTCGTCGACGAGGGGCTGCGGGCACTGCGGATCACCGCCGTCTCGGTGGCGGAGCTGGGGTACTACGACGGTCTGCCGAAGGGGATCCCGGCCTACGACCTGCCGCGCTGCGGCGAGTGGACGCACGAGGAGTGCCTGGAGGCGCTGGAGCAGTTCGAGCGGACGAAGCGGGAGGGGCACGCGCCGCCGCTGGAGCCGGAGGTGGTCGACGCGGTGATGGACGTCATCGGGTGGCTGCGGCACGTGGAGGCGCGGCCCGGTTTCGGCGTCGTGGGGTTCGTGTCGTAGGCGCTACGGCTCCCGCCCTTCCTGCTTGGCGACCACGACCTCCTTGCGCAGTGCGCGCGCCAGGATGACGCCGATGACGATCAGGCCGACCGCCAGCCAGCGGGGGGCGGCGTCGTAGACCAGGACCAGGACGCCCATGGGGATCAGCAGGCCGACGAACGGCATCAGCAGGCTGCGTACCGGCGGGCGGGGGACGGCCGGGTACCACTCGGTGAAGCGCATGGCGGTGATGAGCGCCGACGCCTGGACGAGCCAGGCCGTCCAGAGGTTGTCGGGGTCGTGCAGGACGAGGTCGCCGATGCCGCCCGCCACGGCCGCCACCAGAAAGGCCAGTGCCCAGGCCTGGGTGACGACGACGTTGGCCCGGAGGAAGTCCCGCGTGTGCCAGAACTCGCGCGGGACCTTCTTGCGGGCGTACGGCGTCGTCAGGGGTGCCGCCGCCGCGACGGAGAGCACCGCCAGCGCGGCGATCGCGAGGTTGGAGATCTCGTTGGCGTACGTCTCCAGCCATCGCATCGTGTCCACCGGGGCGATCATGCCGACGACGGTGAGGACGCCGAAGAAGACCAGTCCGGCGACCTCCAGGAACACCGGCCGGTGGCGCACCAGCAGCAGGACGGCCGCCAGGGCCAGGGCGAGGCCGGCCGCCGGTTCATAACGGCCGGGGCCGACCAGCAAGGAGAAGACGATCCACGGGGACATGCCCGTGATCGAGCTGTTCATCAGCCTGGCGCCCCAGCCGGCCGTGCCGTTCATGGTTCCAGCGTGGCGCGGTTCATGCGTGGAGGCGAGAGATGCCATAAGCCCGGCTTATGGGGTCATAGGCGGGGGGCGGGTACCGAGGTGAGGCGAGCCTTACTTAGGGTGCGTATGAGCACTCACGTCACCGCTCACTCCTCGCTCGAAGGGAATTCGTCATGCCCCGCCCCTTGCGGGTCGCGATCGTCGGTGCCGGCCCCGCCGGGATCTACGCCGCCGACGCGCTGCTGAAGTCCGAGGCCGCCACCGACCCCGGTGTGTCGATCGACCTCTTCGAGCGTATGCCCGCGCCCTTCGGCCTCATCCGGTACGGCGTCGCGCCGGACCACCCGCGCATCAAGGGCATCATCACCGCGCTGCACCAGGTGCTGGACAAGCCGCAGATCCGGCTGTTCGGCAACGTCGACTACGGCACCGACATCGTCCTGGACGACCTGCGGACGTTCTACGACGCGGTGGTCTTCTCGACCGGCGCGACGGCCGACCGGGCGCTGGACATACCCGGCATCGACCTGGACGGTTCGTACGGCGCCGCCGACTTCGTGTCCTGGTACGACGGCCACCCGGACGTGCCGCGCACCTGGCCGCTGGAGGCCGAGAAGGTCGCCGTGCTGGGCGTGGGCAACGTGGCGCTGGACGTGGCGCGCATCCTGGCGAAGACGGCGGACGAGCTGCTGCCGACCGAGATCCCGCCGAACGTCCACGACGGCCTGAAGGCGAACAAGGCGCTGGAGGTCCACGTCTTCGGGCGGCGCGGCCCGGCACAGGCGAAGTTCAGCCCGATGGAGCTGCGCGAGCTGGACCACTCGCCGAACATCGAGGTCGTCGTCAACCCCGAGGACATCGACTACGACGCCGGGTCCATCGAGCAGCGGCGCTCCAACAAGCAGGTCGACATGGTCGCCAAGACCCTGGAGAACTGGGCGATCCGCGACGTCGGCGACCGGCCGCACAAGCTGTTCCTGCACTTCTTCGAGTCGCCGGCCGAGATCGTCGGCGAGGACGGCAGGGTCGTCGGGCTGCGCACCGAGCGCACCGAGCTGGACGGCACGGGCAACGTCAAGGGCACGGGCGAGTTCACGACCTGGGACGTCCAGGCCGTGTACCGCGCGGTGGGCTACCTCTCCGACGAGCTGCCCAAGCTGCCGTTCGACCTCGCCAGCGGCACGGTGCCGGACGAGGGCGGCCGGGTGATCGAGGGTGGCGAGCACATGGCGTCGACGTACGTCACGGGCTGGATCCGGCGCGGTCCGGTCGGCCTGATCGGCCACACCAAGGGCGACGCCAACGAGACGGTGGCCAACCTGCTGGAGGACCACCGCGAGGGCCGGCTCCTGGTCCCGGCCGCCCCGGAGGAGGGCGCGGTCGACGCGTTCCTGCGGGACAAGGGCGTGGAGTACACGACCTGGGAGGGCTGGTACCGCCTGGACGCGGCCGAGCGGGCGCTGGGTGAGGCCGAGGGCCGCGAACGCGTCAAGATCGTCGAGCGCGAGGGCATGCTCCGGGCGAGCGCCGAGCGCTGACCGCACGCGGCGGGGGGGGGGGCCCCCCCCCCCGGGGGGGGCGCCCCCCCCCGCCCCCCCCCCCCCCCCCCCCCCGCCGGCGGCCCCCCCCCCCCCCCCCGCGCCCCGCCCACCCGCCGCCCGCCGCCGCCCCC